>JAYNYG010000091.1:0-8491 GCA_038102935.1 Alphaproteobacteria bacterium | reverse complement strand
CAACCGTGCTGGTCGTCGCCGCGGTCGGGTTTGATTTCTTCGCTCCCATCCTACTGGCTTACTAAGATAGGAGGCCCCAATGCGCGCACCCTTGATCGCGAGCTTCGCGGTCGCCATGCTCGTTAGCGCCCTGGCGCACGCTGGAGAGAGAACCGTGACGCTTGCTGTCGAAAACATGTATTGCGCCGCTTGCCCGCACATCGTCTCGAAGAGCCTGGATCGCGTTGACGGCGTTGTCGCCGTCGCTGTCTCGAACGAGGACAAGACCGCGACCGTCACGTTCGACGACGCCCGTGCGAGCGTCGCCGACCTCATCAGGGCGACGACCGACGCCGGATATCCCTCGAAAGCGAGGCTCGAAGCTGATGGCTGAGGCGGTCGAACTGGACTCCACGCTGACTTGTCCCGAATGCGGGCATGTCGAGACCGAGACGATGCCGACCGACGCCTGCCAATGGTTCTACGACTGCAAGGGCTGCGGCGCGGTGCTGAAGCCGAAGCCTGGCGACTGCTGCGTGTTTTGCTCCTATGGAACGGTTCCGTGTCCGCCGATCCAGGCGGGCGATTGCTGCTGTAGCTGAGAAGCGCGAACGCGCCGCCCAGAGAATCTGAATGGAAATAGGCTTCGTTTCGCTCATCCTTCTACCGCTCGGTTTCGGACTGATCGGATTCGTCGAGCCCTGTGTGATCGGCGCCCATCTCATCTTCCTCACTCGTCAGGCAGAGCGATCCCAAAAGGCCAGAGCCGCCGCACTAATCGCGTTCGTCAGCGCCCGCACTTTGGTAATGGGAACACTCGGTGCTTCAGTCGGGCTCCTGGGACAGTTGCTCATCGGCCTTCAGACCGGCTTCTGGCTGGTTTTCGGCCTGCTCTACTGCACGATCGGCGCGGCCTTCGTCCTTAACCGCTCCGGCTGGCTCAAACGCGGTATCATCCTTCCATCCCCGGCATGGAAGAACGCGCGGAGCGCGTGGCTCGTGGGCGCGGCCGTCGGCCTGAATATCCCCGCCTGCGCCGCGCCGATCCTGTTCGGTCTGCTCGGCCTCACCGTCTCCGGCGGCTCCGCGATCGCGGGCTTCACGACGATGGCGATCTTCGCCCTCGGCTTGTCGGCGCCTCTGGTCGTCATGACGCTCCTGCCTGCGTTCGCCCGCTTCGTCGAGCGCTCGGCCGAATGGCTGCGCGCGCGCCGCTGGCTGACCGGCGCGCTCTTCGTGGTCCTCGGAATCTGGTCGGTCTACTTCGGTCTCTTCGTCGATCCCGCCGACTGGAGCGGCCAATGAGCGAACGCAGGCGGTTCGCTCACGTCGCTACGGCCGGGGTAGCATTTCAGGCAGGCTCATCCGCCGTCGACAGCGCGACCATCATGTCGGCGCTGGTCTATCAGTTGACCGGCAACGCGCTCGCCGTCGGGGCCGTGCCTGCGATTTTGCGGTTCGGCTGGCTGTTCCCGCAGTTCTTCGTCGGCTTTCTGGCGGCGCGCGGCGGCTCTAGCATGCGCTATTACGTCATCGGGGCCTACGGGCGGGCCGCCTCGATCGCCGCGATCGCCATGGCCCTGTACGTCGGGGCGTCCTGGTCGAGCATCGCGCTCGGTTGGGTAGTCTTGAGCTTGTGGACGATCTACGCTTTCGTTAGTGGCATCGTCGCCGTGCCCTACAACGACATCGTCGCGCGCGCTATCCCGTCGAAGCGCCGCAGCCGCTTGCTGGCGACACGTTTCTTTGGAGGCGGCGTTCTGGCGCTCGGCGTCGTCGCCATGGCCAACGGTTTCGTCGAGGCGTTGGCGTTTCCGGTTTCTTATGCCGCGATCTTTGCCCTGGCGGCGGGCCTCATGCTCTTCTCGTCGACGGCGTTCGTCGCCATGGGCGAACCGGCCGCAGCGCCAGCCCGGAAGGCGTCAAGCTCGATCGCCGAGTATTTCCAGGAAGGCTTGGCCATGTTTCGGCGCGACAAGACCTTTCGGCGGTTCGTGTTCGCGCAGTGGTGCGGGGGCGCGGTGTTGATGGCCGCGCCCTTCTACGTAGTCGCTGCCGAAGAGGCTGGCTTGTCGCTGAAGCATGTGCCCCTGCTGCTCGGGGCGCAGACGGTCGGGGCGCTGCTATCCAATTTCCTCTGGGGCTGGTGGGGCGACTTCAAAGGCAAGCACAGCCTGTTGCTGGCCGTCGCCGTCAGCCGGGTTGCGCCGCCTGCGATTATGCTCGCGTTGGGCTTTGCGCCAATATTTGAGCTGTCGTTCGTCATTCTTCTGGCGACATTCTTCCTCCTGGGCGCGATCGCCAATGGCCTGACGATCGCCGTCATCGGCTTGCTGATGGAAATTTCGCCGGAAGAGGCGCGGCCGCAATACAGCGGCTACTTCAATGCCCTCACTTCGCCCGCTTTCCTGATGCCGCTTGCCGCAGGAGGCGTCGTCTATGCTACCGGAACCGATGCCGTATTTGCGATGTCCTGCATAGCAGCAGTGTTGCAGGCGTTCTTTATATCGCGATTGCCCTGGCTGCATCGCGTGTGAATTGGTCCTTCAAGCCAATCCGGTTCATTCGGAGAATTAAGGTTGATTTGTTCTTGACCTTCCAGTGACTGGAGGCCCTATTTCATAGGGCGTTTTAATCTGGAGAGTCCCATGGCTGCGCATCAGGAAGTCCACGACATCGAGCGCGATCCCGTTTGCGGGATGACGGTGGCGGCCGCAACCGCCAAGCACGCCGATCGGCATGCGGGCGAGGACTATCACTTCTGCTCGGCCCATTGCCGGGCGAGGTTCGCCGAAGCGCCAGACGACTTCATCGCCGCCGAGGACCCGGTCTGCGGTATGACGGTCAGCCGCAAGGCCGCTCGCCATATGGCGAAGCACGCGGGCGAGCGGTTCTATTTCTGCTCGAGCGGCTGCGAGACGAAGTTCACGGCGGCTCCCGAGGACTACCTGCACGGCCGGCCGGTGCCGGAGCCGATGCCGGAGGGCACGATCTATACGTGTCCGATGCACCCGGAGATCGAACAGGTCGGTCCCGGCGACTGCCCGCTTTGCGGCATGGCGCTGGAGCCGAAAGGCGTGCCCGCCGGCGACGAAGGCCCAAACCCGGAGTTCATCGATTTCCGCCGGCGCTTCATCGTCGGCGCGCTCCTGACGGCGCCTCTGCTGCTCATCGCCATGGGCCCGATGCTTGGGCTCCCGATCAAACAGTGGCTCGGCGCGAGCCTGACGCCCTGGATCGAACTGGTCCTGGCGACGCCGGTGATCCTATGGTCCGGCCTGCCGTTTCTGGTGCGCGGCGCGAAATCGTTCCGGACCATGAACCTCAACATGTTCAGCCTGATCGGCATGGGCGTCGCGGCCGCCTACATGTTCAGCGTCGTCGCCGTCGTGGCGCCCGGGATTTTCCCCGCAGGCTTCCGTGACGCCGGCGGCCATGTCGGCATCTATTTCGAGGCTGGCGCGGTCATCGTCGTTTTGGTGCTGCTCGGCCAGTTGATGGAGCTTGGCGCCCGCGATCGGACCGGCGCCGCAATCCGCGCGCTGCTCGACATGGAGGCCAAGACCGCCCGCGTGGTCCGAGAGGACGGAAGCGAGGAGGAGACTCCGCTCGAAGATGTCGTCGTCGGCGACAGGATCAGGGTGCGCCCAGGCGAGAAGGTCCCGGTCGACGGCAGGGTTTTGGACGGCCGTTCGGCGATCGACGAAAGCATGCTTACCGGCGAGCCGGTCCCAGTGGAAAAGGTTGCTGGCGATCGGGTGACTGGCGCCACGCTCAACGGCACGGGCTCGCTCGTCATCGAGGCCGACCGGGTCGGCAAGGACACCATGCTCGCCCAGATCGTCGAGATGGTCGCCGCCGCCCAGCGCTCACGCGCCCCGATTCAGAAGGTCGCCGACGCCGTCGCGGGAATATTTGTCCCGGCGGTGATCGCCGTCGCCGTCGCGGCGTTCCTCGCCTGGGCGATCTGGGGGCCGGAGCCCGCGCTCGCTTATGCGCTGGTTTCGGCGATCGCGGTGCTGATCATCGCATGCCCTTGTGCGCTCGGCCTGGCGACGCCGATGTCGATCATGACGGCGACGGGCCGCGGCGCGCAGGCCGGCGTCCTGATCAAGAACGCCGAGGCGCTGGAACGGTTCGCAAAGGTAGACACGCTCATCGTCGACAAGACCGGCACGCTGACCGAAGGCAAGCCCAAGCTTGTCGATGTATCGGCGGAGGATGGCTTCGAACCCGACGACGTGCTGCGCCTGGCGGCGAGCCTGGAGCGCGGTTCCGAGCATCCGTTGGCGGAGGCGATCGTCCACGGCGCCGAGCAGCGCGGCCACAAGCTTGTGAACGCGGAAGACTTCGAAGCGGTCACAGGCAAAGGCGTGACCGGCCGGGTGGGCGGACGCAGCGTTGCGCTCGGCAACGCGAAGCTGCTGGCGGCGCTTGGCGTCGAGGCGTCCAACGGCGCAACGGACGCCGACGCCCGCCGCGACCGGGGCGAGACGGTGATGTTCGTGGTCGTCGACGGCCGGATCGCCGGTCTTGTCGCCGTCGCCGACCCGATCAAGGAGTCCACCCCCGAAGCCCTTAAGGCGCTGCACGAGCTTGGGTTCCGTATCGTCATGGCCACGGGCGACAATGAGCGCACCGCAAAGGCGGTGGCCGAAACCCTCGGCATCGGCGAGGTGCGCGCCGATGTGCTGCCGGAAGACAAGGTGCGCATCGTGCGGGAGTTGCAGGAGGCCGGTCGGTCGGTGGCGATGGCGGGCGACGGCGTTAACGACGCGCCGGCGCTGGCGCAAGCCGACGTGGGCATCGCCATGGGCACGGGCGCGGACGTGGCGATCGAAAGCGCAGGCTTCACGTTGGTGAAGGGTGATCTCAACGGCGTCGTGCGTGCGCGGCGGCTATCCGAAGCGACCATGCGCAACATCCGCCAGAACCTGTTCTTTGCGCTCGTCTACAACGCCGCCGGCGTGCCGATCGCCGCGGGTGTGCTTTACCCATTCTTCGGCCTGTTGCTGTCGCCGATGTTCGCCGCCGCTGCGATGAGCCTTTCGTCGGTGTCTGTGATCGGTAATGCTTTGCGACTACGAAAGGCGCGCTTGTGATCCCTATCGCGGACCGCGTCGCCCGCAGGCCGCGATGCGTCGGAAAACCCATGGACGGGAAAAAAGAAACCCGCCAGCGCCTGATAGGCTTGCTGGGTTTGGCCGGTATGCTTTCGCTTGTCGCAGCCGGCTATCTCGCCGCGAAGTCGTTCGAGCTTTGGGACGATGACGCGGCCCAGGCTTTCGCGCGTCAGTGGGTCGAATGGGCCAGGCCGGCAGGGCCGCTGGCCATAATTGGCCTGATGACCTTCGCCATCGTCTTCAGCCCGTTGCCGAGCGCGCCGATCGCCCTCGCCGCAGGGGCGATCTACGGCCATATCTGGGGGACCGTCTATGTCATCGCCGGCGCGGAACTCGGCGCGCTCGGCGCCTTTGCGTTGGCGCGCTGGCTTGGCCGGGATGTATTGCGGCGCTGGCTGCGCGTCGGCGGCGCAAACACCTTCCTCGACCGCTTCATGCGCTCACAGAACGCCTTGACGTTCGCAGTGTTCGCGAGCCGATTGATGCCGTTTCTGTCCTTCGACGTCGTAAGCTATGCGGCCGGTCTGACGCCGCTTGCGGCATGGCGTTTCGCTGGGGCGACATTGGCGGGCATAGCGCCTGCCAGCTTTGCGCTTGCGCACCTGGGCGGCGTCGCCGCATCGGGCGATTTCGCATATGGCGGTGTGCTCACGCTTACGCTGGGCGTACTCGTCCTGTCGCCGATCTTGTGGAAGGCATTGCTGAGACGCTGATGTCGGTGGCTCAAAGGGATGGCGGGCGGCGCCCGGGCTCGATGACTCATCGCCGAAATAGCAATTTCTAGATTCCCCGGGCACAGCGATCGCTATCCGAGTTTGGCGCCGCCAAACCGAAGGACACGTCGCAAGGATGCAAGATTGGCCCTTAGTTTCCGGTAGGCATCTGTCCATCGGGAAGTCGCCAAGGTAGATGGCGCCTGCTTCGCCAGGACAGCTGCGAGCGCATCATCAAGCGTGAAGACGGTCGCCCCTATTCGGCCGTAGCCCCGCAGGTCCTCATCGATCAGGTAAGACGGCAGCTCGACAGGAAACGCGACATTCGTCTGCGCAGCGTCAGTGAGCATGATGAATCGGTCCGAATTGACACTGTTCTTCATAAGACGGTGGAGGACGATCATATCGACGCCAAAATGATCGGTTGAGCCGCGAAACTCGAACCGCGCCGCCCGCCCGCAATGCACGAACATCTTTAGATCTAGGCTGTCAATACTTCGACAAGCGCGGCAAGCGCACATGTTGGTCTCGATTAAACGCGATTGTTCGGCATAGAAGGCAGCAAAGATATCGAAGACACATTCGCCGATCCGCCCAGCCGAATGTCGGTCGGCGTCAACGAAGAATAGCGCGGCGTCGCCTTCGAGCTTAGACAGCTCTACGGTGCGCGACGCTGCAATAATCATGCTGTTGATGAGAGAAAATACTATATGCTGAGCGTGCGCAAACGAAAATTCGCTACCTGTCATGAATCGTGTATAATGACTGATATCCGGTAGGATGAATATCGTGTCCCTCATAGCGTCGTCGTCAGGGTTGGCTTTATTCTCAGCATGCCGACCGGGAGCGCGTAAATGTGGGGCTTTTTGTTCTAATTGTAGGATGGATATGTCATTCGGCCCCACTGTGCGGGTAAAAATATAAATTAGAATCATAAATAAGGCGGAAAAAAACAACCCAACCGCAACCCCGATACTAAATCCGAAATGTAAATGCATTTACGATTCCTTTCTATATGAAGTACACTTTATTTTACTGTATATTTATTTTTATATTATTATATATTTATGATCCGGGTTTGCTGTCAATCCAATTACAATATCATTGAAAGTCATTGTATCAAAAATTTTTCCCTCTGAGTGTACAAGAACGGTAATTGCCTGACAGTTCCGTCCCCGGTAGCGGGTCGGGCTGATGCAGTTCGTTTAGTAGCTCGAATCCATTGCGACCTCCCTCGTCAAGCGCTTTGTCGCTCCGACTTCCATCGTGGGATGAAGCGCGGAACGCTTGCCGCGTAAGTCCGATAGGCGTCGCCAAACTCCGCCTCGACTTCTTGCTCCTCATGGGTCGCGAGTCTGCGGTACATGACGGTCAAGATCGGAAACATTGCGAGGGTCAGCAGCGTCGGCCATTGCAGGAGAAAGCCGAAGAGGATCGCCATGAAGCCCGCGTACTGAGGATGCCGCACCTTGGCGTACATGCCCGTCGTCGCGAGATGGCCCTCTCGCTGCGCGCGATAAAGGACCGGCCAGGCGGCGGACAGCGTCAGAAAACCGCCGCCGATGAATACAAAGCTCAGAATGTGAAATGGACCGAAATGCGGATGGGCCTTCCAGCCGAACAACATCTCGGGCAAGTGGCCAGCGTCGTGTGCGAACCAGTCGACCCCTGGATACGCGCTCTGAAGCCAACCTGAGAGAAGGTAGACCGTAAGCGGAAAGCCATACATCTCGGCGAAGAGGGCGACCAAGAAGGCGCTGAACGCGCTGAAATTTCGCCAATCTCGCTTGGTGTTCGGTTTGAAGAAGCTAAAGGCGAATATGATGAATACGGCCGAGTTGATCACCGCTAGAGACCAAAGGCCATAGGAGGGCTCAGTCATCGCGACGCTCGCTTTTTGGTAAAGATCCGTGTTTGGCTATCGGAGCGACCTGCCACTCACGCTCGGTTTCGATCTCGTCGCCGCGAGCGCCACGCAACCCATCGCCCGCTCCATGGCTACCGCCATGGCCATGATGCATGAAGATATGCATGAGCGGACATAGAAGGATCAGCAGGTACGGCAGATAAGGGACCGCCAAGGCAATGTGGGCGGAATGCTCCTGCCAAAGGAAATATCCGGCGACGGTGGAGAAGACCACAAAAGCAACTACGGTCTTCGCGCCCAGGTTTTTCATCTCTCTAGCCTCCTATAGGTGTTGCGCTGAGCCGCGATTTTGCTAACGCGCCGCTGCATGCGCGTGCGCGCGCCCAGGCAGCACGCCGGACCGAAAAATGAGATCGAATGGCATCATGTCGCCGTCTTTAAGCGGTTCTTTGAGGTCTCTCAGCTCCAGCCAGATATGCGAGGTTTCGAAATCGAGCGTCTCGTCCTCTTTGATCAGCAGTTGCGCAGCAACCGACTGACCTCCGACGCCGTCCGTTATCATGATCGCTCCGGCCCCGGCCATCTTGGATGTCACGCCTACCAGCGTCAGATCGGCGCTGCTGAAGTTCTCCAGGCGGAACTGAAGTCGGGAGGTTTCTGCCACGTCGGCTGGCGAAGCCGTCGCACCTAGAACTGTGACGCCGCTCATTGGCTCAAAGGTTTCGTCGGCTGAGGAAGGCTCAACCAGGACAAAGAAAGCGAGAGCCGCGATGAGGGAGGGTCGGAAGATGCTTTTCATTGGACCGTCC
>JAYNYG010000039.1:0-39312 GCA_038102935.1 Alphaproteobacteria bacterium | reverse complement strand
CGGAAATCATCGTTGAGGGTGAGGCGGAAACAGACAGTTGGGCCGTTGATCCGCGCCGCTTTACCGATCATGTTGATGACGCTTATACAGCGGCCAAGGCGATCGAGACCTACAGCCATGAATATGCGATGCATTTTCCGCAGATTCAGTGGCCGGCAGGGCGCGGGCTATCGGCGCTGCCGGGGTGAAATTTTGGGGCGTCTCTCGCGGTCCGTGCGGCGGTGTATCGCCTGATCCACAGGCGGCGAGGCAGAGGGCCGTCTGGACGCATAACGCCAATTTGGCGTTCATCCGCGCCTCTCTGCAGTTTGAATCGCGGGGCTGCGCTCCAGGTCGAGGGTTGAAATCAGCCATTGATTGATCCTTTGAGCCGTATCAATGCTCGCCGCTTCCATCATCATGTCATGCCCAGCATCGGGCTGTTCAAACCAATCGGCGCCGTAGACGCCAGCAAGCGCTTTCGCCTTTGGAGCATAGGTTTTGTCCTCTGCAGCGCCGACGCACAAAATGGGGCAGGCGATCTTTGCAGGATCAACCTCCGTCCGTCCCGTCCCCGACCACGCAAGCACGCCTGGCGATTCAGGGTATAGAGATGCATAGAAATGGTTAAATTTGTCTTGCGGCCAGGGGTCATGCAGCCATCTGGCCTGTGCTTCTTCCCGGCTTGGCATGACCGCCCGGTCGAGCGGTGGCGGCGCGCCTGGTCGTTGGACGCCTATTTGGCTCGGACCAATACTGGCGATTGGGATAAGCGCTGATACGTCTGCTCCCTCCGCCGCCTTCTGCGCGACGATGCCGCCAAGGCTGTGGCCCATCAGGATCGCTGGGCGACCAAGCCACGCCATTATCGCCTTTAGATCATCAACATAATCGAAGATTGTGGCATTTAAGTATTCCGCTTCTGGCGGCATGTAGGAACCAGCATGCCCGCGGAATGAAAATGCATATGTCGCCCAGCCTGCATTGGCGAAAAAGGGCTGCCAACGCCGCCAAGCCCACCAACCATGGCTGGAGCCATGAACCATGATAATCGGCGTCGTGAGCTGCGTCGGATCAAGCGGTCGGCATTCCCGCACATAGAGCCCGCCGACCCTATGGTCCCGGTCAATCAGCTTTATCGGGTCTAGTGTTTTGTAAGTCATTGGGCCGGTCCCTGAAGAGGATGAGAACGGCGGCGCTAATGAACGCGAGCACCGCAATTACCAGGAAAGGCACGGCATATCCGCCGAATAGGTCAATGCCAAGCCGGAACAATGGCGCCATCACGGCGACTCCTGCGAACATCAGCGCAGCGCCAAGGCCCGTCGTTTCGGCCGCACGGGCAGTGCCGCCGATCCGCGCAAACTCCGCGAACGCAAGGCCGGTATAGCCGCTGGCCGTGGCGCCCGCGAGCGCGGTATTCGCCAAGATCAGCCAAAGCGGCCAGGCGGAATCATACTGCGCCGCAAATATCGCCGATATACCCATCAGCACACCCTGCGCCGCCAACAGCGTTCGGGCAGAGACCCAGGCGTCTGCAGCAAACCCGAGCACAATTCGCGTTCCTATGCCGGATAGCTGGAATGTCACAAGCGCGATGGCGCTGGCGAAATGATACGCTTCCTGTCCATGGATACGGACAATCTGGGTCACCAGAAATGCGCCAAAGCACAACTGGATGCCGGAATAAATTACAGATGCAAATGCCAGAGGGCGGAGTTCAGGTAATTCTCTTAGAAGCCCGATAACCCGACTTGGGCCAGACGGACGTAGGATTTTGGCATGTAAATCACGATCAAAATCAAAGCGATGCCGTACCATATAGATCGAAAGGGCGAGGATCAGAACGAAGACCAATTGAGCCCCGAAGGCCATCCGCCATCCACCGAGCAGGATGAGCGGCGGGATGAGCACTCCGCCGAGAATTCCCCCCATAGGCACGCCAATTTGCCGGATGGAGAAAATGATATTCCGCCGCTTTGCCGGCGCCAATTTCGCCAGTACATGTGAGCTTGAGGGCGCTGTCATGCCGTAGCAGCAGCCAAGCGCGACTGCGGCGAAGCTCAGCATCATCATTGTTTCGGACAATACGGCTGTCGCTTGCATCACGCCCGCAGCCGTGCAGATAGCGAGGCTGACGCCCATTCCCCCAAATCGATGTACCAGAGGCGGCGCGAACAGGGCTGAAATCGCGCCGATCCCGTACACAATCGCCACGAGTTGCGCCACATCCTCATTCTCAACGCCAAGGTCCGGCGCAATATGGGGCGAGGCTGTGGAGAGTGTATAGGCGGCCATCGTCGCCGCCGCCTGCGTCAACATCGTGAGCAGGAGCGGGGTCCAGGGAATCTTAATCGGAATGGGCGATGGCGTCGTCATGCGGCGTCAGGCTTAACGGGCGGCGCCAAAAGCATCAAGAGCCCGCCACAACCTGCACAGAGGCTAAGGGCGAAAAATACATGCGCGTATGAAATTCCAGCAATCAGAGCGCCGCTTGTCAGCAGCGGAAAGGCGACAACGCCAAGGAACATAAACATCGTTAACGCTGCAGTGCCCGCCACCGCACTAGCGCTCGCGGCAAGTCGTGCGGCTTCTGCGACGCCAACCCCTGTCCATCCGCCAGCCGTCAGCCCAATCGCGAAAGCCGCGAGATAGGCCATGACCGGGCTTGCGAGCCCTGCAATCGCCATAATCACTGCGCTGCCGGCCATGCCAAGGCCGATCAAGCCAAGCATGACGGAGCGGTTCTGTAAACCATCCGCGACACGGCCCCAAAGCAGCCGGCCGATTAATCCACCAAGTTGTAGCGCGCCGAGCGCCCGACCTGCCTCAATCAATGTCCATCCGCCATCTCTGAACAAATGCGCCGTGATGTTGGCGACGAATGTCACCTCAAAGCCTGCAAAAATGAAGCCCGCGATGCAGAGTCGCCGCAGCTCCGGCTGGCTGCGGATCAGCGTCATCGGGCTGTGTGCGCCAGCCTTGCAGATAGGGATATCCGGCTGGCGTTCAGCATCAAATCGTTGGCGGACGGCTTGGACGAGGACCATAGCCAACCCACAAGCTGCGCCTGCCGCCAGCAACGCTGTCTCCCAGCCAAATGCCGCCGCGATAGAGGGATACAGAAACCCCGCCATCATCCCGCCAATCGGCACGCCACATTGCCTGATGCTAAACAGGGTGTTTTGTAGGTGAGGCGGCGTATTGCGGATGAGAATTTGGGCGCCGGCAGGGATTGGCGCCGTATAAGCAATGCCAAACAGGATCGCCGCCAATGCGATGGTCGCAATGCCCGGCGCCAGAAAGATCATGACGCCGCCCGTCGCATACAGCGCTAAGGCAAACTGGCTGGTCCTAATCGGCCCGAACCTAAGAACTGTGCTCGCCGCGCCAAATGATCCAAGCGTTGCAGCGGTATAGACAAGCGCTACATAGGCCCCAACGGCGCCTGCAGGCAGCCCAATCGCACGCGTCACATCCGGCCCCAGCGTTGTAATCGCCAGATTGCCGAAGGTTGGCAGAGTCTGCACAAGAACTGCAATTGCGAGCGGCGCCAGGATGGCGGCTAAAGGCATCAGACTGAAAAACTCGACTGGACCACGCCGCATACCGGCGAACACTTGGCAGGATGGACGCGCCCCTGAAGTCGTGCAAGCATTCTGACTTGCTTTGTGACTTTTGGGAAAGGATCAACCATGCCCTTCACCGCCAAAGACGAAGAGTTTCGCCAAGAAGTTCGCACGTTTATCGACGAGAATTTGCCACGGGATGTGCGGGAAAAAGTGCTGTCGGGCCAGGAAGTTCACAAAGAAGATTACATGCGCTGGTACAAAGCGCTGGCGGCCAAAGGCTGGTCGGCGCCGAACTGGCCCGTGGAACATGGCGGCGTTGAATGGACCGCTATTCAGCGTTTCATTTTTGATGATGAATCGGGCCTTGCAGGCGCCCCCCGGCTTTCGCCATTTGGCCTCAGCATGGTCGGACCTGTGTTGATGCAGTTCGGCACTGATGCGCAGAAGCAGGAGCATTTGCCCAAGATCCTCTCCGGTGATCGCTTGTGGTGCCAGGGATATTCCGAACCTGGCTCCGGCTCTGATCTCGCAAGCCTGCGGACCCGGGCCGTCCGGAAGGGCGACAAGTATGTGATCAACGGCTCGAAAATCTGGACGAGCCTCGCGCATCATGCGGATTGGATTTTCTGCTTGGTGCGCACGTCTGATGAGCCGAAGAAGCAGAACGGCATTTCGTTCATGATCTTCCCGGTGACGACGCCGGGCATCGAAATCCGCCCGATTATCGCCACCAGCGGCTTGCATCATTTGAACGAGACGTTCTTTACGGATGTTGAGGTGCCGCTGGACTCATTGGTCGGTGAAGAAGGCAAAGGCTGGACCATCGCCAAGCACCTCCTGGAGCATGAGCGCATTTCTGGCGGCGCCTGCGGTGAGCTCAAAACGGCGCTTGAACGTGTCCAACATATCGCGACGGAAGTTCGGGCAGGGGACGGTAATCGCCTTATTGATGATCCAGATTTCCACCGTCGCCTGAAAGATACTGAGGCGGACCTCATGACCGTTGAAAACACGATGCTGAAGGCATTGTCGGCGCATTCGGCAGCCAAGGGCATCGGCGCAGTGTCGTCGCTCATCAAGGTGCGACGGTCTGAAGTACAGCAGATGATTTCCGAGCTTGGCGTTATCGCCGGTGGATATTATTCCGAGCCCTATAATCTGGGCGCCCTTAAGCAAGGTTGGAACGAAGACCCTGTCGGCGCGGATTATTTCAACGGCCTGATGCCGAGCTACCTATTCCTGCGCGCAGCCTCAATCTATTCAGGCTCAAACGAAATCCAGCGCAACATCATCGCCAAACACGAGCTGGGGCTTTAGCCGGACATCAGGAAGCCGATCACAGCCCAAAGCACGAGATGCAGCAGGCAGGCGATCGAGAACAGATACAGCCCGCGGCGAATATCCGGGCTGTCGGCGCGCGCGCGCCCATCGCCCATCCAATGGTCCTCAATCAATGCATTGCCGTAACTGCGTGGTCCTGCGAGGGCCAGGTTCAGTGCGCCAGCGGCTGACGCCTCCGGCCATCCGGCATTGGGGGACGTGTGCTTTTTTGCATCCCGCAGCGCCGTATGCAGGGCGCGACGAGCGGAACATCCTGGCGTGAAGGCGGCAGCGGCGCTGATCAGAAGGGCGGATAGCCTGGCGGGTATCCAATTCGCAGCGTCATCCAGCTTCGCAGCCGCCATACCGAATGCTTTGTAGCGCTCCGTCTTATGGCCAATCATGCTGTCGAGTGTGTTGAGCGTCTTGTAAGCCAATAGGCCCGGAAGTCCGAGGAGCACATACCAAAATGCAGGCGCTGCGACGCCGTCCGAAAAATTTTCGAATAGGCTTTCAATGCTGGCGCGGGCAACGCCGTACCCATCAAGCGATTCGGGGTCACGGCCAACAATGTGCGCGACGGCCGCGCGGCCAGCTTCTAAAGAATCATCCAATCCAGTTGCGACCGCACGGACGTGATCAAACAGGCTGCGCTGCGCAATTAATACGGCAACGATGATCGCTTCGATCAGGAGGCTGAAACCGCCGCCGCTTAGCAACCCCTCGAGCACCCAGCCTGTAAGGATGGCGAGGCCGAGAAAGACAAAAACCGTTGTAAAGCCCCTCAGTTGGCGGTCAAACTCAGGCCGGGTAGCGCGGTTCAAGCGGCGCTCGGCCCAGCTGATTGCGTTGCCGATAATCGCCGTTGGATGCGGGATCCGACGCCACAGCCACGGCGGGTCGCCGACGGCTGCGTCAATCAGTAACGCGAGGGCCAATGTCCAGAATGGCTTGACGGTGATGGCGACAGCGGTCTCTAACATATCTTTAATCTAGTTAGTCTTGATCCGTATTCCGAATGGAAAATCTTTGATGCGCACAGGCGTGATGATCTGCGGCCATGGCAGCCGCGACCCCGACGCGATCCGCGAGTTCGGCAGCTTAAAGGCAGGACTGACCGAGCGCTTGCCAGATTACGACGTTGATAGCGGGTTCCTAGAATTCGCCACGCCGGTAATCCGCGAAGGCCTGGACGCGCTAGCGGAACGCGGCATGGAGCGTATTATCGCTATTCCGGGGATGTTGTTTGCCGCTGGTCACGTTAAGAACGACGTGCCTTCGGAGATCAACGAGTTCAGCCGGGCCCATCCAACGATCGACGTCCGCATGGGTCGCGATCTGGCGATTGACCCCAAACTCCTCTCCGCCTGCAAGGACCGGATTGAGGAGGCGCTCGCCGCCAACCCGAGCGATGTTGGGCGCGAAGATACTTTGCTGATGGTCGTCGGGCGCGGGACAAATGATGCGGACGCCAACTCCAACGTCGCCAAAGTCGCCCGGATGCTTTGGGAGGGCATGGGATTTGGTTGGGCTGAAGTTTGCTATAGCGGCGTCGCCCATCCGCGTGTTGCGCCAGGGTTGGAGCGGGCGACGAAGCTTGGCTTCAAGCGGGTCGTGGTGTTTCCGTATTTCTTGTTCACTGGTATCCTAATTAAGCGCATCCGTGACGAAACGGAAAAGGTGCGCGTGGCCAATCCAGATATCGATTACCTTGATGCGCCCTATCTGGCCGACCACCCAAAAGTCCTGGACGCTTTTGCTGATCGGGTCGCGGAAACACTGACAGGCGACAACGCGATGAATTGTATGCTCTGCAAATATCGCGAACAGATCATCGGCTATGAGGATGAGGTTGGCACGCCGCAAGTCGGCCATCACCACCATGTGCGCGGCGCTGGCGTTGATGGGCATGATCATGGCCATCACCACCATGGCCACGGCCACCACCATCACCACAGCCACGATGACGATTCCTAGCGCGCCGCCTTACGACTATCTGACAGACCCGGCAGCGATCTATGCGCAATCCTTCGAAACAGTGCAGGCGGAGCTTGATCTTGCGTGCTTGCCAGAAGATATCCGCCCGATTGCGATCCGCGTCGCCCATGCTTGCGGCATGACGGATATTGCGCCCGATCTAGCGTGGCATGGCGCGCCTGCCGCTGCCGCACGGGCGGCTCTGGCTGCAGGCGGACCAATTTTCACAGACGTAGCGATGGTCGCCGCTGGCGTGATCCGCAGCCTTCTGCCAGAGGGCGCTCACGTTGAGACCAGGATCAGCGATCTGGAAACGGCGGAGCGTGCAAAGCAGCTTGATATCACCCGATCGATGGCGGGCGTTGATCTATGGCCTGATGCTAAATTTGCGCAGGCTGTGGTCCTCATTGGCAATGCGCCCACGGCTTTGTTCCGGCTGTTGGAACGTATGGAGCGCACGCAAGTTTACCCGGCTGCGATATTCGCGTTTCCGGTTGGGTTTGTCGGCGCCATCGAGTCCAAACAAGCATTAGCAGCGTTCGATACCCCGCCGCCGTTCATAACCCTTCATGGCAGGCGTGGCGGCAGCGCTATGGCGAGCGCAGCGCTTAATGGCGCGCTTGCAGGCATGCCGAAATGAGCAGCGCGCGGTGGCTTTCTGTGATCGGCGTCGACCTTTCCGGTTGGGATGGACTTTCTCCCGCCGCGAGGGCGATCATTCTGGAAGCCGATGTGATTTTTGGCGGCGAACGTCATCTGGATATGGCGCCGCCATCTGGCGCAAGACGTGTGCCGTGGCAGAGTCCGCTTACTGAAACTGTTAAGCTGATTGAGGCGGCGCGGGGTCAGAAGGCTGTCGTGCTCGCTACCGGAGACCCGCTGGATTATGGGATTGGCGCAACGTTGCTCCGGCATTTCTCAGCGGATGAACTAGCGATCTGTCCTGCGCCCGGCGCCTTCATGCTTGCCGCGGCGGGCATGGGTTGGCCCCGGCAAAGTGTTCAGTGCATCACACTCCATGGCCGCCCATTGGCGCGGTTGAAGCGGTGCTTGCACCCGGGAGCGCGGGTCCTGGCGCTTTCCCATGATGGCGCGACGCCTGCCGCTGTTGCGGCGATGTTGGTCGAAATAGGGTGGGGCAAGAGCCATATGACCGCGCTCACGAATATGGGCGGCGATGATGAGCGCCGGGTTTCAGCAACGGCCATGGATTGGGCAGTTCAGGAAGTTGGCGCATTGAATACCTTGGCGATTAAATGCGTTGCCGGCCCGAACGCCAGAACTTTACCGCGCGCTGCCGGGTTGCCTGATGATGCATTTGAGCATGACGGCAAGCTGACCAAACGCATTGTCCGCGCCGCTACTTTGGCGAAGCTCGAACCTTATCCGGGCGACCTTCTATGGGATATCGGGGCCGGATCTGGCGCCATTGGCATCGAGTGGATGCGGGCGGCAGAAGGCGCCCATACAGTAGCCATTGAACCGATTGCTGAGCGTGCGCAACGGATTGAAGCCAATGCTTTCGCCCTTGGCGTTCCGGAGTTAAAGCTATGCGTAGATCGCGCGCCGTCTTGCCTCAGTTATCTTGATCCTCCGGACGCCGTATTCATTGGCGGCGGATTGTCTGAGGAAGGATTATTGGATGCAGCTTGGAACGCGCTCAAACCCGGCGGGCGGATTGTTGCAAATGCCGTCACACTGGAAGGCGAATTGGCGTTGAGCATTGCGCATACTCAGTTCGGCGGCGCTTTGGAGCGCATTAGCGTCGAGCAAGCCGCGCCTGTCGGACCGTATCGTGGTTGGAAGCCAGCGATGACGGTCACGCAATGGCATGCTTCGAGGGATCGCGTCTGATGGGCGGAAAGCTCTTTGGGGTTGGGCTTGGGCCAGGCGATCCGGAATTGATTACGCTGAAGGCTGCTAGGGTTATCGCGGCGGCTGATGTCGTCGCCTATCCGGCGCCGCCAGATGGTCCAAGCTTCGCGCGCAGCATCGCCGAAGCGCATCTCCGGGCAGACCAGCAAGAAATCCCGATCCGCATGCCGCTCGACCCGGCGACGTTCCCAGCAGACGAGGCCTATGGCGCTGGCGCAGCGGCTATTACTGTCGAGCTCCAGAGAGGCCTGACAGTCGCGGTTCTTTGCCAAGGCGATCCCTGCCTCTATGGCTCGTTCATGTACTTATTCGATCGCCTGACTGCCGATTGGCCGGTCGAAATCATTCCTGGGGTTTCCTCGCTTGGCGCGACTGCTGGTCTGGCTGGGCGTCCGTTGGCTTTGCGTGATGAGCCTTTGGCCGTGCTGCCGGGCATCATGGATGACGCAGCGCTCGAGCGTTTGCTGGACGCCACTGAGGCGGCGGCGATTTTGAAGGTTGGCAGGCATGTCTCGCGCCTCAAGGCTTTGCTGGCGCGGCTCGGCCTTTTGGAAACGGCAGTCCTTGTGGAGCGCGCCACGATGACCGAAGCACGGGTGCGGCCGCTCGCTGAGGTGATGGAAGAGCGTGCGCCCTATTTCTCTCTGATTTTAACGCGCAGGCGCGGGACGGCTGTGTTTTGAGCAATGACCTTGTCTTTATCGCTTTAAACTGGCCTGGCTTTGAGACAGCGCGCAAGGCCCAATCTACGCTTGGATATGGCGAAGTCCATGGTCTCAGCAGCCGGACTGCCAATGCCGATGTTACGTTTGATGAAACGGGCGCGCATTTGCGGATGCTGTTCAATACTGGCCGGCCAATTGTTGCATTCATGGCCAGCGGCGCCGTTATTCGCATCCTCGCGCCGGTGCTTTCAAACAAGCATGCCGAACCGCCAGTTCTCGCAGCCTCATTGAATGGTGAACATATTGCACCTTTGCTCGGTGGCCATCACGGCGGGAATGCATTGGCGAGAGTGCTGGCGGAAGCGCTTGGCGGGCATGCGGCGATTACTACGGGCGGCGATGCTGTGCTCGGCGGCGCGCTTGACGATCCGCCCGATGGATGGCGAATTGACGGCGTAGGCTCGACGAAAGTGGTGATGCAGGAGGCAATAGCCGCTGGTGGAGTATGTTTCGTGGGACCTGGGCCACGTCCCCATTGGCTAAAGCAGGCAGATGACGGTCCGCGCATTCAAGTGAGCGACGTTGCTGCGGCGCCTGCATCCGATCTCCGACTAATTCCGCCAACAATTGCGATTGGCGTAGGCTGCGAGCGGGACACGCCGCCCAAACAGCTGGTTGCGCATGTGAGCACAATCATTGAGCAGGCCGGCATTCACGCAAGTGCTGTCGCGGTGATCAGTTCGATCGATGTGAAGGCGGATGAACCTGCTGTCCATGCCGTAGGGGACGCGCTCGGGGCTGCAGTCCGGTTTTTCAGGCCGTATGAGCTACGCGAAGTGGCGCCAAGGCTGCAGAACCCTTCAGCCATCGTCCAACAAGAGGTCGGCGTTCCTGGGGTGGCGGAAGCTGCGGCTCTCGCGGCGGCAGGGCCGGGCGCGACGTTGATACAGCCGAAAGTGAAGGGCGCGCGGGTCACCGGGGCTGTCGCCCGTAGCGTCTTGCCGATTGCGCCTGGCAAGGTGGGGCGGCCACAGGGCGTTCTTAGGATTGTTGGCCTGGGGCCGGGCGACCCTGCCTATAGGGTTCCCGCAGCGACAGAAACGATCCGGCAGGCTGAGGATATTGTCGGCTACGGCCTTTATCTTGATCTTGCGGCGGATGCTGTGTCTTCCAAGGCAACGCTGCACGATTTCCCGTTGGGCGCTGAGAGGAAACGCGCCCGGCATGCGATAGCGCTCGCCTCCGAAGGCAGGCGCGTTGCGTTGCTGGCGTCTGGTGACCCAGGCGTCTACGCGCTCGCGACCCTGGCGCTCGAAGAAATGGATACGGAGCAAGACCAGCGCTGGAACCGCATCGCGCTTGATGTCATCCCAGGTGTGAGCGCAATGCAGATGGCGGCAGCGCGGATCGGCGCGCCGCTCGGCCATGATTTCTGCGCAATATCGCTTTCAGACTTGCTGACGCCCTGGGCCACGATTGAACAGCGGCTCACAGGCGCCGCCATCGGTGATTTCGTTGTCGCGTTCTATAATCCCGTATCAAAACGACGGCGGGAAGGGCTCTTGAAGGCGCGCGACATCCTGCTCGAACATCGACCGGGCAATACGCCGATAGCTTATGCCCGCAATCTTGGCAGGCCAGATGAAGCCGTCGCCTATTCCACACTGGAAGCGCTTTCGCCCGATGCCTGCGATATGCTGACGACGGTGATCGTTGGTTCCTCAAGAACGCGCCGGATGGAGCTTGGAGCGCGCGAAATTCTATACACGCCACGTGGGTATATCAGCGGCGTTTGAAATATTGATCTAAGTTTTAGTAGAGTTTGATGATAACATTTATGTGATCTATAGCATTGTCTATTCGTTATTTCGGCCTAATCTCAAGTGAACGCCGCTCGGTGGGGGTTGACTATGGATATGCTGACGGGCATGCGACTGTTCGCAGAAGTCGTTGATGCTGGGTCCTTTTCTGAGGCCGGACGTCGCCTTGGCTTAGCCGCGTCATCTGTTTCTCGGCAAGTGAATGGCCTTGAAGATGCGTTAAATGCACGGTTGCTAAATCGCTCAACCAGAAGTCTGAGCCTGACGCATGCGGGCGAGGTCTACTACGAGCGTGTACGGCGGATTCTGAGCGAAGTTTCAGAGACGAACGCGGCTGTCGCTCAGCTTGAGGCCAGCCCGCGCGGGCTGCTGAAACTGAATGCGCCGGTGGTGTTCGGCCGCCGCCATATCGCTCCGCATATTGCAGGATTCTGCTTTCGTTTTCCTGATGTGTCGGTTGACTTGACGCTGACAGATCATTTCGTTGATGTGATTGAGTCCGGCGCTGACATAGTGATCCGCGTTGGCGGGTTGAGCGACTCAAGCCTCATCGCCCGGCGTTTGGCGCCCAATCGCCGGGTGCTCGTCGCATCCCCTGAATACCTCGCCGCCAATGGCGCGCCGCAATCCCCTGAGGATTTGGCCAACCATAAATGCCTGGTCTACAAGCTGAATGTGCGGTTGGCGGAGTGGCATATGCGGGCGGAAGATGGAACGCTTTCCCGTGTTCGTGTCTCTGGGCCGTTGACAGCGAACAATGCGGAAGCTTTGCATTCTGCGGCGCTGGGCGGCCTTGGCATCGCGCTGTTGCCGACATGGACTTGTGGCAACGACGTGTTCAGAGGTCGCCTTGAGCGCTTGCTGCCCGGCCATGAGGCGGACCTTGTATCCGAGGAAACGGCGATCCACGCGATCTATCCTCATGCGCGACATCTTTCAGCCAAAGTACGGGCGTTCGTTGACTATCTGGTCGAGGTGATCGGCGCGCCGCCCTATTGGGAATGCGAAGGTCGTCCGGAAAGGCGCCCAGCCATCTTGGCCGCCGTCAACAAGTAGGTCGCGATCAACATCGCTGTGAGCATGCCGAGCGCCAGCGTTAAGGGCACACGGGTCGCTTCCAAGGCGAAGCTGATCAGGATGCCGCCAACGGCGCCCATCGTCATCTGCAGAAACCCGGTCATGCCTGAGGCCGCACCCGCTTGCGCCGGGTCTGCGCTCAATGCGCCGGCAATGGAATTCGCTGTCGAAAGGCCGTTGCCTGCAGAAACAAGCCCCATAAGCATGAACATTGCGGCAGGCCCGAGGATCGCTAAGCCAGCCATCCAGGTCATGGCGATGAGCCCGAACAAGGCGAAGGCATAGCCGGTCCAGATCATGCGGTCGCTCCCGATCCGGCGGCTGTATCTGCCCGTGAGCCAATTCCCGATCATGTACGCAATCGAGAGCGCCAGGAACCAAAGGCCAAACTCACTTGGGCTGACATGCATCAAGGTTTCGGATACGAATGGCGAGCAGGCGACGAAGATGTAATATGCCGTAGCGCTAAAGGCGGCAGGCAGTGCATATGCCCGATAATCCGCGTTCCCCAATATCCTGAAATTCGCAGCGATGATGCCGCCGATTCTCACGCGCGTAGTAGACCGGGTCGTCAGTGTTTCGTGCAGTCCAAACAGGCATAGCGCGAATGTTGCAATGCCCGCCGCCAGCGGGATCGCAAGCACGATCTGAAGCCCATGAAACTCAAACAACCATCCCCCCAACGGCGATGCCAACATTGGCGCCAGGACCATGGCGGAGGTCACATATCCTATCAACGAAGCGGAGCCTGCACGGTCAGACACATCGCGGATAGCAGCCCGGGCAAGCGCCATACCGGCACATCCTCCAATGGCTTGAAGGGCGCGCCCAGCCGCCAGAACCTCGATCGAATTAGCGATTAGCGTAAGTCCCGACCCAGCTAGAAAAATGACGAGGCCAATCAACACCATTGGTCTTCGGCCATATCGATCTGATAGCGGTCCGTAGAAGAGCTGCGCCACCGCAAAAGCGAACAGGTACATATACACCATGGACTGCGCAGCCTGGTACGAGACGCCGAACACGGCCTGCAATCCTGGCATGGCCGGGCCAATGATATTGAGCGTCATCGGTCCAAGCGCAGTCATTGCGACAAGGACGAACATTGAAGGCCGCTTTGGGCTATCGTGCATGAGGTGGGAGCGCCATCGGACGGAAATACTGAAGCGCCACCATACCCGAAGCTGCGGCGCTCCGCCAAAGCCATCCAGCCACTAAGGGAGCAGGCATGAGCACGCGTTTCATCATTGTTGGATTTGACGCCCTTCGCCCAGAATTGGCGACGCCAAAGTACGCGCCCAACCTTGCGGCATGGCTTGCAGGCGCTGCCCGGTTCACGAATGCGCGCTCCGTTTTCCCATCGGAAACGAAGGTCGCGATGGCGTCTATCGCAACGGGAAGCTGGCCAACGGCGCATGGCATCGTCGCCAACGGCTACTACGAACCGGCGACGGGCGATGGCAAGCTCTTCGATACCGGCAATGTTGAACAACTGGCTGCAGTCACGGAAGCGGTGCATGGCGCGTTGGTTACGGCGCCAACGCTCGGCGGGGCGCTGAAGGCGGCGGGTAAGCAGTATCTGACAGTTAGCACGGGCACTGCCGGCAACGCGCGCTTTCTGAACCCGCGCGCACGGGAGCAAGGGCTTATCGCATACTCAATCATGGGCGCGGAGGCCTCAAGCGCTGAGGCGGACTTTGATGGATGTTCAGTGACCTTTGGCCCGCCGCCTGTAGCCGCTGTTCCGAACACAGCACGCTGCCAATACGGCGCACGCCTGTTTCTGGAGCACTTTTTGCCGAAGCATCAGCCGGATGTTGGCCTATTGTGGCTGTCTGAGCCAGATATCAGCTTCCACTATCGCGGCGTCGGCTCGCCTGAGAGCTTGGAGGCATTGCGGGCGATGGACGATATCTTTGGCGACATCCTGGCCTGGCGAGATGCACAACCAGATGCATCAGATATCCAGATCATTGCGTTGTCAGATCACGGACAAGTCGCCGTGAAGGGCCGCATTGATGTGATTGCTGAGATGCAAGCGGCGGGCTTCAAAGCCGCTGATTATTACCGTGAGGATATCGACTATGTCGTGCTTGCTAGCTCCAGCGGGAATATCTGGGTGCGCGATGATGATCCAGCCTTGATCACCGCGATGGCGCAGTGGCTGGTGAAGCAAGATTGGCTTGGCATGCTTTTCGCGCGTGATCCGGACTTGGCCCCGGGGGCATTAACGCTGGACCTGCTGCAGAATAGTCATGCGCGGACACCACCGCTTTGTTTCCTGCTCGGAACAGATGACGCAACGAGCCGATTTGGTCTCTCGGGCCGCTCCTATGTGGGCGCTGACCCGATGCCGGAGGACGAAACTGGCGGGGTGCATGGCGGTCTTCATCCGGCTGAACTTTCGACCCTGCTCGCCTTCGAGGGTGGAATGTTTAAGCGGGCTAGTGAACTGGCATGGCCCGCTGCGCTGCCCGATATCGCGCCCACAATTCTAAGCGCATTTGGGATCAAAGTGTCGAGCATGCAGGGTAGAACGCTCGATGAAGCGTTCGTTGGATCCGCGGAAACGGCTGGCGCTCTGAGCCATGTGTTCACAGCATCCGCTGGCGGATTTAAGCAAAGCTTGCAGATATCTGAGGTGAATGGCTTCCGGTATATCGAACTTGGTGGGCGGGTTACTGAATAGGTCCGCCTAAACGCACACGGAGGCCAAGTAAGCCTGCATGGCTGCCTGTCTTGCCGCCGCCGCTGGATGCAGCTTCTGACTGATCGAACGCTTTGAAATAGCGATATTCAGCGAAGACAGCCGTGCGGCTGGACAGGCCCATCGCGAACCCAGCCATGGCTTGGCCAGCGGGCGCTACATCGCCCGTACGCTCGCGCAAGCTGTGATCATTCCGGCGAGTGATGGCTAAGCCAGCGCCGACGCCAGCGTATGGTTTCACGACGCCGCGGATTTCTGGCTCAATTCTGGCGTTCATCATAAAGGATGTCGTCTGCTCGGCGGCTCTGCGGACTGTATCAAAGCTGGCGCCGCCATCGGTCTGCCGCGTCCGGACGCCGCCTTCGACCTCTGCGCTCAACCCGTCTGCCCAGCGATAGCCAAGCGAGCCGAACGCGCCAACAGTCGACCGCTGACGCAGGTTGAGGTTTGCCCCAATGGGATCGGCTGGCCCGCCGCCAATCAGATTGGCGCCGCCTGAACCGATATACACGCCTTCTTCAGCCTGAGCGCTCATGCTGAACAGCAAAGCGCTGGCGGCCAGAACCGTTAGGTGTTTTCCATAGATCAGCTTCATAGCGCCTATCCCACTCGCAGCTTCTAAAGCTAGGGACTTATTCCCAAGTTAGAAGCCGCAAAGGTGTAGTACGCCTATAGTGTCTACGGATCAGGTGCATATCCCGTTAAGGATAAGCTTTCGCTTTTATGCGGCTTTGAACATGCCTTCCTTGGTGCCATGATCCAGCAACTGATCCAGAGCTTGACGGAAGCGATGGAACATCTCTTCGACATCACCCGGTGAAATGATCAGCGGCGGGCAGAATGCGATGGAATTGCCAATGGGGCGGGTGATCAAGCCAGAGCGCATGATCTGATTGTAGAGATAGTCAGGCGCTGGGCCTTTTGCATCAACTGGCGTGCGCGTTTTCTTATCCGTCACCAACTCAATCGCGCCAACAAGGCCAACGCCCCGTACTTCGCCAACAAGAGGATGATCTTCAAAGGCCTTCATTTCGCGCATGAAGGTTTTTGACGTTGCCTGCACACGGGAAACGATGTCGATTTCTTCATAGATTTTCAGCGTCTCCAAGGCGACCGCGCTGGCGACGGGGTGGCCGGAATAGGTGTAGCCATGGCCCAGAATGCCAAGCTTGCCAGAGTGGTCGGCCATGGCATTGAAGATTTCTTCCCGCATCAGCACGCCAGCGATGGGTAGGTAGGCCGATGACAGAGCTTTGGCGACGGTCATGAAGTCCGGCTTGATGTCGAAGGTATCGCTGCCGAACATCTCGCCCGTGCGACCGAAGCCGCAGATCACTTCATCCGCAACGAACAGCACGTCATATTTCTTCAGGACGGCCTGAACCTTCGCATAGTAGGTCTTCGGCGGGACGATGACGCCGCCGGCGCCCATAACGGGTTCGGCGAAAAAGGCCGCAACCGTTTCCGGGCCTTCGTCTAGAATCATCTTTTCCAGATCGTCAGCACAACGTGTCGCAAACTCTTCTTCCGTCTCGCCTTCAAGGCCGAAGCGGTAATAGTGCGGGCAGGTGGTGTGCATGATATCCGCGATTGGCAGATCGAACGCTGCATGCATGTGCGGCAGGCCACAAAGGCTGGCGGCGACCAGCGTCGTGCCGTGATAGCCTTTGTCCCGTGCGATGATCTTCTTCTTCTGCGGCTGGCCGATGGCATTGTGATAGAAGCGGATAAACTTGACGATGGTGTCATTCGCCTCAGAGCCGGAATTCACAAAGAACGCCTTCGTGATGCCTTCCGGCGCCATGCCGACCAGCTTTTCCGCCAGATCAATGCCTGGATCGTGGCTCATGTGCCGGAACTGCTGCACATAGGGCAGAGTGCGCATCTGCTTTGTAGCAGCCTCAATCAAGCGTTCGTTGCCATAGCCCAAGGACGTGCACCACAGGCCCGCCATGCCTTCGATATATTCATTGCCCGCATCGTCTTTCACGCGCACACCGGAGCCTGATTCAAGAATGACCGGGCCGACATCAAGATGCGCTTTCAGGTTGGTCATTGGGTGGACCAGGAATGCTTTATCCCGGGCCGCTGGTGAGTTTGCAATTCCGTCCATGGGATGATCTCCGGTTTGCGCCTAAGGGGACGCGTGGATTTAAGAGCGTTGTTCCAAATAGCGGCGGACCTGCGGTATGCGGTCCCCGCCCCAAAAAATCTCTGTGCCGACGGCGTAGGTTGGTACGCCAAATACGCCTAAGCGATCTTCTGCGTCTTGTAGCAGATTGTCTAGCTGCGTCCTGCCAGAGCCTGCAAGATAATCATGGAAGTGTGAAGGATCCGCGCCAGCGCGGGCGAGTGCTTCGCTGATGGCGGCTGCGTCTTCAATATCTAGTTCTCGCTTAAAGAACTCTTCAAAGACGATGTCGTGGTAGCGCTCCAGGACATCCGCGCCAGCTTGTTGAGCGTAGAGCATGCCCGTGTGAGCAATGGTGCTGTCGAACAGCTTTTGCGGCCCAAGCACGATTAGGTCACGCTCGTTCGCCATCCGCCTAGCGTCCATGTAGGAGTATTTTACCCGGCGCCACTGATGTGCGTTGCGGGTCTCAACTTCACCTAGATATTCACGGATTTGAAGCGAGTAAGGGCGCCAAACGATATCAAGTCCAAAGTCTTTGGCCAGCGCGCGCGTAGGCTCCATCGCCAGATAGGCGTATGGGCTTTTGTAATCGATATAAACGGTCAGACTATCCGGCATGCTGCGATTGCTAATAAATGCTGCGTTGCACAATGTGGCGCGCGGCAATCCGCACAGGTCACATAAAAATGGTAGCTGCTTACATACGTCCTAGCAACAAACTGCGTTGATCAGGTGTTTCGCTTGGAACTGACGCACCAAAGGAGGATATCATGGCAAGAGTAGCAGTCGTCACCGGCGGAACACGCGGCATTGGCCGCGCCATCAGCGAGGCTTTGAACGCAGCTGGTTATGATGTCGCCGCCAGCTACGCTGGCAATCGCGAAGCCGCCAAGATGTTTGAGGATGAAACCGGCATCAAATCCTACAAATTTGACGTGGCTGACTATGACGCTTGCCAGGCGAGCATTGACCAGATCGTCGCCGACAAAGGCCCCGTTGATGTGCTCGTGAACAATGCCGGCATCACCCGCGACGGCACGTTGATGCGCATGTCCCGCAAGGAATGGGATGAAGTGATCGACACCAATCTTGGCTCCTGTTTCAACATGGCCCATGCAACGTTCCCTTCCATGCGCGAGCGTGAATTTGGCCGGATCATCAATATCGGCTCGATCAACGGCCAGGCTGGCCAATACGGCCAAGTGAACTATGCCGCCGCCAAATCTGGCATCCATGGCTTCACGAAGGCGCTGGCCCAAGAGGGCGCGCGCTACAACATCACCGTGAACGCGATTGCGCCGGGCTATGTCGATACGGATATGGTGGCGGCCGTTCCAGCCAACGTGCTGGAGAAGATTGTCGCCAAGGTGCCGGTTGGACGCCTGGGCCACGCAGATGAAATTGCGCGCGGCGTTATGTTCTTTGCGTCAGACGAAGCAACCTTTGTGACGGGCTCGACCATGTCAATCAATGGCGGCCAGCACATGTACTGATTAGGCTCCGGCGCCGTCTTTCGCTTCGGCGATGGCGGCGCCAGCCTCCAGCATGGCTTTGACGGTTTCAGCATCATAGCCAAGCTCTGCCAGCACTTCCGCCGTATGCTCGCCGAACCTTGGCGGCATGCGGCGGATGCTTGGCGGCGTTTCGCTCATGGAATAGGGCGGCGCCATCAGGCGGACTTTGCCTTCGCTTAGGTGCTCGTGTTCTTGCCAGAAATTCACTGCATTCAAATGTGGGTCGGTCACGACTTCATCCAGCGTGTTGATTTGCATACATGGCACACCAGCCTCCGCCATCATTTCCACCCATTCCGCCGATGTGCGGGTGAGGGCCATTTCGGTCGTCAGGTCCACGACTTCCTGGCGACGGGCGAGCCGTTTGGGCCGTGTGTTGTATCGCTCATCCTCTGCAAGTTCTGGCCTTCCGCCTGCCGAAGTTAGCCCGCGCCAATGCCGGTCACTGGTTGCGAGGAGGCAGACATAGCCATCCTGTGTCTTGATGGGGAACCGCATAGGTTTCGCATGACGCTCTGAGCCTGGAGGGCCGATGGGCGGCACAAAGCCTTCACCGGCCAGGTGCTCAATCATCGCAAAGGATGTCATGCATTCAAACATCGGCGCTTCGATTTCCTGGCCTTCGCCCGTCGCAAGCTTGTGATAGAGTGCTGCTGACATCGCCAGCGCTGCGAACACGCCCGTCGCCTTGTCTGCGATCAGCATCGGTACGAAGCGCTGTTCTTTGCCGCCGTAGCCTTCCAGCGCGACGAGGCCTGAGACGCCTTGGATGATATCGTCAAACGCTGCACGGCCCGCATAGGGCCCCTTCATCCCAAAGCCCCAAATGTTGCAGTAGACGATGCTGGGGTTAATCGGCTTCACATTCTGATAATCAAACCCAAGGCGCGCCAGCGGTTCGGGCCGCATGTTGTGAACGAACACGTCTGCATCTTTCAGCAGATCGCGCATCGCCTTCGCGCCAGCGTCAGATTTAAGATCAAGCACAACGCTACGTTTGTTGCGGTTCAGCTGCAGGAAGCTGCCTGCCATCCCAGCATTCCTGTTCGGCCCCGTCATCCGCGTCAGGTCGCCATCCGGCGCTTCGACCTTGATCACTTCAGCGCCAAGATCCGACAAAAGCTGGGTCGAGTAGGGGCCGACAAATACAGTGGTGAGATCAACGATTTTGAGGCCGGTGAAGGGACCGGGCATAGGCTAAGGCTCCGCTAGCTGAAATTCGCAAGTTCAAGCTTAGCAATGCCGGGCGAGCATGGCGAATGTCAGTAGTCCGGAGCAATCTCGTATCCCCGGCCTTCCCAGAATTCGAAGAACCGCCGCGCGCCTCGGATGCAAGTTAGATCAACCGGGGAAGCGATTTCATCAAGGTCATGCTCTGGGTAAGGACCGAATTCAGCCTCCTGCCATGGCTTTGCGTCAGCAGCCGTAACCAGCTCTGGAAAGGCGGCGACGCAGTCCGCTTCGATGCGCGCGAACAGTGCCGCCATATCGCCGATGGAATTGGCGTCAAGTTCATCGATCTCGGTAACGTCGTCGGTTTCCTGCGGGCCGTCTGGGAATTTTTCGTTATAAAATATGATGTCCAAATCCATGGAATTCTTGGCAGCCCACCAACGCACCAGCAAATTGTTCCACGCCTCAACCACTTTGCCGCGAAACCCGTAATATTGGACAACAGCGGCAGGGTCCGGCTCGCCGCCTGGTGGGCAGTTAGGGCCAAATTGCAACGCGATGGGCGCTGGATCTCGGGCGCACAAATCGGCGCGCCAGTCTTCGAATGTTGGGACCGTCCGGGCCGCATCACGGCGTTTGGCCTGCCATTGTTGGTAGGCGTAGATCGGATAGAACGGGATAAACAGGATTTTTGGGCTTGGAACGCCCCATCCTTCGAACTCAGCAGACGCGGCCATGCCAGCGGGCGAAAACTGGTCGTCGTAAAGTTCCCGCAGTTTTTCCATGACTTCCGGGCTGTCATCATCCGCCCGGCGGCTGTCTACGGCATGCCCGGGCCAATCATCCGTTCCATCGGGACGTTCGTTCTGAAGGACGACAAGGTCCAGACCCATGTTCTTTCTATGATGCCATTGCGTGTATTTTCAGAGAACTTACAATATAAAGTCGCTGTCATCAAGGAAGATGTTCGGAAAGCCTGAGAGTTTTAGGACATCGCCGCCGCCGAAGTTCAGGATTGTTTCGCCGAGCGCCGAGACTTGAATGTTCGGAATGACTTCGAGCAGGTTGGCGAACCCGAAGGCCGTCAGGTCAATCGCGTCATCGCGGCCAAAGCCGAATACGCGGTCACGGCCATCGCCGGGGGCATAGACAATAGTGTCGCCATCTGACCCGGCTTTGATCCTGTCATCGCCGGCGCCGCCGACTAAGATGTCTGCGCCTACATGGCCGATCAGGAGGTCATTACCGGCGCCGCCCTGAAGCAAGTCATCGCCTGCGCCGCCCTTTAGCGCATTGTCTCCGCTATTGGCTGCGATACGCTCACCCAACTGAGTACCGGTGACGTTCACGTTCTCAGAACCGCCCATCAGGAATTCTTCGACATTGTTCTGGTTGAATGCCGTATCGCCCGCATTGGCCGTATCTGCGTTAAACAGAATAATGTCGTCACCCCCGCCGGAGACTTCGCGGACAGTGTCGCCGATTTCAAACACAAATGTATCGTCGCCGAGCCCGCCGCTCAGGAAATCCAAGCCGCCTGCGCCATCCAAGAAATCATCGCCATCAGCGCCAAAAATCTTGTTGTTCTCAGCATTCCCGGTGAGGGACCGACCGCCAGTCCCGATTGCAAGGATATCCTCAATGTTGTCTGCGAGCGCAGTGATGTTGGCCGCAGCGAGGACCCGGTCAAAACCTTCACCGGCATTCTCGATGATGGTGTCGAGCGTATCTTCAATGACGTAGATGTCATTGCCGTCGCCGCCTGAGAGCTGGTCCGCGCCAGCGCCGCCCGTAAGGCGGTCCCCAGCGTCGCCGCCGTTCAAGATATCGTCGCCGTCTTCGCCAAGGAGAATGTCCGCGCCGTCATCGCCGGTGATTGTGTCGTCGTCGTCGCCGCCGAAGATCACATCATTGCCTTCAGCGCCGCGCAGATCATCCTCGCCCGCATCGCCGCGCAGAACGTCATCGCCGACTTGCCCCAGCAAGATGTCATCGCCATCACCGCCGCCGATGATGTCCCGCCCATTGCCGCCGCGGATGGTATTGCCGCCGTCTCCGCCATTAATGCGGTTTGCTGCGCCGTTGCCATTGCCATCCGTGTCGCCGATCAATGTCAGCGTTTCAACATTGGTCGCCAAGATGAATGTGCCCGTGCCGTCTGCGGTCATTATGTCGGCGCCTTCGCCAGTATTCTCGATGATTTGATCGTTCGGGTCGTCGACGAAATAGCGGTCGTTCCCTGCGCCCCCGCGCATCACATCTTCGCCAGCGCCGCCATCGATGATGTCGTTGCCGCGGCCTCCGGTGATATCGTCATCGCCTTCACCGCCGTTCAATCGGTCAGCGCCTTGGTCGTCAATGATCGTATCTGCTCCGATGCCGGCATTCAGCAGATCGTCCCCGTTAGACCCGGTCAGGATATCGCCTGCGGTATCCAGCCCTTGCACGATGATGCGCACGGTCGCGCTTTTATCGCCTTCAACTGTGTAGTCGAAGGATTCAATCAGGTTGCGTTGACCCCCAGAACCGGGACCGGCCAGGAAATCAAAAGCGCCGTTTACATCAAAGCTGAAATCGCCCGTTGCTGCGTCAGTCACCGTGACGCTAGCGCCAGACGCTAAGGTGATGACATCGCCAGTCGTAGCAGCTTGACCGTCTATAGCGATGATAGAGTCTGCCGACGACTCCGCCCCATTGCCATTGTTTGCGAAGAAATTCGCCAAAAATGACTCATTCTCATTGATGGCAAAATAATTATTTATCGGAACCGAATCGCCAAAGAACACAATGCCTGGTTTGTCGAAGCCTCGGAAAAGGTCCATCGCGATGAGCAGATCGTCGAAGCCGTCATTATCTAAGTCGCCGCCAGCGGAAACGCTGCCGCCGAAGGTGTCTCCAGACTCCGCGCCCTCAAACTTGAAGCCGTTTAGCCGGTCGTCAGTAACGAGCAAGGCCCCCCCTTGCGAAGCTATCGTCGCCCAGAATTAGATAAGCCGCGTCGGCATTGTCGCTTCCTTCAAGGAACGCGCCGATCAGAATGTCGTCGAAGCCATCGCCATTGATATCACCGGCGCCAGCGATGTCAGACCCCATCCGGTCGCCTTGGAATTCGCCGAGCAATAGGATGCCGTTATCGCTGTCTAGATCATCGTCAAAAATGCGTGCATCCTGGGGATCATCCGTGCCGAAGAAGATTGCGACCTGGCCCGCCTCGTTATGGGCGCCGCGGTCAACCCGGGAGCTGGCGATGGCAAAATCGTCAAAGCCGTCACCGTTGACGTCCCCAAGCCCGGTAACAGAGTCGCCAACATTGTCATTGACCTCGGAGCCTTCAAAACGGAATTCATTGGAGCCGTCCAGGTTGCTAAAGTCAATCGTGTCGCCGGCGCTAAAGGCTCCTCCGAAGATCACATAGGCTGCGCCAACATCCCTCGCGTCATTTGACCTGTCAGCGTCCGGGTTGCCGATGATCAACTCATCGAAGCCGTCGCCATTAATATCGCCCGCAAAATCTATCGACAGGTCGTAAGTACGACTGTCATCTAGCCCAGTGATCAGGATGCCGTCTGTGGCGGGATCGTCGATGTCTGATGTCCTGCCGCCGTTCTGCCCTAGAGCTACGAAAGCGCTGTTGACGCTGCCTGTTGCGATCAGCGCAAGATCGTCAAAGCCGTCGCCGTTTATATCGCCGGACGATTGGCTGATATCAATAACTTCGTCAAAGCCGAAAACGTCAACGATCAAAAAATCTGTTGCAGGCACCTCTGTTCGGTCAGGATCAGTAGCTGGGCCAATTACACGGCTGGCTGCGCCGACGTCGGAGGAACCAAATATGATGATCGCATCGCCAGCATCAATGTCGCCGGTCGACGCGATAATGTCATTAATGCCGTCACCGTTGATATCGCCAGCAGCTTTAAGGCTCCGGCCCATTTCCGCATCTTCTTCCGGCCCGAGGATACTAAAGCCATCGGTCCCGTCTAGCGCCTGAATGTCGACATCGCCAAACCCGCCATCGACCCCGAATACGACGAATACTTCGCCTGTGTCGTCAATCCGGTCATTCGTTCCCGGAATGCGCTCCGACGCACGAAAGTTCGAGACGGCGAAATCGTCAATGCCGTCGCCGTTTACGTCGCCGAGGCCCGTTACCGCGCCACCGCTAACCGTTGCGCCTTCACCTGCCGGGAGGGCGCCTGCATTCCGGATTGTCAGAGCCATTGTCTAGACCTCTTATAAGCATCGATCTGCAGACATAAACGCTATGCGCCCGAAAAGGTTCAGCCTGCCTCTCGGAAGCGTCTACTGGATGGTGGAACGGCGTTTCAATGCCTGCACTTCACAGTGGAAATCGAAATATGGTAGAAGTATTGTGGTTCTGAAATGCAGTGCTCCAGGTTTGAATACAGATTTATCCACCTTTTCGGAGTGCTAGGCAAAGGCGATTAGGGTGAGGCTGTCCATCGCTCTTCATGCTCTGCAGCAAATTGACTGAATCTTCCCTCTTCAATCGCCTTCCGTGTTCGCTGCATAAAGTCTTGATAGTACCAGAGGTTGTGCTGAGTTAGCAGCATTAACCCCAGCACCTCTTGCGCCTTCGTTAGGTGATGCAAATATGCGCGGTCGTATTTTTGGCAGGCAGGGCATTCGCAGGTTGGATCGAGCGGCGTGTTTTTATCGTCCCGATGTTTGGCGTTTCGTAAGTTGAGCGGGCCGTCCCAGGTCCAGGCTTGGCCGGTGCGGCCGGAGCGGGTGGGGAGGACGCAATCGAACATGTCTACGCCGCGCGCGACGGCGCCGATGATGTCTGCGGGTTTGCCCACACCCATTAGGTAACGCGGGCGCTCGCGAGGGAGGTGGGGTGTCGTGGCTTGCAAGGTCTCCAACATCTGCGCTTGGCCTTCGCCGACGGCTAGGCCGCCGATGGCGTAGCCTTCGAAGCCGATATCTTGGAGCAGGCCCGCGCTTTCGGCCCTCAAATCCTCATAAACACCGCCTTGAACGATGCCGAAGAGGCCGTAGCCATCCCGCGCCTGGAATGCATAGCGGCTGCGTTTGGCCCAGCGCATGGAAAGCTGCATCGATTTGGCGGCGACATCGTGTTCCGCAGGAAAGGGCGTGCATTCGTCGAACGCCATGCTGATGGTGGAATCTAGCAAGTGCTGGATTTGGATCGAGCGTTCTGGCGTCAGGTCAATATATTGACCGTCAATATGGCTGCGGAAGCGCACGCCGTCTTCGGTAATCTTGCGGAGTTCGGCCAAGGACATGACCTGGAAGCCGCCGGAATCCGTCAATACCGGTCCATTCCAGCGCATGAATTTGCGCAAGCCGCCGAAGCGGTCCACTCGCTCTGCGCCAGGCCGCAGCATCAGGTGGTAGGTGTTGCCTAAAACGATCTCGGCGCCCGTCGCCGCAACCTCCTCTGGCCGCATGGCTTTGACGGTGCCCGTTGTGCCGACAGGCATGAAGGCAGGCGTCTCAATCGTTCCGTGGGCCGTTGTTATGCGACCGCGACGGGCTTTGCCATCCTCTGCCAATAAGTCGAAATTGAGTGTCATGGGGTGAGCCCTCCAGGGAGCAGTAAGCTCGCGTCCCCATATGAAAAGAAGCGGTAGCGTTGTTGGATAGCGTGAGCGTAGGTGGCGTGCATGCGTTCCCGGCCCATCAGCGCCGAAACGAGCATAAACAGAGTGGACTTTGGCAGGTGAAAGTTCGTCATCAGGCCGTCAATGGCGCGGAAACGGTATCCGGGCGTGATGAAGATATCTGTATCGCCTTGGAATGGCTGTAGCGACCTAGATTGGCTGGCGGCTTCCAAAATCCGCAGCGCCGTTGTGCCGATAGCGATGACGCGCCCGCCATTCCTGCGGGTTTCGGCGATAGCATCGACTACACCCGCTGAAACCTCGCCCCATTCGCTGTGCATCTTGTGATCCGCAATATCGTCAACTTTGACCGGTAGGAAAGTCCCGGCGCCGACATGCAGCGTGACGGTCGCTCTGCGGACGTCGCGTTTCGTCAGCGCCTCAAGCAATGCCTCAGTGAAATGCAGGGATGCGGTGGGCGCGGCGACGGCGCCGTCTTTTTCCGCGAATGCTGTCTGATAATCTGCGCTGTCTTCTGTGCGGGCGCCGTCCGGGCGTTTGATATAGGGCGGCAGGGGCGGTGCGCCGTGGCGGTGCAGCGCTTCAAGCAGATCGGGGCCGCTCCGGTCAAACGCCAGCAGGAACTCCCCGCCATCGTGCTTTTCTTCCACAATGCATCCGAAACCGTCAGCGAAGTCGACGCGCTCTCCAACTCTTAAACGCTTGCCCGGCCTTGCGAAAGCCAGCCAGCGGGAGGCGTCAACCGCCTTATGCAGCGTCGCATCAACGCGCATTTGCCCACGTCGGCCTGTCAGTCGGGCCGGGATTACGCGGGTGTCGTTCACCACCATCAAATCGCCAGCACTCAACAAGTCAGGAAGGTCCGTCACGCCCTTGTCTAAAAACTCATCCGGCGTCGCGACAAGCATGCGCGCTGCATCGCGCGGGCGGATGGGCGTCTGGGCGATCAGGTCGTCAGGCAAATCAAAGTCAAAATCACTGAGCTTCACGGGCGGGTCCAGTTTCGGCACACTATGCAGCGCCGAATAACCGGGGAGGCGGGATATGTCCACCGAACGTCCAGAAATTCAAGGCAGCAATTTTGCTGTGTCGACGGGTCACTACTATTCCAGCCAGGCCGCTTTCGAGGTTTTGCAAGCGGGCGGGAACGCCACAGATGCAGGCGTGGCCGCAGGCTTAGCGCTGGGCGTTCTGCAATCGGACCTCGTGAGCGTTGCCGGTGTTGCGCCAATTATCGTTTGGGATGCTGAACGGGCGGAGATGCAAACCATCTCCGGTCTTGGCGGTTGGCCCAAGGCGGCGGATATCGAATATTTCCGCCGACAGCACAATGGCGCAATCCCGATTGGCCCGATGCGAACCGTTATCCCATCAGCCCCCGCAGCCTGGATCATGGCGCTGGACCGCTACGGCACCATGAGCTTCGGCGATGTTGCGCATTATGCCGTTAAGTTTGCCCGTGACGGCTTCCCGATGAACGCTCTGCTCCGCCAAACAATCACGCAGAACCGCGAGAACTACTTAGCCTATCCCCATGCCGCGGCGATCTATTTGCCTAAGGATGGTCAGCCCGTAGAAATTGGAGAGTTATTCTATCAGAAAGAGTTAGGGGCGTCTCTTCAGTATATGATTGATCAAGAAGCCTCGGCGCTCTCCTGTGGCGCTGACCGCAAGGCCGGCTTGCAAGCCGCCAGGAATGCGTTTTACAAAGGCGACCTCGCAAAGGCTTTTTCTGATTACCATGCAGATGTCGGCGGTTGGCTGACGATGGATGATTTGGCGGATTTCCAGGTGGCGCTAGAGCCGCCCGTGTCCTCAGGCTTCGGCGATTGGCAGGTGTTTGGCTGCGGCCCTTGGTGCCAAGGCCCAGCGCTGATGGAAAAGCTGAACCTGCTGAAGCGCTTTGACCTCGCCAGCATGGGCCACAACAGCGCCGATTACATCCACGCCCAGGTCGAGGCGACGAAGTTGGTGATGGCTGACCGGGACGCCTATTTCGGCGACCCGCGTTATATTGATGTGCCCGTTGAGACGCTTTTGTCCGAAGATTATGCTGACGCCCAAATGGCCCGTATCAACATGGGCGAGGCGTTCCCAGAAATGCCGCCGCCGGGCGATGCATCAGGCAATCCATGGCGCGGCGCAAATATCCCAAGCCCGATCACAGATAATCCGCATCCAGGCGGGGCGCTTGATACAACGTATCTCTGCGTCGCCGACAGTAAAGGCAACGTCTTCTCGGCGACGCCGTCAGACGGTTCTTACAACGGCGCCGTAGTGCCTGGCACGGGCATGAATGTCAGTCCGCGCGGCGTGCAATCCTGGACGGATCCATCACATCCATCATCCATCGCGCCTGGCAAACGCCCACGCCTTACGCCAAACCCGGCGATTGGCGTGCGCGGCAATGGCAAGGCCTTTCTGCCATTCGGCACCCCTGGCGGCGATGTGCAAACGCAAGCGATGGCGCAGACATTTGCGAATGTCGCCGTGTTCGGTATGGGACCGCAAGAAGCTGTCGAGGCGCCCCGCTTCGCCAGCTATTCCTTTCCCTCCAGCTTCGAGCCGCATGACTACCATCCGGGCTTGCTGCGGCTTGAAGGCAAGGTCGAGAAAAGCGCAGGCAATGAACTAGCCGGACGCGGCCACCGGGTTGAGTGGTGGCCGGACCGGACATGGCTCGCAGGCTCCATCTGCATGATCTTGGATGACCGGGAAACCGGCATGAAAGCCGCAGGCGCCGATCCCCGCCGTGTCGCCTATGCGTTAGGGTGGTGACGGTGCGCTAGCTGGCTCTCAATTCGCCGCTCAAGAACTGGATCAGTAGGTCTTCCGGCAGAGCTTGCGGCCATTGGGCGGGTTGATCTAACGCCGCATCAAGCCTGCGCCTGAATTCTGCACGGCCAATGTCTTCTGCCCCAAATTGGGTCAGGTGCGGGTTTGGGAACTGCGAGTCCAGCAGGGTAAACCCGCCGTGGACGAGTCTGGCCGCGAGATGGACCAGCGCAACTTTGCTCGCACCGGTCACGCGGCTGAACATGCTTTCCCCGAAGAACGCGCCGCCAAGCGCCATCCCGTATAGCCCGCCAACCAATGCGCCATCGAAACGGCATTCAACAGAATGCGCATACCCGGCTTTGTGCAGGTCTTTGAATACACGTGCGATTGGAGGATTGATCCATGTGTCTTCGCGGCCGAGCGCTGCAGATGAAGCCGCGCAGCCCTCAATCACGCCATCAAAATCGGTATCGGTTGTGATTTCGAATGTGCCTTGGCGCACGGTCCGGCGGAGGCGCTTCGATATGTGGAACGTATCGAGCGGCAGGACCCCGCGCGACCTTGGGTCAACCCAATAAATCGCATCAGAGTCGCTGCGCTCCGCCATTGGAAACACGCCAATCGAATAGGCGCGGATCGCCAGTTCCGGCGTTAGTTCAAGCTCATCCGCTTCGCCGTCTTTCATCGCGCTGTCCATGCGCCTGAGAGGATGCCCCAGGCATTAATGCAACCTAGCACAACGAAGCCGAGTCCAATGGCGAAAAATGTTGCCTCCAACCCGTAGGCGCTGGCGAGCGTGCCGCCGCCCGCAACGACAATTAAGCGGACCGCGAGGCTAAGCGTCGGCCACTTCATCCGCCCAGCGCCCAAGCTTGCGAAATATGTCGCAAGGCCGAGTCCAAGGAAGAAATAGAGCGGTCCGGCATAGCGGAGATAGAGTGCGCCGGCTTCGCGGGCGGCGGGATCGCTCACAAACATATCGAGCCAGAGCGGCGGATGAATGGCGACCGCGATCCCGATACTGCCCGTGATTGCGCCTGCGATCATGCCGCCTGTAAGCGCAGTTCGTCGCGCGCGCGCCCATTGGCCGGCGCCTGCATTCGCGCCAACCATGGCCGTTAGCGATGTCCCGATGCCAAACACAATCGGCACCATCAGGAACTCCAGCCGCGCGCCAAGTCCGTAACCAGCCAAAGCCTCTGCGCCAAAGCGTGCGACAATGCCGGTGATCAGCATCACCGTCGCGACGTTCACAAATGGCGAGATGAGCGCAAAAAGTCCGACGCGCAGGATATCTTTGAATTGGCTGAGAGAAAGCTGAATACGGGAAAAGTCGATGCGGAGGCCAGCCCGCCCCGTCGCGACATAGAACCCTAGGAAAATCGTAGCAGCCGCGAACCCAATCAGATGGCCGTATGCAGCGCCGCGAACACCCAGCGCGGGGAAGGGGCCAAGGCCCAGCGTCAAGGCAGACCCTAGGCCCATCTGAATGGCGAAGGCGCCGAAGATCGCTGATGCTGAAATCGCCATCGCGCCGGACCCGCGCACTACACTGGCGAATGTATTCGCGAGCCATACGGTCGGCGCGCCCAGGAATACGATGCTGGCATAGGCGATGGCGTCACCGCGCGTCACATCGGTCGCGCCGAAGAAATCAACGACCTCCCGGCCAAAAATGAGCATTGGGATCATGAACAGCAAAGCGCCCGCCAAGGCGATCAGGCAGGCATGGATGACTAGGTTGGCCGCCCGGTCCGGCGCGCCGGCGCCTAGCGCCCGCGCCACGGCGGAATTGACGGCGCCCCCCATGGCCCCAGCCGCACACATTTGCATCATGATTAAGATTGGATAGACCAACGCCACGGACGCCAAAGCGCCGACACCCAATTGCCCAAGATACCAGGCCTCCGCGACGCCCGCCCCGGCTTGGCCAATCATGAGCGGCAGATTTGCCATCGCCAGCCCAAGCAGTGTCGGCGCGATTGGACCTTCCAGCAGCTTCTTCGTTCGAAGAGCCCTGGCGGTAGAGGCGCGGTCTTGCGGCATTTCCGCCATTACGCCTTCAAGCCGCGGACAACGCCTTTGTCATGAAGCGTGCCGATCTGGCCCGAACCCAGCCCAAGCACATCGGCTAGAACCTCATCCGTATGCTGCCCGAACCGTGGCGCCGGAGCAGGGTCCAACCGTTGCAGGCCTTCAAACCACATCGGCGCGCCGGGGATTGGATATGCGCCAAGGCCCGGCTGCTCCATCTGCTTAAACATCGGATTGTCGCTGTAGAGATATGGGTCGCTCAAGGACTGGCGGAATGTTTGATAACCGGACCAAAGCGCTCCTGCATTTTCCAACGACGCCGCCACGTCCGTATAATCGCGCATGCCGATCCAGGCACTGATGATGGCGGAGATTTCTTCGCGCGCTTCATATCGCGCCGCTTCATCCTCCAACTTGACGCCGCGTGCTTGCTCGATCCGCGCGAACTGGCCTTCGCCGCCCATAAGCTGCTTCACAGCTTTGACGTGACGGGGCGTGAACATACACAGCATAACCCATTGTCCGTCCTTCGTTTTGAAGGTTTGGCCAAAGGTGCCAAAAATCTCATTGCCGAGCCGCGCCCGGTCAACATCATTGATCGCCGCTTCGCCGAGATACCCTAAATTTGCTGTGGTCCAGAGCGCCACATCCAACAGCGACAGTTTGATCAGTACGCCATCGCCGGTACGGTTCCGCCGCCGCTCCGCCGCCAGAAGTGCGGTAGATATCGTGAGGCCAGCGCCGACATCCCAGGCTGGCAGCACATTGTTGACCGGTCCGTCATGGCCCGCAGGCCCTGTGACCAGTGGAAAGCCCGTCATTGCGTTCACGGTATAATCCACATGCGGCGCGCCATCACGGGCGCCGGTCAGCGCCACCATGATCATGTCGTCGCGCTTGGCGGTCAAAGATTCATAAGCGGACCATCCGCGCGCGGGCAAATTGGTGAGGAACATGCCGGCATCTTTGCCAGGCGCTGTCGCGATTGACGATAGAAGCTCGCGGCCTTCATCAGAACGCACATCGACCAGAATTGAACGTTTGCCCTTATTCATTCCGGCCCAATAAATCGATGCGCCGTCACTCGTTACGGGCCAGCGGTCATGATCCAGGCCGCCGTTCACGTCATCGAAGCGGATCACGTCTGCGCCCATCTGCGCCAGCGTCATCCCGCCCAAGGGTGCGGCGACAAAGGCGGAGCCTTCCAGAATGCGCATTCCGTCCAAAAGATCGTACATCGCTTAAAGCTTCCTATTCGCCTGCATATTGAAGTCCCGCCCCGGCATAGCCGCCATCGACGTCAAGGCAAAGCCCGTTGACGTAACTGGATGCAGGCGACGCGAGGAACAGGATAGCAGCTGCGATCTCATCGACAGCGCCATACCGCCCCATGGGGACCGCGGCGTTCCAGGCTGCGCGGCTGGCTTCTGTGTGGGCAGCGGCGACCATCGCGGTATTCACCGGGCCGGGGGCGACACAGTTCGCGGTCAAGCCGAGCGGGCCAAGTTCTGTCGCCATCACTTGCGTTAAGTTAATGACGGCGGCCTTCGTGGCGCCATAGGCCGCGCGACCAACGGAACCGCGCCTACCAGACACCGAGGCGATGTTGATGATCCGCCCGCCGCCGCGTTTTGCTGCATCGCTCGCAATCATATCTGCGGCTGCAGCCCGGGCCGCTAGCGCCAGGCCGCGCTGATTGACGCTGTAGCAGAAGTCATAATGGGCTGCGGTTGTGTCCAAGAATGATTTTTGTGCGGCGACGCCTGCCGATTGGACGATGATGTCTAACGGTCCGAACGCATCTCGCGCAGCCGCGATGATTGCGTCGCCGGCGTCTTCATCAGCTAAGTTTGTGGCAAAGCATTTTCCGCCACATTCGGACGCTGCTTTCGCTGCTGCTGTCTCATTCAGATCAACGCATAGAACGCGTGCTCCTTCGCCAGCGAGCATCTCTGCCGCGCCCTGGCCAATCCCGCTGCCTGCGCCTGTCACTACGGCGACTTTGCCTTCAAGAACGCCCGCCATCTCAATGTCTTCCCACTTGCGCTAACCGCCCACCCGGCGGAGTGTACTGGTTCATTCACCTTCATGCGACATACCAGGAAGACACAATGCCAACCCGCCCCCGCGTCGCGATTCTCGGACTGCATCTGGAAGCAAACGCTTTCGCGCCTGTCTCCACTGAGGCAGACTTCCGCGCCTCTTGCTACCTTGAAGGACAGGCGATCCTTGATGAGGCGGCAAGGCCTGCGCCAATGACGCCTGCTGAGATTTCAGGCTTTGTCGCTGAGATGGATGCGAGCGGCGAATGGGAGCCTATACCGATCTTGGTCACAGGCGTCGAGCCCGGCGGCCCGGCCGATCACGCCTTCTTCGAGAGAACGCTTGCGCGGATGGCGGAATTACTTCGCGCGGCTGGGCTAGTGGACGCCGTCTATCTCTCCAACCATGGCGCCATGACGACGACGGAAAGCACCGATCCTGACGGCGCTTACTACGCTATGGCCAGGGAGATTGCTGGGCCAGATGCGCCGGTCATCTCTACGATTGATTTGCATGCAAACATTTCGGACAGGATGGTCGAGGCGGCGGACGCCATTATCGCCTACCGCACAAATCCGCATGTAGATCAGAAGGAATGCGCAGCGGAAGCAGCGCTATTAATCCGCCGAATGCTTGCCGGTAAGCGGCTGCAGAAATGCTTCATCCGCATGCCGATTGTCGCGCCGAGCGTGCGCTTGCTGACTGCTAGGGGGCCATACGCTGATCTCATCAACTATGGCCAGACAAAGATCATGCCTGAGACGCCCGTCGTTTCAGTCGTTGGTGGTTTCGCGTGGAGCGACACGCCGGAGAATGGGCTGGCGATCCTGACATATGCGAACACTGCCGAAGCCGCGAATACTTTGGCGGAGGACATCGCCACGCGCGCCTGGGCGGACCGCGAACGCTACCGAGTCGCGCTCACGCCGATGGACCAGGCGATAGCACAGGCAAAGGCAACAGGCGTGGATGCTTCAGCGCGGCCTATTTGCATCGCCGATGTGGCAGATAATCCTGGCGGCGGCGGTAGGGGCAATACGACGGATGTATTACGTGGCTTGCTAGACGCTGGTGTGGAGAATGCGCTTCTAGGCCTGTTCGTTGACGCCACTGCAGCCGAGATTTGCCATCAAGCAGGTGCTGGCTCTGAGGTGTCGCTCTGCCTCAACCAGGGGTCGGGCCGTGAAGACGCTGTTGAAGTAGCACTGACCGCCAGGGTTTTGAAATTATCCGATGGTTTGGTTGTTGGGCGACGCGGCATAGTTGCTGGCCGGACGATCAATCTTGGCAGGGCGGCTGCTATTCAAGTTGGCGGGATAACGCTCGTAATCGCCAGCCGCCGAATTCAAGCCGCCGATCCAGCATATTTTGAAGCGTTTGGCCTCGATATCGCAGCGTTTAAGACAGTCGTTCTGAAATCTCGGGGCCACTTCCGCGCGGGGTTTGACATCTTCTTTGAGCCTGACCAAATCATAGAAGTGGATGCACGAGGATTGACCAATCCAATGCTAGAGCGCTGCGACTTTCAGAACCTGCCGCGCCCAGTCTTTCCATTGGACGCTGATACAGAATGGAAAGGCAGCCGCTGAGCTCCGCATCTGGCGCATAGCTGGTATGCGTGTACACTAAGGTTGTCTTTCGGGAGGATGAAACATGTACGCGATCCTGGCGCCAGTAACGGAAACCGGCGTGCCGAGCATCACAGCGATGTTGCGGCATGTCGCGATGCATATCGACGTCTCTGTCATTGAGGGCCTGCACGTTCGCGCTGAGCCGAGCGTGATGCTCGCCGCCGATGAGACGGGCGCCGCGACCCCTGCGTTGATCCGCAATTTGGAAAACGAGGAAGCGGCGCGCAGCACGCGGGTGCGTGAAGCTTTCGAATCTTTCATGGGCGCATTTCCCAAAGCTGAGTCGCGCTGGGCAGAACTCCGCACAGCTGATTTAGATATCGGGGCCTATGCGCGTTTGTTCGATCTGGTAGCGCTTTCCCGCCCAGCACAAGCCAGCGATTCGCCGTCCATGGGCTTGATCGAGGCAGCCCTATTCGACAGCGGTCGTTATCTCCTTGTGGCCCCGCCGACACCCCCTGAAAGCGTTGGCGACCGGATCGTGATCGCTTGGAATGGCGGCGCCGAGACGGCCCGTTCTTTGGCTTGCGCCCGGCCTTTCCTGCACAATTGCAAGGAAGTCACCATGCTTGAAGTCGATAACGGCATGACTCCAGGGCCGGAAGCTGAGTCTGCGGCGCAATACCTAAGGGCGACGGGCGTTAATCCGAATGTGCTGAAAGTAAAATCGGGCGGTCGGTCTGCAGGCGCCGCCATCTTGGAGGAAGCGCAGAAACTCAACTGCGATCTCTTGATCAAAGGCGGCTACACGCGGAGCCGGTTGCGCCAGACGATCTTTGGCGGGCCGACGATCCATATTCTGCAATATGCAGAGATGTCCGTGCTGATGTCGCGCTAGCCATTGGCGCGGATCGACCAGAAATTCGGGTGGCTGGAGCTTCGGCCCGCTGGCCTCTATTGCGCGCCTGCGGATATCTACATTGATCCGGGACGCGGCGTACCAAGCGCCATCATCACCCATGGCCACGCCGATCATGCGCGTCCTGGCCATGGCAAAGTTCTCGCGACTAAAGAGACGCTCGCGATCATGGGTGTGCGCTATCCTGCGGACACGCCCGAAACGCAATCTCTTCGATATGGCGAGCGCATCACCGTCAACGATGTCGTTATTTGGCTGGCGCCGGCAGGCCATGTGCTTGGCAGCGCCCAGGTGGTTTTGGAATATCGGGGCGAGCGCATCGTGATATCTGGCGACTATAATCGCCGACCTAACCCAACGGCGACGCCGTTTGAGGTCGTTGCCTGCGATCTCTTCATCACTGAAGCGACATTTGCGCTCCCTGTCTTTCGCCACCCACCGGCAGAAAAAGAAGTGCAAAAACTGCTGACGTCTGTCGCGCAATTCCCTGAGCAGGCCCATGTGCTTGGCGTATACGGCCTCGGGAAATGCCAGCGCATGTTAGCGCTTGTCCGCGAGGGCGGATATGAAAAACCGATTTATCTGCACGGCGCACTCGTTGGTTTGACGGAGCTTTATGAGAGCTTTGGTTTCGATTTCGGTGATGTGCGGCCAGTCGCGGGAACTGACAAAGAGGAGGTGGCCACTGCGCTCATCTTCGCGCCGCCCTCCGCGATCCCAGCCAAATGGTCGAGGCGCTTTCAAAACCCCCGAACCGCAGTCGCGTCTGGCTGGATGCGGGTGCGCGCCAGGGCGCGGCAACGGGGAGCGGAACTGCCGCTTGTGATCTCTGACCATGCAGATTGGGATGAACTGCTCGCAACCTGCAAAGCAACGGGCGCTGAAGAGGTATGGATCACACATGGGCGCGAAGATGCGCTCGCTCATGCCTTAATCGCTGGCGGCCAGCGCGCCCGACCACTCCGCTTGGCGGGCCGTGAAGAAGACGCGGCCTGACAAGCCATGCAGGTTTTCGCAAAGCTACTTGATTCGCTCGCGTTCACGCCGTCAAGAAACGCGAAAATCCGCCTGATCGGAGATTATCTGAAAGCCGTTCCGGATCCCGCGCGCGGATATGCATTGGCGGCGCTCACGGGCGCATTGTCGTTTACCGGCGCAAAACCTGCCGTTATCCGCGCGCTTGTGGCAGAGCGGGTCGACCCAGAACTTTTCGCGATGTCCTATGACTATGTAGGTGATCTGGCGGAGACGGCTGCGCTCATCTGGCCCGAGCGCCCACGAAACGCGCCACCGCCAACCATTGACGCCGTTGTTCATGAGCTGACGGAGGCCAGCCGAGGCGAAACGCCGAAACTGCTTGAAGCCTGGCTCGATGTGTTGGATGCCGATGGACGGTGGGCGTTGCTAAAGTTGGCCACAGGCGGCCTGCGCGTCGGCGTGTCCGCGCGGTTGGCGAAGGTTGCTGTGGCTGAGGCGTTCGGCCAAGCGGCGGCGGATATCGAGGAGGTTTGGCACGGCATAGATCCGCCCTATACCGTCCTCTTCGATTGGCTGGAGGGAAGGGCGGCGATGCCCGATCCGGGCGCCGGCGCCGGCTTCCGTCCTCTCATGTTGGCAAATCCGCTGGAAGAAGACGCCATCGCTAAGCTAGACTCCCAAGCATACCGCGCTGAGTGGAAGTGGGATGGCGTGCGCGTTCAAGCTGTATCCCGCAATGGCGAGCAAAGGCTTTATACGCGGACCGGAGACGACATCAGCGGCAGCTTCCCAGACGTCGTAGCAGGCTTCGATTTTGACGGCGTGATTGATGGGGAGCTGCTTGTGCGCGGGGAAGGCTCAGTAGGCGATGATGGCCTGACGCCCGTTGCGCCTTTCAGTGCGCTACAGCAGCGGCTTGGGCGGAAGAAACCGCCGGCAAAGCTGCAGCAGTCTGCGCCCGGAATGATCCGCGCTTACGATATTCTGTTCGATGGCGACGAGGACGTCCGCAAAGCGCCGTTTGATCAGCGGAGATTGCGGCTCGAGACGTGGGGGAAAACAGCGCCAGAGGTCTTCGATATCTCCCCCCTCGTGCCCTTCGCTGATTGGGATGAACTGGCTGCAATTCGCGCTGGCGCACGGGCGGATGGCGTTGAGGGGCTTATGCTGAAGCGGCGCGACGCAGCTTATTCGGCGGGCCGCCCACAAGGGCCGTGGTTCAAATGGAAGCGTGCGCCGTTAACGCTTGATCTCGTTGTGATGTATGCGCAGCGCGGTCATGGTCGCCGGTCCTCGTATTTCTCCGATTACACATTTGGCGCGTGGACAGATGATGATGCGCTCGTGCCTGTTGGGAAAGCCTATTCGGGCTTCACTGACAAAGAGCTTGCTCTGCTGGATAAATGGGTCCGTGCGAATACAACGGATCGCTTTGGCCCCGTACGGCAGGTGGCGCCTGGGTTGGTGTTTGAAGTGGCGTTTGATGCGGCGCAGCGCTCCAAGCGGCATAAGTCTGGCGTGGCGCTCAGATTTCCGCGGATCAAGCGCATTCGGTGGGACAAGCCTATCGAGGAAGCGGATCGCCTATCGACGGTCTTGGCGCTGGCGGACAGCTAATCCTCAACCGGGACGGCCTCCGGCTGCTTTTGGCGCTCAATGGCGGTAATCAGCAGCGTCAATGCGCCTTTGAGCCGTTCGTAGCGGGCCTGGGCAGACTGGGCGCGCTCCGCGAGTTCTGAATTATCTTCCCGCAGCTTGACGGGGGCGGCCTTATTTGGGCCGCCCATCATCGTTTGCAGTTGCTGGCGCAGGACCTGCTCACGTTCCTGCAAGCTGATCAATTGGCTGACACGCGCATGCAGCTGTGCATTTTCTCGCAGAAGCCGGTCAAGCTCCGTCCGCTGCAACTCCACCACCACAGCAAGGTCTGCAGCGTTAAGGTCTTGCGGGTCTACAATGTCATCTGGGCGGTGATTGGGCGCCAAGAAATGAGCCTCCAAAGGTCACGCATCGTTTAAGACGAAGGCTCGTCAATCGCAAGCGCTGGCGCTTTTACAGTGAATAGGATGATGCCGCCGATGATCAGCAATCCGGCGATCGTCGCCATCCCGATCCTTTGGCTATCCGCCAGCACTGTCACGGTTCCAACCAGTGTTGGCCCCAAAAACGCCGTCGCCTTGCCGGAAAGTGCGAACAAGCCGAACATTTCGGTGGTCATGTGCGGCGGGGTAAGGCGCGCCATCAGGGAGCGGCTTGCGGTCTGTGAGGGGCCGAAAAATAGCCCTAGTGGCAGCGCAAAGACCCAGAACAGCAACTTGCCCTCGACCATCAGCAGTGGCGTTGAGACTGCGAGCATGCCGCAGATAGCGATGAGAATGACTTTCTTCGGGCCGATAATGTCGTCAATTCGGCCAAATATGAAAGCGCCAAGGCCTGCCGCCACATTCAATGCAATGCCGAACTGAATAATCTCCTCGACGCTCATTTTGAATGTGCCGGCTGCATAGATGCCGCCAAATAGGAACAGCGTATTCATTCCATCGACATAGAATAGGCGCGCTATCAAATAACGTTTCACATCAGTAAATTGCCGCACGTTTTTAATAGTCTGAATAAGCTGTTTTATGCCACCGCGCGCTGCTTGGCGGAGGGGCATTTCTGTCCGTTTGCGGTCTGGCGTCAGAAGAAACGTAGGCAGTGAAAATAGGGTGATCCAAATCGCCACGACCAAAGCCACGACGCGAACATGTTCCGCTGCAGCTTTGTCTAGGCCAAATGGCGGCGTATCCGTCTGCACAAACATGAGAAGTGCTACGACGAGGCAGACGAGGCCGCCAGCATATCCAAGCGCCCATGCTTCTCCGGAAATACGGCCGATGCGGCTGGGCGGCGCTAAATCCGGCAGCATCGCATTATAGAAAACCATGCCGATCTCAAATCCGACATTGGCTACGACAATCAGAATTGCGCCCACAAGAAGCCATTGTTCTTCTGGCTCGACGAACCAAAGCAATGCTGTTGCGATGACGGTTACAGCCGTCGCCGCTGCAAGCCAAGGTTTCCTGCGCCCTGTTTGGTCAGCGATGGCCCCAAGCGGCGGGCTCAACAGCGCAATGAACACGGCGGAGATCGCGACTGCCGCACTCCACCAACTGCTGCCGGTTACCTGATCATCAGCCACGGCTTGCGCATAATAGGCGCTGAAAACGAATGTGATGATGACTGTAGGGAAGGGGGAGTTCGCCCAATCAAATAGCCGCCAGCCCCAAAGACCGGACTTGCTCACCGGGCGCTCGAGTGGCGTCATCCTAAATTCGCTTTGGCGCGTAGGTTGGGCATGGGTTCCGGGCGGCTCCTGATTCGCTGAACGCACCGTCGCGGATGCGCCGCACTAAGGCAAGTCAGGATGTGATGTGCGTTATGCGGTATTTCCAGGGCGCACGCGCTGATTACCCTTAATCAAACGCTTGTTTAATAATTCCCAAGCCCTATATCCCTCCCATGAACATGATCTCTGCCAATGAACAGGTTATTGCCGCCCGGGGGCGTCCCGGCGGTGATGAGAGC
>JAYNYG010000090.1:0-8691 GCA_038102935.1 Alphaproteobacteria bacterium | reverse complement strand
AAGGCTGCGCGGATGCGTCGATCAGAGACCCTTTGTCATTGGTCTGACACCACCGCTTAGAGAGCCTAATCGCGCCCAAACGTTAGTGACGCCCAGACCGAATGCCATACAGTTCCACGGCTAATGACAAGCTCTTCTGGCGGCTCCTGTAATAAGACGGCATTGACCATATAGACGCCTGGCGCCTGGCCTGTTTGGATGCGTCCGCTGGCGTCAGTGCGATGGCGGCTGATGGTTACGGCGCCGTCTGGCGCTCTGTGGAAGACCTTAACGAGAGCTTCCGTGCGGGGGACGCCATTAAAATACAGCCGAATGGAAATCGGCGCGCCGCTGGGCGCCAGATAGGGATTTTCTTCTGCGACTAATTCGTGAGGCAGCCCGGTCAGGCCGTCTTCCCCAACGCCACCGCCAACGGCAATCAACGCCTTGGCATGGCGGACATAAGATTCTTCAAATCCGCTATCCGGCAAGCCGCGCGCCCGATGGGCCTCCATAGCGCCGTCCAAGCCTTCCTTCTTGGCAAATCTCGCGAACTTGCCCAAAGCTTCGTAGGTGAGAAAGTCGAGCTTGGACCAATAGACGATCTGGGCAAGACCGTTTTCCATCGCCGGCTCGTTCACCGCCGGTCGGTCGCCAATGAATGAGTTCACCGGGCGCCGCGCACCGTTCTCGATGATTTCGAAGCTTTTCAGCCATTCCGGAATGTAACTGAAGGCGGTTCCGACCATTTTCTGGCCGATCCGAACGTCCACTTGCAACGCCCCGCCCTCAGCGACGCGCGGCGCCCGCGGCTCCAACCAGAATTCATGGGCCATGGCCGATGGCGCCGTGAGCGCCAAGACGAACGCCGCTGCTAAGAGCCTGCGAATGGTCATAGTGCTAAAACTCCCTGCTTGCGATTGCGGGCGACCTTATGGCAAGCCTGCGTGCATGTCGCGACGTAGCGCCTTGATTCTGAAGCGTGACTTATATCACGGGCGCGCAGAGCCATATGCGATCCCGAAGCCGCATATTATTCGTACCACCGCAAGGCAAGAAGGGTACTGAGGAATGAGCATCATGCAGGGCGCGGTTGCGCAGCGCGCAGTCAAGTTCGCGCTCCTGGGTTTGATGGCGCTTTGTCTTACGGCGCATATCCAGACTGCCGTCGCCCATGAAATCCAGCCTGCAGTCGTTGAAATTGAAGTCGCGACCGATGGCGCGCTCAAGATCGACGTTCGCCTCAATCTGGAAGCGTTTCTGGCTGATATCGGCGCCGATCATGCGGATACGGACGATGCGCCAACGGCCGCCGTGTACGAGGACTTCCGCCAGTTGGCGCCCGAAGCGTTGACCCGCCGCGCGACCGACGCCGCTGGAATTCTAACAAGCGCGCTAACGTTGACGGTCGACGACATGGTCCTCCCGCTGGAAATGAGAGAGGTCGTTGTTCCAGCAATTGGCGACCCATCAGCCGCACGCGAAACCAATATAGCATTTGAAAGCACCGCACCGGCTGGCGCCGAGACGCTTGTTTGGCAGGCGTCGAATCGGTTTGGCGTGACGGCCCTGCGCGTTCGACGCAACGGCGAGGACCGACCGTATTATGGGGCCTTGATCAACGCAGAAACAGCAAGCGATCCCGTGTCGCTGGACATCGCCGCTGAACAGACGCTGACCGATATCGTTGTGCGTTACGTCGTTTCTGGTTTTGATCATATCGTGCCGAAGGGACTGGATCACATCCTGTTCGTGATCGGCATATTCCTTTTAAGCCCGCGGCTTCGCCCACTGCTCATCCAGATCACCAGTTTCACCATCGCCCACTCGATAACGTTGGCATTAGGCGCACTTGGCATCTTTTCGATCCCTGGGGCCATCGTCGAGCCGTTGATCGCGGCGTCAATTGTCTTCATCGCGCTGGAGAACTTGATGACTGATCGACTGCATACGTGGCGGCCGATCATCATATTTGTGTTTGGCCTCTTGCATGGGCTTGGCTTCGCCAGCGTGCTTGGGGAGTTCGGCATGCCGACAGGCGATTTCATCGCGGCGCTGTTGGCGTTTAATGTCGGCGTCGAGCTAGGACAACTGGCTATCGTCGCTGCTTGCTACCTTACAGTTGGCTTCTTCTTTGGTAGCAAATCCTGGTACCGGCGCTTCATCGTAGCGCCTGCGTCAATCGCAATCGCCGCCATCGCAATCTTCTGGGTGTTGGACCGCACCGGCGTGCTCGTCGTCTGAACCGCGTTCACGAGAAGCGGAAGCTCCTGTCAGCCAAAAATTTGCAAGAGGGATCGATCAGCAACCCTAGCAGACTGCAGTAGCTTGTTTATTGAGTTAAGAGCTGAGCCGACAATCAGAGACTTTCGTTATGGAATTGGCACCTCCAGATGCACGCCTTCAGCTCCAGATCGCGCCAAGCCAGGGGCGCATCGGGACGCGGGTTAGTCATTAGCCTACGCCAGCTTCAGAAGAGCGTCGGCGTTGCCATGCGTCAGCTTCGCCCTGTCTGACGGCGATATTGATATGCGATCTAGGAATGCGCGGCCTTTTGCGTTTGGGGCATAGGGGTAATCGACGGAGAACATCAGCCTGTCGATGCCGAATGTTAGCAGCGCCGCCAGAAATGGCGGTTCCGTGAATATCCCACTTGTGGTGACCCAGAACTGCTGGACGATCTGCTCGCTGATCGGGCGCTCAAGATGATCGGCGTCATTTCGGAATACATCATCTGCACGGGCCAGCATCATCGGCAGCATCTCGCCCATATGCCCTATGATGAGCTTCAAAGCTGGATGCCGATCTAACGCGCCGGACAGAACCAGGCGGAGGACGTGGATTGCAGTTTCGGAATGCCAGCCCCATCCGGCGGCTTCGAGCACGCGGGCTGGGCCATTGGCTAGTCCGCTGAAATAGGCGTCGCGAACTGGCGCGGGCGCCAAATGGGGGTGGATGTAGATCGGGACATCAAGTTGAACTGCCGCCGCCAGCAAGGGGTCATAGCAGGCGTCATCAAGAAACAGCCCGTTTGTCGTGCCGTTGATTAAAGCGCCTACGAACCCATGGTCTTTGACGCACCGTTCCAATTCTGCGGGGCAGGCCTCTGGGCTCAGCATCGGCAGAACAGCGAAGCCGGCAAATCTATCAGGATGGGCCGCGACCGCCGTCGCCAATCGATCATTCATCTCACGGGCTAGAGCGACGCCCTCAGAGCCCGCAACGAGGTCTGGCCCTGGCCCGGTATTTGAGAGCACTTGGACGGAAATTCCTGCCTCATCCATCAACGCCAATCGGCGTGGGCCAATTTCGGGTGCCAGTTCAAACGGGTTATGGCCCGATTTGGGTGGTGTGCGCTTGGTGAACCCACGTGCCGCGATAACGGAGGGATCGATCTTTGCAACGAGGTCCGGGACGGTGAAATGTTCTTCAAGGGCGACTGTTCGCATTTGCTTTTAACCTTTGCAGACGTGGATTCAGGCCTTGGCCGCAACGCGCTCCCGCCTGAGCGCGTAGAGCCCGCTCGCAATAACAAGCCCGCCGCCCATGAATGTCCAGCGGTCAGGTATGTCGTGAAAGACGAGCCATCCCATCAGAGCCGCCCAAAGCGGCATCATATAGGCAAAGGGCTGCAGGACAGATGCCGGCGCATGCCGAAAGGCTGTCGATAATAAGAAGTGCCCAATTGCGCCCAGCGAGCCTAGCAAGAGCAACCATAGCCATGTCGTCGGATCAGGCGTCCGCCAAACGAATGGCGCTAGGCTGGAAAAAGCCACGCAGCCGACCGCGGCGGAAAACAACGTTGTCGTCTGAGCGCTGTCCCGTCGACCAACGAGCCTCAGCAGAATTTGGAACACGGCCCAACAAGATGCGCCGCCTAGCGCCACCAGCGAAATAGGATCAAACACCCCCGTGCCGGGTCGAATGATGATGAGGACGCCGATGAACCCCAAGCCGACCGCTGCAGCCCGGCGGGGGCCAATCTTTTCGCCTAAAAAGATTGCCGCCAGCACCATGACCAGTAAGGGCGCTACCGCAAAGATTGCCCCGACATCGGCCAACGGGAGATATGAAACCGCGAAAATAAAGGCGCTCATCTGCCCGAGCATGATTAGCGAGCGGAGCAGTTGCAGGCCGGGCGTGGCTGAGCGGGCCGTTCGGGCAAATCCGTTGCTGCTCGCCAAGACCATCGCGAACAGGAGGAATATCCAGAACCGGATCGCCAAAATCTGCGGAACGGCCAAAGTATCTGTTAGATGCTTGGAGATCGCATCCATTACCGACAGCAGAAACATCGCCAATACCATCAGGCCGATGCCTAGGGCGGGACGATCGGCGCGTGATGTTTGGTGTTGGATGAGAAACTGGCCTCTGTGCTTCTTCTGCTGCGCTTTAGAGGACTCTCTGAGGCGCCGCTAGATCACTTTCACGGATAATTCACCTAATCCAGCAACGCTTCCAACCATTGTATCGCCGCGAGAAATAGGGCCGACGCCTGCGGGCGTGCCCGACATAATCAAATCACCGGCAGCGAGTTCATAATACTCCGAGAGATAATTTATCATCTCCGGCACTTTCCAGATCATCTGATTGACGTCGCCCGATTGTCGTAAGTCGCCATTCACATGCAGGGTTATGGGGCCAGATGAGATATGCCCCGTCTCAGACGCCAAGTGCAGGGGGCCGACGGGTGCAGAATTCTCAAATGCTTTGCCGATTTCCCATGGACGACCCATTTTCTTCATCTCGCCTTGTAGGTCGCGGCGCGTCATATCGAGGCCAATACCGTAGCCGTATACATGCTCCAACGCGTCGCCAAGGGCGATATTCTGCCCGCCGCTTTTCAGGGCGACGACCATTTCAATTTCAAAATGCACATCACTGGTTTTAGGCGGATAGGGGAAATTTCCTGACGAATCGACATTGTCCGGATTTTTCTGGAAAAAGAATGGCGGTTCCCTATTCGGATCATGGCCCATTTCAATGGCATGTTCGGCATAGTTTCGCCCAATGCAGTAAATCCGGCGTACCGGGAAAAGGGCATCTGAACCCGCAACTGTAAGCGTCGCCTGTTTTGGCGCGGGAATGACAAAATCGTTCAACTGTCGTCCTTTCAAAATACGAGCGCCCAAGCCTATACCAAATAAAGTGGCTTTCTCTCAACGCCGTGGAGGGGGCGCCAACACTATTCCTCTTTAGTCCAACCGATACACCCGCGCCGCAGTGTCGTGATAAAGCTGCTGCTTCTCGGCGTCGCTGTAACCGGTAGTTAGCCGTTTGAAAGAATTCCAGAGCGTGTTGTAGCTGCAGGTCACCATGTCGACCGGGAAGTTGGATTCGAACATGCAGCGGTCCACGCCAAACGTCTCGATGGTGAATTCATAGTAGCGGCGTGTCGCCTGCATCAGCTCTTCGCTGGTCGGCGGTTTGGCGCGCTCGTGCCAACCGAAGCCATTGAGCTCCATGTTTATCCCACCAAGCTTGGCGACGACGTTCTCAGATTTCGCCAGCTCCGTAATATCTTGACGCCATGCCGCAAAAATCTCGTCCTCATGGCCTTTGTATCCGCCGATGCCAAGCGGGCCGCCGAAATGATTGAGGATGATCGTTGTATCCGGAAAAGCGCGCGCCATGTCGGTGACTTGTTTGATCTGCGGGTGATAGCACCACGCTTCGAAACTAAGCTGACGGGGCGCCAGTTCGGCGAAACCTTGGCGGAATGCGTCGCTTGCAAACCTGTCTGGCCCGGTGACATCCCGCCCGCCTTTGCTGCCTAATTCATCCCAATTGCCTTGGCAGCGAATGCCGCGGAACCGGCCCCCGCCCGCCTGTATATGCGCATCAAGAACATCGCCCGCAGCGGCGCCGATATCCAAGTTGACGGCGCCGACGATGCCCGCCGCAACCTTGCAATCGCCGTATAGGCCAGACGCGCTCATGGCGGCGATGCCGTTTACGAATTCTGTCTCGCCAACAACGCGGAAAGCGTCCGGCCCCCTGGTTTTGTACATCGCCCCGCATTCGATGAAGACGGTGCTGACCACGTTATGGCCGTAGTTCACGTCCGCCAGGATTTCATCCAACAAGTATTTGTGCGCGACCCGCTCGGTGCGGAATTCCCACAAGTGATGATGCGGATCGCAGATCGGCAGATCTGGTTCTAGCGTTTCCTCAACGACCTGATCGAGCCATGCCTTATTCGTGGAGGGGGTCATGAATTTGCAGCCTTATCTATAATTTCTGCCAGAACTTTCAGCGTGCTAGCTAAGCTTGATCGTCTTGCCTTCGACATGGGAGCGTTCCATCGCGTCGATTAGCCGATGGCGCTGGATGGCGTCGTTGAAATCTGGCGGTGTGGCTGCGCCTGATTGCATGGCGCTGGCGAAGCGGGCGTATGCTTGAGCGACATTTCTGCCAGGGCCTGCGGCCATATCTGCCGGTATCAGGCGGTAGCTGTCCGGCGGGGTCACCTTTGCCAAAGCGTCGCCGCCTTTGGCCATATGGAGATCGCTCGGGCCGATATTCACAGACTTTGACGTCAAAACCAACGTACCTTTGCGACCATAGATTTCCATCCGCGTGCCGCTCGCATTGTAGGGAACGCTTGCGAGTTGGTAAGCGACTTCGGCGCCGCTTTTGAGGACGCCTGAAGCAGATACGTTATCTGGCGCATCCACTGGGAAATCTGCGCCTGTGACGGCATGCGTCCACATGTCGATCTTGGTGGTGACGCGGGCGCTGATTTCGGAGAATTCACCCAGCATGAAACAGAGCGCGTCAATGGAATGACCGCCGGGAATGGTCATTGGGTTGGCGCCATTCGTACGGATACCTTGCCAGATCCGACCGTCGCCACGCTTTGGAATAGCGCCGACCATGACGCTGAGATTGACGGATACGATCTCGCCGATCTCATCATTGGCGATCAGATCACGGGCGTAGAGAACGGCAGGATCGCTTTGCGCCTGCAGCCCGACAAGTGTTGAAACGCCCGCCGCCTTGGCGGCATCAGCCATCGCAGTTGCATCCGCCAAATTCGCGCCAAGGGGCCACTCGCAGCACACTGGCTTCTTGGCTTGAAGGGCAGGCATCACGAGCTGATTGTGCAACGGCACCCGTACGACGACGGCAACCAGATCAACATCGTCATGCGCGACCATCTCGTTCATGTCGTGAAATGCTAGATCAGCGCCGAACTTCTCTGCAGACGCTTTCGCGGTATCAGCATGGGCGGTGCATACAGCCTTCAATTCAAAGCCCGGCAGCGCTTGAAGGGCTGGGACATGGGCATTGGCGCCCCATCCACTGCCGCCCTCGGTCACTGTAGCGCCGACAATACCTACCCTAATTGGATCAGCCATAACTCTCTCCCTAGACGATAATGCTGGCAAATGCGCCGCCTATTTTCAGAACGATAGCACATGCCAGATGCAGCGCGTGGGCCGTAAAAACTAACGCGCCATGTCTTCCGCCGCGCGCATGACGCGGAGAATGTTCGCGCCCCAAAGCTTCGCAAGGTCGGCTTCAGTGTAGCCGCGATCGAGCAATTCCCGGGTGACGTTGAAGGTCTCGTCCGCGCCATCCCAACCTTGAACCCCGCCGCCGCCATCGAAATCACCAGAGAGGCCGACATGATCAACGCCAATAATCTTAACGACGTGATCGACATGATCAGCGAACTGGGCCAGCGTCACATCTGAATGCGCCAAGCGGATGCGGGTCCGCTCTTGGGCGTACTCGTCCATCACGGCGGCGCTTGCCTGTTGGAACGCCGCGCCAGAGGTTAGACCGAGACGTGATCTGAGCTCCGACAGTGCTAAGACTGCGCCGGGGTCCAGGATTCCGACATAGGAGCGAAACGCCACCATCTGTGCGACGCCGCCAACGCTCGCAATCGCCTTGAGTTGTTCATCGTCCAGGTTCCGCGGATTGTCATGAACAGACCGAGCGCCTGAGTGAGAGGCGATCACCGGCGCGCGGGAAAGCGCTAAGGCGTCGAGGCCCGTTTGGCGTCCAACGTGGCTGATATCGACCATAATGCCGGCGTCATTGCAGGCGGCGACCAAAGCTTGTCCAAGCGCCGGTAATGCTGCGTCATTATCAAGATCGCCATGGGCAGAGTTGGGGTTGCTGCTGGCGCCAAATTGGTTATGGCCAAAATGGGTGAGGGATATGTAGCGCACGCCCCGCGCCGCCCACATTGGAATGTCCGCCACGCTTTCCCCAAGCGGGTAGGCGTTCTCCATGCCGATAAGCGCGATGAGCCTGCCAGACGCTGCGATTGCACCAACGTCATCTGCTTTGCGCGCCAATGCAATCCGTTCAGGGTAGGCCTGAAGCATGCGCTCGATTCCGCGAAATTTGTCCTCTGCAGCCTGACGCGCGGAAGTATAGCCGGCTTGGGTCAACTCGCCTTGCTGCGTGTAGATGATGAAGAACCCGGCATCGAGGCCGCCGACGCGCATGCTGGGCAAATCCACCTGCGCACGGGTGAACCCGCCCGGGTCGAGGCTGGGCGTCGCAAACCCAGGGCCGGTGTCGATATGGCTATCGATTGTGAGTAGCCGGTCATGGATAGCGCGCGCTTCGATTTCCAGCATCGTTAGTCCTTTTGCGGGCGAATCGGGTCGCCAATGAGTTGGCTAGTTTGTTCTGTGTAGTGGGGTTTCGCCAGAGCGGCGGGGCGCTGTGAAGTCGAAATTGGCGGTGAGA
>JAYNYG010000089.1:0-8863 GCA_038102935.1 Alphaproteobacteria bacterium | reverse complement strand
CCAATCCTCCGTTAAAAAAATCCCAATCTGATCCCAAATGATTTGATGATGGACAGTCTCTAAAAATAGTGGCCCAGTTTTAGGGGGGAAGGACAGATTCAGAATTCTATACGCTGAAGCGCAAGGCATCAAAGATTTTGGCACTCGCCTGCCATGAAGGAAAGCCCACGCGGCTTCGGAAGTCCGTCGACGGTAAACCGGTGCGCGGGCTGGTGCTCCCGCCTAAATGGGAGCCAACAACATGGAACGTTTAGGACTTGACCAACCAGGCTCCCGTTCGGACCTGCGGGTTACATGGGTAACGTCTGGGTTACATCCCCGGTAACATTTAAACTCGGCTTTAACCCGCAGAAACCCTTGCGGTAACGTCGGTAACGGCATTTTTCTTATTATTAACGAGAGAGAACAGACGAGAGGAGGAGGAAAAGAGAGGAAAGAGAGCATGTGAAGAATACGGCAAAACCATGTAACCGTGTTACTTGTCGGAATTCCGCCATTTCTTATGTTACCGGATAGGTAACTGATGTTACCGACGCACACGATTTAGGAAAAATATGTCGGCTATTGAAGTGGCATCTGGAAAGTGACGAGCGTCACCAATGGCGCATGTCTTAGAGGCTCTAGGATGGCTTGGAGCTGAGTGTCTTCCATAGCTCCATCAAATCAGCTGCTCTCGCCCCTCACGCCGTGCTGCTGCGCCGAGCGTCCGGTCAGGGCGTGATGATCACACTCGACATCGAAAACGCACTCTAAAGGCGGAATTTCTGGCGCCAACGCGTTTACCACCGTACCCACCATCAGGGTCAGTGCACTCACCAATGTTGAGAGTACGCGCTTCATCCGTTTAACCCTCTGACCTCCGACCTGACAATCGTAAGCTCAGCCTCTAGCGATCGAGCATACGCGTCATCATCAAGATGCTCGCAGGATTAAACGAGTTACTATTTTCGTAAGACATACCTCCGCTTTGCCCGATCGTAGATAAGTTTTTGGTCAAAGTCTGCAACCAAAACATGCCACCCATTAAAGTGTTCATCCAATATGCCGATGCGTTTTGGATGGAAAGAACTGGTATCTTCAAGTAGTATTTTTATACCTTGATTATCTTGGATTTGGCAGCTGCTTAAAACCCCCCATCTTTCCCAATAAGAACATTCAATAATTTCATTTTTTCCGTCGCGATTTAGGTCATAAACTATTGACTGAAAATCCGTTTGCTTCAAATTATCAAAATCGGATGAGTGAATTTCCTTTATTGCTGTAATCTTTTTTACAGCTGTTTTATTCAAAAACTCAACATTTTGCCCATCATAAGTATATGTAGTTCTGTATTTCTCTAACTTGTTGTAACCAACCCCTGCTGGTACGTGTTCCATAGAAATTCTAGTTTCCTGCCCGGCATAAATAAATTTAGCATCATCCCAGCCGCCCCATGCATCCCATTGTTCAAATTTATAAAAATTAACCCTCCCATTAAAATTAAGAAAGTATATCGATAATACAGGAGGACAGCAATTTCCTATTGAGTGTCTTGTTAACAATAATTCCGAAATTCCATCTTTATTAATATCAATAACATCTGCACTTACTCTAATATTATCGTGATCTATATCTGAAATAATTAGTTCATCTCCATCAAAAACATTAATAATCATATTTCTTTCATCATCTTCTATAATTACATAACGCATCTTCCATGATGGTAACTCATGACGTGATAGCTCTTTCACAGATTGCGCGCAAACGTTGCCTGATAACGTCCCTATCATTAGAGACATACCAATCATCAAAGCTGTGAGTATACCCCTCATTTTTTTTCCCGTTGTTAAGATCCGATGAGCATAAGCCACCGTCTAACAGAAGACTACTGTGGCATTTTACATAAGGTTTTGCGTTGTTTAGTCATTGCCAAACGCTCATATGGAGATAAATTCAGCTCATAAATTAAAACAATCCTCCAAAATCTGGTGACATACTGACAACGAAAGTCCCTATTCGGCGGTAGCCACTCCAATGGCCCAGCTGCCGCTTTGGCGCGGTTTGTGCCGTCGTCTACTGCAAATAGGTTTCTTCGGTCTTTTCCAAAAGCTCTTCGCTTTGTGTTTTGCCAGCGCGAGGCGCCACGCTGCCAAGCCCAGTGCAAAGGGACTAAGTGGTCTATGTCCAGGTCGCTACTCTCAGTGAAGATTTGTTCTGTGTAAGGGTCTAACCACCGACCTCTGATGACACGGCAACCGTTGGGACTGTATTGAATTGGTCCTGTCGACAGTTCTTTTAAAAGCTCATGACGTGTATTTAAGCAGTTACCGTTTTCATCTGCCCAACCTCCGAATGTATCGCGGTCATATACCGGGCTTGATTGTCCAAAGGCCGAGAAGCTGAACAAGATAGAGCCAAGGAAAAAAAAACGGATGACTGTTTCCATTCGTAAAACCCAATCCGGCTTTCAGCTCAGGGGTAAATCCAGTTGATGCGGCAAGGTTCCACCACATATGTCCAAGAATGTAGTCTTGCGGTACACCCTTTCCGTTTGCATTCATAAAACCCAGATTATTCTGGGCATCGGCATTCCCCTGTTCAGCAGCAAGTTTCCACCACTTCACAGCAGTCTTATCGTCCTGCGGAACACCTTGTCCTTCGTCATACAACACTCCCAGATTGAACTGGGCACGGCCATCCCCCTATTCGGCAGCAAGTTTATACCACTTAACCGCAGTCTTATAATCTTGGAGAACGCCATCTCCTTTGTCATACATCAAATCCAGATTGTACTGGGCATCGGCGTTCCCTTGTTTCGCAAGAGGCGTCCATTCCCGCAGAGCATTTGCGAAATCACCACTCTGGGCAGCGGTAAGACCCTTTTGGAAATCTTGGCTCCAAGACACTCCCGCACTTCCCAAAAGCACGGCAACGGCGAGACAGATGGTGGCGGTCAGGTTTCTCATATGGAAAGACTGGCAAATAGTGGAAGTGGAGCAAATAGCCTCGCGTAAGCGCCATCGGTGAGCAAGGGCATTCCGCGTCCCCAAGCCTGAAGAATGGCTTGATGCATTGAACGACCTTAATGCTTTCGACGATTGGGAGATAGTAACGGACAGGCATCATTTGCGCTTCCGCTCACCCGTTTGAGGCTATTTCTCGTGAGGAATTGTTGGGGGCCACATCCGACTGGGGAGAGAATATGACTTCGATGACGGTCCGACGGTTCCGTGGGTCCCGCACTCCGTCCTCCGTAAGGTGTGCTAATTGCGCTTCGCCCAGTCCCGATATGCTGATTGTGTATTCATCCTGCCAAGGCGTCTCGATTGCGTTCACCACGGCGATGGCCCTGCCTATTGAGAGGTTCGCGTTGTAAGAGGCCGTTCCAGAACTATCGGCATGGCCATCGATGTGTATATGCATCTTCAGACCAGCCCAGTACTTGGCTGTAAAGGACTGCAAAAGCGCCAGGTCCTTGCTTCGTGGCAAAGCCTTATTGTGATCGTGGTAGAGAACGACTGATGCTTTTGCGGTTCCCTGTTCCGTGAATTTCATATCAGCGATGTTTTCGAGTGCTGCCAGCGCCTCATTGAACGCAGATTGGCATTCTGCAATGTGGTCCTGCTGCCAGCCCTCTTCGGCTTGCTCAATCCAACAGTCATAGCTTGAGATAGCTTTTGCTAACTCTGTGCCACCTTCCTGGAAAGATAATACCCTCGTCGCAATATCCAGCCGGCCTGCTGCTGCCTTGAGGTCAGCCTGAAAGCGTTCATCAATATTCCAGTCTGCAGCTTGCTCTCTTTGCGCGGCTGAAGTGTCTTTAAGAATCCGAAGAGCCTTATCAGCAAAGTGACCTGCATCCTGCCAGTCCACCATTTCGTTCGCCTCAAAGTTGGCGAATTGGAGATAGTCTTCGGCGATAGCACCTGCGAATGTCGATCGATCAAACGAAGTATTGTTCAATTCGGCGACGTTATTTGATCCACAAGCTGATAGCAGAACAGCAATGCTGGCCGCAGACATAAGCTGAGAGAGTGTTTGAATTTTCATAATATGCTCCTGTGTATTTCGAGAGCATTAATCCCATGTTTTTGTGGTTGGAATCTGGACAAATTAGGGTTTTTTTAAGTATCTCACATCAACTCACTAGCACGTGAGCAGGCCGGTCAATCAATTGCGCTGGCAAAGGCAAGGTAGCGAAGGGGGCCACCAGCCTCTAAAGTATCGAACGGATAGCAGGTGATTAGTAAGAGCTGATCATTGCTGGAGTCTGGGTTGATCGTAGTTGTTCTTGAATCAACGATCTGGGTCTTATGCACGCGATATCTGAACGTACGCTCTCGAGTTTCGATTGCAACCTCAGCACCCTGCTTTAGGTCCTGCATGAAACCAAAGTGCGTGTCGCGATGCCCAGAGACAATGATGGTTCCCGCTCCGCCAGGCTGGGCTGCTTGCATATTCATCCCTGGCGCGAATGCTAGGACTGCACCGTGATCACCGGCCAAGACAATTTGATCAATTCCGTGTGCCTTAGAGACTAAGCGCGCTGTCGGCCAATGATCTGCCCACGGCCACGGCTTGTGCTCCTGGCCATCCTCAAGAGTTCTAGCCCAGGCTTGGGACAGTAGAATTTGCGCAAGCTTTGCTTTGCCGGCAAGCCATAATCCATCGACTAACAGCCCAGCACCGAGAAAGAGCGCGAGCATAATAACCACCGGAAACACGCGAAGACGCCGAATGTCGCCTCTAATGCGTTTGTTCGGGTTGGTTATGTTTTGTGCTTTGGTCTCGATTAACTGGACTCGGTCAGGTTTCACTTGCATCTGCGAAACAGCCCACGATCTAAGTGAAAGTGATCTGCATGAGCAGCATTGAATTCAGGGCTTAAAGATACTTTGAACGACTGACAGGAAGTTTCGTGTATATCGCGGAGAAACGCGGCCTTTGCATCATCGTCGTGCCAATCTCGCTTTAGGCTGACGGATGCTCCATTAGCCAATCTGAGGCCAGCAATATCGATAGCCGCAGCTCGAGCGTGGACGCTTCGCCGGGATGTGCCCGCGATGTTCCGGCAGGAGTACGTCCCGAAGTGAGTAATCTTCTGAACCCGGCTGGAGAGCTTATCTTTTGCTAGAGGCTGTACCGAATGCTCTAACCAAAGGATAAGAGCTGCTGCAGCCCCACAATCAATCGGCGACGCGTTTACCTCTATATCTCCAACACGCTGGAGACTAATGGCGTTTATCCAACCACATCCTGATTGCACAGGCTTCGGCGGCACACGTTTGGCTGAGACTAGAGGTGACCTGAGAACGACCTTCTTACAGAGCTTTGGATCACGGCTAACAGCTTCTAATTGCCAGTTCGTTAGGATGCCCGGCGGATCAGTAAGGTCCAGTTCCGGAGCCAGAGAATAAGCAAAAGAAGGAACCGGGGATCCAAACTTCCACCACACTCCCGTTAATCCAATTGCAACAAGCACCAAAGCAAATGCGCCAATCCTCCATCTAATCCTCACAGAGCCTGCTCCGACATTCTCCTAGTCGTAATCCAGAGCAAGGAGCCAAGGATTATGAGGATCAGGCCACCCAGCAATCTCCACTCAATACCAAGCGCTGTTTGGGCCATTCGAATACTTCTGGCTGCCATCCCTGCGACACGCTCAGAATTAAGTATCTTTTGGGATAGATCGGAGGAACTTGGCCGAGCGGGCGTTACGTCAACAGCAACCAATGATGTGAACGGGCTAACAAGATGGTGCTGCAGTGCCAACGCCGTAACTTCTCTTTTAATTTCATGAGGCGGACGACCAGTTATCCTTGAACGCATTAACTGTTTGATCTGCCCTCTAGCCCAATTGATCCTAAGGCCTGACTGCGGAACATCCTTCTGTATGCCAAGGTGTTGCTGCCATTCGGTTGATCCCAGGCGACCATTTATAGCCAACCGTCGCCCCCCCTTTCGTAGCTTCATGGCGATGACTACGGGTTCGCCTGCATAGAGGTCAGGAACAATGGCAGGTGTAAGCTCAATGAGGCCTTTAGCAGTTAGTTTTAAGTCGGTAAGGACTGGTCGCTTGAGTTGATCAAAGAGAATTTTAACCTTTGCACTAATTTCATTAACGTCTCCGATATGAGTGAAGGTGCCTCTTCCGAAGTGAGCTGCCTCTGCCATGAAGTGGCTATTGGGGGCTGAGCCGATGCCGACCATGAAAAGCCTTTGATTACCTAAATTATCTCGAATGAACTGAAAGACCTCCTGTTCGTTGCCTACAGCCCCATCGGTCAAAAATACGATCTGTTGCAGACGTGAACTAGGATCGGTCGACCCTTCGATAGCTTCCATGAAAGCAGGCATAACCTCTGTGCCACCATCGGCTTTTAGAGATTGGACCCACTGCTTAGCTATCTTCAAAGCTTTATCCGTTGCAGGCTTGGTCATTGTAAAAAGACGTCGTGCTGATGATTCAAATGCGACAACGTTAAAAGTGTCATAAGGGCGAAGATCAGACAGTCCTTCCAACAAAGCCGATTTGGCCTGAATAATTGACTGACCTCCCATAGAGCCTGAAGTATCGATGATAAATGTGAGCTCACGAGGAGGTATGGTGTCAGGCTGGGTCTGCGGAGGTAAAACCATCAGAAGGCCGAAGTCTCCTTGGTCAGTTACTTCGGTGAAGAAGGCTGCCGTTGGTTTGGTCTTCTGTGCATTCTGCCACTCGAGCACAAAGTCACGATTAGCTGGAGCATGCCCCGTCATTAATTCAATCCGTACAACACCGTTTGTTATTGTCTCCTGAATGGGGTGATAGAAGCTGCGTATACCTTCCAGTGGAAACCCCGCTTCAAGATTGATTGCCAAGCGCACTAGATTTTGAGTGTTTAACTGGTCTTCAGTCTCATCAGCGGTCTTGATGTGTTGAGGCAGTTCTCCGGGAAGAATTTGCCAGCCACCTGTGAGATTTTGCTTTGAGTGAACTATTTTAGTCGGCGGAAGCTTCCTTTTTGGGACGTACCGAGGCGTAATCGCCATAGGAAAGCGGATACTGAAGCGATTATCCTTCCACTCCAGCTGATGCTGATACTCAATCCTGACTTCAATCTCACCATTGGGGGGGATATTGGCGACGGCTGCTGAGAAAATGTTTGGCCTGTGTTGTTCAACAAGAGCTGTCCGCTGGCCTGAAGCCTTTGCCGCCTCATAGGTTTTCCTAGCTTCATCCTTCTCCTTGATCTTACCAACCACTGTCCGACCACCGATGACCATATGAAGCGTATCAACAGCAGCATTCTCAGGTAGTGGAAAGGCGAAGAGGGCCTCTGTCCACTGATCGCTTGGATTGGAGAAGCGTTGTGTGACATGCGCGCGAGCAATTGGACCTGTCACATTAATCTCTACATCTGTACTCAAGCGGGGAAGTTCGGCGTGCAGGCCTGTCTTTAGGTCCTTTGCAACCAGAGTGCCCTGCGTGATCTCATTTATTGGGTTTGCAAACGCCCAACCGGGAAGCAGAAAAATAGTAACTGCCATTAGAACCCTGATTATAAAAGCGATCAAAAATTCGTTTTCTCTTTGCATAACTACCTCTGAATCTTGCATTGGTTCTTACCGTCGCAGTCAAATGAGGCCGTCAATTGATTAAAATAAAGCAATGTTTAGGCAATGTAGGCAATCTCTGGGCATGCCGCAGGATTGGGTGCCAGCGCGGCGATCAATCCCAGCCGCTCGGATATGAGCCAGAGCCGCGACGGATTGAGGGCGACGGATGGCCTGGCGTTGTTAAGACCGTAAACCGCCTGCCAGACCCGGCGACAGATCGGGAGCTGATCGCCATTCGCGACGACGCACTGACGCAAGCCGCTGGACGCGTTCGCTATGTTCGCCAAGCCAGGATGGTCTTCAGTATGACAGGCACCGGCACACTTGGCGGGAACGAATGCGCGCCAGACCTACCGACAGGGTTTCGGCTCGATGCAGATGACGCATGGACCTTGGGCGCGCTGGCGACTGTTGCCCGGCGTAATGGTGGAGCATTGGCGCTGAGCAAAAAGGCGCTCATGAAAGCCGATGCGAAACTATTCAGGCACCCCGAACGGAATTTAGACGCTTTCGATGAACTGGCGGACAGATATCCGCTAGGGGACCCCAGATCGCTATCTATATATAGTAAGCGATCTGGGGTCCCCTACGGGCCAAAAGCGGAAAGACGGATTGAAGCCATTCGGCGGACGTTCGCCCCATTGGGTTTCGGCGTCGCTATGCAAAAGGTATCTGGTGGCGCGCGCCCGGTTCTATTGACGCCAGACGCAGATCCAGAAGCCGCCCGGATCGCAATGGAGGCAAAACCGGATAACTGGCGCATTGTCATTGAGCCGTCGCCTATGCCGCCGATATTGGAAGACTTAGCGGCGTCGATTGAGGCAGAAGACCGTGCATGGCTGGAAGAAAACCGGGCTAAGTGTGAGGAAGCCGGTTTTGCCTTTGATCCGGCAATCAAGCGGATTGAGGTGAGCGATTATGGGTTTGAGGCCTAGCAGCAGCGCCTGAGTCCCAGAGGCCCTGACGGACGCCGCAAAAGAGTCAGCGGAGTCCAGCTGCCGTTGTGCACGGGCAATGCCTGGATCGAGCTCAATATGCCCACACCGCTAGACCTCTAGCATTGTCCTCGCGCGCATGACCTGAAGCGGCGCGAGTGATCGCAGCGCCCGCCCTCCTGTCTGTCGCTGATATGTGGCCAGAAGAATCAGGGCTGGACACTGCTTGATGGCGGGGCTCAAAGGCTCTGTAGGGCGCTCTGTGGTGCGTTTTGGCTCCCAATTAAGGTCTGACGCTTTGATGGCTCTGTAGTGAGCGCTCTGGGGCTCTCACGGGTCCTTCCTGGCCG
>JAYNYG010000038.1:0-40439 GCA_038102935.1 Alphaproteobacteria bacterium | reverse complement strand
AGACCGTCCATGCACTAACATTACACCCGGACCACTCAGTGGGGGCTGACCAGGAAACGGCGATCCTGCTCCTGCTGGCGTTCACCTTCTTCCGTCCAGGCTTCTGGATGGACCAGGCCTTCCCGCCATATAACTCTGTGCCACCGGCCAAATTGGCGGAGGCGCTGGCGGATACGCCGGCGGTTGCGGAAATGCGTATGAAGATCGCAGGCGTTGACGCTGTCGGCTCGAAACGGGAATGGGTTGTTGTGCTGCCGGTGCCTGAAGGCGCGGATGGCGCCGCCAAGCTGGAGGCGATTGGCCTGAAGATCGTTCAGAATGACGGCAAGACAATCGTTGATGACGCCGCTTTTGATTCTACGGCGAAGAAAATCGGCCTTGATTGGGACCAGCAAATTCTGGAAGTGCTGAAACCTGCTGAAACGCCAAGCAAGTATCTGGCCTATATCCCAGCCTTGCTGATCCTGGCGCTGCTGATCATGGTCCAACGGCGGCGGAATCCGCCTACGGCTGCCGCAGCCGCCACGGCATAAAGGAGCGCGTATCATGTACAAAACCATCCTGTTGCCGGTTGATCTCTCTGAACCGAGTTCCTGGGCCAAGGCGATGCCGACCGCGAAGGCGCTTGCTATTTCCTTCGGCGCGGCAATCCATGTGATGACCGTCGTGCCGGAAGTTCGCACCTCCATGACCGCGCAGTATTTCCCGCCGGACATTGAAACGACGATCGTCAAAGGCGCCACTGAGGCACTCGCCAAACTGGTAGCGGACGAAATGGCGGGCCATGAAATCACGTCGCATGTTGCGATTGGCCGAACGTTCCGGGAAATCGTTGGCGCGGCTAAGAGCTTGGAGGCGGACCTGATTATTATGTCCTCGCACCGGCCCGAGTTGACAGACCGCCTGATTGGCCCGACGGCAGATTTGGTGCAGCGGAACACAACAGCGTCCGTGCTCATTGTCAGAGACTAGACACTAGAGCCAATATGCTCTGAACGCGTTCTGGATCATCGGCGAGGAGCAGGCTTTGGCTGTAGATAATGATTTCGGGCGGTTGCATATCCCTACTGTCGTCAAGCGGTTTGGCGGGTTTATCGCTGCAGTCATTGGCTTCGTTGTCGCGCTGATCTGTCTGACGGCGTCAGCACATGCTTGGTGGGCCGTCGCGATATTTGGCGGGCTGGTGCTGCTGGGCTTCTGGGATATGAACCAGAACCGCCATGCGCTGATGCGGAACTATCCGATCATCGCCCGCGCGCGCTGGGTGTTTGAAGAACTTCGCCCATATCTCCGCCAATATGTTGTTGAGGGGGACCTGGAAGGCCGGCCGATTGACCGGGATAGCCGCTCTGTCGTCTACGCCCGCGCCAAGGGCCAGGAAGATGCGATGGCGTTTGGCACGCGCTTGAATGTCTATTCCAGCGAATATGAATTCATCACGCATTCCATGGCGCCGCGCCCGCCTTGCGAGGGTGATCTCAGGGTTGATGTCGGCGGCGCCGATTGTAAGCAGCCGTATTCGGCATCCCTCCTAAACATCTCCGCCATGAGCTTCGGGTCGCTTAGCGCCAACGCGATTGAATCGCTGAACCTGGGCGCCAGCCGGGGCAATTTCTATCACGACACCGGTGAAGGCTCGATCAGCCGCTATCACAAGAAGCATGGCGGTGATTTGGTTTGGGAAATCGGTTCCGGCTATTTTGGCTGCCGCAATCGCGACGGGTCGTTTGACGAGGGCGCGTTCCAAGCGAACGCCCAAGACCCACAAGTCAAAATGATTGAGATCAAGCTCAGCCAGGGCGCTAAGCCAGGGCATGGCGGCATGCTGCCGGGCGCCAAAGTGACCGAAGAGATCGCAGAGGCGCGCGGCATACCACTCGGAAAAGATTGTATTTCGCCAGCTTATCACAGCGCTTTCAACAGCCCACGCGAGTTGATTGAATGGGCGGCGAAACTCCGTGAACTCAGTGGCGGCAAGCCAGTCGGCGTTAAGTTCTGTGTCGGCCAACCCCATGAAGTCTTCGCCATGGCGAAGGCGATGCATGAAATGGATACGACAGTTGATTTTGTCGTTGTGGATGGCGGCGAGGGCGGGACGGGCGCCGCGCCGCAGGAATTCGCAGATCATGTCGGCATGCCGCTGCGCGAAGGTTTGGTGCTGACGCGGAATGCGCTTGTCGGCGCTGGCCTGCGGGACCGGGTGCGGATCGCGGCGGCCGGCAAGGCGACCGGCGCGTTCCATATCGCCGCCAACGCCGCCATCGGCGCGGATTGGACCAACGCCGCCCGCGCGTTCATGTTCACCGTCGGCTGCATTCATTCGCTGAAATGCCACACCGGCGAATGCCCTGTCGGCGTTGCGACGCAGGATAAAATGCGCCAGCGCGGCCTGGTGGTGGAGGATAAAGCGCAGCGTGTGCATCGCTTCCATGAGCACACCATTGAAACGCTGAAAGAAATCGTCTCTGCAGCAGGTTTGGACCATCCAAGCGAGCTGGAGCCGCACCATTTGCATCATCGCATCAGCCCGAATGAACTGCGCGCGATTGACCGCATATATCCCTTCATCACCCGCGATCAGTTGATTGAGGACCCAGGCTCTACCCGCTACGCTGACTGGTGGGCCGCCGCGCAGATAGATAGCTTCCGCCCGCACCGCAATATTCAGGTGGATCGCGAGGCGCGCTACCAGGAAGCCCGAGTGCGCGGCGTATTTTGATCTGGCGCTCGACTGAGTGGGTTTGCGCTTGGGCATTGATCTAGCCCATAAGACCGGCTGATCCATGAGCATCGCCGTTGTCATTCTGCTTGCGCTAATCGCATTGCTGGGCGCCGCCGCCTTTGCGGTCCCGCTTGCGCGGAAACTCGGCCAGCCGGTGGCCGTATTGCTAGCGGCGTTGGGGCTGGCGCATGGTCTCACGACATCCGTATTTGGCGTTGAGATTTTCCGAGGCGCGCTCGATACCTACGATCAGTGGTTCGTTGAGCAACTGGCGCTTGATTCCCAAGCGCTGCTTTATTTCTTCCTGCCGCCGCTCCTGTTTGAGATGACCTTGGCGGTCAATGTCCGTCGACTGCTCGAAGATTCTGCCGCGGTGCTGGCCATGGCGGTTCTGGCTGTTGTCGCGGCGACCGGCGCTATCGGTGTGATGTTGTGGTTGGCCTCGCCGATGGCGCTTCTGGCGTGTCTTTTGGTCGGCGCTGCCGTTGCGACGACGGACCCTGGCGCCGTGATCAGCACCTTTCGTGAAATCGGCGCACCGCGTCGCCTGTTGACGATCCTAGAAGGCGAAAGCCTGCTGAACGACGCCGCAGCGATCACAATCTTCGGTCTTTTGCTCGCCGTTATGCGGCAGGAGGCCGAACCTTCCGCGAGCGGTCTGCTGACGGGCTTTCTATATAGTTTCGGGTCGGGCGCCGCTGTCGGATGGGGCATTGCTGTCGCGGCCAGCCGCATCTATCCGTTACTGGTCCGCTCGACCGTCGCAGAAGCGACCATCACTGTAATCGTCGCCTATGGCGCCTTTATAACGGCGGAGCAGCTCTTCGGCGGCTCGGGCGTCGTCGCCGTTGTGTTTGCCGGGCTGACGACAGGTTGGGCCGGATTCATGCGCATGGGGCCGGGAAACTGGCAAACGGTCCGGGCTGTTTGGGCGCAGATCGGCTTTTGGGCGAATGCGCTGATTATGATGATCGCCACAAGCCTTGTGCCTGGCTTGATCGGCGAACTGGGCTGGCTGATCGCACCCTTGACGCTTTTGGTCTATCTCTGCGCGATGGCGGCGCGGGCGCTGATCTTGTTTGGCCTGCTACCGCTTATGGCCGCCCTCCGCCTGACGGCGCCATTGACCCGTCCACAGAGCTACCTGGTCGTCTGGGGCGGTGTGCGCGGCTCGGTTACGTTGGTGCTGGCGATATCCATTGCGGACATGACAATCCTTGGCCCTGACGCCCGCACATTGGCGGCGATTGCGGCTTCATACACGCTGGCGACTGTATTCCTGAACGCGTCGACGCTGGCCTGGCTCATGCGAAAACTCGGCCTGAATAGGCTCTCGGCGACTGACCTTGCACTTAGGGAGAAGATTGTCGCGGGCGTCCTGGAACGTGTGCGCACGGTTGTTGGCAATATGGTGCGCGCGCGCCATTTGGAGCCTGACGCCTTGCTTGCTGTTGAAGCAGCGCTCGGCGCCCAGCAGGAGCAAGCGGCAGCGCTTGCGGAGGCCCAGGCAGGCGGGGAACGCATTCCTTTCGGTGAGCGTCTGCGGCTTGGCCTCACTATTCTACGCGGCCAGGAAACGCGATTGATCCGTCAGGCGTTTGACGAGGGCGCCATCGGTCCCCGCGCCGCAGGACGGCTACGCCTCGATGCTGACAGAATTGCGGATGCAGCCCGGCTAAGTGGTCGCGAAGGGTATCAAGCGGCTGCTAAGGACGCACTCAGGCCAGCTCCGGCCTATCGGGTCGCGATTTATGTGCAGCGTTATTTGAAGTTTGAAGCGCCGCTACGCACAGCGATTGAACTGCAATTTATCGCGCTTTTGGAGAGCGAGCGCGTAACGCGGGAGCTTGCGCGCTTTGCTGAAACGACAATGCTGCCGATGATTGGCGACGATGCTGCGGCAAACCTGGTGCAGCTCATGCAAGCCCGCCACGCGGATATCAACACCGAAATCAATGTGATCGGCGCGCAATACCCAAACTATGCGAGCGCTGTTGAGCGTACATTGATCGCGAACGCGGCGCTCCGCCGAGAGCGCCAGCAGTACCGGCGGCTGTTGCAAGATGGCGTTATCGGCCAGGAATTGCATGACAGCCTCTCTGCCGACCTGGATAGCCGCGAACGTGCCGCCGCCAAGCCGCCAAGGCTGGATCTAACGCTGATGCCACTGGCCTTGCTATGCCGTGTGCCATTGTTCGAAGGATTGGACCCGAAGCAACGCCGGAAGCTCGCCCGTGCATTCCGCACCCGATTTACGACGCCGGGCGAGGAAATCCTGTCCGCTGGCGAACGCGGCGCCGCCATGTACTTCGTCGCGTCCGGCGCGCTTGAAATCCGCCAGGGTAGTAATATTCAGCGTTTAGGGACGGGTGAATTCTTTGGCGAGCTTGCGCTGATCCATCCGTTACGTCGCCGCCTTAGCTCCGTGCATTCAAGCGGCTACTGCCGGTTGCTGGTTCTAAAGCGGCGGGATTTCAAACGGTTGGCGAAGCGCGACCCGACAATTGAAAGCCTGATCCGGGGGTCCGCCGAAGGCCGCCTTACGCCGCCCGAACAGCCCGTTGCGCCATTGCCTGACGCAGCGGTCTCATAAGTCCGCTACCGTTTCCTTGAACACCGTAATGCCTTCTGCGCCGTTGGGCGTGAGGGCGTAGACGCCGCGTTCGACCCGCTCAAACCAGCCGTAATGATCCGCGCGCATGATCTCTGCCGCTTTTGCAGCGCCCGTTGCGGCGGCGACAATAGATGCCTTGGTTGGGCCGTTATCCTGCAGGTAGAGCGCGCAGCGAAGCGCATCCTGGCGATAGGCGGTAACCCGTTTAACGCCGGTGACGCCCCCCGTATTCGGATCTCCGGCCCGGCGTTCAAATTCTCTGAGCAAGCGACCGGCCCGTCGTGTATTGCGACGCGGCTGATAGGGGCCAGGGTCCAGATGCGCCTCAACTTGCGGCGCATCCCCAGTGCGCACTGCCAGCAGGCCAAGCCCAAGACGACGACAGAGGCGGATGATGTCCTTGTAGCGGAGCTTCCAGCCGCGCTCAGACGACACTGGAACAGCCAGATAGACGTCCTCGAACAACGTCTGGCGCGCCACGCCTTGCATCACCAGCGCCAATGAGAACGTAAGTTTGAGTTCTACGATTATGGGCGGCTCGTCGCTGCGCTTGGCAAGCAAATCGCAATCGCCAATCTCGGCTTTCACCTCATAACCCTGCGCTTCCAGGTAGGCTTTGACAGGGGCGTAGAGGTCTGCTTCGCGCATCGACATTAATGGCTTCCGGGGCTTTCAGGCCTTGCGATTGACCGCGTGACCATAACGACTGAGACTATAACCCAGATTTTGAACTGATATTGGCGGAGGGTCCGATGAACTATACGAAGCCGCAATCACAATCACTGACAACACCCAGTGGCTATACCGATGAGCAATGGCAGGTCCGGGTTGATCTGGCGGCGGCGCATCGTTGCGCTGTGATGCATGGCCTGCATGAGGGCATCTTCAACCACTTCACGATGCGCGTTCCTGGCGAAGAGGGCCGCTACTACCAGATCCCATTTGGCACGCATTGGTCCGAAGTGACGGCGAGCTGCTTTATGGAGGTGAACTTTGACGGCGAAATTTTGCGTGGCGAAGGCATCGTTGAGCGGTCCGCCTATTGCATACATGCGCCGATGCACCGCGATATGCCGGGCGCCGCCGCCGTGTTCCACACACATATGCCGTTCGCCAGTGCGCTAACGCGGCTCGAAGACCAGCATATCAAGCCGATTGGGCAAACAGAGCTCGGCACGATGATGAAGACGGGCTACGATGAGAGCTATGATGGCCCAGGCCTAGACCCGGCTGAAGGCGTGCGTCTCGCGAAGGCTTGCGGCGACAATACCGTCATGCTGATGGCCAATCATGGCGCCATCACGATCGGCGAGACAATCGCAGCCGCCTATGACCGGCTCTACTATCTGGAGCGTGTCGCTCAAGTGCAGCTTTATGCAATGTGGACGGGCCAGCCACTGAAGCATCTGCCACAGCCAATCATCGAAAAAACCTACGAGACCTACCAGGGCGCCGCCATGCGCTATGGCGACCGTTCCAACGCGGAATGGCACTTCGACGCCCTCAAACGCATCCTTGACCGCAAGGAACCGGACTACGCCGAGTAGGTTTGTGGGACCGGCGCTGAGCATTAACAATTTGACTCACGCCGGATTCCGCCCCACGCTTTCAAGCATAATAGCCATTCCGCAGCCAAACCGGCGCTAGATCGGGAGCGGTGGCGCACACACTGACAGGGAGAAACTTCATGAAACACCTTCTAAGACCAACCCTTGGCGCTGCAGTCGCGGCCGCTGCTGCGCTGACCGCTGCACAAGCAGGTGCGGGCGAAATTCCAAAGCGCCTCGTCTTTACGTCTTACGATTTCGGCAGTTCTGGGTTTGCTCAGGCATCCGGCATCGCCAACGCGTTTAAGCAGGTTCACAACACCCGCATCCGCATCGTGCCATCAGGCACCAGCATTGGCCGCATTCTGCCGCTGACGCAGCGGAAAGCGGATTATGCGTTCCTCGCATCCGGCACCTATTTCGCATCCGAAGGCACCTATGACTTCGCGACGCCGAACTGGGGCCCGCAAAACCTGCGTTGCGTTATGTCGCCGCCTGCCGGCACAGGCATCGTAATGCTTGGCAATTCCAAGTTCAGTGACGCCAGCAATATCAAAGGCATGCGGCTTGGTTATGTGAAAGGCAATCCTTCGGTCAACGTAAAGACGGATGGCATCGCCGCTTTCTCTGGCCTGAAAGAAGGCGAATGGGAGCGGGTTTGGCACGGTGGCTACGGCGTGATGAAAACGTCGCTGTTGACTGGCAAGATTGACGGCTTCCTGGCTGCGCCAACCTCTGGTTTCTCCAAGGAAATCGAAGCCTCGCCAAACAGCATCAGCTGGCTGCAGTTTGATCCTGATCTAGCCGACAACTGGACTGCGATGCAAAAAATCGCGCCCATGTATGGCAGCATGATCCTGGAGAGCGGCGCTGGCATCTCGAAAGAGAAGCCCAGCAAAACGTTGTCCTTCCGCTATCCGATGATGGTGACCTACGCTGACCGCGATGCTGCGGAAGTGCGCGCTATGGTTCAGGCCATGGATGAGCTCTATCCGAAGTATAAGGATGTGTCATTTGCGGCGCGCGCCTGGGCGATCCACCAGTCATCCACAACGCCTTGTGAAGCTGCCTTCCACCCGGCCTCAGTCGCCTACTTTAAGGAAAAGGGCCACTGGGATGCAGACCGCCAAGCTTGGCAAGATGCGCGGATCGCACGTCATGCAGCTGTGATCGACGCCTGGGATGAGGCGCAGGATAGCTACAATGACATGCGTGCAGCTGAGCGTAAAAAAGGCAACAAGATCAAAGCTGGCGCTGGCTGGACCGAGTGGTGGGCGAAAGTCCGCACGGATAAGGGCCTCGACTGATCTGATCGGTCGCTAGCCTATAGAATACGCTGCTTTGGGGCGGTCGCGGCTGACGTGGCCGCCCCTTATTTCTTCAAGCAGCCCGCCGAATTGCTGCGCTCCGGCGCATGCCTGAAATGGATCAGAATATGGCTCAAGATTCAGTCGCCCAGACGGATGAATATCCAGTCGAACTTGATGAGAAGTTTCAGGACAACTCAGATAAGCGTCTCACAGGCATCGTGTATTGGATCTCGATGATTTATGGCGCATTTGGTATCGCCATCGCTATTAATCAGACTTTTGGCATCAATCCTGGCGGGTTCGTTCTGCTGGATAACTCCTACTACTACGTTCTGATTGCAGTATTTTTATCACTCGCTTTTCTGATTTTTCCGGCGGTCAAGCGTCACAAAGACCGTGTGCCGCTGTATGATTGGGTGCTGTTTGCGCTCACCAATTTCGCCGCATACTATCTGGCCTACCATGGCGGCCAAATGGTTGAAGAAGGTTGGGACCTGGTGGCCCCTACGGAGCCGACCGCTGTCGCAGCGATCATGTGTTTCCTGGCGCTGGAAGGCGTTCGCCGGGCAGGCGGGCTGATCTTATTCGGCGTCTGCATCGTATTCTTCACATTTCCGCTTTGGACAGACAGCGCGCCGGGCTTTCTTTGGGGCATCGGAAAAACGCCGGAAGAGCTCGTTCGCGCGTATGCCATGGGCTTCGAGAGCATTGTCGGCGTGCCGATGCGGGTTGCCGGCAATATTCTGATTGGATTCTTGATCTTTGGCGCTGCGCTGGTCGTCACCGGCGGCGGCGAATTCTTCATGAATTTTGCGGCGGCCATGCTGGGTAAAAGCAGGGGCGGGCCTGCCAAAGTCGCCATCGTCGCGAGTGGATTCTTTGGCTCGCTATCGGGTTCAGTGATCTCGAATGTTGTGACAACTGGGCAGCTGACGATCCCAACCATGAAGCGGGCTGGCTACCCGCCAGCCTATGCCGGCGCCGTCGAGGCCTGCGCCTCCACAGGCGGCACGCTAATGCCGCCTGTTATGGGCGCGGTGGCGTTCTTGATGGCGGAATTCTTGAACATTCCTTATGCCGATATCGTCATCGCCGCTGCAGTGCCGTCAATCTTGTTCTACCTAGCGCTTTTGCTGCAGGTCGATGGTTATGCGGCCGTCAACGGCTTAAAAGGCCAACCTGCGGAAGAAATTCCAGACTTCAAAGAAACGGTCAAAGGCGGATGGTTCTATCTGTTTAGCCTGGGGCTGCTCGTCTACTTACTGGTTTTCGCCCGCTTAGAACTCTACGCGCCCTATTTCGCCACTATCGCGCTTTTGGTTTCGGTGACGCTGTTCCGCCGGAATAACCGCTTCAACTGGACCCAGTGCAAGGCGTTGATCATCGAGTCCACAAAAACCATTTCCAACATCATCGCTATCCTTGCGGGGATCGGTGTTATCGTCGGCTCGCTGGCGTTTACGGGCGTTGGCGGCGCATTCAGTCGCGAGTTGGTGGGCATCGCGCAGGGTAGCCTTTGGTTGCTGCTGGTGATGGGCGCGCTGACGAGCTTCCTGTTGGGCATGGGGGTGACGGTTAGCGCGTGCTACATCTTCCTGGCCATCGTCATGGGACCGGCGTTGATTGAGTTCGGCCTTGATCCGATCGCCAGTCATCTCTTTATTCTGTATTGGGGCATGCTGTCTTACATCACGCCGCCAGTTGCGCTGGCTGCCGTCGCCTCATCCGTGATTGCGCAGTCTAATCAAATGGAGACCGCGTTTAAGGCGATGCGGCTTGGCTCGATCACCTTCGTCCTGCCGTTCATCATGGTGCTGACGCCAGCGCTCATTCTGCGTGGTGAGACGATGGATGTCATTATCACGATTGCGGCCTGCACCAGCGCGGTCGTGCTGCTTGCTCAGGCGTTTGAGGGCTATCTGTATGGCGTCGGCAAGATCGGCGTGCCGATCCGGGCGCTCCTGTTCGTCGGCGTCGCCGGGTTCTTGTATCCAAACTATACCAGCTATGCGATCACGGCTGTGGCGACGGTCGTTGCGTATCTAGCGATCTACATGACGCAGAAAGGCCGCAACGCGGCACCCGGATAAGAGGGGTCTACAGGCCTTTTAGATCAACCGTGTCGTAGCCGTGCCCAAGCGCTTCAACAAAGCGTAGGAGGTCCGCCTTGGCGATGGTGGTCGTCATGGTGTTGTCGAGCGGATGGAAGTTCAGCGGGTCTTCGGCCAGAAGGCCCTGATCGAACAGCGGTGTGATGGACCCCGGCGCCGCGTTGATCAACGCAAATGGCGTGACGGCGCCAGGGATTACGCCCAGAATCTCCATCAGTAACTCAGGCTTGCCGAAAGATAAGTTCCCAGCGCCTATCATCTTGGCGAAGGCTTTGAGATTGATCGGCGCGGATTCCTCCGCCACCAGCAACCACATCCGGCCCTTTTTATTCTTCAGGAATAAGTTCTTGGCATGTCCGCCCGTCAAGGCGCCGCGCAGCGCCTTGGAATCCTCAACGGTGAAGAGTGGCGGGTGGCTAATAGTCGTATGCGGGATGCCCAGGTCGTCGAGGCGCTGAAAAACGTCAGCAGGCGTCGCCGGGTAGGACATAGCGGGGATTAGCGGCCCCAGGTCCGACAGTCAGCGCTATCTACATGCACGAAGCCGGAGCGGCTGTATTTGCCGACGCCGCCAAGCTTCATGGCGCGGGCGGCCCGTGCAATTGAGTTTACGGAATACCCATCGATTTTGATATCAACCGCCATGCCTTTGACGTGATAGCTGTTCTTTGCAACGCCGCCAGACCGCCGTGCAAGCATCGCATTCGTCGCGGGGCTGCGATAGCCGGATACAATCTTGATTGGCCGGTTGGTGCCGAGCCAACGGCGGATCGAATACAAATAATCGATAACTTGTGGATCCATTGCCCGGCTTTGGCCGTTACGCCAGTCACGCATGATGTGATTGATTTTGCGGAGGCCATTGCGCGAATACCGATTTCCCACGCGGTAAACCACATTCAGCTTCTCGCCGGTATGCGTCTCATAAAGCTTGAGAGTCCGGCGGCCACGCGCGGCTTCGGCCTCGTCTGGCGTCAGTCCGATGAGTCCGGCTGTGCCAGCGCCTGCGGTAAGCGCTAGAAGTCGGCGGCGCGACAGTACGCGCTCTTCAAGGTCATCGTGATGCAAGAATTCCTCCGTCGCCATGATAAGAGGGCGCTTTCCCTCCCCAGAGCTACGCCCGCATGGTTTTGAAATCGTTACCAGACTAGATATAGCCTTGCCAAGCCTTTGTTGGCGCCACAATTACCGTTTTAGAGGACCAGTCGCCGCAGCTAACCATTTGGCGACCGGTGCATCGAGCTTGTGTCCAATGAGGTCATTTACCTGGGCATGATAGGCGTTTACTTGGGCGATTTCCTCAACGGTTAATAAGCTTAAGTCAATCAGGCGCCTGTCATAAGGAGCAAATGTCAGCGTTTCGAAGCCGTGCATCTCGCGCTCGCCGCCAAAGATATCCACAGGTTCCGTCAAAATGAGATTTTCTATGCGGATGCCGAATGCGCCGGTTTTGTAATAGCCCGGCTCATTTGAAAGGATCATGCCGGGCTCGAGCGCGGCAGACCCAGCTTTAGAAATTCGCTGCGGCCCTTCATGTACTGAGAGATAGCTGCCGACGCCATGGCCCGTCCCGTGGTCAAAGTCGAGACCGGCGGCCCATAATGGCGCGCGGGCGAGGGTATCCAATTGTGCGCCGGTCGCCCCTTTAGGAAAGCGCGCCCGGCCGAGCGCCAGATGGCCCTTTAGCACCAAGGTATAGGCCCGGCGCATCTCATCCGTCGGTTTGCCGATGGCTATGGTGCGTGTGATATCCGTTGTGCCGTCCAGGAACTGCGCGCCTGAATCCACAAGATAGAGCGAGCCAGACTCAAGCGTCCGATCCGTTGCCGGCGTCACGCGATAGTGGACGATAGCGCCATTTGGTCCAGCGCCCGATATCGTTGGGAATGAGAGATCGCGGAAATTTGCGAGCTCTCGCCGGAATGCTTCGAGTTTGTCAGACGCCTGGAGCTCCGTGACGCCGCCCGTTTGCGCCTCAGTATCCAACCAATGCAGAAACCGCGTGACAGCGATGGCGTCGCGGTGATGTGCGGCGCGGGTTCCTTCGATTTCAGACGCATTCTTTCGCGCTTTCGGCAGGCTCGTCGGGTCGTCGCCGGATTGAACTGTAGCACCATGCGCCTCCAGGATTTGGCGGGCCGCCGCTGGCGCTGCGTTCGCGACCAGCACGCGCTTGCCCTCAAACGCCTCCAACGCCGCAGGGAATTGCTCGAACGGCAGAATCTCGACCTGATTGCCAACCCATTCCCGCACTTCGCCATCAAGCTTGGCCGCGTCGATAAACCAGGAAACGCCAGCATCCGCGCCCAGAATCGCAAAGGAAAGCGGCAGGGGTGTGTGCGCAACGTCGCCGCCGCGGACATTCAGCAGCCATGCGATGCCATCTGGTGCGGTCAGCAGTGCGGCATCAATGTCCTTAGCTGCGAGATCAGCAGCGAGACGTGTGCGCTTATCTGATGAAGCCTCGCCCGCATATACTAGCGGATGTGCTGCGATTGGCGCTGTCGGCGGGGCCGGGCGGTCCGCCCAGATCGCATCGACGAGGTTCCTGGGCGATGTCGCCAAGCTGCCGCCAGCTTTCTTAACCGCCGCCTCAAATTTCTTGACCTCGCCCGGCGTCAGCAGCCAGGGGTCATAAGCCAGCACCGCACCGTCTGGCAGATTATCCGCAACCCATGCATTGGCTGGCGCATCGATGCTGTGGCGGGTTTCGAAGATATCTGCGTCAGTCTCCTGCGTTAGCTGCAGGGTGTAGCGACCGTCTGAGAACACACAGGCTTTTTCCTGCAGCACAACGGCGATGCCGGCGGACCCGGTGAACCCTGTGAGCCAGGCCAATCGATCTGCGGATGGCGGAACATACTCGCCTTGGAACTCGTCAGCGCGTGGCTGAATCCAGCCAGCATATCCGTCCGCCGAAAGCGTCTCGCGCAGGGCCGTGATCCGCGCTTTTGTCATGCCAGCTACTCCTCAAACGCAGATATGCAGATTTGGCATGCTGCGTTGCAATATGTGCGAGTCATTTTATTTCGTTTCCAATCTATGTCTAACGGAGATGAAGCGCCGGGGACAAGCCGTCCAAGGAAAGCTAGGCGCAGGAGAAAGACCATGACGACCGAAGAACAGAAGCTCGAATGCCAACGGCAGGACGCAGCAGCCCTGAAAGCGACGGTATCAACCTACGCTCACCACTTTGTCGCGCCGCATGACGCCAGCCAGGACGCGCTGGAACAGGCATGCCTGACCTGCCAACAGAAGGACGCTGCAGAAATCCGCTCCTTCTTCACGCGCATTATGGATTGGCTCGTGGGCTTGTATCAAAACCGCCATCACGATGCGCACGCTTAACGGTCGTAGGATTAGGCTGGCTTGCGCAGCACAAGTGCAAGCCAGTCGCCCTGCCGGATGCGCCGCTCCAGCACCAGTCCATGGGCGCGGTGCGGTGCGAGCACAAACGGCTCTTGCCAAAACAGAAATCCTGAGAGCACGGCATATCCGCCCGGCGCGAGGCCGCGCGCAAGGTCGCGGGCCATGCTGCGCAGCGGGCGGGCCAGGATATTCGCGAGCACCAAGTCAAACGGCCCGGCTTGGCGAATTGCGGTAGACTGCCAGCCGTCGGCTGTGACAGCCTTTAAGCGATGCGGGGCATGATTGCGGCGGGCCGTCTCATTGGCGACGGCGACGGCGCGTGGATCAATATCTGTCAGCAGGACTTGCGGTTTTGCGGCTTTTTCCGCTGCGAGCCCAAGCACGCCTGTGCCGCAGCCAAGATCGAGCACATTCTTCGGCGTTTTGCGTTTCAGGATGTAATCCAGCCCGCGCAGGCAGCCTTTTGTCGTCTCATGCTCGCCTGAGCCAAAAGCGCCGCCTGCCTCGACCAAAAGGTCGATAACGCCCGGCGGCGCCGGTTCTGTCACATGCCCGCCGCGCACCCTGAACCGCGACACATGGATTGGCGGCAGGCTTTCAAGCACGCGCGCGGCCCAATCGGTTTCTTCAAGCGCTTCAATTGTAAGGGCAGGCGGCGCCTCGCCAGATGCGGCGGCGGCGATGGCGACGGCTGATTCTAAGGCTGTGCGATCTGGGTTGTCCGTAAAAATCGCCTCGACAATGCAATCATCCGCAATTGACAGATCGCCCGCCCAAGTCGCTGGTTCCGGCGCACTGCGTGGCGGCGTCGTGCTTTCCCGCTCATAGATTGAGATTGCGACAGCGCCGTCTTCTAACGCTGCTTCATAGGCAGGCGCTTTCTCGCTCGATATGGAAACCGCAACGCGCCATTGGGTCGGCAATGTCATATCAGGCTTTCTCTACGAAGCTCGCGACGACAGTTTTGTCGCCCGCTTTCTCAAATGCGATCTCTAGGCGGTCATGATCGACATCCTCGACCCTGCCATAGCCAAATTTTTGGTGAAACACGCGTTCGCCAATTGCAAATGGAACTTTGGGCTGCGCGCGCGGCTTTACCTCGAACCCAACACCGTCAATTGTTTGGGCGCGTGGCCCGGCAGCGCGGTTCCCCATCGCGCGGGACTTGGTTGATTGATACCCGCCGCTCGCCATGCCTTGTCCGCCGGTGAAATCGGGCGTTTGCAGGTAACTAGCGCCCAGGCCTTCTGGCGCATCGCGTTCAATATGCTCTGGCGGCAACTCGTCGATAAAGCGAGAGGGCAGCGACGACACCCATTGGTTATAGACGCGCCGGTTGGCAGCGGCGGAAATTATCGCGATCCGCCTAGCCCGCGTCAGCCCGACATAGGCGAGGCGGCGTTCTTCCTCTAGCCCGGCGCGGCCAGTTTCATCGAGCGCGCGTTGGTTCGGGAACATGCCGTCTTCCCATCCAGGCAGGATCACTACATCGAACTCCAGGCCCTTTGCGGCATGGAGCGTCATGATGCTGATCACTTCATCGCCAGCATTCTGGTCGTTTTCCATGACCAGGCTGACATGCTCGAGAAAGCCCAACAGGTTTTCAAACTCGCCGATGGCGCGCACCAATTCCTTGAGGCTTTCAATCCGGCCAGGCGCTTCAGGCGACTTGTCGTTGCGCCACATATCGACGTAACCGCTTTCATCCAGCACCGTCTCCAGAAGCTCAACCTGATCGACGCCGTCGCTTAACCCACGCCAGCGGTCAAACATCTGCACGACGGCGCCCAAGCCTTTCCGCGCTTTCGGGCGAAGCTCGTCTGTCGCGGAGAGCAGGCGTGCGGCCTCGAACAATGAAACGCCCTGGGCGCGGGCGAGCGTGTGTGCGGCTTGGATCGTTGCAGCGCCGAGGCCGCGCTTTGGCGTGTTGACGATACGCTCGAAGGCTAGGTCATCATCCGGCTGCACGACGACACGCAGATAAGCGAGCGCGTCCCGAATTTCCGCACGCTCATAGAAACGCGGACCGCCAATCACGCGATATGGCAGGCCGAGTGTCACGAAGCGTTCCTCGAAGGCGCGGGTTTGGAACCCGGCGCGGACAAGGACCGCCATTTCTGTCAGCGGGACTTTCTTGCGCTGTTGCGCTTCGACCTCGTCGCCGACCATGCGGGCTTCTTCGTCGCCGTCCCAGAGCAGGCGAAGCTGTACCGGCTCGCCCATATCGGCTTCCGTCCAGAGCGTTTTCCCCAGCCGCTCCTCATTCTTCGCGATCAGGCCGGAGGCGGCGCCTAGGATATGGCCAGTGGAGCGGTAGTTGCGTTCCAACCGGATGACGCGGGCGCCAGGGAAATCCTTTTCAAACCGCAAAATATTGCCAACCTCGGCGCCGCGCCAGCCATAGATCGACTGATCATCATCGCCAACGCAGCAGATGTTCTTGTGCTCCTGCGCTAAAAGCCGGAGCCAGAGATATTGGGAAACGTTGGTATCCTGATATTCGTCCACCAGCACATATTTGAAGCGGCGGCGCCAATCTTCCAGCACATCCGGGTGATCCTGGAAGATGCTGGTCATGTGCAGCATCAAATCGCCGAAATCACAGGCATTCAGTGTTTTTAGGCGCTCCTGGTACTGGGCATAAATCGCTTGCGTGCGGCCATTGGCGAAATCGCCAGCGTCGCCCTTGGAAACTTTGTCCGGCGTCTGCGCCCGGTCTTTCCAGCGCTGAATGCGGCCCATCAGGGCGCGGGCAGGCCAGCGGCCAGTATCGATGTTCTCCGCCTGCATAAGCTGCTTCAGCAGGCGAAGTTGATCGTCTGCATCCAGAATGGTGAAGTTGGATTTGAGGCCGACGAGTTCCGCATGGCGGCGTAGCATCCGGGCCGCAAGCGCATGGAAGGTGCCAAGCCACATGCCCTCCGCGACGCCGCCGATCAGCCCGCCAACGCGGTCTTTCATCTCTCGCGATGCTTTATTGGTAAAGGTCACCGCTAGAATTTGGCGAGGCCAGGCTTTGCCCGCGACCAGGAGGTGCGCGATCCGCGTTGTGAGCGCTTTTGTTTTCCCGGTGCCTGCGCCGGCTAGCATCAATACTGGGCCATCCAGCGTCTCGACGGCTTTGAGCTGTTCCTCATTCAGGCCATCTAAGTAAACGGGCCGTCCGCCTGCCATCGCAGGGGCTGGTGGAGGCGGCGGCGCATAGGCGGCGTTGGCGCCCTCATAGAAGGCGTCGTCGTCAAACGGGTTTGATGAATCGCTCATACCTATCATATAGCGCGGATGCAGCGCTTCTGGCGCCCTTATAGAGGTCACTGCCTGTGGATTTTAGGGAATGCAGCGCCGTCACTCGGGCGGCTTGGCCTTGCGCACTAAATCCGCCACTGCATCAGCTGCGGCGCCTGCCGCCGCTGGCGCCATACTGGCGAGGCCTGCATCTACCGCTGTCAGGGGCGCCTGGTTTTTCTGGTTGACGGTGCCGAGCACCAACCCGGCTTCGTCAACCACCGTCCAGCGGATCTGGATGAGCACAGCTTCTTGCCCGCCCGCCTTCAGCGGCGATATGGCGGCGCGGACATGGATTGTGACGTTGGCGCCGTCCGTTTCTCCTGGCTGAAAGCCTTTCGCGGCAAGCTGAGCCGCCATGGCGCGCGCAAGCGGGCCGCCATCTTCGAACCCCTGCGTCTTTGCAGGCGGGATGGCGACGATGATGGGCGCTTCGGCAGGTTGGGGCGCTAGGGCGGCTGGTCCCAGAATATCAACCACACGGGCCGTGATGGCATTAATGACAGCGATGGTTTCGCCGCGCTCCTCCCGGAAATCGAGCGGGGTTGGGATCGAGAATGCGTCCCAGATCGCGCCATCTGGGCCTTCCAGGCGCCACCACACATCCACATAGCCTCTACCGTCAAAGGTCGCAGGGGCGGCGGCGGAGAGGAGTTTCGCTGAATATGCGCCCGCGGAATCAATCCCGGCGGCGACGTTCTGCTGTACGAGCGCGCGGGCAAGGCGTTGTCGGAAAGCGAGATCATCGGCGTTAGCGCTGGTGATCGGCGCTATAAAAATACCGCCGATGGCGGTTTCCTGCAGCGGCGGCGCGGTCAGGAGTTCGCTGTTCCGGTCCGAGCGGAAAACGGTAGGCGGCAGGCCGCAGCTCGCCACCATCAGCGCTGCTAGAACGACGGCTAGATAAGCACGCATGACGCCATTCCAGCGAGGATGAGCACGAACATAAAGATAATCAGATGCGGCAATGATGAGCCTTCAGGGCGACGGACGCGGGGATAACCTCCGCTGATTATAGTTCGCTCTGGCGTCAAATTCATCTGCGGCGTAGGTTTCTTTCAATCAAATTTTAGCAGCACGGGAGCCCTTGCATCATGGCCGCGACAACCACCCTCCGTTTGAACGCCGAAGACAATGTTGTCGTGGCTCGGGTCGATCTGGCGCCCGGCGCCCTCGTTGAGGAGGGCGTTGCGGCGACAGGCCCTGTGCCCTCCGGCCATAAGGTCGCCGTCAAGGCGATCAAGGAAGGCGAAGAAGTTCGAAAATATGATCAAATCATTGGCTTCGCGGCTGAGGACATCGCCGCTGGCGACCATGTCCACGTACATAACTGCGCCATGGGAGACTTCGAGCGCGACTACGCTATCGGCAAAGATCTGCGCAACATCGAATATGTGGCGGAGGCCGATCGGGCGACGTTCCAGGGCTATAAACGCAGCAACGGGCGCGTCGGCACGCGGAACTATATCGGCATCCTAACGAGCGTGAATTGCTCCGCCTCCGTCGCCCGCTTCATTGCGCGGGATATGGAGAAGTCTGGCGTTCTGGATGACTATCCGAATGTGGATGGCGTCGTGGCGCTCACCCATTCCACCGGCTGCGGCATGGCGGGCGCGGGCGAGGGCTATGAGAACCTGCAGCGCGCACTTTGGGGCCACGCGCGGCACCCGAATTTCGCTGGCGTGCTGATGGTCGGGCTTGGGTGTGAGGTCAACCAGATTGACTTCTTGCTGGAAGCCTATGGGATCGAGCGCGGGCCAATGTTCCGCACCATGAACATTCAGGATGGCGGCGGTACGCGCAAAACTGTCGATTGGGGCATCGAGCAAATCAAAGAAATGCTGCCGGAAGCCAATAAGGCTGAGCGCGAGACCATTTCAGCCGAGCATCTAACCGTGGCGTTGCAATGCGGCGGGTCAGACGGGTATTCCGGCATCACCGCCAATCCGGCGCTTGGCTTCGCGGCGGATACGTTGGTCCGCCATGGCGGGACGGCGATATTGGCGGAGACGCCGGAAATCTATGGCGCGGAACACCTGCTGACGCGCCGAGCTGTATCAGACAAAGTGGCCCAAAAACTGATCGAACGGATCAAGTGGTGGGAGGACTACACGGCCCGTAATGGCGGCGAGATGGATAACAATCCTTCCCCCGGCAACAAGGCGGGCGGTCTCACGACCATCCTGGAGAAATCATTGGGCGCTGCAGCGAAAGGCGGCACCACGAACCTTGCCGGCGTCTACAAATATGGCGAGCCGGTCGACGCCCACGGTTTCGTCTTTATGGACAGCCCCGGCTACGACCCGGCTTCGATCACGGGCCAGGTCGCGAGCGGCGCCAATGTCGTTTGCTTCACGACGGGGCGCGGCAGCGTCTACGGCAACAAGCCTTGCCCTTCCATAAAGCTCGCCACCAACTCCGCCATGTACAACAAACTCAGCGAAGATATGGACGTAAACTGCGGCCCCATCGCCGATGGCGACGCCAGCGTTGAAGATATCGGCATGGAGATTTTCAAGACATTCCTTGCGGTCGCTTCCGGCAAGCAGACCAAGAGCGAGGCGCAAGGGCTCGGCGATGCGGAATTCATTCCCTGGCAGGTCGGGGCGGTGATGTAGGGGGCTGAATTATGGCGACAGTAGAAGGCGGCTGCGCTTGCGGTTCCGTGCGCTATGAGGCGGCACTGCCCGCGATCTTTGTACAATGCTGCCATTGCACGCGCTGCCAGAGCCAATCAGGTTCAGCCTTTGCGCTGAACGCGATGATTGAAGCGGATCACGTGCGCTTAACGTCAGGCGAACTCGAAGCTATTGAGACGCCAAGCGAGAGCGGCAAAGGCCAAAAGATCTGCCGCTGCGCAATCTGCAAAACCGCAGTTTGGGGCGTCTATAACGCTGTCGGCCCGAAATTCCTGTATGTCCGTGTCGGCTCCATGGACCAACCAGAACTCTGCCCGCCCGGCATCCACATTTTCACGGATAGCAAGCAGCCTTGGGTCCGATTGCCGGCAGAAACTCCCGCCGTTCCACAATTCTATGACCGCAAAGAATACTGGCCGCCAGAAAGCCTGGAGCGGTTAGAGAAAGCTTGATTGAGATCAGGCGTTCGGCTTATCGGACTTCTCAGCGTTGACGCCTTCTTCAGAATTTGTAAGCCGCGCCACGGAGGCCTCGCTGTCCTTTTTGTCGCCGAAGTAGATCGTCTGGTGCGGGAACGGGATTTCGATGCCGCGTTCGTCGAAGATGCGTTTTAGGATCGCATTGTAGGCGCGGCCGACGCCCCATTGCTGGCCGGGCGCGCATTTTATGCGGCTGCGCACGGTGACAGCGCTATCGCCGAAGGTTGTGACGCCAAACCACGTCATATCCTCCAGGATGACCTTGCCCCATTTCTCATCGGCGCGGAGCTCCTCAAAACCATCGATCATCGCCGCCTTTGCGTCATCGATGTTCACGCCATAGGCGATGCCCATATCGCAGACGAACTGGCCGAACTCGCGCATGAAATTCGTGACCATGTCGACCGAGGAAAACGGGATGATATGGAAAGCGCCATGCACATCCCGCAGGCTAACGGAGCGGATTGTAAGTCGTTCGACCGTGCCCGTCGTGCCGCTGACATTTACGACGTCGCCCACATTCATCGCATTCTCAAACTGGATGAAAATGCCGGTGATGATGTCTTGCACCAGCTTCTGCGCGCCAAAGCCGATTGCGAGGCCGAAGACCCCGGCGGAAGCGATCAAGGGCGCTATGTCGATGCCAATTTCTGAGAGCGCGAACATCGTCGTGATCACAATCAGTACAATCGTCATTGCGTTGCGGAACAGGCTGAGCAGGGTGCGTTCCCGCGCGGTCGGCTGGGAGCCGTAGTCTGGGTTCAGGCGGAAATCGATCCAGGATGAGACCGCAAGCCAAAGCGCGAAACCCAAAAGCAATATGAAGAATAGGCTGAGCAGAATGCCGGTTAGCCGTACGCCGACCTGGCTGACGAGCCAGCCCCGAACGTCAATTAGCTCAATCGTGTGCACAATGAACAGCGCCACAATGATGATGAGCACAATCCGCACAAGCAGCAGCAGCTTCGGCACGAAGGCGTTCAGCCGGCGTTCGAGCAATGGCAGGCGTTGCGTCACCGGCTCGGGCAGGCGGACGCCGCGCGCCATTAACCGTTTCAGCCCAGCGCCAATGATCGCGCCGACTATGACGGCTGCAAGCACCCGAGCGGAGCCATAGAGGATCGAGAACAACAAGCCGCCTGGCCGGGTGATGACGATCACGAACAATACGCCGAGATAGAGCAATACCGGCACGTGCCAGTTCCGCGCCATAAACCGCAATGTGCCAGGCTTGTCGGCCAAGCCGCGTTCGCCCATGAGCCATTCGGCGACGGCTGTACGATTGGTGAGCGTGAGCGATATCAGGATTATCAGCGCCGCCAGATAAATAAGCACCGCGGCCGCTTGGCCGGCCATGAACGATACGTTCTGGTTGATGATCGGCACGATGAGCAATTGGCCGTAGCCCAATATGCTGACAGCAGTACCAATCCATTTCGTCATGGTTTGGGCGGCTCTGTCTGGTAGGGGAACGGGCCGGAGTTCGCTGGCGCTGGGCGACAGGATTGTCCGCATCGCGACCTTGATCATTTCAACAATCAAGAATGCGTTCAAATACAATGTTTGGCGGATGCCGATGGTCCCATATTCGCCGAGCAGCGCGATTGCGGCCAGATAGCCCAACGCCCAAGCCAACAGAACCACGCCCGCGTCAATCAACACGGAGCCAAACGCCAGCAGCGCGCTGCAGATAAAGCCAGCGTCCTTCGCCCGCCCGCCAATCCAGCGATAAAGGCGTTTCGCGAAATGTCGGAGCGTCATGAACACGCCCACCGTGACGATCACGATGAGAGCCAGATCCAAGAGCGCATCATTCAGAACGCTAAGGCTTGCACTATCAAGGGCGGTGAAGCGTTCAGGGGCGGATAGCAATTGGCTCCATAGCCTATCTGCGGCTTGGGCGATCCCGGTCGATACATCGCTTGTGGTCTCGGCGACCTGCCGGATGAAGGACGGTTCATGCTGCGGCCCAGGTTTCGCCGCCGCTGATTCTGGAGCGCCAAGGCGTTCAAGCTCTTTGATCAGCGCAGTTCGAGCCTTTTCGTCTTTGAGGACATCGGCCAAGGCACGGGCTTGCTCTATCGGCATGTTGGCCCCTGCCGGTGGACCGGATTGCTGCGCGGCCGCGCTCAATGGTCCTGCAGTTATCAGACAGGCGGTGAAGCAAAGAAAAACCGCAGCGATCAGGCTGCGGCAGATACCAATTTTGCTCACCAATGCGCTCTCCATAAAACCTGACGAAAAGTCAGGGACTAAGATATGCTTGTTGAACAGCGTATATAGCGTGGCTGCCGAAGGCGCCAAGCGGCGTCAAGTCCATATGGTGATTCAGTTTGGCAATCTTTGCCAATATTTGTTATCGTTGCGCCAAACAAGATTGGACGATTGTTATGGCGACCATGAATATCTCTCTGCCCGACCAAATGAAGGCCTGGGTCGAGGCCCAAACCAAAACCGGCGATTACGCGAACGCCAGCGACTACGTCCGCGACCTCATCCGCCGCGACCGGGAACGGCGGCAGGCGGATACTGAGCTGCAAGCGATTGTCACTCAAGGGCTCAACAGCGGCATTGCAGATCCAGTTGATCGCAAAAAATTCATCGCTTCGTTGGAAGCGGCGTCGGTAGATGCCTAATCTTTATCGCCTCTCTAAGGCTGCGGAAGCTGACATCAAAGCAATCTATGCTTTCACAGAAGAGCGGTGGTCGAAACAACAAGCGCGAGCGTATGGTGACGGTCTGTTTGATGCCTTCGAACTCATAGCCGCGCATCCACGCATAGCGCCTGAACGCCGAACGATTTCGCCGCCCGTGCGTTTGCATCGGCGCGACAGCCATTTAATCATCAACCGAGAAGTCGCCGATGGTGTTCTGATCATCGCCATTCCACATTTTCGGCAAAGCTGGCAAGATCATTTTGACTTCAGCGCGTAGTGCGATCTTGCTACCGGAAAATTTACGGAGCCCAAATCATGGATGGCATGACCCCCCTACCTTCCGCCTATGAACTGGCGCCGGATGAGGCTGAGCGCGAGTTGCGGGTGCAATTGGCGGCAGCCTACCGGCTAGTTGACCATTTCGGCTGGACTGAGCTGATCTACGGACACCTGACAGCGCGCTGCCCAGGCCCCGAACATCACTTTCTCATCAACCCTTTCGGCTTGAATTACGATGAGGTCACGGCCTCGAATCTCGTCAAGATTGACCTTGATGGCAATGTCATCGAAGGCCAGGGCCACGGGGTGAACTATGCCGGGTTCATCATCCATTCGGCCATTCACATGGCTAAGGCGGACAGGAACCGTGTTGTGATGCATACCCATACCCGTGCCGGTATGGCTGTCGCCGCGTTGGAATGCGGGTTGTTGCCGATTTCCATGACGTCAACACAGTTTTACGACGCCATCGCCTATCACGATTACGAAGGCGTTAGCCTCTATCTGGATGAGCGGGAGCGCCTGCTGGATGCGCTCGGCGATGCGAAAGCAATGATCCTGCGGAACCATGGCCTGCTGACGTTGGGGCGAACAGTGCCCGAAGCCTTCCTGAGCCTGTATCGCCTGGAACGCGCCTGCCAGGTGCAGATAGACGCCCAGGCTGCTGGTCCTGTCCGCCAACTATCAAGCAATGTGGCAGGCCGCAGCCGCGGTGATCTCGAGCGCGCCGCGACAGACAAACCCAGAGGCGATCTTGAGTTCGCAGCCCTCATGCGCAAGCTCGACAAGACAGACGACAGCTACCGCAACTAAGGAATCTCTAGCGTGATCAATACAGTAAGACCGGCCAACGTCGGCATGTCGGCAGACCGGCTCGCCCGCATCGGCGCCTGGATGGATGGCTATGTCGAAAGCGGCAAGCTGCCTGGATGCCTGACGCTGATCGCCCGCCATGGGCAGGTGGCGTATCTCGATAGCCGCGGTATGGCGGATGAAGCGACGGGCCGGGCGATCGCTGCGGACGATATTTTCCGCATCTATTCCATGACGAAGCCAATTGTGTCCGCCGCCGCTATGGCGCTCTACGAGGAGGGGCTGTTTCAGTTGGACGATCCCGTCGCGCGCTATCTGCCCGAGTTTGGCGATTGCCATCTCTGGCTGGAGGGCGAGGGCGCGGGTATGAAGACAGAGCCAGTCGGCGACGCCATGCAGGTGTGGCATTTGATGACCCACACATCCGGCCTTGTTTACGGCAACCGAGAAGGGGGTGCGGTGGGTTCCGCGTACCGCGCGGCAGGCGTTGATTTTTCAGGCAGCCGCAACTCCGGCACACTGGAAGAGATGACCAAACGCTTGGCCGCGATGCCGCTCCGCTGGCGCCCAGGCACGCGCTGGGAATACAGCGTGTCCACCGACGCGCTTGGCCGGTTCATAGAAGCCGTTGCAGGCGCGCCGCTCGATCAAGTGCTCCGGGAACGCATCTTCGCGCCGCTTGGCATGGACGATACTTATTTCCAACTGCCAGCACAGAAAGCAGGGCGTTTAACCGCACTCTTCGAAAAGCAAGCGGACGGTTCCCGGATTGAGACAGACCCCGCCAGCATAGACTCATCCTGGGTAAAGCCGGTGACGTTGTTTTCCGGCGGCGGCGGCCTTGTTTCCACCGCAAGCGACTATCTGAAATTTTGCGAAATGCTGCAGGGCTTTGGCAGTTATGAAGGCGTGCGCGTACTTGGCCGGAAAACATCCGAATACATGATGCGCAACCATCTGCCGGGCAACGCAGACCTCACCTCCATGGGCCAGCCCGTATTCAGCGAAACGCCCTATGACGGGATCGGCTTCAGTCTTGGCGGGTCTGTCGTGATTGATGCTGCGAAGGCGAAAGCGCTTTGCTCGGAGGGCGAATTTGCTTGGGGCGGCGTCGCGTCCACCGGATTCTGGGTGGACCGGGCAGAGGGGCTGGTGGCGATATTCATGACGCAGCTTATGCCATCCTCGTCCTATCCAATCCGCAGGGAACTGCGCACGCTTGCATACCAGGCAATCATGGAATAACGGCTTTTGGGCGGATGTGACTGATCTTACAGATCATGCGCCAATTGCTTGCACACGGCGCCAGTCTGCATAAATATGAGGCCAATAGACGGATAAAAATCTACGGAGGACCCTGATGGCGCCCGCAAAATTAAGCTTCGCAATTGTCGCCCTTTGCGCATTTAGCTTGGCGCTTGCCGCCGCCGCTGGTGGGCAGGCCCGGGCCGAAGGACAGCTCGCGCAGGCAAAGCCCGCGGAGACCGAACCAGCGACGCCGAAGGCGAAACCGGCGCCCAGCCCGAAAGACTACGGCGTTAAGGATGCTGTGCGCCCGTCAGACCCCGTCAAAATGGGTGGGTTCATTTACCGTCAGCGTTGCGCTGTGTGCCATTCTCGCAAGGAAGGCGGCAAACTGGCTTATGGTCCACATCTTGGCGGCATCTATGGCCGTGAGGCAGGCGGCACTGGATGGTTCCGCCAGTCTGAGGCGCTGACGAATGCAGGCTTTAGCTGGGACGAAGCCAAGCTGAACAGCTTCCTTCAGGACCCGAAGAAAGCGGTGCCTGGCGTCAAGACAGACGTTGTCGTGCGTTTTAAGCGCTCCCGGACAGCGCTGATCGCTTATCTGAAGAGTCTTGAATAGAGACAGAAATAGCGCGTTTGGCGCCCCTGGATAATATTCTCTTCACTCTTACCCGATACAGTCCTTCCCTGAACCGCTGAAAAGCGCTGGCCTGATGCCGCTGCGGTTCCGGAACCGAGGGACGAATGAGCTATAAAGAAAGCTACGGCCGCGCCGCATCAATCGCCAAAGAGGCGATGGAGCAGATGGACAATCTGGAAATCGCCGCGCATCCGGACAATTTCGAAATCTGGTACGCTTTCCACGCTGGGATCGACGCGGAGCTCTCCCGGCAATTGAGCGGTTTGCTTGAGAGCGTGGAAGAGTTCGACCCGCACTCATATCAAGACATCAAACAATCCTATCTCGGCGAAGACGCTGGCCAGGTCATCCAAAGCGCAACAGAAAGCGTTGAGGACATCATCGGCAAGGCCGTCACGTCAATCGGCGCCGCTGCTGATAACGTGAAGGATTATGGCTCTAAGTTGCAAGGGTTCAGCGGAGACCTGTCCGGTGCGGCGCCGGATCAAATCCAAGCACTTGTTAAGAAAGCGCTATTGGATGCGAAAGAAGCGATCACAAAAAATGCGGCGCTCGAGAAAGAACTGAACGAAGCCAGCGCGAGCATTGATGAGCTACAAAACAATCTCGACGACCCCCGCCGCGCCAGTGAAACCGATGGCTTGACCGGCCTGCCAAACCGCCGCGCCTTTGATTTGGGCCTAGAGGCGGAGATCGCGCGCGCCCGCGAAGATCGCACTGCGATGACGCTGCTGATCACTGATGTCGATCACTTCAAGCGCTTTAACGACACATATGGCCACCGGGTTGGCGATGAAGTGCTGAAGCTTGTTGGCCGCGTTATGAAGTCCATGCTGAAGGGGCGGGACATTCCAGCGCGCTACGGCGGCGAAGAGTTTTGCATCATCCTGCCGACGACTGACCTTAAAGGCGGGATGATCGTCGCGGAGCAAATTCGAAAAACAATAGCGGCGAAGGTGCTGAAAAGCGCTAAGACCGGCCAGAGCTATGGCAATGTCACACTTTCAATTGGCGCGGCGCTCTTGCAGCCAGCGGATACGATGGAAAGCATCGTCGAGCGAGCTGACGCGGCGCTTTATCTGGCCAAGCACAGCGGCCGGAACCGGGTCGCAACGGAGAGGGACTTGCAGCGCCAGCGCGCTGGCAAGGTCGAAAGCATGGCGAGCTAATACCTAACGCTCGCCTTCTTCCTCATCAAATGGCGAGAGTATGCCGCCGATACCGGCAGCTTCGTCGATGTCTGGATCTGTCGCCGCCGCAGGCTCCGGTAGGTCAAGCTCTTCCTCACGATTGGCGAAGTCTGAGATCGCGCCTGCGCGGTCATCCAGTAGGCCCATCGCCGTCAATTCATCAGCGCCCGGCAGGTCTTGCAACGTATCCAGCCCAAAATGCTGCAGGAATTCCTTCGTGGTGACAAAAGTGAGGGGACGACCCGGCGTATCGCGGCGTCGGCCCGTGCGGATCCAGCTTAGCCCTAGCAGCGTATCCATCACGCCGCCTGATAGTGAAACTCCGCGAATTTCCTCAATCTCTGGCCGTGTAATCGGCTGGTGATACGCAATGACCGCCAGTGTTTCGACTTGGGCGCGGGTCAGCTTCTTTTGCTCGATCCGCTCGACGGTGAGCGCTGCGGCGAGGTCGGGCGCAGTCTGGAATGACCAACCGCCAGCAATCCGCATCAACTTGACGCCCCGGTTTTTGTACCGCTCCTCCAGCCGTTCCATGATCTCGGCTGGATCAATCGTGGTGGGCAACCGCTCGGCCAGCGCATCGATCATCACCGGTTCGGCGGATGAGAATACGATGGCTTCTGCTAACCGTTCCGCCAGTTCCAGCCGTTCAGGGTCAACAACACGCGGTCCAACGGCGAGCTCGCCAAACGCTTCATCCTCAGGCTCTGGCGGATTGGTCTGATCTCCGTCACTCATCGTTCAGTCCATCATGCGCTTGTCCATCATCATGGTACGGTGGGCCGCCCTCGCGCGCGCGGAGGTAGATGGGTCCGAAGCGCTCTTCCTGGCGAATTTGCAGATGGCCGTCTTTAGCAAGCTGCAGGCTGGCGGCGAAGGTCGAAGCCCAGGCGGAACGTTGCAGCACCGTATCGCCCGTCACCAGCGGCAAGAACGCTTCTAAGGTGCGCCACTCAATAGCGAGGCCAAGCATTGCGTTTAGCCGACCGATCGCAGCTTCAACCGTATGCAAATGTGATGGCCTGATGGAAAGCGCCTGGCTGTCATGGCGGCGACGCACGCCGGCATAGGCCTGCAGGAGTTCAGTGATATCCGTTTCTGTGCGGGACTCAATATGTTCTGGCAACGCATCGGCTTGGCCTCTGCCAAATCTGTCGATCCCAAGTCTTGGCATGGCCAGCAATTGCTTGGCGGCGGCCTGCAGCCCTTCCAGGCGCTGAAGCTGACGCGCGAGCGCCTCCGCCATTTGCTCTGGCGTCAGCTCATCTTCAGGCGGCGCCTCTTCCTTCGGCAGCAGCAAGCGCGATTTGAGATAGGCGAGCCATGCCGCCATCACCAGATAATCTGCGGCAATCTCAAGTTTCAGGCGTTTCGCCTCGGCGATGAAAGACAGATATTGTTCAGCCAGCGACAGGATTGAGATGTGGAGCAGATCAACCTTTTGGTCGCGCGCCATCTGTAGCAGCAGGTCCACCGGACCTTCATATAGCCCGAGATCGACGACGAGCTTCGGCCCGTCATCGTCCCTGGCGGCGGCGGCCGCTAACGTCTCTGTTGGATCAGAACTTGCCACGGCTGCCTCAGCGCTGGTGGAATCGCCTGCGAGTCTCTCCCTGTAGAATACTGCGCGTGCTATGCCAATGAAACGCCTTATTCAGCCGCGCGGCTTGCTTTCCATCAACGCCCAGAGTTTTGCGGCGAGCTGGAACGCGTCTGCGGTTGGCGCCCGCCCTTTTCGGGCCTCGCTCCAGGCGCCCCACACATCCATCACTCGGTCATTGGCGCGGCCGGCAGCGGCGATGGCGGCCCGGTTGCCTTCCATATCGCCAGGGCAGAAAAGCGCAACATCGCAGCCTGCCGCCATCGCCGCACTTGTCCGTTGACCGACCCCGCCTTCGAGCGCGCCCATGGCGAGATCATCGGTGAGCAGCATGCCCTCATACCCAGTTTCAGCGCGCAGCCAGTTCAAGCAGGCGGGGGAGCAGGTTGCGGGGGCTGTATTGTCAAGCGCCAGATAGCGGATATGGGCGGTCATCCAGAACGGCGCATCGCGGAGCGCTTTGTAGGGCGCTAGGTCTGCCGTGAGGATATCGAGGCTGTCCGTGACTTCCGGCAATGCCTCATGGCTATCAAGCGCCGCGCGTCCATGGCCAGGCGCATGCTTCGGTGTTGTCGCGATTCCGGCGTCCAGCAAGGCTTGCTGCGTGATTGCGGCGAGCTCAGCGACAATGGATGGGTCTTCCCCATAGGACCGGTCGCCGACGATGATCGGATGTGCGCCGGGCGCCCGGACATCTGCATCTGGCGCACACGCGACATCGACGCCAATGGGCGCCGCCGTCGCCGCTAAGGCTTGCCCTAGCAGGTGAGCGGCCGCACGCGCTTTGTCAGGATTTTGCGCATACATCCGTCCGATTGCGCCTTGGGCAGGCAGGGCAGGCCAATGCGGCGGTTTGAAGCGCGCGACACGCCCACCTTCTTGGTCGATTAGAACAGGCGCGTCTGGCCTGCCGACTGCGTCTCTGAAATCTGCGATCAGGCGAAAGGCTGTTTCTGGCGCCTCGATATTGCGTGCGAACAGGATCAGACCGAATGGGTTGGTCTCACGGAAGAATGCGCGCTCCTCGGCTGTCAAAACCGGGCCTGCGCAGCCAAGGATCGCTGCGGCAGGGCGGTTACTGGATGACAAGCTATTGGGCGACAATCAGGCACCCCACGCCGCGCGCTTTCAAGCTCCCACAGGCGAGTTCAGCCAGGGTGCGGTCTGGCAGCGGGCCCGCTTGAATCCGGTGGTAAACGCCCTTATTGCGGATGTTCACCTGCTGCATGAAGAGCTGCAGCCTGCCCAGAATGTCTTTGTTCTTCCGCCGGAGACGTTGCCATTCCCGCTGCGCCGCCGCTTCGCTACGAACAGCGGCGATCTGGATGCGATAGGAATCAGACGGCGGTAAGGATGCTGTCTGGCGGCGTTGCGGTTCCGGCTTTGGCGCAGGCTGAGCGACCACCGGTGGCGGCGCCTGAGGCGCAGCTTGCGGCGCTGGAGCGGGAGCTTGTCTGGCAGGCTCTGGCGTCACGACCAACTGCGGCGGCCTGACCGCTTGCGGAGCGGCCTGTTGGCGTGGCGCCTCGGGCGTCGCTTGCTGCGTTACGATCAGCGCTGGCGGCCTCGTTGCTGGCGCCTGCTGCTGGGCAGGAGGTTGGCGCGGCTCAGGCGGGTCAATGTTCAGTGGCGCAGGCTTCGGCGGCAACAATTGGATTGGCTGGCCGCTTTGCGGTGCGGGCCTGGAGGCGATTTCTGCGCCATTGGCGGTGTCTGCGAGCACAACGGGCTCTTCCCCGCCGTCCGTCAGCAATTCTTGCCGTGATCGCCCATCGTCGCCGGTGACGACATCAAATACCTGGCGTTCTTGATGCGGAATTTGCTGGCCTGTCGGGTTTGATGGATCAGGGCGAACCCGGTCCGGCCCGGCTTCGGCGGAGATTACAGGCGGCGGGCCGCCGGCGTCTTCACCGCCGAACAACAGCCACATGGCGGCGACGAGCGCACAACTCACGCAGACGACCGCAAACGCGATCCGGCCGAACATCGCTAACCGGGCGCGTTCAGGCCTTGCTTGTGGATCGTAGTCCGGCCCCGCCATGAATCACATTTCCTCCACCGCTTCGACTCCGATAACGGCCAAGCCAGAGCCTATGACGGTCGTGACAGCAGATACAAGCGCCAGCCGCGCATTTGTCAAATCAGGCGCATCATCCTGGATGAACCTTAACGTCGTGTCTTCGCGGCCTTTATTCCATAATTGATGGAACGCTGCAGCCGTTTCTTGGAGGTAAAATGCGACCCGGTGCGGCTCATGCGCTTCCGCCGCCTGTTCGACCAAGCGCGGCCAGGATGCAAGCTGTTTGATGAGGGTGATCTCTTCCGGATCATCCAACAGCGCTAAATCCGAAGTCATAAGGCCTGCAGCGATGACGTCGGCGCCCGCTTCCTCAGCATGGCGCAGCACGGAGCGACAGCGGGCATGGGCGTATTGGACGTAGAACACCGGATTGTCGCGGGATTGCTCCAGTGCGCGGGCGAGATCGAACTCAAGCGGCGCATCGTTTTTGCGCGTCAGCATCATAAAGCGGACAACATCGGCGCCGACTTCATCGATCACTTCACGCAACGTCACGAAGGTGCCGGCGCGCTTCGACATGATGACAGGCTTGCCGTCCCGCATCAGCTTCACAAGCTGACATAGCTTGACGTCAAGCGTGTCATTCTTGCCTGTCAGCGCCTGCATCGCTGCCGCCACGCGCTTGACGTAACCGCCGTGATCCGCGCCCCAAACGTCAATCAGCGTTTCGCCGCCGCGTTCATATTTGTCGAAGTGGTACGCGATATCTGTGGCGAAATATGTCCAGGAGCCGTCAGACTTCTTAAGCGGGCGGTCCGTATCATCGCCGAACTGGCTGGCGCGGAACAGCGTTTGCGGGCGGGCTTCCCAATCATCGGGCAATTTGCCCTTGGGCGGCTCCAACACGCCGACATAGACCAAGTCTTTCGCCTCAAGCGCGGCAACGGCGTCTTCAACGCGACCGGCGTTGACCAATGCGCGTTCGGACGAGAAAAGGTCCTGGCGGATGCCTGCTGCGGCCAGGTCCTCGCGAATGCTGTCCATCATCATTGCAACGGCGACGGTGCGGGCGTTCTCTGGCGTCTGCTCAGATTCCGACATGGCCGCCAGCGCTTTGCCGACGGCTTTCAGGTAATCGCCGGGATAAAGGCCTTCCGGTATTTCACCAATGTCCTCGCCTTGCGCTTCCCGCATTCGCAAAAGCGCTGACTGAGCCAATGTCTCGACCTGGGCGCCCGCATCATTCACGTAATACTCGCGGATGACGCCGTAGCCTGCTTTTTCCAGGAGTGCGGCCAGCGCATCGCCGAAAACGGCGCCGCGCCCATGGCCAACATGCAGCGGGCCTGTCGGGTTGGCGGACACATATTCAACATTGATAGTCTTGCCTGACCCCATGTCTGACGCGCCGTATTCACGGCCTGCCGCCAGGATTTCAGCCAGCCGCGCTGGCCAGAATGCCGTCGCTGCGCGGATGTTGATAAATCCTGGGCCAGCGACTTCTGCTGATGCGACATCATCATGCTGCGCTAGGCTTGCGGCGATCTCGGTCGCCAGATCGCGAGGCTTTGCGCCTGCCTGTTTGGCCAAAACCATAGCGGCGTTCAGCGCGACATCGCCATGCGCTGGATCGCGCGGCGCGCCTGCAGAGATGCGGCTAAAGTCCAAAGCCTTGGGTAGATCGCCAGCCGCCTGCATGCGCTCCAAGATCGACAGCGTTAGGTCCTGGAAGTGTTTGAAATAATTCATATCGTCCGGCTATAAATATCGAAAAGGCGCTGATGTTCCAGCATGGCGTAGCGATCCGTCATGCCGGCGATGTAATCACCGACAATGCGCTTTCTGTGGTGCGGCGCGTCGATTGTCGCAGCTTGGCGCCAAGCTTCTGGCAAATTCTCCGGTTCTTCGACAAAAAGCTGGAAGAGATCCGTCACAATCCGGCGCGCCTTGCTGGTCATTCGATTGACCCGATAGTGCCGGTACATATGCGTTTTCAGGAAGTGACGCAACGCGTTGACCGTAGACTCCATACTTTCAGAAAACGCCGCCATAGGCTTGCCAGCGCCCCGAACGTCTGCGGCGGAGCCGGGCGCAGCCTCAACCAATCGCTGCTTGGTCTCCTCCGTCAGGTCCATCACCAAGGCGCCGATGAGCTGCCGGACAAGTTCATAGATTTTGCGCTGACGTTCCAGTCCTGGCCATTTCCGGTCTACCTCTTCCAGAAGAGTAGATAGAAGCGGCAACTCTCTGAGGTCACCCAGGTCGAACAGTCCGGCGCGCAGGCCATCATCGATATCATGGCTGTTATACGCGACATCGTCTGAGAGCGCTGCGATCTGCGCTTCAAGCCCGGCATAGCTTTCAAGCTCAAGCGGATAGGCTGTGTCGAAGGCGGTGACGGCTTTCGGCGTCTCAATATCATGTCCAGCCATTGGTCCGTTATGTTTGACGACGCCCTCTAGACTTTCCCAAGTCAAGTTCAGGCCGTCAAAATCCGCGTAGCGCTGTTCCAGTCGCGTTAGTATCCGCAAGGTCTGCACGTTGTGATCGAACCCACCGATATCCGCCAGACAGGCAGACAGCGCGTCCTCGCCAGCATGGCCGAAGGGCGTGTGGCCAAGATCATGCGCCAGCGCCACGGCTTCCGCCAAGTCCTCATTGGCGCCGAGACTGCGGGTGATTGTCCGCGCGATCTGGGCGACTTCTATGGAATGCGTTAGCCGCGTACGGAAATAATCGCCTTCGTGATAAACGAAAACTTGCGTTTTATGTTTCAGACGCCGGAACGCGTTGGAGTGAATGATCCGGTCTCGATCCCGCTGAAATGGCGAGCGGTTTTCAGCCTCTGGCTCACCGATGCGCCGTCCCCGGCTCTCGCTGTTTTTAGTGGCGTAGGGGGCCAGTTGCACGGCGGCGCGATCCTTAGAATTGCGGCGCCGTTGATCGAAGCCGCAGGAACATCCATATATTAAGGGAATACCATATAGAATGCGCGACGCGTACCCGTGATTTACACGCTAACCGCTTGATTTGGAGCTAAACGCCATGCCGGACGGAAGTCTTCAAGAAGGAATCGGCCTGACTGAACGGGCCGCCGCCCAATTACAGGTGATTTTGGACCGCGAAGGCGAGGCGGGTTCCCGCCTGCGCGTATCCGTGTCCGGCGGCGGATGCTCAGGTTTCCAATACGGCTTCAGCTTCGACAAAGAGACCAGCGACGATGACACTGTTTATAAGCGCTACGGCGTTGAAATGGTGGTCGATGAGGTGTCGCTCGATCTCCTGCGCGGCTCAGTCGTTGAGTGGAAGGAAGATTTGGCGGGCGCAATGTTTGTTGTTGAGAACCCGAACGCCGCGTCGTCCTGCGGCTGTGGCTCCTCCTTCGCGATCTGACGGATCAAGCGTTTGCGCATTGCATCTTGGAATGTGAATTCCATCAAAGCCCGGCTCGACGCCGCTCTCGCCTGGCTGGATGAAGGCCAGCCTGATGTGCTGGCGCTGCAGGAACTCAAATGCGTCGAAGATGCGTTCCCGCGCCTGGAGTTTGAGGCCAAGGGCTATAAGGCGGTCATAGCAGGCCAGAAGACCTATAACGGTTCTGCCATTCTGTCCCGCTTGCCAATTGAAGACCCGATGGTCGGCTTGCCCGGCGACGATAGCGATGAGCAAGCACGCTATGTTGAGGCGACGATCAATGGCGTGCGCATTGCATCCATTTATCTGCCGAACGGCAACCCTGTCGGCACGGAGAAGTTTCCCTACAAAATCGGCTTCATGAAGCGGCTGTATGCGCGCGCGGCTGAACTGGCCTCGACCGGTGATCCCGTGGCGCTTTTGGGCGATTACAACGTGATCCCGGCGAATGAGGATTGCTACGATCCTGCCGCCTGGGAAGGCGACGCGCTAACCCAGCCTGAAAGCCGCGCGCATTTCCGCAGCATCCTGAACCTCGGCTACTATGACGCCTTCCGCGCTGCCAAGCCGAATGCGCCCGCTGCCTATACCTTCTGGGATTATCAGGCGGGCGCATGGCAGAAGGACAACGGTATCCGTATCGACCATGTGTTGTTGACGGGCGCTGCGCTCGACCGAATGACGGATATTGATATTGATCGTCGCCCGCGGGGCCGCCCGAAAGCGTCTGACCACACGCCTATCTGGTGTGACCTGGCAGACGCGCCGCCGACTGCGCGGCTCTAACACAAGTGGCGTTTTGGCCTATTCACGACGACAATCCGCGCCGCTGGATTGATACGCCCTATGGCACCTGGGGCCTTATTCTGCTTTGCGTCATCGTCTTCATCTGGCAAGCGAGCCTCTCCCGCTTCGAAGAAGTATCGACGATTTTCAGCTATGGCTTCCTGCCTGCTGTTATCTTCGGCCATAGTGAGCTTGATCCAGCGCTGTCGCATATTCCGGCGGCCTGGTCCGCGCTCACATACCAGTTCCTGCATGGCGATACCTGGCATCTGCTTGGCAATATGGCGTTCTTATTTGTGTTTGGGGACAACGTGGAGGACCGCTGCGGGACATTCCGGTTCCTACTGTTTTACCTGATCTGCGGCGCCGTCGCCGGGCTTGCGCACGGGATGACCAACGAGATTTCGGAAGCGCCTTTGATTGGCGCTAGCGGATCGGTATCCGGCGTTCTGGCCGCATATCTGTTCTTGCACCCAACGGCCCGGATCACAGCGATCACGCCCATCTTCATCCCCTTACGGTTGCCCGTGTGGCTATGGATTGGCGGATGGTTTCTTTTCCAAGCGCTGGCGAGCGGCGGATTGTTTGGGTCAGACAATGTGGCCTATTGGGCGCATATTGGCGGCTTCCTGGCCGGCGCCGTCCTCATCCCACTAATGACGCGGGATGAGGCAAGGTTGCTGGACGGCTGGCGCTAAACGAAGCTTGCCGCGAACGCCAATCCCGCTGCTACAGAGAGCACCGGCGGCACAGACCAGTGGCGTTTCAGTAACAAGTAGCCGCTGACAATCGTGATCCCAACAACCGTCCAATCCAGTGTGGCGAAATCTGGCAGCCAAAGCGTTAGCGGACCAGCGTTCTGTAAGCTAACATCAGCGAAGAACACATGCAGCGCGAACCAGATCGCCAGGTTCAGGATGACGCCGACGACCGCCGCCGTGATCCCCGCCAACGCGCCCTTCAAGCGCGGTTGCCCATTTAGCCACTCAATGTAGGGCGCGCCCGCGAATATCCAGAGAAAGCAGGGCGTAAACGTCGCCCAGAGCGCCACGCCGGCGCCTGCAATGCCGACACCCCATCCAGCGCCATTGAAGCCCGCGAGGAACCCGACGAACTCCGTCACCAGGATCAGCGGGCCGGGCGTTGTTTCCGCGAGGCCAAGGCCGTCCATCATGGCGCCCGCTGTCAGCCAGCCATAGGCGGACACGGCATCCTGCGCCATGTAGCTCAGCACGGCATAGGCGCCGCCAAAGGTGACGACTGCAAGCTTGGAGAAGAACCACCCGATCTGGCTCAACACATGCTCGCCGCCAAGCGCCCAGGTGAGCGCCAAAAGCGGCAGCAGCCAGAGCGCCAGCCAGATAGCGATGGTCAGGCCGGTGGATTTCGCAGATAGCGTCGTTGTTGATGCCGCCTCGCGCGGACCGGTAGCCCGGAAAGCGCCCCATATCGCCGCTGCCAGCACAATCAACGGAAACGGCGCGCCCAGGAAGAATATGCCAACGAACGCCAATCCGGCGATAATCCAGTCTGACGAGGCTTTCAGCGCACGCTTGGATATCCGCAGCAACGCTTCCAGCACAATCACGATGACAGCGGCTTTGACGCCGAGGAACAGCGTTTGCACCAACGGCGCAGCGCCGAACGCTGCATAGATGCTGGCCAGCGCCAGCACGATCAGCGCGCCGGGTATGACGAATAGCAGGCCCGCCGCCAACCCGCCCTTCACCCCATGCAGTCGCCAACCCGCATATGTGGCAAGCTGCATCGCTTCCGGCCCTGGCAGGAACATGCAGAAGCTGAGGGCGTTCAGGAATTGCGGCTCCTTCAGCCAACGCTTTTCGTCCACGACGACCCGGTGCATCAGCGCAATCTGCGCTGCGGGGCCGCCGAATGAGAGGAGCCCGATACGCGCCCAGGCCGACAGCGCCTCGTTAAAGCTGGGCGCAGGCGTATTTTCAGTTTCAGCCATGAGATCAGCGCCCGCCTGCGGATGCAGGCCAATCATGCCCTTCATCCGTCGCGTCGCGCGCCCAGCGGTAGAAGGCGTCATAGAGGCTCATGGCGGCGTCGAGCTGCGCTAGATCATCCCGGTACATGCGCGAGAACCCCAGCGAGGCGGCCAGGAGACCGGCGGCTTCGGGCGCTAAGTCATGCCGGTTCGTGTCCGCCCCATGCACAATCGTGGCGAGCCGGTCAAGCGCTTCCGTGCGGAGGTCAAAGGCGTCCAGCATCGTATCGAACGTGCATGCCTCAACTTTATGGCTCCATTCAACGCCTTCGATATCAAATGGCGTTGCGTCAAATTTCTCCGCGACATCCAGCACGTCAGCTGGGGCGACGAACAGGAATTGCGCGCGCGGATCAACAAATCGGCGGATCAGCCATGGGCAGGCGATGCGATCTATCTTCGGCCGTTGGCGAGTGACCCAAACGGTGCGCCCTTGGGCATTAAGCGGCGGCATTGCGGAAACAGGGACCAGCGGCGCGCCCGCATCCCGCCATGCAACGATGCCGCCCGCCAGGGTTTCCGTTTGAACGCCAGCGTCCCGCAGAATGGCCGCTGCGCCCTGGCTGAGTTTCTTGCCCCGCAGGCAATAGACCACGACCTTTTTACCCTGAAGTTCAGGCGCCAGGTCGGCGATTGTCTTGAAGGGATGGCGGCGGGCGGATGGGATGATGCGCGGGTCAGCGGCAAAATCCTCATCAATGCAGGTATCGATGATGACTGGCGCGGACGGCGTCCCGATGAGACGAAGGAGTTGAGATACGGTGATTTCTATTGGCGACGGCATGATGCGTCCTCCCAAAGCGTGGGTTGAATTGGACGCGAAACTTGGGCTGTCGCCTCACGGGGCGCTCGCAATCCCCATGGCTCAAAAGATGCTGGCAGGCGGCAGCGGTGTCAATGGCGGGGGTGTATTGGGCTTTGGTCGGCGCTTGCTCAGGGCGCCCCGTGACGGTATCGTACAACAACTGCAAGTCTCCTCAGTAGGCGCAGTGGTCAACCCGGTAAATGCCGTATTTTTGATCGTGCCTGCTGACAAGCGGCTTGGGAATTGAAGCGTTCATCCAAAACAAGGATGCAGGCTTGTGATCCATCCGAGGCAGGAGGTTGAAATGAAGGTGGAAAGCTTCCCATTCACCCGCTACGGCCTCATCAAAGGCAAGATCCTCCGCGTCTCTGCGGATGCGATTCAGGATGAACAGCGCGGCCTAGTCTATGAGGCCCGCATCTCCATGGCCGAAACCACCATCCCTGAAGACAGCCGCCGCGTACCGTTGACGCCGGGCATGGCGGTGGCGGCGGAAGTGAAGACGGGGGCTCGTCGTGCGGTTACATTCTTCCTCAGCCCACTGCTGCGCTATGTGGATGAGAGTTTGAGGGAGCGGTGACTATGCGAGGTGAGGGGGCTACTTTTTTTGTTGTTTCTTATCTGCTTCTCCCCTCACTCATACTTCCGCAATGTCCGCCGTGCGATGACCATGCGGTGGACTTCTGTCGGTCCCTCGTAAATGCGGGAGAGACGCAAGCGTTGGGACATTATGGCGAAGGGGAGTTCGCGGGTCATGCCCATGGCGCCGAAGCTTTGCATGGCGTTGTCTAGTGTTTCTGTGGCCATTTCGGTGGCGTAGACTTTGATCATGGAGGCTTCGGTGCGGATGTCTTCGCCTGCCTCCTGTTTGCGCGCCGCGTCCTGGACCATCAGGCGGGTTGCGTGGATTTTGGTGGCGGCGTCGGCCACCCACCATTGGATCGCCTGACGGTCTGACAACTTCTGGCCGAAGGTCTCGCGCTGTTGGGTGTGCTCGCACATCATTTTGAGCGCGCGTTCGGCCATGCCGACACCCATGGCGCCCATTTCCAACCGGCGGACGGTCAGGCGCTTCTGCATTGGCGCATAGCCCTGACCGACTTCGCCCAGAACCTGCGCATCTTTCAAGCGCACATCGTCAAACGTGAGTTCATAGGTGCGCGCGCCCGCCAACATCGGAATTTCGCGCTCGATGGCGAAGCCCGGCGTGTCCGTATCCATCAGGAAGGCCGTGATGCCGCCGCGCGCGCCTTTGCCTGGGTCCGTCGCGGCCATCAGGATCAGAAAATCCGCCTTGGGCACGCCGGAGACCCAGATTTTCCGGCCGTTGATCACCCATTCATCGCCTTCGCGGATGGCGCGGGTTTTCATTTGTGCGGGGTCTCCGCCAGCGCCCGGCTCAGAAATCGCGATGTTGGAGCGTTTCTCGCCGCGCGCATATGGCTCCATGTATTTCTTCTTCTGCTCCGGCGTGGCGACTTCCATGAGCATGTGCAGATTGGGGCTATCTGGCGGGAAGATGAACGGTGTCACGGTGCTTTTCAGCTTTTCCTGGATCGCCAGCATGACGGAGGTGCGAATTTCGGACCCGCCAACTTTTTCCGGCGCATCCAGCGCCCAAAGGCCGAGCTCCCGGCATTTCGCCAAAAGCGGTTCTTCTTCTTCCGGCAGCAGAGCCACCTGGCCGCCCGCCGCCTCCCGTTCCATGACCGCCTTTTCCAGCGGCATCAGTTCATTCTCGACGAATTTATCGACGAGATCGATCAGCATCCGCTCTTCATCTGCGAAATCTTGGGTCATGGAATTCTTCTTTCAGTCAACGGGAGAGGCAGGCGGCGGCAGGGCTTATTCGAGGGGCAGGCCGGGATGGATTTCCCGGCTATTGCCAATGGTGACGAAGCCGGATTTGAGGCTCGGCATCGCGTTCTCTGCAATTGTATCGACCGTCCACCCGCCATGGCGATGGGCCATCCGCGTAGGCTTCATATCGCCGTAGAGGGAAAGCTCTGCGCCGCGCTGATGGAAGACTTGCCCCGAAACATAGCTGGCCTGCTCAGACGCAAGGAATACGCAAAGCGGCGCAATGGCGTCTGCCGGGCTCAAGCGCAGGCGTTCTTCGCGCACTTCCGCCGCCGACGGGTCTTTCGGCGTCGGCACGGACCGCGTCATACGCGTGTCGGCGGATGGCAGGATGGCGTTGGCCGTGATGCCCTTATTGGCGTTCTCCATGGCGACGATCCGCATGAGCGCCACGATGCCCATTTTGGCCGCGCCATAATTCGCCTGCCCCACATTTCCCAGCACGCCGGAGGTGGAGGAGACCATAATCATCCGCCCGTATTCCTGCTCACGGAAGAGATTAATAGCCGCGCGGTTGACGTTGTAATGGCCGTTCAGGTGAACGTCGATCACGTCCTTCCAATCATCTGGAGACATTTTGTGGAACATGCGGTCGCGCAGGATGCCGGCTGGGTTGAACACAACATGGCACCCGCCGAACTCGTCGCGGGCTTGCGTCACCATATCCAGGCAATCTTCGTAAGATGTAACGGAGCCGAAATTGGCCGCTGCATCGCCGCCCGCCGCCTTGATCTCGTCAACTATGGCCTGGGCTGGCGCTTGGTCCCCGCCTTCGCCGCCGCCGCCAACGCCTGGATCATTAACGATCACCTTGGCCCCATTCGCCGCCATCAGCTTCGCGACTTCCGCCCCGACGCCCCGGCCAGACCCTGTACAGATCGCCACGCGTCCATCCAACATACCCATAACGCTTCTCCTCTGATCAATGTGTCCCGCAGGAATTGTCGGCCAGCCGGGCGGGCGATGTCAAAGCCCGCTCATCGGGCTAGAGCATCGTCCGTAAAATATGAGGCGTCTCGTGACGCATAGCCAGCCTGTGG
>JAYNYG010000037.1:4063-40988 GCA_038102935.1 Alphaproteobacteria bacterium | reverse complement strand
GACAGTATGAGAAAATTCACGCTTCAAGCGGTCCAGTTTTTCGGGGGAAGGTCAGTTCAGGCAGAGCCTTATCCGCCAAAAGTATGTCAATCACTTATTGTTAGAACAGGAATATGAAGGCCCCGCTTTTTGCAGCGCTTTAGATCCTGCTTAAACAATGTGGCGACGACGAGCGCCTTTATGCAGATGGATCGCGTAAAAGCACATCCGCAATCATTTCGTCAGCCGTCGCATAGGGTCTCGCTGCCGACAGGTCTTCCTGCATAGCCGCTACAGTTTCGGCATTCGGAATTTTGGCGTCGAACGGCAGACCGCGCTGCATCACGATCTGGCAGAAAAATATCGTAATCGAATCGGTCGTTGATAGACCAATCGCCGACAGCACAGCTTCGCTTTCAAATTTCAGATCAGGCTCAATTTTGGCCTTAACCACTTCTGACTTTGCCATAGGATACACCTCCAAGAGAGAATGCAGTCCAGTTGGAGCACAAACTCTAGGAAACTGCGCCTCAAAGCTTCTTCAGCGCGCCTGCCGGCACATGGGCTGTCAGCCAGACGCCGTTTTCCGCTTGAAAGAATGACTGACCGGCGTCCGCCATAGCGCCGGACGCGACCTCTAGGATGATGGGGGCGCCGCGGCGCTTGCCGACTATCCGGGCTGTTTCAATATCTGCAGACAAATGGACATGGCTGCGTTTCATAGGCTTTAGCCCTTCCGCCATGATCGCGGGCATGAAGCGGTCGACGGTGCCGTGGAAAAGAGTCGGCGGCGGGGCCTTTGGGGCTAGCGCCAGGTCAACTTTCACCGAATGGCCTTGGTTGGCGCGAATGCGCGTTCCGTCTTCTGATAAAGCAAAGCGCTGCTTATCACAGGTCGCGACTACATCTTCCAGAACATCTCGGGTCAGCGGGAATGGCGCTTTGACGATCAGGTCGTCAACATTGGCCCAGCCATTGCCATCCAACTCCAACCCAATTTTACCTGGATCATGCCGAAGGACGAGGCTGAAAAACTTACTAAGTTTTGTGTTTTATTTTGACATGGCGGGCGGCATATCACGACGCCCAAACAATTGCCAAAAAAAACAGGGCCCGGGGGCCCTGTTGGATTTTGGTTCCGTCACCGCGTTCGTATCGGCGGCTGACGCTCTCCCTGAACCTGGGCCTAAGCGATGGCTGCATCTAAAGTGCGGCTTCATCCCTTCCCATGCGGATAGCTCATAGCAGCTATGCGAGGATGTGTCACGCATTTTTTGGCAGTAAAGAATCGCAGCGCTTCTATTTTAAGCAACTTAATTCCAAGAATCGTGACAAAATCAGGTCGATAACGTCGGCCTGAGGCAAGACTGCATAATCATTGGCCGTGGCGCCAACCAGTGAAGCCCGCAAGTGATCCTTAACCATCGCGCTCTATCCTACCGACAAACAAGCATATCCGCCGCAATCCAAGCTATGGGACAGATATTATGCGCCTGCGCCACCTCATTCCCGCCGCCTGCCTGCTTTTCACCGCTGGCGCATTCGGAACCGCACCCGCCAGCGCCGCGATGCTGACAGAGGAAGTTTGCAAGAAACTGCACGCCCATGAACGCGCCGGCAATGTTGCTTACCAGCCAGGCGTTACAGCGCGTGGCAAACGGGTGCGCCGCGCATCCGCCCGCCCTGGAAATGCGCCGCGGCCAGCGGGGGTCGATATCAGTATTCTATTGCAGGATCGCTGCCGGTTTCCGGCCAATCCAAAACTGTTCAAGGGTGAAATTCCTGTAAGCCGACTGTTCGTGCGCAGCGATGGCCGGATGAACTATGCCGGCCAGCCGCTTTCAATCAATGACCAGCAGGAAATCAGCACGATCTGCGGAACTGCCTGGGGCGGCTAAGGCAAAGCGTGACCTAGCCCATATTGCGGGTCCGCACATTTCAGCCCATGCTCCGGCAAATTGCCGATCCCGACCTCCCGGAGCGCTGTTGACCCCATGACCGCCGCCACTGGCGTAGCTGAACACGACCCAAACGCCGCCCTCTCTTTCGCCGAAATCCAGGCTGTATCGCTGGTGACGGCGGCGCATTTTATGAGCCATTTCTACCAGTTGGTTCTGCCGCCCGTATTCGGGATGATGGCCGCACGCCATGACGCCAGCTTTTTGGAACTCGGCGCCGTCGTCAGCACGTTTGCAATTGCGACCAGCATCGCACAAACGCCGATGGGCTTTCTGGTGGACCGGTTGAGCGCTGCCCGCATTCTGGCGTTAGGGCTTGGTTTGCTTGGCCTATCAGTGGCCCTATATGGCCTGGTGCCAAGCTTCTGGATGCTATTTCCGTTGGCGCTGCTCGGCGGAGCGGCGAATGCGGTATTTCATCCAGCGGACTTCGCCATCCTATCCTCCCGCGTCCATGATACGCGGATCGGCCGCGCATTCAGCTTCCATGCAATTTCTGGAAACCTAGGCTGGGCGGCGGCGCCATTCGCGATGCTAGGCATCGCCAACCTGACCAACTTGACCACTGCATTCCTCGCGGTCGGCGCATTTGGCATGGCGCTGGCCGCATACATGTTCATTATCGCAGGCGCATTGGAGCCAAAGGACCAACCCGCTGCAGCGCCCGAAGCCGCGCCAGACGCGCCGATAGAACCCAAGGGCGGCGCTGTAAGCGACGGCATTAATTTGCTGCTGTCGCGGCCCGTTTTGATGCTGTTTTTCTTCCAGTTCATCTACGCCATGGCGTTTGGCGGCGTCAGGAATTTCAGCGTCGTCGCGTTGCCTGCGATTTCAGACATGACGGCTGAGGCTGTTGCAGGCGCGCTTTCGGGCTATCTGCTGGCGGCGTCTGTCGGCAACCTCGCTGGCGGATATCTAGCGGATAAAACAGGACGACCCGGCACAGTCTTCACCATCAACATTCTGCTGATATCAGGCCTCGTCGCGAGCCTTGGCTATGTGCCGATGTCGATTGGCATCCTGACCGGCGTTCTCCTTGTTTCGGGCGGGCTGCAGGGGAGCCTCATGCCCGCACGCGACATGCTCGTCCGTCAGATTGCGCCGAAGGGGCAGATGGGGAAGTTGTTTGGTTTCACGTCTAGCGGCCTAGCGCTTGGCAACGCTGTCACGCCGGTGGCTTTCGGCTGGGTGATGGACCATGCCGATCCGCGCATTATTTTCTACGCCAGCGCCGGGTGCATGCTATTGGCGCTGCTGACATATGTCGAAACCCGCCGCCAGGCGCGATAACTGCAGGCCCTCATAGATGACCTACGCCATCACACTGCTCACCTTCGATGAAATGATTGATGTCGAGGATGACGAAACCATCCTGGAAATCGCGGTCGAGGAGAATATTCCCTACCCCTTTGGCTGCCGGTCCGGGAATTGCGGCGCGTGCAAATCCCGCCTTGTGCTGGGGGATGTGCATATGCGCGACCATTCCTCCATGGCTTTAACGGAAGATGAGGCGGCGCGTGGCCTCATCCTGGCGTGCCGGGCCGAACCTCGGTCAGACTGCACGCTTGCTGTGGTGAATTATGACGATGCGCTGGCGCATCCGTTGAAGCAGCTCGTCGGGGCGGTCACAGTTGTCGAAAAACTCACTCATGACATCGCAGCCGTGCGGATTAGCCTGCCCGAGCCGATGGAATATACAGCAGGCCAATTCGCCGCTGTCGCATTCCCAGGCTTCCCGGCGCGGGATTATTCCTTCGCAAGCCCGCCCGATGACCCTGCGACCCTCGAATTTCATATCCGCCGCATGGGTGACGATGGCGTTTCAGCATTTGTGTTTGATCAACTGGCGGCGGGCGAACCTGTCGCTGTCCATGGCCCCATGGGCTACGCGTTCCTGCGGGAAGCAGAAACTGGCCCCATTTTCGCAATCGCTGGCGGTTCAGGCCTGGCGCCGATCCGGGCGATTATGCAATCCGCATTGAGCAAACCGGACATGGCGGAACGGCCTGTCTGCCTATGGTTTGGCGCGCGAACAGAGGCTGATGTCTACTTAGAAGATGAATTGCGGGCGCTCGCCGCCAACCATCCAGCTTTTAGCTATGAAATTGTCCTTTCGGAGCCTGAAGCCGGCAGCCCACGCCGCGCCGGATTCGTGACGGACGCATTTAAAGCCGATATTGAAGCGCTCGGGCAAGATGCCTTAGACGGCGCCCGCGCCTATCTTGCCGGGCCGCCGCCGATGGTCGAGGCGGGCAGTGAGTTGCTCAAGGCCTTGGGGTTGGAGCAAGCCCGCATCCACGCCGACGCCTTCTATACAGAGGCCGAAAAAGCCGCCCTGACAGGCCAGTAAATCCTTGAAATCGACGGATCACGCATTGCTTCTCAAAAACTATATGCTATGTCGTGCATATAGTTTTTGCGCCGGGACCATTCCGCCGCACTAAACCCGCGTCCCGACACAGATTTCCCGGAGAATGCTCCCATGCCTGACTATAAGGTCAAAGATATCAGCCTCGCCGATTGGGGCCGCAAAGAAATTGCTATCGCCGAAACAGAGATGCCCGGCCTCATGGCCCTCCGCCAGGAATTTGGCGAAGCCCAGCCGCTCAAAGGCGCGCGCGTCGTTGGCTGCCTGCACATGACGATCCAAACAGCCGTGTTGATCGAAACGCTAACGGCGCTTGGCGCGGAAGTTCGCTGGAGCTCTTGCAACATCTTCTCCACCCAGGACCAAGCCGCCGCCGCCATCGCTGCAACTGGCGTGCCGGTCTTCGCTTGGAAAGGCGAGACGGAAGAAGAATATCTTTGGTGCATCGATCAGACGATTGAAGGCCCAGACGGCTGGCGCCCGAACATCCTGCTGGATGACGGCGGCGACCTGACGGTTATCGTCCACGAGAAATATCCGGAACTGATGGCCGATATTCGCGGCGTTTCCGAAGAAACCACAACCGGCGTCCACCGCCTCTATGACATGGCGAAGGCCGGCACGCTGAAATGCCCCGCCATCAACGTGAATGACAGCGTCACCAAGTCCAAGTTTGACAATCTTTACGGCTGCCGCGAAAGCCTCGTCGACGGCATTAAGCGCGCGACGGATGTAATGCTGGCTGGCAAGGTCGCCATCGTCGCCGGTTACGGCGACGTCGGCAAAGGCTCAGCCGAAAGTCTCCGCAGCCAGGGCGCGCGCGTCATGGTGACGGAAGTTGACCCGATCTGTGCGCTCCAAGCGCTGATGGCTGGATATGAGGTCACCACCATGGAAGAAGCGGCGCCCCGCGCTGACATCTTCGTGACGGCCACCGGCAACAAAGACATCATCACCATTGACCATATGCGGGCGATGAAAGATCGCGCCATCGTCTGCAATATCGGCCATTTCGATAACGAAATTCACGTGGACGCGCTGCGCAATATGCAGTGGCACAACGTGAAGCCGCAGGTCGACGAAATCGAATTCCCAGACGGCAAGCGGATTATCCTCTTGGCTGAAGGCCGCCTGGTGAACTTGGGCTGCGCCACCGGCCACCCAAGCTTCGTGATGAGCGCCAGCTTCTCTAACCAGGTACTGGCGCAAATCGAGCTTTGGAACAATCATGCCAACTACGAAAACCAAGTCTATGTGCTGCCGAAGCACCTGGATGAGAAAGTGGCGGCGCTGCATCTTGAGCGTCTCGGCGCGAAATTGACGACGCTGACCGCTGATCAAGCCGCTTATATTGGCGTAACTGATGACGGACCGTTCAAGCCAGACTACTATCGCTACTAGTTCACGGTAAAAACCCAGGGGGGAAACATGGCGGGAGGCAGCGCGGTTGTCGTATTGGCGATTGTCGCTGGCCTCGCGTTTGTGTTGGCGGCGACCTTCGCCATTCTTTGGCACCGCCGCCGCCCCGACGGCCTGAAAGCTAAATCCGCCCGCTTTAAGTCCGCCGCCATGATCGCTGAACGCAGCCGCCAAGCCGCGGATGCCCGGGCCGCATTCTTGGCCGAAATTCTGGATGCGTTGCCCAATCCAGTGTGGCGGCGGGCGGATGATCTGGAGCTCGTCTACGCCAATAAGGCTTATGCCGAAGCTGTGGGCGCCGAAGCGCCGGCGGCTGCACTACTCGACAACATTGAGCTTGGCGGCGCGGAAGCGCTTGACCTAGCGCAGCGGGCGCACCGCACGAGCTCCGCTCTTTCCGAAAGCCGCACAATCGTCGTCAAAGGCAAGCGCCAGTTGGTCGAGACAACAGAGCGCCCCATCGTCGGCGACCAGCCAGGCGGCGGATTAATCGGCGATGCACGGGACGTCACGGCACTTGTCGAAGCCCAGGACGGCCAAGCTCGTCTCGTCGCCGCCTATGCTGAAGTGCTGGAACGGGTCGGCTCCGCCGTCGCAGTCTTTACCGGCGGGCGACAATTGGCCTTCTGCAATAAGGCCTTCGTGGACCTGTTTGGGCTAGACCCCAAACGCATAGAGCAACGCATCGGCCTCTCCGAAATGCTCGATGATTTGCGCCGCTTGCGCATGCTGCCAGAGGTCGTGGATTTCGCCGCTTTCAAGGCGGATCGCGCCGCCGAATTCCAATCCTTGATGCAGCCGCGTGATGAGTTTCTGTTTCTGGCGAATGGCCGGACATTGAAGGAAACCGCCGCCCCCCATCCTCAGGGCGGCATCATCTATGTATACGAGGATGTCAGCGACCAGATTGCGCTGGAACGCTCGCACCACACATTAAACCGCGTGCAACGGCAAACATTGGATGCGCTGCAAGAAGGCATTGCGCTCTTCGGCGAGGACGGCAAGCTCCGTCTCTCCAACACAGCCTTTAACGCCGTGTTCCGGACCGATGATGACGGTCTGGACGCCTCCCCCCATGTCGCCGCATTGGCGGATGTCGCGGCGCAGACGCTAACGGAGGAAACTTGGTTTGAAGGCCGCGAAGCGATGATCGCGGCGGTGACGAGCCGGGCGCCGGCCAAGCTCCGCGCGCAATCCGCTGATGGCCGCACGCTCGATATCGAAACCGCGCCTTTGGCCGATGGCGGCGTGCTGACGGCTGTCTATGATGTGACGGATGCGCATACGGTGGAAACAGCTCTCAGAGGCCGGGCCGAGGCGCTGGAAGAAGCTGACCGCCTCAAAAACGAATTCCTCTACGTGATCTCCTACGAACTCCGCACGCCGCTAACGACGATCACGGGCTTCGCAGACCTGCTGCGGGCAGGTGTGGCCGGTGAACTCTCCGAACGGCAAACCGAATATCTGGATGACATCCTCTCCGCGGGCGGCGCGTTCATCGCGCTGGTGGATGACATCATTGATGTCGCAGCGATTGAAGCGGGGCGCGCGCCGCTCGAACGCACGCCCGCATCTGCAGCTGAAGCCGTCGCCAAGGCCACGAGCGATGCAGCGAAACGGATTGCGCCGCAGCCGCTTAACATTGCGCCAAATGTTCAGCCTGGATTGACGTTAGACGCCGACGCCGACCGCCTCGCCCAGATTTTCGCGCGCCTGATCATGGTCGCCGGGCGGTATGCGCGGGATGGCGATCCCGTTGTTGTGTCAGCCAAGGGTGACGGCGACTGGGCGATCGTGACTGTCACCACTGGCAAGGCGGAGATCGCGGTCGTCGGTGACGACTTCCCCTCCGGCGCGCCAGGCGCCCGGCCTGATTTCCCACCCGCCCGCACGGCGCGCGCCAGCCTTGACCTAACGCTCGCCGCGCGGCTGGCCGAAGCCCATGGCGGCGAAGTCATCATCAATCGTGCAGCGCCCGGCGCGCTCTTAGCCTATTGCCGCATGCCGCGCTTGCCGGATGCGGCCTGATATTTCTCCCAAGGAGCTTCCGATGCCCAAAACCCGCGTGATCCCCGAACCCTTCGACGCAGACGCCTTCGCCCCCTATGGCGAGTGCTTCGCGCTCCGCGATATGAATGGCGACCGGCATGAATTCGCCGCGACCATGTTCAATGGCCGCAGCCATGCCGAACTGAACGTCTCCGTCAGCCGCGCCAAGCCGCAAACCGCAGATTTCGCCGTGCCAGCGCTTGAACGCCATGATGCGTCCGCACAGACCTTCGCGCCAATCGTGTGTGGCCGCTGGATGGTCGCCGTAGCGCCGACGCTGCCAGATGGCGGCCCAGATTTCGAGAACCTCCGCGCCTTCATCATGGATGAGACCGTCGGCGTCTGCTACGCCCCAAACGTCTGGCACCACCCCTTCGTCTGCTTCGACCAACCGGCAGAAATGCTGATGCTGCGCTGGGATGACCGCACTGAAGCCGATACGACATGGGCCAATGCGCCGGACGGCGTCGAGGTCGAAGTAGCGCTGCCCTAATCGGCAGGTTCAATCATCGCCATCTGCTCTTTCAGTTGACGGGCGGCGAGAGCGAAGCCGCCGTTAGCGCCGTCGATGAAATGCACATGGTCGGCGGTGGTTAGGTCGAAGACGAGGCAGGTCATGAGGGCGGCATCGGACCGGTGAAAGCCGTAGACTAACCGGCCAGCGACACGTTCTTTTTCCAGCACCGCCTCAAGCCGATCGGCTTGATCCAGCGTCAGGTCGAGCACCATACGCAGCAGGCCATCATATTTTCGAAAATCCGTTTGGGCGACCATTTCTTTGCGGTATTCGGGCGCGTTGTAGGGACCGGCGGCCTTCTGGAAACGCTCAGCATAGAGCTGCGCCAGGGACTCCATAATGATCCGCCAGAACCGGGCTTTAAACGGTGAAAACGCATTGAGCGCCAGCGCCTCAAGCTTCAACCCGCGCGGCGGGAAGCGGAAGCTCAGCGTGCGATCACATGCAGGCGCGGCTTCGGACTCGTCGTCGCCGATGATCGAATGGATCTGGTCAAGCGTGTAGCGCAGCTCGCCGCTCTCGCCTGTGCCCAGCCCCTTGACCAGGATCGTCGCCATCACGCCGTGGCTTGGCGCTAGCGGCTCCCAGCGGCAGGTCAGGCCATCCAGATCGGGCGAGGCGTCATCAGGCGGTATCCGGAAGGCCGCGCCAGCTTCATTGTCTTTCAGTAATACGTCGGCCAGTTCTAGCCCTCCGCCAGCGAACATGGCGAGATGGGCGCCTGGCCCGACGCCGAACTTCCGCACCCTGACATCGCCGCCCCGGCTGCGCAGTTCGCTCACCGGAAAGGCTGAGACCCTGAGTTCCAAGTCATAGATCGCGTCGATCATGCTTGCGGCGCGGGCGAGCGCGGTCTTGCAAGCTTCAGCGACACTTGGCGGCGCGGCGATGACGGCGCCGTCGCCGCCAAACACATAAGGCAGGTCCACGCCCTCAGCCGCATTGATCACCGCCATGATGGTGGCGGCGCCGGACATGTTCACCTGCTTGTAGTGGCCATGCTCAATCGCCGCTGTCGAGCCAACCACGTCAGACGCAAGCACGGTTCATTCGTCCGGCAGCGGCACGTAGGACTCCAGGTCCGTGAAATCTGAAAACTCGCGGAATTCTGGCAAGTCTGCGTAGAAGCGATCTGTACTCAAGAGCTAGCGGCCTTCGATGATATATGGCCAGGGATCGGCCTCGCTGCCGAAGGTCACGGGGCAGTGAATGAGGACGGGCGCGTTAGCTGCAAACGCTTTTTCCAGCGTGGGCTTAAGGTCCTGGGGCGTATCTGCGCGAAGGCCGATCACGCCGAAGCTTTCGGCCAATTTGAGGAAATCCGGGTTTTCCATGTAGCTGCCGAGTTCGCGGCCCTGGAACCGACGGATCTGGTCGCGGCGGACATTCCCGTAGGCGCCGTTGTCGAACACGATCGAAACCACATTCAGCCCGAACTGCGCCGCCGTCGCCAGTTCCTGCACGCCGAACATGAACCCGCCATCGCCTGCAATGGATACAACAGGCGTGTCGCCCATCGCCGCCTTGGCGCCGAGCGCCGCCATATATCCGTAGCCAAGCGTGCCTTGATAGCCCGACGTTACATAAGTGCGCGGATTGTAGACCGGGAAACCGGAATAAGAGACGTATCCAGCTTGGCAAAGCTCTTCGACGAAAATTCCATCGCGTGGCAGGACAGAGCGGATCGCATCCAAATAATCCATCTGCGGCTGAAGATTGTCGCGAAAATCTTTACCAGTGCGCGCCTTGGCCTCCTGGACGGCATCAAGGCGGTCCGCCTTTGCCGCCCCCGCCTTATCAAGCGCTGGCAGCAATGCGCGCAAGGCCATGGCGGCGTCTGCGGTGACGGATTGGTCGGCGGGCAAGCGGGCATGCTCCATGCCGTCGATATCAATGCGGACCAAGGCTGGCGATGCCGGGCGCGGCGTCCACGCCATGCCCTGCCAACGCATATACGGCCCCTCCATCCGGCTGCCGATGCAGAGCACGACATCAGATTCAGCAAAGAGTGACTTAGCCTCCGCGAACGCCAGCCCAAGCGGATGGTCACTGGCGACAACGCCGCGCCCGCCCCGGAATGCGCCGACGGGCGCGCCGAGACGTTCGGCGACAGCCAGCACCTCCGCCGCCGCATCCTGCGCACCGGAGCCGACCCAGATCATCGGCGATTTCGCACCCGCTAACAGTTTGGCCGCGGCGGTGATTTCATCACTGTTTGGTTCAGGCTTGGGCGGCAGGCTAGGCGCAGGCGTATCCGCGACATCACCCTGCGTCGCCAGCACATCCCAAGCGGCTTCGAGGGCTACAGGGCCTGGACGGCCGCCAAGCATTTGCCGGAATGCTTCATCAACCATAGCGGGCGCTGCCGCAGCGCTTTCCACGCGTTCAGCCCAGCGGATTAGCGTGCGGAGTGTTCCGCGTTGATCGGGCAATTCATGCAGATGCCCCCTGCCCTTGCCGATAAAATCGGCCGGCGTCTCGCCCGTGATGCACATGACGGGCGTGGATGTGCCATAGGCCGTGCAAAGCGCCGCCGTCGTGTTCAGAACGCCTGGACCCGGCACGACTGTGTAGACGCCTGGCCGCCCGCTGGTTTTGGCATAACCCATAGCCATATAGGCCGTCGCCTGCTCATGCCGCGCGCCGATCAAGCGGACACGATCTCCGGCCTGCGCCATCGCGTCAAACAGCGGATAAGTCTGGGCGCCAGGTAAGCCGAACACCGTATCGACGCCATGGGCCAGAACCCGCTCAATGATCGCCTGACCAGTGCTCATAGACTTCGCTGACATCGCTAACTACTCCCCAAAACCGCAATTGGAATATTGGGTGAGACTATACGCGCGGCACGCCATCTGCACGATTTCATTCAAATGCGCTAAAAGAACTGCAGTTGATTATGTGAGGACGTCAAAAATGGCCCCAGATACCGCCCCTAACGCTGACCGCCGCAACTCGCAGCGGCTGGATGAAGCGCTTGAAAAGATGAAGGCGCTGCTGGGCGACCGCGTTTCAACGTCCCAAGCCGTTCGCGACCAACATGGCCGCGGCGAAGACCATTTCCGCGCCGCCGCGCCAGATGCCGTGGCCTATGCAGAATCGACCGAAGAAGTTTCAGAAATCGTCAAATTATGCGCCGAGCACGAACTGCCTGTCATTGCATGGGGTACAGGCACGTCGCTCGAAGGCCACGTGCAGGCGTTGCATGGCGGCGTCACGATTGACCTGTCCGGCATGGATAATGTGCTTGAAGTCAACACAGATGATGGCGACTGCATGGTCGAAGCCGGCGTCACCCGAAAGACACTGAACGAGCATATCCGCGACACAGGCTATTTCTTCCCGGTTGACCCCGGCGCCGACGCCAGCTTGGGCGGTATGGCGGCCACGGGCGCATCCGGCACCAACGCCGTTCGCTATGGCACCATGAAAGAGAATGTGATCGGGCTAACGGTCGTGCTGGCCGATGGCAGCGTCATGAAAACTGGCGGGCGGGCGCGGAAGACCTCTGCCGGGTATGACCTGACGCATTTGATTGTCGGCAGCGAGGGCACACTCGGCATCATCACTGAAGTGCGGTTGCGGCTCTATGGCGTGCCCGAGAAAATCACCGCCGCCGTTTGCCAATTCGATGATCTGGCGGGCGCGGTTGAGACTGTTCAGCAGACCATCCAGATGGGCGTTCCAGTGGCGCGCATGGAATTTGTCGACGACGTGCAGCTGCTGGCCTGCATGGCGTATTCAAAGCTTGAAGGGTTCGAGGCGAAACCAACGCTGTTCTTTGAGTTCCATGGCACAGAGTCTGGCGTCGCGGAACAGGCCGAAATCGTCGAAGCGCTGGCGACTGAGAATAGCAGCGGCGCATTCCAATGGACCGCAAAAGCCGAAGAGCGCAGCAAGCTCTGGGAAGCGCGCCACAATGCGTATTATGCCGCGCTGGCGCACACGCCGGGCAAGCGCGGATGGTCAACCGACGTTGTTGTTCCGATCAGCCGCCTGGCCGAATGCATCGTCGAGACCAAAGACGATATCGACGCCTCCGCGCTATATTCCCCGATCTGCGGCCATGTCGGCGACGGCAACTTCCATTGCTGCATTATGGTCGATTTGGATGATGCGGAAGAAATGGCGCGTGCGACCGCGTTCAATGACCGGCTGGTCAATCGCGCACTCGGCATGGGCGGGTCCTGCAGCGGCGAGCATGGCGTCGGTATGTCCAAAATCGGCCATATGCGTAACGAAGTCGGCGAAGAAGCTTACGCAATGATGCAAACGCTGAAACGCGCCATGGACCCGCAGAACATCCTGAACCCGGGCAAGGTCGCGCCGGTATGATAGTCGCAGCATGGAATTAGCAGCATGAAGGTCGCGATCTACGGCGCCGGCGCCATCGGCGCGCATTTGGGCGGCATGCTCAAGCGCTCCGGGGTTGATGTCTCCCTGATTGCGCGCGGCCCCCATCTGGAAGCCATGCAGCAGAACGGCCTGTTGTGTAAGTTCCAGGATGGCGAAGAATTCCTTGTTCACCCAAATGCGACCGATGATCCGGCCAGTCTTGGCGTTCAGGACTATGTGATCGTCACGCTGAAGGCGCATCAAAGCCCTGGCGTCGTTGGCTTGATGCAGCCGCTGCTCGGGCCGGACACCGCCGTCGTCACTGCGATGAATGGCGTGCCATGGTGGTATTTCCATGGGCTTGGCGGTGATCATGAAGGCGCCCATCTGGAAGCCGTTGACCCTGGCCGCGCGCAATGGGACGGCCTTGGCCCCGAACGCGCCATCGGCATGGTCGTGCATCCGGCGACAGAAATCACGGCGCCTGGCGTGATGCAGCATATGGAAGGCGACGCCTATCCAATTGGCGAACCCTCTGGCGAGAAGACCCCGCGCATCGAAGCGCTTTCAGCGGCCCTCAGCGAATCGGGGCTCAGAGCGCCAATCCGCACCAAAATCCGCGATGACATTTGGATGAAGCTTTGGGGCAACCTTTGCCTCAACCCCGTATCGGCGCTGACAGGCTCTACGTTAGGAGGCCTCGGGCAAGACGATGACGTGCGCGATTTGCTGTTTGGCTTGGCCGCAGAAGGCCGCGCAGTCGGCGAGGCGCTAGGCGCCCGCTTCAGGGTGACGGCGGAGCGGCGTTTGAAGGCGGCGTTTGAAATTGGCGACCACAAAACCTCCATGTTGCAGGACCTGGAGCGCGGCAGACCGATGGAAATCGACGCGCTCGTGACTTCCGTCACAGAGCTTGGAGATGTCGTTAGCGTGGACACTCCCCTGCTCGATGCCGTTGCCGCACTGGTCAAGCTAAGGGCCCGCAATGCTGGGTTATACGGCTGAGCGCGCGGTAATGGGCAATTCATCAAACTCAGGCGAATTAACGCCAAAACAACAAGTTAGTGCAGAAAAGCGCGCCCGTCTCGCACGGTCTCTGAAAGCGAATATCCGTCGGCGCAAAGCGCCCGCGACGCCCGCCGACCGCAAGCCCGAAATAGATGTAAAACAACCGGATAGACCGCTTAAGCCATAAGCGCATGTCAATTGACCGTTCAGCCCTTTCGCCGTAAGAGTATTGTATCTTCTAGGGATAATATTTAAGGGCTCAGTCTATGCGCAGACTGAAGCGCGATTTGGGGCGCAAATTCGGACGGATGCTTTTGCCCCCTGCTTTGCGGGCTTCTGCTCTTGCTGGCGTCCTTGCCGCTGCGCTTGCGGCAGGCTGGTCCGCGCCTGCATTGGCGCAAAATGTACCTGAAGCCCAGCGCCAAGCGCTAGAAGCGGCTTTCCAAGAGCTCATCCAAGACCCGACCAACCTGGATAAGACCTATGCCTACGCCAAGCAGGCGACTGCGGCTGGGGATTATGAGGCGGCGATTACATCCTACGAACGGCTGTTGCTGTTTAACCCGGATCTCCCACGCGTCCGCGCGGAGTTAGGCGTATTATACTTCCGGCTCGGCAGCTTCGACGCGGCGCGCAGCTATTTTGATGCGGTCTTGGAAGATGAAGAAACGCCTGCAGCGGTCAAAACCCGTGTCCAAGGCTTTGTCGGCAAGATTGACGAAACCGCCAATCCACACCGCTTTGGCGGCTCCTTCACACTTGCTGGCCGGTTCCAGACGAATGCGAACTATGGGCCGGATGGCGATGTTCTGGTCAACAACGTACCGGCGACGCCAGGGGAAGAGACGGCGGAAGATGATGATTTCAACATCTTTGGCGTGCTGTCCGGTCGCTATGCCTATGACATGGGCAATGACGCTGGTGATTTCTTCGCGGTCGAAGGCACGCTCTATGGGTCCCGCCAGTTCAAGTTCAGCAATCTCGATATTGAGAATGTCCGGCTGACGGCCGGGCCTGGCTTTAATATCTTCCCGAAAGATTCAGGCGCCGTACTCATTCGCCCGACGATGCGGCCCAAGGCATCTCTGCTGTCGGCGCTGCAGTCGCCAAACGCCCGCCACAACCTTAACCGACGATGACGGACACATCGGTCGCGCTCGCCAGCGATATCTATGGCGAGGGCGCCGGTCCGCCGCTGGTCATTCTGCATGGCTTGCTTGGCGCGGCCCGGAACTGGATGGCCATCGCCAAGCGGCTTGGCCAGGACCATGAAGTCCATGCGCTCGACCTCCGCAACCATGGCCGCTCGCCCTGGGCGGACGGGATGCGGTATGCGGATATGGCGACAGATGTCGCGGCATATATTGAAAGCGCTCAGCTAAAGTCCCCAACCGTGCTTGGCCACAGCATGGGCGGCAAAGTCGCCATGTCGCTAGCGCTGACGGCGCCGGAGAGAGTCGGGCGGCTCATCGTCGCCGATATCTCACCCGTGCCCTATCAACGCCAGGGCCGCTCGAGCTTCCTGGACTACATTGACGCGATGATGGCATTGGACCTGGCGCCGATCACCCGCCGGAGCGAAGCGGACAAAGCGATGGCGGACGCTATTCCAGATCGCGCCGTCCGGGGGTTTTTGCTGCAAAACCTTGTGCCGGATGAGGCCAATGGCGGCTTCCAATGGCGCTGTAATCTACCTGCTCTCTCAAACCGCATGGAAGACATTCTGGACGCGCCGGAACCTGCAGCATGGGCGCCATACCAAGGCCGCACGCTCTTCCTGAAGGGCGCCAAGTCCGATTACGTGAAGGACAGCCACACGGCTCTGATCCGCAGCCTGTTCCCGCGCGCCACGTTTGACAGCCTAGCGGATGCTGGCCATTGGCTCCACGCCGATCAACCGCGCCCGTTCATGACAGCGGTCCGGGATTTTATCGCGGCAGCATGAGCAAGCGTTTGGCGCGGTCTAGCGCCTCGGCGTCGCCCAGAATCCGCCGCCAACGCATATCGCCAAGCGCATATTCCGCCTGACGCGCTGCGACCTCCGGCGTCGCATCAGATGCGTCGCCCGTCCGTGCAGCGACCCGCTCTCGCCGCTGATCGGTATCGCAATCCAGCCAGAGGCCATCAAACGGGATGTTGAGGCTTGCCGCCACACGCTCTGCAGCGCCTCGTTCTTCCGCATCCGCAAATACGGCATCCAGGATAACGGGCGCGCCCTGCTTCAAGCATTGGCTCGCTGTCTCAAACATGGATGCATAGACGGCGGCGCTCGTATCTTTCGTATATGCGACCGAAGGTAATTTTTCTTCCGCAGGCACGCCCATTTGCAGCTTGCGGATCACATCAGACCGAATGTGGATCCCGCCGCCAGCGACAGCCATCGCAGGGGCAAGTCCCCGCGCCAATGTTGTTTTGCCGGCGCCCGAAAGCCCGCCGACAGCGACCAAGCGCGCCATCGGGCGCTCCAGCAGCGCCAATGCAGCGTCCACATACCGCCTAGCTTCGGACATAGCGGCTTCGGCGTCGTCACCCGCCAATAGCTGCGCGCGGTGCAAAGCCGTTTTCGCACGAACACAGGCCCGCATGCTGAAGTAGACCGGCGCCAGCGCTAGGCCCGAATAGTCCTGCCGCTCAGCGAGATACCGGCTCCACATGCGCGCCGCTTCTGATTGGAGGCCGCGCGTCCATAAATCCATGCCGAGGAAGGCTGTATCATGCAGCACATCCACCGTCGCCATTGCTTCATCAAACTCGAGCGCATCGAAGATCACAGGCGCGCCATCGATTAGCGCCACATTACCAAGGTGTAGGTCGCCATGGAGCCGCCGGACCAGCCCCGCCGCCCCACGCTCATCCACTTCAGACATAGCCTGGATGAGGCCCGCCTGCATTGCTTCATGCAGCCTGGCGACCATTTCGCCGCCAAACGCGTCAGCGCCAGCCACCAAGTCTCGCATGGTGCGGCCAGAGACGCTGGCAAGCTTCATCGCCGCACCCTCAATGGCGCCGCCCGACGTTCTGTCATGAAAGTGCGCAATCTGGACTGCGAGGCGCTCGGCCAATGCGCCATCGACGGCGCCTGCATCCGCCAGGGCATCCAAGGTCTGCGTTTCGTCGAAGCGACACATAACGACCAAGTGCTCAATCGCGCCCTCTGTCAGCGCGTCGGACACCGGCCCAATTTGGAATGCGCCCTTGTCACCCAGAATAGGCGCAAGGCCCAGATACAGATCAGGCGCAGTGCGACGATTTACGCGAATTTCTGCAAGCGCCGCCGCATCGCGTTTCGCTTGGGCGCCGAAATCCATGTAGGCGTATTTCACATCGCGTTTGAGCTTGTAAGCCCGCCCGCCCGCAAGAAACACGTATGCGCCATGGGTCATCACCCGCTTCGGCGCGCCCGGCGCGAGTACACCCGGCGTCGCCAGATAGCTCAGCACATCAGATTGCGCGCCGATCGGCGCTTCATTCCCCAACGTCTCAGCCCCCACGGCGTTAAAACGAATGAATAATCTTGTCGCGGATTTCGATTCCAGGCACAAGACCGCATGCGCGAATTAGCAGAAATCCCGCCGTACCGGTTTTCCGTGGCGCCGATGATGGATTGGACGGACCGGCACTGCCGTTTCTTCCATCGCCTGATATCGGCCAAGGCCCTGCTCTATACGGAGATGGTAACGACCGGCGCCATCTTGCACGGCCCGCGCGATCGCCTGCTAGCGTTCGACGCCGCGGAACATCCGGTAGCACTGCAACTTGGCGGGTCCGAACCGGACGATCTAGCCGCCTCCGCGCGGATCGGGGCGGCGGCGGGCTATGACGAAATCAACCTGAACTGCGGCTGCCCATCGGAGCGCGTGCAAAAAGGCGCGTTCGGCGCCTGCTTAATGCGGGAACCTGCATTGGTCGCAGCCTCTGTACGGGCGATGCAGGACGCCGTCGATATCCCTATCACCGTCAAATGCCGCCTCGGGGTCGATGACGATGATGAGGAAACGCGGCTATTTGCGTTCGTTGAGGCAGTCGCGGGCGCAGGGTGCGGCACCTTCATCATCCATGCACGGAAGGCTTGGCTGAAGGGCCTTAGCCCCAAGGCCAACCGCGATATCCCACCGCTGAACTATCCCCTGGTCGCGAAGCTGAAGCGCGAGTGGCCAGACTTGACCATCATTCTAAACGGCGGGCTTGAGGGCGTTGAAGCCGCCAGCGCCGCCGTGACAGAACTCGCTTTGGACGGCGCCATGCTCGGTCGCGCCGCCTATCAAAACCCTTGGGACTTGGCGGAAGCCGACCCAACTTTCTTCGATACGCCGTCTCATTTTGACCATCCACACGCCGTTATTGAGGCGCTATTGCCATATATCGAAGCGGAACTCAGCCGTGGCGAGCGGCTGCACGCCATTGCGCGGCATATCCTCGGGTTATTCCAGGGCCGCCCCGGCGCACGTGCATTCCGGCGCCACATCTCTGAAAACAGCCCGCGTGAAGGCGCAGGGCCAGATGTGATCCGGGATGCCGCCGCCTTCGTCGCCAAAGACGCTGCCCGGCGCGATGCGAATAAGTTGGACGCCGCCTAATGCGCTTCATCCGCAGTCTCTACGACTGGACCATGGCGAAAGCCGCCAGCCCGCAAGCGCCTCGGTGGCTTGGCGTTATCGCGTTCATCGAAAGCTCCATCTTTCCGATTCCGCCGGACGCCTTATTGATCCCCATGTGCCTCGCCCGGCGCGCGAAGGCGTTCTTTTATGCGGGTGTGTGCACCATCAGCTCCGTTGCGGGCGGCATGCTGGGCTATGCGCTAGGCGCCCTCTTCTTCTCTGCCATCGGCGCGCCCATAGTCGCGCTCTACGGCGGCGATGCGGCGATGGCGGAGCTCCGGCTGCTTTATGCTGAGCAAGGCGCGCTGATCGTCGCTTTCGCCGCATTCACGCCCTTCCCGTTCAAGGTCGTGACGATTGCCTCTGGCGCGCTTTCCATGGATATCGGCGTCTTCCTCGTCGCCAGTCTGCTCGCGCGTGGCGGGCGTTTTATGCTGGTGGCGGCGCTGATCTGGCGGTTCGGCGCGCCGATCCAGGCCTTCATCGAAAAACATATGGGTTGGGTCACGCTTGCAGGTTTCGTTGTGTTGGCGGCATTCTTCATTTTCGTAAAAAAGATCGCTGGATAATCCGCATATGCAGAACGCCAATCGCCAAATTCGCCTAATCGCCCGCCCGGTCGGTCTTGCGGGTCCAGAGCATTTCAATGAAGCGACGGATCCCGTCCGCCAGCCAGAAGACGGCGAAGCGCTTGTCGAGACGCTGCTGCTCTCCATCGATCCCGCCATGCGCGTTTGGATGAACGAAGACCCTGGCTATGTGCCGCCAATTCCGCTTGGCTCTGTCATGCGCGCAGGCGGGATCGCACGAGTGCTTGAAAGCAGAATTGACGGCCTTGAGCCTGGCGATCTGGTGCAGGGCCGCCTTGGCTGGCAAACGCACCCGACGGTTTTTGGCGCCGGCTTGCAAAAGCTTGATCTCAACGCTGGCGATGCGGAAGCCTGGATCGGGCCGCTAGGAACCAGCGCCCTCACCGCATATTTCGGCATGACGGCTGTTGCGGCCGTGAAGCCGGGAGATACGGTTCTGGTTTCGGGCGCAGCAGGCGCCGTTGGCCAGATCGCAGCGCAAGTCGGCAAGCTGAACCATTGCCGGGTCATCGGTATCGCAGGCGGTGCGGAAAAATGCGCCATGCTGCGTGACAGCCTCGGCCTCGACGCTGCCATTGACTACAAGGCGTCCTCTGATTTGAGCGCCGATATCCGCGCCGCTGCGCCCAGCGGCGTGGACGTGTATTTCGACAATGTCGGTGGACCCACGCTGGATGCAGCGCTTGAGAACATGGCTGAGGGCGGGCGCATCGCCATTTGCGGGCGCATCTCGCAAACCGCGACGGCGGAGCTATACGGCGTGAAGAATATTGGACTCGCCATTGGCAAACGCCTTCACATTCAGGGCTTCGTCGTCTCCGATTTCAACGCCCGTTATGACGAGGCGCGCGCCTGGCTTGGCGGCGAATTGAAAGCAGGCCGCTTGCAACAACGCCTGCACATTCTAGATGGCCTAGACCAAGCGCCGACGGGCTTGCGCATGCTTTTCGAAGGCGGCAACACCGGCAAACTGGCGGTACGAGTGGCGCGTTAAAAAGAACGCGATGGCTTAAAGGGTTCGGCGTCGCATCTCTCCTATAACACCGAATGCTTCCTACCTCCGCCGATCAGCAGCATACGCATCCAACATTGCATTTGCCGCCTCAACGCCGACCCGCGCCGTCGCCATATCCCGATCTTCGGGCGCGCGGCCCACCTGCTCACGAAGCTCGACCGTCGTGTAGCGGCGTTTGAGGGTCGCGTTGTCGCCGGAGAGCGCTTGCATGAACCGCGTGCTATCCCGCCAATCCGCCGCGTAAACCAAGCGCGCCATATTCGCCAAAATCATTGTTGCGACGCACATCGAACACGGCTCAGCGAAAGTATACATGTCCGCCCCGCTCAAATCCGTCGTGCCGAGGCGTTTGCAAGCGTCGCGGATCGCCTCGACCTCACCATGGGAGGTTGGATCATGCAGCGCCGCCGCCCGGTTCAATCCTTCGCCGACGATTTTGCCGTCCAGCACCACAACGGCGCCATAAGGCAATGCGCCAGCCTCGCTGCTGGCCGAAGCCGCGATCTCAATCGCCCGCGCCATGAAGTCTTGCTCATTCATACGAACGCACTCCCCAAAAGAATACAAAGCCTACGCCGCTGCTGCCTCTTTCTCCAACCAGGCGCGCACAAGAGCTCGGGCGGGCGAGGTTGGGCGCGCTGTGGACTCGACCAGATATAACGCGCGAGACGAACGGCGCTTTTCGCCAAATGGCTGGACAAGGCGACCAACAGCAATGTCTTCCGCCACGATTGGGCTAAACGCGATAGCAACGCCTAATCCTTCGATCGCAGCCTGAATAGCGAGATTGAGACTTTCAAACTGTAGAGATCTGGCGGCGCTTATCACATCCACGCCCACGAATGATCGCCAGCGCGGCCAGTCATCGGGCCTGGGCGACGCGATTAATAATGTCTCGCCAATCAGGTCCACTGGCCTATTGAGACGCCCAGCAATTGTTGGCGCAGCGACGGGGAAAAGATCGACGTCAAACAATTTCCAATATGGGCCGCTCAAAGCGCGTTGATCGGCAACCTGAATAGCGAAATCCACATCCCCCCGCGCAAAGTCTGCAGGGTTCAATGTTGTCGTCAAGCGAAGATCAATATCTGGATAGGAATCTAAGAAACGCCCCCAACGCGGGATCAACCAGCGAACGGCGAACGTAGGGTACGCAACGATGGAGACGACTGGCCGAGCCGCTTCGGCAGACACCGCCTCACCCGCCGCCCGCAACGCCGCAAGAGGCGGTGCGATGGCGGCTAGATAGTCTGTACCTGCCTTCGTCAGGGTCACCTGCCGTCGACTTCGAACAAACAGCGGCGTTCCGAGCAAGCCTTCCAGCGTTTGTATTTGGCGGCTAATTGCGCCCGGCGTTAGGTTCATATCAATTGCAGCTTGCTTGAAACTCAACCGATTGGCCGAAGCTTCAAACGCTTGCAGGCTTGAAATCGAGGGCAAGTGAGGCATACGGCTGATTTCTTAATTGAGGAAACTTCAATTATTGCATGCCAAGAAATCGTTTGCGCCGTCAAGCTGATCTGCGCGACGATACGATCAATCAAATATCCTCACAGGAGTATTCCATGGACACCGTCGGCATGACCGAAGCTACAGCCCGCGACATGCGCGGCGATAATAGTGATCTCATCGCGCCAGACGCCCATGGGCAGAACTTCTTTGAAATTGACACTGGCTTGCAAGGCTTGCTGGAGCTTTACCTGCCCGCGGATTTGCTCACTCATATGCGCCCGCATTACGAACGCCTCGGCGAAATCGCTGGCGGACGTCTGGATACGCTGGCGCGCATGGCCGATAAGCGCGGGCCGGTGCTGCATGCGCGTGACGCCTACGGCCGGGACGAAGATCACATCGAATTCCACCCCGCCTACCGCGAGATGGAGGGCATTGCGCTCGACGATTTTGGCATCCACGCCATGTCCCGTCGCGAAGGCGTGCTTGGATGGCAAGACAAAGTGCCGCCGATCGCCAAATACGCGTTCCAATATCTCTTTGTGCAGTCTGAATTCGGCCTGATGTGCCCGATCTCTGCGACAGAAACCTCCTGCCTCCTGATCGAACGCCACGGCGATCAGGAACTCAAAGACCGCTTCGTTGACCGCATGCTCTCCCAGGACCGGGAAACGCGGCTGATGGGCGCCCAGTTCATGACTGAAAAATCCGGTGGTTCGGACGTGAGCGGCGTTGAGTTGGAAGCGCGCTACGAGGACGGCCAATGGCGGCTCTATGGCGACAAATGGTTCTGCTCCTGCGCGGATGGGGATGTCGCGATGTTATTGGCGCGGCCCGAGGGGGCGCCCAAAGGCAATGCCGGGCTAGCACTCTTCGCCCTGCCCCGCCGCTTGGATGACGGTACCCGCAATGACTATCGGATCATTCGCCTGAAAGACAAACTCGGCACCAAGTCGATGGCGTCTGGCGAGATTATGTTTAGTGGCGCCGTCGCCTATCCGCTCGGCGAAATCGGCCCGCATGCCAATCCCGGCCTAAAGCAGATGCTGGACCAAGTGAATATGTCTCGCTTGTCCCATGGTGTTCGGGCTGCCGCGATGATGCGGCGCTGCCTGAATGAAGCTATGGCGGTGGCGGAAAATCGCGTCGCGTTTGGCGGCAGGGTCATCGACAAGCCGCTCATGCGTCGCCAACTCTTGAAGCTGATGGTGCCGACGGAGCAAGCGCTTTCCATGGCGATGTTCACTGCCGTCAATCTGGCGAAGGGCGAAGCGGGCGACGAAGACGCGGCAAAGGTCACGCGTATCCTCACACCGCTGCTGAAATTCCGCACGGCGCGGGACAATATTCAGGTCGCGACTGGCGCCATGGAAGCCCGTGGCGGCAACGGCTATATCGAAGATTGGGTGAATGCTCGCCTCGTCCGCGACGCACATATCGGCGTGCTTTGGGAGGGCACCAGCAACATCAACGCGATTGACGTCGTGACCCGCGCCGTCGCCAAAGCCGGCGCCCATGACGATCTCCGCGATAAACTTGCCGGTATGCTGGATGATGCGCCCGGCCTGCCCGGCCAATTCCGGGGCGAGTTGGCCGGCGCCGTGGAGCGCGCAACCGCTTTCGCTGACGATGTCGCGCGGCAGGGCAATGAACCCTTAATGCGGAAAGCCGCCAGCGGCCTCTACAACAGTGCTACAGCGGCAATCATGGCGGCAGAGGGTGCTGCGCTCGGCGAGCGTATTGGCGACGCGCGGCGGATGCTGCTCTCCCGCCTCGTCATCGAACATCGCATCAAACCCCAGGACCCTCTCGCAGGCGAACGCGGCGATGACGCCATCACCGATGCATTGCTGCATACTGCGCCGGTGTCGTTGGAACAGGCGCGGGCGCTGCTCTAAAGGCTCGCCAAGAACGCCTCGGCGCTGTCTAGGTATTCCTGACGCTTTTCGTCCGACCACCTGTCGAGATTGCGGTATGGCATGGTCAAGCGCGGGTTGGCCTTAAGAATACCGGCATTGCGGATCAGAAACGCCCAATACATGGCGTTGAACGGGCAGGCGTCAGGACCAGTTTTCTGCTTCACATCAAAAGCGCAGTCTTTGCAGAAATCAGACATGCGATTGATATAAGCGCCAGACGCTGCATAGGGCTTTGACGCCATTCGTCCGCCATCTGCAAAAACCGCCATGCCGAGCGTATTTGGCATTTCGACCCATTCAAATGCATCGGCATATACGGCGAGATACCAGCGTTCGATTTCAGCAGGCGCTACGCCAGCCAGCAGCGCGAAATTGCCTGTCAGCATGAGCCGCTGGATATGATGCGAATAAGCGTGGCGGCGCGTGCTTTCAATTGCATCCGCCATGCAGCGCATATCCGTTTCGCCGCTCCAATAGAACCAAGGCAACGGGCGGGAGGCGTTCAGCGCATTCAAGCCCGCATAGTCGGGCATCAAAGACCAGTAGACACCGCGCACATATTCCCGCCAGCCTAATATCTGACGGATAAACCCTTCGGCTGCGTTGAGCGGCGCATTGCCCTCCAAATACGCACCCTCAGCTGCTCTACACACTTCATGCGGCGATAAGAGGCCTATGTTGATCAGAGGCGCGATGAGCGAGTGATAGAGGAAAGGCGCGCCCGCCTTCATCGCATCCTGGTAATCTCCAAATGTTGGCAGGCAATTCTTGATGAAATCGCCCAGCGCTTCCAGCGCCGCATCGCGTGTGACGGGCCAGCCAAAATCCTCCAGCCCGCCGAAATTGCCGCTGAACCTCTCCTCGATCATTTCAATGACGGCACGTGTAGTTTCATCTGGCTGAAAACGTTTGCGCTTCGGCGGAATGGTTTTGGCGGGCAGACGCTTGCGGTTTTCGGCGTCGAAGTTCCAGCGGCCGCCAGCTGGCTCATCCCCCTTCATCAGAACGTCATGCTCCGCCCGCATCTCCCGGTAGAAATGCTCCATGGTCCAGGATTTACGATCCTTTGCCCATGCTTTGAATCGCGCGTGGGAAGCAAAGAAGCGGTCGTCAGGCAATACTTCAACCCGCCCATCAAAGGCGTCCCGCCAGCCTTCAACCACCTCCTGCACGCGCCACTCGCTGGGCTCAGTTACGACAATGCGCTTTGGCTTCAAGCGCTCGACGGCGCGGCTGACCTCGCCTGTAAAATCGCCTGTATTTTCTGGATCATCCAATTCGATATAGTGGACGCGCAGGCCTTTTCCGCGAAGCTCAGCCGCGAAATGGCGCATGGCGGAAAGGATCAGCACGAGCTTCTGCTTATGGTGCGGGACGAAGTTCGTTTCTGCCGCGACTTCCATCATCAGGACGACGTCAGTCTCCGTATCAATGTCCCGAAGCGCCGCGACATCATGTGAAAGCTGGTCGCCGAGAATGATCCTTAAAGTTTTCATCGATCCGCTCACCAGGGGACTCGGTCGCCGCGCCAGTCATAAAAACCGCCAGTTGCATCGGCACTCAGATCGTCGATCACGGAAAGCAGGCGCGCCGCGGCTTTTTCTGGTGATTGCACATCCAGCCCAGCTTTGGCGAAGTCTGCGGATAACGGCGTCGCGACCGTTCCCGGGTGCAAAGCCAGGCAAAGCGCATCTGGCGCCCGGCGGGCGAGTTCGATGGCCGCAGTGCGGACAAGCTGGTTGAGGGCCGCCTTTGAGGCTCTATAGCCATACCATCCGCCAAGCCCGTTATCGCCAATGGACCCGACGCGGGCAGAGAGACTTGCGAATACAGCTTTGCCCTTGCGCGGCAGCTTGGGCAGTACATGTTTCATGACCAGCGCCGGACCAATGGCGTTGACGGCGAAGGCGTGGGCCAAATGTCTGCCGTCAAGCGCCCGCCAGGATTTCTCAGGCGCGTGGCCATCGCCGTGCAGAAACCCGGTCGCATCGATGACCAAGCGGAGATCGCCACATGCTGCAGCCATCTTCACCGCATGGGCGATGCTGTCTTCATCCGTGAGATCGAGTGGCGGGTCCGTGCTTCGGCTGAAGCCGTACACGGTTTCGAAGGCGCCCGAATGCTGCAATGCGCCTATCAACGCCTGGCCGATGCCGCCAGTGGAGCCAAACACGATCGCAACGCTGCCGGGTTCAATGGATTTCACAGCTGCCCCTTCCAAGCCAAATGCCATTGCCGATATCGGCGCGCTCATGGGAAAGTAAAGCCCCTGACTTCGCCTGCTATCGATACGCTGAGTTTCCCGCCATGACCATTACCATCCGCCCCGCTAAGGCTGCTGATGAAGACCGATGTCTCGCTCTTCTGTCCATGCTCCGGCAAGCACCACCCGAACCTGCATGGGGCACAGTGTTCCGGCAGTTGCTGGATGGCGAGCGCGGGATTGTGCTGGTCGCGGACGAAGACGGCGCGTTGCTTGGCAGCGCCGCGCTCTCCTTCAATTTGGCCATGCGCTACGGCGGGATTTACGCGCAGCTTGAGGAATTGATCGTTGACCCTGCCGCACGTGGACGCAGCCTCGGCGGCATCTTGCTGGAAGCTGCGATTGCTGCGGCGCGCGACAAGGGCGCTGCTGAATTCGGCCTCTACCTCATCCAATCGACCACCCACAATCGGCCATTCTACGAGAAATACGGTCTAAGAACCGTTGGCGACGAAATGCGGATGGCGCTGTAGTTGCCTGCGCGGCGGCTAATAATATTGGCGTCATAGGCGCTCATCCACATTTCCCCCGTCATGGCGAAACCCTGGCGGCAGGCGTTGAGCATGCTAACGTTTTGGATGAGGCCGCACATGCGGCGCAGGTTTCAATGATGAACATGAGGGCGGGAACGATGAGCTACGAAGGCATGATTGCAGAATCCGTTACAATCAACGGCCATAACGATGAAATGATTTCGGCCTATATGGCGCGGCCTTTGGGGCCTGGGCCGTATCCAGGCGTTGTGCTGATCCACCATCTGCCGGGCTGGGACGAATGGTACCGTGAAGCGACGCGGCGGTTCGCTCATCACGGCTATGCCGCCATCAGCCACAATCTTTATCACCGTGTCGGCCAGGGCAATGCGGAAGACGTCGCTGCCAAGGCCCGCGCCGAAGGCGGCGTCGCGGATGATCAGATGGTCGGCGATACCGAAGGCGCCGTCCAGTGGCTCAGCGCGCAGGCCTATCATAATGGCAAAACCGGCGTGATCGGCAGTTGTTCTGGCGGTCGGCAAGCGTTTCTCTATGCCTGCAAAACCAACAGCATTGACGCCGTGATCGATCTTTGGGGCGGGCGCGTCGTGCAGGCGGAAGATGACCGGCCCGAAAAACAGCCCGTACAGCCGCTCGACATGACGAAGGATTTGTCCTGCCCGCTGCTCGGATTGTTTGGCAATGACGACCGCGCGCCCAACCCGGAGCAAGTCGACCAACATGAGGCCGAGTTGAAGAAGCATGGCAAGGATTATGAATTCCATCGCTATGACGATGCGGGCCATGGCTTCTTTTACTATCACCGCCCCATGTATCGCGCTGAGCAAGCGGTAGACGGGTGGGAAAAGGTGTTCGCCTTTTTCCAGAAACATTTGGCGGCATAAAGCGATGTGCACCTCAATCGTTGAAGCCTTTGATGCTGATGGCGCTGGCAAGGGCGCGGATGGATGGTTCACCATTTCGCGCGGCGTCGTCTCCTACGACCATCCACAATATGCGTTCCTGGAAGACGCCATCGCCATCGATTTCATGAACCCGGTGGATGGCCCAGAAAAACGCGCCGCCGTTGAGTTGACGCTGGACTCCGCTAAGGCGCTGAGCGCCGCGTTGACTCGCGCTATTGCCGCAGCGGAAGCCGAAGAGGCAGAGCTAGACCGGGGCTTTCGGATCGCCGTCTGACAACGGGGCCAAACGCAGCTAGCCGTTATACAGCGCCCGCCCCTGGTCCCGCATCCAGAGGCGGACGAGGAGGCGTTTGTTGCGCCGCTCCGGCCAATCCTGGAAACCGGTGCGGCGGTGGCCGATTTTTCGGTTGTTCAAGATTTGGATTTGCCCTGGTTCAAACTTGAATGAGACATCCATGCCGGGCGCATTCATTGCGTCCTCCAGCGCGTCGAGGGCTTCGGCGCCCACTTCATCCAGCGCCTCGCCCGCAAGCGCCTGGCCGTTGATGACCTGGAACTTTGAAAGCCGGGCCAGCACATCCCTGCCATCTGGCTCAAACAAGGCGTGGTAGGTGGTCATCACATCATCGGGGGCGTGTTCGCGCTGCCGGTCGAAATAAAACGGCTCATACAGCCGTTGCAACAAGTCGGGCCGCGCCGCTCGCAACGCATTATGCGCCGCTTTGAACGACACGATATGGGACATGCCGCCCGCCATCGCGCCCCGAATGCACAACAGCGCCACATAGTTTGGCGGGCAAAGATTGTAGCTATTGTCCGTGTGGAAGTTCTGCTCGGCGTTGGTTTTGTCTGGGCGGACGCCGTTGCCGGGCGGGCGCCCCATGTCCGTCACGTCATAGAGCTGGTCGCCGCGCCAGTTCTGCGCCACAGGCCGCTCGACCATGGAGCATAGCAGCCAGTGGGCGGCGCGGGCGCCAGCCTCGCCAATCTCTTCCAGCGGCAGCCGGTCGATCAGCGCGAAGCCGATGCCGGTGGTGAGCGTGGCCTTCACGCCCGCCATGAAAGCCGCCGTCTCCGGCATATCGAAGTCGCTGGGCTTGAGTGTAGGCAGCGGTACAGGCGATGCCGCAAGTTTCGCCGCCATGCCTGATATCTCATCAAGCGCTGCGTCGGGCAATTGAAAGCGCCCGGCGCCCTCGACCAGCTCTGCGCCGCGCCATGCGGCGGCGTCCTGAAATTCTACATCGAGCATGCGCCGATCCGTCCTCACATTCTGCGTGCCGCCAGAATATACTCGCTTCCAAACGAGCTTGGGAGAGCGGCGATGTTGGAAAATACGCGTGTCTATGGCGAGAAAGCGCGGATTGGGCTGATTGTGCCGGGACCGAACACTGTCGCGGAAACGGAGTTTTGGCAGATGGCGCCGCGCGGCGTCACGATCCACACGGCCCGCCTACCGTTTGACCATTACGCTGATGATCCCTTTGGTGAGATGGAAACCCATGTGCCCGCCGCCGCGATCAGCCTGAAAGCGGCGGGCGTTGATCTGGTGGTATTCTCCTGCGGCGCATCCTCTGCCCAGGAAAGCGACAGCGTTGACGATGATTCGCCGATGGACCAGATCCGGGACATCACAGATGCGCCCGTGGTGGACGCCAGCGGCGCCCTCGCCCGGGAGCTGAAGCGCTGCGGCCTAACCCGCATCGGCCTGATCACGCCCTACCCGCAGGATGTGCATGATGAGGAGAAAGCATTTCTTGAGCGCAACGGCTTCGATGTCACACAAGAGGCCCGCTGCATGCTGGACGCTGACCAGGAAAAGATGATCGGCATGCGCCGAGTCCCGCCGAACATGCTGGTGGACGCCGCACTCCCCATGGCGCCGGATGTAAACGGCTACGCGCTCGGCTGTACCGACATGCCGACCATGGCCGCCATCATGGAAATCGAAACCCGCACCGGCAAACCCGCCCTCTCCATGACGCTCGCCATGTGGCGCGAAGCCTGCCGGGCGCTGGAGTTGGGATAGGATCAGGGCGACTTAAAGATTCACCAAGGTGCAGTCTGGCTTCCACGCAACGCTTCAGCGGTCGAGCCTTCCTCAATGCGAAAGATGCCGATCCCTCCTGTGTCAAATACTTCAAATTACCCATTTGTCTTTTCTGCAACGAGGTTACTAATTTGGATTTTTCGGACTGTCTTAAAAATGTGCAGCGACGCGCCGGGCGGCGCGCGTTACAAGTAACGGCGCAAGACCAAAACTCACTGTCGGCCAAATCAGAACGAATGCATCTGGAACCGCGCCCACAAAAGCGTCCCTACCCTGCATTAAAATTACAATATCGGTAAATATTAGAGCAACACCCACCAATGTAGACAGATCTAATAAAGACCGCTTCATTTCTGATATCCAATCGAATACCTCAAAGACAAAAACCGCAGTCAAAATAGCAATATTTACATATATTTTAGCATCCAAAAAATTTGGAAGTTTTCAAAATGAATTGCAACAATGTAGGAAGCTAAAAAATACCCTGGTAAAATCAACCCCAAAACAACACTTACATGTCTACCATTATGAATATCCCTAAATGCCATAATAATCATAATGCCCCAGAATATGCATATTATCGCAAGAATCAAAATAAGAGCTACCGCCATATATTCTCTCCAAGATCATTGCATGCAACACAATAATTGCTAATTTACGAAAAAACCTAGCCTTCAATTTGGCTATTCAGCCAGTCACTTAAAATCATCAACCTCACAACGCCTCCAACGCCGCCTTCACCTCCGCCTTCAGCGGGTCGGCTTCCAGGAGGAGCGGCATGATGGTTTGCCAGTTTTGGCGGGCGGTTTCTGTGTCGCCGCGGGCGGCGGCGGCTTGGCCTAGGCGCCACAGGGCTTGCGGGTTTTTGGGTTCGCGGACGAGGACGCGCTCTAGGGCTTTTTCGGCCTCTGGCGTCACGGTTCCGTCATTCGCTGCGATATCGATTTCCGCGTACTGGATCAACAGGCCGACATTGGCCGGCTGAAGCTTGAGCGCATTGGCGAGCGCGCTTGCCGCGTCCGATTTCCTGTCCAGCACCATGTAGGCGTTGGCGAGACGGAGCCAGCCTTGGTAGTTGCCCGGCTCCTCCTCCAGCTTCGCCGCGAGGCCATCGACCATGCCCTGGATCATCGCCATCCGGTCTTCCGGCGTCATTTCCTGCGCGGCCTGAACCTGTTCTTGGGTCGGGCCTGGCGCTGCGGCAGTTTCAGCGGGCGCAGCACTTACAGCTGGCTGCGCTGGGCGGCCTTCAAGGTCCTGGATGCGTTCAAACACCGTTTCGGCCCAGGGCGCTTTCGGCGGCGCGCTGGCTAGCAAGGCTTTCAGCGCGGCGATAGCGCCAGGCCGGTCGCCCTTCTCCAGATATGCCAGGGCCAAGTAATACCGTGCGCGCGGATCATCCGGCTGGATCGTCAAAATCCGTGCAAAAGCCGCTTCCGCCGCAGGAACAACGCGGTTATCGGCGGCGGCGACCAGGGTTTCGCCATACTCGCCGAGCAGGTCCACGTTTGGCGGGTCCGTCAGCTCGACGGAGGATTGGAACGCCTTCGCCGCATCATCCATCCGCCCCATGGCGACGTAGGAGCGGCCGAGCAGCGCCCAGCCTTCTGCATCGCTTGGGTCATCCTTCAGCCGCGCTTCAAGCTTGGTGATCAGCGCCTCGAAGCTATCCGCCGGGGCTTCCTCGCCCGACGCATGGTTGTTCGTAGCCATCGCGGGTTCCGCCGGGCGCTGGCTTGGGCGGCTCGGCGCTTCCAGGCTGGCGACCGTCGCCTGCACCGCAGAGCCGAGGCTGGCGACGGCGGCGATGGCGAACATCATCGCCGTCGGCCACATGGGCTTCGGCCGGGATGAAAGCATCCGCGCCATGGTCCAGCCCGCAATGACGAGCGCGATAACGGCGGCGGAAATCCAGAAAACCATGAGCGAAGCAACTCCATCCGGTGTAACGCATTATATAAGCACGATCGTAGCGCCAGCATTGGCGCAACCGCCGCAGGGCCGTATGCTTGCCTACCAGCCCTTCATAGCCGCCGCAAATATAGCGCGGCGCATTCGGGACAGAAATGCCGGATACGTCACAAAATAAGGTTGGACAAAATCAGGCTGGTTCCGCGGATGACGCAGACTTGGCGGCGCGACTTGTCGCCGGGGATCAGGCGCTCGCCGAAGAACTCTTGGCGGAATTGCGCCAGAGCCGCCTGCTCAATCAAGTCGCAGAGGCCGTAAACGGCCCCGGCGGGCTGGATGCTATCCTGCCGCGCCTCGTCTCATTGATGGCGACAGCGCTTACGGCGGATCGCGCAACGCTGTTCCTGCATGACGCAGAGGCAGCACAACTTTTCTCCCGCGTCGCCAGCAATGATGGCATCCAGGAAATCCGCATCCCAGATGATGGCGGCATCGCAGGCGCCGTCTTAAAATCCAAGCAGCCAGAGCGGATTGACGACGCCTATGCCGATGCCCGCTTCAACCGCGCCGTCGATCGATCCACCGGTTACAAGACTGATACCATTCTGGCCACGCCCGTCCTCGCAGCCGATGGCCGGGCCGTTGGCGTCGTGCAATTGCTGAACAAGGCTGACGGACCGTTCACAGAGAGCGACCAGGACCAAACCCTCGCCATGGCCCGGCAAGCGGCCTCTGCGCTTGAGAAAGCCTGGCTGCATGAGCGCCTGGAACGCGCAAAACAGGACGAGACCAAGCTGCTTGAAATGGCGGAGTGGGTGTCGTCCGAATTGGACCTAGACAAACTACTTGGCCGTGTCGGCGAAGCGACGATGGACTTGCTCGACTGTGAACGCGCCACCATCTTCGTGCTGGACCCAGAAGAGAACGAACTCGTCTCCCGTGTCGCTAGCGGCGGGGATATCAAAGAAATCCGCATTCCACCTAGCGCTGGCGTCGCTGGCGCTGCGTTCATGAGTCACAAAATCGACAACGTGCCAGACGCCTATGCCGACGCCCGTTTCAATCAAGCGGTCGACAAAGCGACGGGCTTCAAAACACGCTCCATTTTAGCCGCACCTATTCTGGACAGAAACGGCGCATCTGTTGGTGTCGTGCAGGCTTTGAACAAACGCGGCAGCCCATTTGGCCCGGATGAAGAGCGCCGCGTGCGCGCCTTCTCTTCGCAATTGGCGGTGGCGCTACAGAATGCGCAGCTGTTCTCGGATGTGCTGTCCTTGAAGCATTACAATGACGGCATCCTGAAATCGCTCTCCAATGGCGTCGTCACCTTGGATTCGGGCGGCGCGCTGGTCAGCGCCAATGAGGCGGCAGAGCGTATTTTAGAGATTGACCTAGCCGCCCCAAGCAATGCGCCACGCGAAGCTGAGACCCTGTTCGGCGCCCATAATGAGTGGATCCTGAAAAGCATCGATTACGTCAATCGCACCGGCGCCGACGACTACCACGCTGATGCGGACTTCGAGCTTGCCGACGGCTCCAAAGTCTCCGTCAACCTCACCATCTCGCCGCTGCAAGGCGTCAACGACGAGGCGCTTGGCTGCGTTCTGGCGTTTGAAGACATCACATCCGAAAAGCGGGTGCGCGGCGCCATGTCCCGCTATATGGCGAAGGAAGTCGTCGACCGGCTGCTGGAGACGAACACCCTGACGCTCGGCGGCGAAGCTGTTGAGGCGACGGTATTATTTTCAGATATCCGCCGCTTCACATCACTCTCCGAGGGCATGGGCGCGCAAGGCGTCGTTGAGCTTCTGAACGAATACTTCACCGATATGGTGGAGGTGATCTTCAAGCGCGGCGGCGTGCTGGATAAGTATATCGGCGATGCGATCATGGCCGTGTTCGGCGCGCCCATCGCCACGGGCCGCCACGCTGATGATGCGGTCGCCACGGCGACAGATATGCGGCTCGCGCTGGCGGCATTGAATACCCGCCGGATGGAGCGCGGGCAGGAGGCCATTGAAATCGGCATCGGCCTCGCGACCGGCGAGGTGCTTTCGGGCAGCATCGGCTCCGAAAAACGGCTTGAGTACACCGTCATTGGCGACAGCGTGAACCTCGCCTCCCGGATGGAGGGCGCTACGAAGCATTACGGCGCCGGTATCCTATTGTCCGAAACGACTGTTTCCTTGCTTAGGGACGAACACCTGTTGCGCCCCGTGGACTTGATCCGCGTCAAAGGCCGTGAAGCGCCGGTGGAGATGTTTTAAGCGCTGGATTACGCGGCCAAGCTTGAAGGCGACCCTGTCCGCGCGATGGTTGCGCCCTATAATCGGGCGATTGCAGCGTTCCGCGCGCGGGATTGGGCGTTGGCGAAGACGGCGTTCTAGCAGGTCTTGGATGTCCGCCCGGGTGATGGGCCAGCGAAGGTCTATCTCAGCCGTTGCGGATATTATCAAGAAACGCCGCCGCCTGATGATTGGGATGGCGTGTGGCAAATGTCTGAGAAATGACGAATTTATTGTAAAACTTGGCGGTAATAGTCTGGCGCGGGCGGGCATTCCGCCATAAGCTTGTCACATTACTGGTTTACCGAAGCCAGAATCAAACCAATTCAGTATACCGGCAGCCGCAGCTTGCGGACCGGCAAGGGCGGTGAAAAACCAGATGCGTCTGCGGAATCTACAGCATGTATTGGGGCTCGTTCTGGCCTGGCTCATGCTGTCCGCAACGCCTGCATGGGCGGATACGCCTGAACCGCCGGGCGCCGTCATTGAAACCATTCGGCTCGGCGCGCTTGACCTCAAAGCCCGGCATGTGCGGCCGCCAGGCGCTGGCCTCGACACGATCCTGCTGGTTCACGATACCCTTGGCGGGTTTGACGCAACGCTCGTTACAGAATTGCAGACTGCGCTTGCGGAGAAGGGTCTCAGCACCCTTGCGATCAATCTCAGCTTCGCCGTCAGTGAACGGCTGACGGCCTATGAATGCAACAATCGCCATCGCCATCGCCACGAAGACGCCATTGAGGAAATCGACGCCTGGGTCTCCTGGCTCCAGGGCCAGGGGCTCGGCCCGGTTGCGTTGGCTGGCCATGGCCGTGGCGGCGCTCAAGTCGCCTGGTATCTGGCCAAAACTGGCCAGAAGCGCGTCGCAGGCGCCGTATTGCTCGCACCGTCGGGATGGACCCCACGCACCGCAGATGCCGAATATCGGGCCCGCTACACCAATGGCATCGCTGCGCTCCTAACCCGGATCGCCAGCTTCAAGCCCGATGATTTCATTGACAACGTGCCATTCCTGCATTGCGGCTCGGTTGTGGCGACGCGCGCGTCGATCAATAGCTACTACGGCGTGGAGCCTATGCGCGATACGCCAACCGCGCTGGAGAACGTGAAAACGCCGGTGCTGGCGCTCCTGCCAGACCCGCTTTCGGACAATGACGATGTCACGAAGCGCCTGTCCGCCATTAAAAACCAATATCTCAGCGTCCGCCCTATCGCTGGCGCCGACGCACAGTTCGCTGCTGATGCCCTGCCCGTCGTCGTGACGGCGATTGAGGCCTATTTAAAGAGCCTCAAACCCGCGCAGAAGTAAGCGGTCTCTACCCGCAACGATGCCTATCGTTGGGTATGAGCCGTGTTGGCGCCTTCGAAATAGCGGAAGACGCCGGCGGCAATCGCATCCGCAATTTCTGCACGGCCGGTTTTACTGTTCAACCGCTTCGCATCCTCGGCGTTCGAGAGAAAGCCAAGCTCGATCAGGACAGACGGAACATCGGGCGCCTTCAAAACCGCAAATCCAGCGGCGCGCTTGGGGCGGTTCAGCAATGGCACGCTGTTCGCCATAGCGAATAACAGATCATCCGCAGCGGCGGAGGACTGGTTCTTGGTCTCGCGCTGCGCCAGATCAATCAGAATACCGACGACTTCTTTGGGGCCATCATTCAAAGGCGCGCCGCCGATCAAGTCCGCTGCGTTGGCCTGGCGGGCCAACCGATCAGCCTCCTTGTCAGATGCGCGCTCCGACAACGTATACAGCGAAGCCCCCGCCACATGCCGGTCCGGGTGCGAGTCTGCATGCAACGCAATAAATAGATCAGCCTTGGCCTTCCGCCCGCGCCGGACCCGTTCTCTCAGCCGCAGGAAAATATCTGACTGGCGGGTCAGCACCACTTTGTAGCCCCGCCGCTGTTCCAGGCGGCGTTTCAACGCTCTGGCGACAGCGAGGTTCACACGCTTTTCAACAACGCCGCCAACGCCGGTCGCCCCAGGGTCCTGGCCGCCATGGCCCGCGTCGATCACGATGACCCGATCCGGCGTGGCGGGCCGCTTAGGTTTACCTGCGGGCTTCGGGCGGAGCTTGCCATAAATCTTTGAGGGCGGGCGCTTATCGTATTTCAGATCGACAACAAGCCTGGGTTTCCGGGTGTTGGTCGCGGCGAGCAAGCCCGCAGACTGAATAGCGCTGCTGCGCTTCAGGTCAAACACCAGGCGGTAGATATCTGGCCGGAATTGGCCATGACGCAGGCCTGTAACGCCCGCAACTGCCAGGCTCGCCGGTTTCGCGCGCCATGCGCCCTTCGGCAAATCCACAACCAGCCGCGCTGGAGATTGCAACGCGAACACCCGGAATTTGACCGCATGGGACAAATCTACGACGAGCCTGGACCCACCCTGCTTCGCCGCACCCCGCACACCAAGAACGTCAGCATGCGCATGGTGCTGCGCGCCGGTCAGCGCCACCGCCCAAGCCAAGATCGCAAATATGAAGAAAACGCGCCGCATCAATATGATTCGCCCCGTTGTTAGAGCGCCGTCAAAATGCAGAATCTGGCGAATCAGCGCAAGGCCTATGTCGATTTTGATTGTTATTAGCGCTCACTCTCTCTAAAAGCTGTGATTGGGTTCATGTTTTAGCGTGACGCCCCCTTGCCGCAGAGAGCCTGAAACGCCTGAAATAAGGCGGGCATGCGCGGGGGCGCCGTTGAAGAAGGCCAATGTCGGCGAAATACCGCCATAGTGGTCGAATCTTATTGAGTTTCACATCTAATTGCTCGCGGAAGTTCCGTTCCGGCATGTGCGTCGTTGAAAGACATATTCGATCCCCCCTTAAGGCAAGCGCGCCTCGACGCGCCCGAGACGTTGGGGTTCGGCCATACCAGCAATCTGCGTTACGGCGGTTTCGCCCTGCGCCCCTAGAATTGCGCTCTTTCATACAGTTTGAACCGCGGGAGCCACGCTCGGCCCCTGCTGTTCTTGGACGCCCGCGCCGGCCTGATGGGCCCGCGACGGAGAATATCCCCCATGTCCAAGACTATGTTGATCGACGCCGCGCAGTCCGAAGAGACGCGCGTTGTGGTGCTAGGGCCTAACGGCCTAGAAGAATTTGACTTCGAATCCTCCTCCCTTCGCACCCTGAAGGGCAATATCTATCTAGCGAAAGTCACGCGGGTTGAGCCCAGCTTGCAAGCGGCTTTCGTGAGCTATGGCGGCAACCGCCACGGCTTCCTGCCTTTCAACGAAATTCACCCAGACTACTACCGCATCCCTGTCGCGGACCGCGAGGCGCTGGCCGCCGCCGCCGCCGCCGAGCGCGAAGATAACGTCGATGATGAAGATGATGACGAGGACGTCATTGATCTGGAAGCCGTAGACGTTACGGATGAAGCTTCGAGCGCTGACGATGACGAAGATGCGCAAGAAGACGCCGATGAGGCCGAAGCCGAGGTCGCTGCTGCTGTCGAAACTGAAGATGCTGCGTCTTCTGACGAAGATGGCGCAGATGCCGAGGCCGCCGACGCTGAGACCGAAGCTGTCGCAGAGGGCGATGACAGCGACAACGACAGTGATGGCAAATCCATCGCCATGTCTGCTGAAAACACTGAAGACAAGATTGAAAAGCGTGATGACGATGGTGCGCCAGAGACCGCCGAAGCTGCTCCGGTCGAAGCTGATGCAGAAGACGCCGCCCCTGCCGAAACGCCTGACGCGCCTGAAGAACCAACCGCTGAAAACAACGCGCCAGCGGATGAGGCTGTCGTAGAGGCAGAAGCGGTTACGGAACCCGAAGCCGAAGCCGATGACGCTTCTGGCGAC
>JAYNYG010000037.1:0-3963 GCA_038102935.1 Alphaproteobacteria bacterium | reverse complement strand
TGGCGACGCTGAACCCGCCGCCCGTGCGCCGCGCAAACGTCGCAACACACGGAAATCCCAGCCGCGCCGCCATTACAAAATCCAGGAAGTGGTGAAACGCGGCCAGGTGATGCTGGTGCAGGTGTCCAAGGAAGAGCGCGGCGGCAAGGGCGCTGCGATGACGACCTATATTTCGCTCGCCGGACGCTATTGCGTGCTGATGCCGAACACCGGCAAAGGCGGCGGCGTTTCCCGCAAAATCACCGACGTCAAAGATCGCAAGCGCCTGAAAGGCATCATCGACGATCTGGAACTGCCCCAGGGCATGGCCGTGATCGTCCGTACCGCCGGGATCAGCCGCACCAAGGCCGAGATCAAGCGCGACCACGAGTTCCTGCTTCGATTATGGGATGAAATTCGCGAACGAACGCTGACATCGACAGCGCCCGCGCTGATCTATGAAGAAGCAAGCCTGGTGAAGCGCGCCATTCGGGATCTCTATACGCGGGACATTGATTCTGTGTCCGTCCAGGGCGACGGCGCATACCGCGAGGCCAAGGATTTCATGCGCTCGCTAATGCCGAGCCATGCGAAACGCGTTCAGCCCTATAAAGAAACCACTCCGCTCTTCCAGAAGCACGGCGTCGAAGGCCGATTGGAAACGCTGTTTGACCCCATCGTGCGCCTGCCCTCTGGCGGCTATCTGGTCATCAACCAGACCGAAGCGCTGGTCGCCGTTGACGTGAACTCTGGCCGTTCCACTCGTGAGCGGAATATTGAGGAAACCGCGCTTAACACAAACAAAGAAGCAGCCGTGGAGGTCGCGCGGCAACTGCGCCTGCGTGAGCTGGCCGGCATTGTCGTGATCGACTTCATCGATATGGACGAGCGCCGCAACAACGCCGCCGTTGAGCGCAAGCTGAAAGACGCACTGAAGGTTGACCGTGCGCGCGTACATGTGGGCCGGATGAGCCCGCTCGGCTTGATGGAAATGTCCCGCCAGCGCCTTCGTCCATCCATGTTCGAGACGAGCTTCCATGAATGCCCAAGCTGCGCTGGCCTTGGCCGTGTGCGCACGCTGGAAAGCAACGCGCTTGGCGTGCTGCGCGCCGCTGAGGACGCTGCAAATGCAGGCGGTGACGGCGCCGATATCGCCGTCACGGCAGCGACGGATTGCATTCTCTATATCCTGAATAACAAGCGCGACATAATCAATCGTATTGAGACGAGCTTCGGCGTGCGCATGTTGTTCAACCAGGATGACAAAATGGCGCCCCATGAGCGGAAAGCCGAGATCATCCGCCAGGGTGAAGGCGGCGGCGTGATCGCAGCTGCGCCCGAGGCCAAGCCTGAGCGCCAGGAAGACAATGAAAGCCGCGATGGCGGTCGTGATGGCGGCAGAGGCCGAGGCCGTGGCCGCAACAAGCGCGGCGGTGACAAAGATGATCGTGGCGAGAAAGAAGGTCGCGGCGGGCGCCGTGGTCGGGGCGGTCGCAACCGCAAACGCGATGAAGAGGACGAGGCTGAAACAGCGGCAGCGCCAGAAGCCGCCGCTGAGTCTTCAAACGAAGGCGATGAAGATGGCGGCAACCGCCGTCGCCGGGGCCGCCGCGGCGGTCGTCGTCGCGGTCGGAATGAAGACAACGCCGAAAACAACGAGAATGCCGAAGCTGGCGTGAACGCTGATGGCGACGCCGAAGCCAACGACATTGCAGATACGCAGCCGAAAGCTGATGGCGAGGATGGCGAAGAATCCGGCGGTCGCAAACGCCGTCGCCGGGGTCGTGGCCGTGGACGTGGTCGGAAGAACAACGACGGTGAAAACCAGACGGCGGCTGAGACGTCTGAAGCAAGCGCTGAAACCGCAGAACCTGCTGATGAAGCGTCAGACGCCCCTACGCCGCCGGAAGCACAGACTTCGGCGCCGGTTGCAGAACTTGCGCCAACAGCAGAGGCGATTGCTGAGCCATCGCCTGAGCCAGAGGCCGCAGAACCTGAGCCTGAACCAAAACCTGTTGCAACAGCAACCGAAGCCGCGCCCGAGCGTGCGCCAGAACCCGAGAAGCCCGCTGGCCCGCCAAAATCTGGTTGGTGGCGCCGTCTCCGCTCTTAATCTAGCTCCCGCAACGAGAGGTCTCTCCCATGACCGGCCGCATGTTCCTGCAAACCCCTGGCCCAACCAACATTCCGGATGATATCCTGAGCGCGATGCATCGCCCGGCGGAGGATTTCTCCACGCCGGAATTCATCCAAACGATGACGGAGATGTTCAGCGGCCTGAAGGACCTGTTCGCGACCACGGGCGAAGTCTTCGCCTATATCGCCAACGGCCATGGCGCATGGGAAGCCTCCATCGTTAACTTGCTTTCCCCCGGCGACCATGTGCTGGTGCCGGAAACGGGGCGGTTTTCGGTTGTGTGGCGGGACATGATCAAAGCGTTCGGCATTACGGCGGAAGAAATTCCGAATGACTGGCGGAGCGCGATCGACCCCCAGCATGTGGAAGATGCGCTCCGCCGGGATACCGAGCGCAAGATCAAAGCCGTGCTGATCGTTCATGTGGAGACCGGCACCGGTTCCGTCACGGACCTGACCGCCATCCGCGCCGCTATGGATGCTGCCGGTCACCCCGCATTGCTGGTGGTGGACGCCATCGCCTCCTTTGGCTGTCACACGCTGAATATGGATGAAATGGGCGTCGATTGCGTTATCGCAGCCTCCCAAAAAGGCCTGATGATGCCCATCGGCCTGTCCTTCACGGCGGCGGGGCCTAAAGCCATGGAGGCATCCAAAAACTGCACGGCGAACCGGGAATACTGGTCCTGGGAAAGCCGGATGGCGCTGGAAATGTACCGGCGCTTCTGTGGCACTGCGCCCATGCATATGGTCTGGGGCTTGATGCGGACCATGGAGAAAATCCGCGAGGAAGGCATCGACAACATTATCGCACGCCACGGGCGCTTGGGCGAAGCGGCGCGCCGGGCCGTCGGCGTGTGGGCCGAAGGGGGTGCGATGGAATTCAACACGATTGACCCCGCCGCCCGCTCCAACTCCGTCACCTGCGTGCGCACCCTCGGCGATACAGACCCGGACGCGATCCGCACCGTCGCCCGCGAGAAATTCAACGTCAGCCTTGGCGGCGGATTGGCGGACCTCAAAGGCTTGGCGTTCCGCATCGGCCATATGGGCGAAATGAACGAGCCCATGCTGCTGGGCGCATTAGGCGGCCTGGACGTCACGCTGAAACACATGGGCGTCCCCCATGGCGACGGCGCGCTGGATGCCGTAACAAAATACTTGGCTGAAACCGCGTAACGCCTTTCGCACCCTAAGGAGACCTCCGCATGGCCCGCGTACCTTACCTGGACGCTGATGATCTGCCGGAGGAGCACAAGCACCTCCTGAACCGGCCAATCAACCTGTTCCGCGCGCTGGTGCATTCGCCGGGCGCGGCCAAGGCGATGTCTGGCTTAGGCGGGTATATCCGCCATGGCTCGAAGCTGGATGGGCGGGTGCGGGAGTTGGCGATCCTGCAAGTCGGCTGGCTCGCCAAAAGCGCCTATGAATGGTCCCACCACGTCAAAATCGGCAAAGACTTCGGCCTGACAGACGCGGATATTGAGGCCCTGAAAGCCGAAACCGCAGGCGAGACCACAAATCTCTCCCCCCTAGAACGCCTAGCCCTAAAAGCCGCCCGCGAAATGGCGGCGGATGGCGGCGAAATGCACGCCGACACCTTCAAGGCCCTGGAAGCCCATCTCCCCCACGACCTCATCATAGACCTGATCGTCACCATCGGCTTCTACTGCGCCATAGTCCGCATCCTCCCCTCCATCGGGATTGATGTTGAAGACAGCTACCAGCCGTATCTGGATGCACATCCACTGCCAGAGTAGAGGACACTACGAAAACCCAGGCTTTCACCCACACCTGGTCAGCCCCCACTGAGTGGTCCGGGTGTAATGTTAGTGCATGGACGGTCTC
>JAYNYG010000088.1:0-9198 GCA_038102935.1 Alphaproteobacteria bacterium | reverse complement strand
AGCACTATAACCGCGAGCGCCCACACAGCGCTTTGGGCTGGCGGCCGCCAGCCCCGGAGGCCGTCCTGCCCCTAGAGCAGAGACCGGCTATCCACTAACATTACACCCGGACCACTCAGTGGGGGCTGACCAAGGGAATAAGGGGCTGCCAGGGCTTTATCGCTCATTTTCAGTCAAATCTTGGCCCGACATTATCAACGAACTAAACTTCTCTCACGGCTTCCTCGACCGCCTAATTTTGGCATCGTGGCGGATCAAACTCCGCCAGCGATGCGGTCGCTAGCTGAACAATCGGGCGGAAAACTCACGCCAACCGTTCCGAAGACGGGAAGGAGCCATGGCTAGATTCCGGGATATCAAAACCCTCCAGAAATTCGCCTCATCCCATGCCGCCGTCCACAATCACTTCAACCACGAACGCCATCTCGTTAGCCGCGATATCTACAAACAAAACCGCTCCGCCGCCCTGGCTGAGTGGCGGCTACTGGCTGCTTGACAGGCCGCGCGGATGCGTCGATCAGAGACCCTTTGTCATTGGTCTGACACCACCCGGCCAACATCTCCTCGACGACGTGGAATGAGAGCTTAAAGCGCGTATACAGCCAGACCGCGTGGAGGATCACCGACGGCGGAAAGCGATGGCGCTTGAATGAAATTGGCTGCATCATCCAATCCTAACGCCCGAACCGGTTAGCCGCGATTAATGTGTCAATGCCGTTTGGTGTCATCCGCGACTAGCGGCTCGCCTTTGTAGCCACGGCCTGATTTTCAAGAATTCTGTGTAGGCCCGCTCAAGCACCCAACCAATTGGAGGCAACGCCGCCAATCGGCCCAGCGAACGCCACTGCGGCAGCGTCGACCAGAGCACTGCGAACCCGGCGGCACCAGAGTATAATCTGCCGTTTACGTCGCGCACATGGAACCGGGCCATGGCAGTTTCGGCGTCCAGTCCAGGGCCAAGAACCTTGGGGGCGTCGTCCTCAGCAACATCAACCCAGCGTACTGCCTCAGCACCTTTGCGCTGGCGATAGAATGATATCTCGCGTCGGCAAAGCGGACAGGCTCCATCATAGTAGACGGTGCAGGCGGGCGCTTTGGTAACTTCGCTGGCAGCGTCCATCTAACTGCCCCCCGTCTCTTCTGCGGACCGTTCAGCCAGCAGCATGTAGTTCACGCTAGTATCGCTCGAAAGACGCCAATCTCGACGCAACAAATCAAATGAGATGCCAACCGTCTCGATTTCGGTTAGGCCAGCTGGCACTAATTCCGCCAGCGCCTCCTCGGGCCTTAGAAATTTTGACCAAGCGTGGGTGCCTTTTGGCAACCAGCCCAGCACATTCTCAGCGCCGACAATCGCGAATAGCCAAGCCTTGGGCGTGCGATTAAGCGTAGCTACGAGAAGGAGGCCACCGGGTGCTAATAAATCTGCGCTCTGACGGAGTAACAATGGCTGATCCGCCACATGCTCGATAACTTCCATATTCAGCACGACGTCGAACGTCTCGCCGGCTTTCGCCAGATCACCGGCAAGGCAGTGGCGATAATCGATATCGAGGCCTCCAGCTTTTGCATGACGGCGCGCCGCGTCGAGACCGGCGGCGCTTGCGTCAATCGCGACCACGTCGGCCCCGCGTGCTGCCAGCGGCTCCGCCAAAACCCCGGCGCCGCATCCAATATCTAGAAGCCTGACGCCCGCAAGCGCGCCTGAGGCCGCCGGGTCTCGACCAAGTCGACGGGCGATGGCATCAATCACGTAGTCACGACGCACCGGGTTGAATGCGTGGATTACCTTGAACTTGCCAGCAGGGTCCCACCATTCTTTCGCGCGGGCATTGAACCGATTGACCTCGGCAAGGTCTAGAGACCCATCCGGAACCAGCGCGCCGGAAAGCCGATCTTTCTGAAACATCATATTCGCATCCAATTCGCGTGTGAAAATCTCTTAATTTTTACGCGTGAGTCCTTCCAACAGATCACGCGTGGATTGACTGCGGCAGCCTGATAGCGACCAGCACTCGAAAACTGCATGAGCGATATGCGTAGTTCGTACTCTGCGGCATTTTCGTCAGAGTGCCATACCGGCCAAGGTGATCCATCTCCCGCAAGCAGACGTAAAAAGAAAACCTACCCAACAAAGGAGAAAGTTATGAACGGCATTTACGCGATGATCATGGATCCCAAGACGAACCCGCTGAGCACATTACGTCCGCAACACAAATTTCAGCTTATGATTTATCTCAGCAGTATGTGGACAGCGATTTTTTGCGCTTCAATCGGCAGCTGGATGTATTACGGCGAGTTGATGGTGGGGCATCTGTTGTTCGCTGCTGGCATCTTGATCACGGCAGCGGTTTTTTCCAGCGCGAACAAGGCCAGCGCTTTAGCGACCCGAACTTACAGGGATTTCGCTCGGAGCGATCGCACCCCGCGCTACGACGATGTGTGGGGCGCATAACCCGGGAGCCGTGTCGCAATTGCGTATCAGCGCGTTCGAATGGCATTGTCAGAGCAATCTGACTTGAGCCGGTGAGTGGCGATCCATACCCTTCTTGGATGAGAAACCCGTTCCGTTGCTTCAATAGTTCGCCCGAGGTGATCCGCCTCACGGTGATGATGTACGTTCGCTATCCGCTGTCGCTGCGCCAGGTCGAGGACATCCTGTTCAAACGCGGTATTGTCATCAGCCACGAGATTATGTGAGTCCACACTTGCGGACGATGCGGACGATGAATTTCGGACTTCCCAGGTTAATCCCAAAAAGACAATCCCTGGTAGGCAGAGTCACTTAGTCGCCGGCGTAATCTGCCCAAGCCTGCATCAAGGCCTTCCGTTTTTGGAACAAGTCGCCACGGGCATAGGCGGCCTCCGCTTTGTCTTTCAGACGATGCGCCAGCGCTGCCTCTATGACTTCGCGTGGAAAAACGCTCGTCTCCCCTGCCCAGTCACGGAAGGTAGACCGAAACCCGTGAACGGTGACCGCATGCCCCATTCGCTTCAGAACAGCCGTCACCGTCATATCGCTTAGTGGCTTGGCGGTGTTGTTTGGACTGGGAAAGATAAGAGTATCTGGATCACCAGGCGCGCCAAGAGTGGCGGCTGCGGCGGTAGACACAGGGATGCGATGCTCTTTCCGTGCTTTCGTGCGTTCGGCCGGGATAATCCAAACACCGTCGTCAATCTCTGACCAGCGCGCACCACGAACCTCACCAGATCTTGCAGCAGTTAGGACGGCAAACTCTAGCGCGCGCGCAGCGACACCTTCGCGTATGCGCAACGCTGTCATGAAATCTGGCAATTCCCGATAATCAAGGGCGGCGAAATGCTTGACCTGCCGGACACTGGCGGGTTTGGGCAGCAGGTGATCAAGATGTCCGCGCCATCGAGCCGGATTGTCGCCCGTTCTGGCACCGATAACCCGAGCGTAATCAAGCACGGCTTCAATGCGTTGTCTGACGCGACTGGCAGTCTCAGGCTTCTGCGACCAGATCGGAGTTAGCGCTGCCATTATATCGGCCGTCTCAATTGTCCTGATATCCCGATCACCAAGAACCGGGAAGGCATATTTCTCCAATGTCGATGTCCATTGCGCCGCGTGCTTGGCATTCTTCCAACCACTACGTTTGCTGTCGATCAGAGCTAGAGCTAGGTCTCGGAATCGCGCTGGCGCCAGGCGTGGTTTGGCGGCAATTGGGTCAACGCCATCGTGAATTTTCCGACGCGCTGCTAAGGCCAACTCTCTCGCTTCAGCAAGCGACACCTCGGGGTAGGGACCGAGGCCCATGTCCCGCCTCCGCCCATTGGACTGAAAACGGAGGATCCACGACCGTGCCCCACTTGCCTTCACAAAGAGCATCAAGCCCCGACCGTCGGTATACCGTCCCGCTCTAGCAGTCTCAACTTTTCTCGCCGTCAGCATAATATCAGCCCATCAATCGACCCCACACTATGCAGTGATTTAGGACGAACCGCATTGAATTGCAACGGACATACACGAACTCACTATCATATGTAATCCAAGCGTTATATGAATTATGGCGAACATTCTTGAACACACCTGAACTGTAATATGGCGGACTCTCCCTCCGCCAAAGCGTTTCGCTCCGCGAAACGCCGGGAGTTCGAACAAACTCCCTTGGGGGCCGCCAGCGACGTTTGCACAGCAAACGACGGAAGCCCCACAATCCTCTCAGTAGACCGGCAGGCTTTTGCGCGAGCAAACGCCGAGAGGGCGTTGGAACTCAGCTCAAGACGCCGTCTTTTCAAGACGTCCCATAAGGCGCCGCCAGCAGCCTTCCGTAGCTTTCAACAGCATCATCAACGCCGGACAACCTAAGGCAGCGCCAAAGGCTTGCCTGGTTCGCAGTCACTACCGGGCAACCAAGCGCGCCTTCGAGCGCTTCGATGATCCCGACACAGCGGAAGCCCGTCCCAGCGATGAAAACAGCGTCCGCGTCATCCGGGCATTGATCCGTAATCTGCTGGAATAACGGCTTGATACGCTGGGCGAAGCCCATGCCGCGCGCGTATAACTCTTCCGGTGGAATATCGCGCCAATGGCCGCCTGGGTCGTAGCGCATGGCGCCAGCGGGCTCGAAACCATAGTCGCCATAGTAACCAAGCGCTGACTGGATAGCGCTATCATTGAACCAGGCTGGCGCCACGATGAAAGGCCGCTTGGCGCCAACGGCCATCAACCCGGCGATGGTATCTGCGCCATTGGTCGTCACATGCACGTCTGGCCCAAGGATCGTGCGCATTTCGGCGATGACGGCTTCGTCCCAGCCTTTGCCGCCGATGACGCTGCTGGACGTGTGACCGATGACGATGGCTTCAAGCTGCATGTCCGCGAATTGGCGGCAGCCGCGCGCTAAATCATCCGCCAGGTCAACCCCGCTCTGGTCCTGCCGCCACGGCGCCCAGGGCGCTGGCGCTGTAATGCGGGCGGCGTGGACGGAGACGCCCTTGGGCGCTATCGCCTGCCATTCCGCTTCCGGCACGGCCTCAGAGCTTACGATGAACATGCCGATCCGCGCCCGGTCGCCCCAATTGTCATTGTTCATGCTGCTCTGCTCCTAAACCCGCGAAACCGTATGCGCGCCAAACAATCCTGCCGGGCGCAGCCATAATGTGATGATCACCAGCATCGCCGCAACAACCCCGGCGGATCCTGTGCCGATCACTGGGTCCAAATACCCCGCCGCCAAGCTTTCTGCGAGGCCGACGATGACAGCGCCGACGATTGTGCCAGGGAAACTCGTAAGCCCGCCGATCACCACGACCGGCAGCACTTTCGCCAAAACCAAGCCCATGCCGAACCCGCCAAGCCCATCAATGCTCCAGAGCACGCCGCCCGCGACGCAAAGCCCCGCAGAAAGCGCCCAGGCCAAAGCCAGATAGCGGGTGATGCTGATGCCGGCGCCCGTCGCCGCCTGCGCATCATCCGCCACAGCCCGGATCGCGATCCCGGCGCGGCTCACGCGGAAAAACACCATCATCGCCACGACCAGCAACAGCGCGACACCGCTGGAGAGCACCCGCGACGGCGGGATGATCACTGGCCCCCAAACCCAAAGCGCGCCTTCAAACGGAATGGGGATGGCGGATGGCAGGCCCGTCAACGTCAGCGCCGCGCCTGCACGCATCAACACACCGAGAGCCAATGTCGCCATCACAACGGCGACGATAGGCCGCCCGATCAGCTTGGCGATGACGGCGCGATTGAAAGCGATCGCCAGCGCCGCCATCAGCGCGATCGCAGCGGCGGCGGCAGGGATAAGCGGCAGGCCCAGGACTTGCACGCTAACGCCCGTGGATTTGGCGCCGAGGCTGACCCACTCGCCAAGCGAGAAGTTCAGCACCAGCGACGCCCGGTACACGACGACAAACGCCATGCCCACCAGCGCATAGACTGAGCCGGACAGGAGACCGTTCATGACAAGGGCCAAAAAGAAATCCATCGCCCTAGTATGGGACGATGCGGCGCCTCTGCGCTACTTCGCTTTGGCGTAGCTATCCCTTAGCGCGATGGTGCGGATAAAGCGGCCAGGGTCTGCGCTGTCCCGGTTGAAATAGCCCAAACGTTCGAACTGCACGACAGCGCCGGGTTCGGCCTCCGCCAGGGATAGCTCCAGCTTGCAGCCTTCCAAGCGATCCAGGGAGTCTGGGTTTAGATCATCAATAGGGTCGCCGTTGGCCGATGGGTTTTCGGAGAGAAAAAGCGGGTTCAGGAGGTCTGCGCTGGCCTCCGCCACGTGTTCGGCGGAGACCCAATGGATCGTGCCTTTGACCTTACGACCGTCTGGCGCGTTGCCGCCTTTGGTGGCGGGGTCATATGTGCAAATCAACTCGACGACATTGCCGTCCGCATCCTTCACGAAATCCTCGCAGGTGATGAAATAGGCGAAGCGGAGGCGGACTTCGCGGCCTGGGCCTAAACGGAAGAACTTCCGGGGCGGGTCCTCCATGAAGTCATCCTGCTCCACATAGAGGCTGCCGGAGAACGGGACCATGCGCGTTCCCATTTCGGGGCGGCCTGGGTGGTTCTGCGCTTCCAGCATTTCCACCTGGCCTTCGGGCCAATTGCGGATGGTGACTTTCAGCGGTTTCAGCACCGCCATGCGACGTTCCGCATTGTGGTTCAGGTTTTCGCGGATGGCGTGGTCGAGCATTTGCATTTCGACCGTTGAATCGCTCCGGGAGATGGCGAGCAGGTTGATGAACGCCTTCAACGCCGCAGCCGGAACGCCGCGCCGTCGCATGCCGCGGATTGTCGGCATGCGCGGGTCATCCCATCCCGCCACATGGCCTTCGGTCACAAGGCGCGTGAGGACGCGTTTTGAGAGCACGGAATAGGTGATGTTCAGGCGTGCAAACTCGTATTGCTTCGGCGCTGCGGGGGCCGGCACCCGTTCCAGCAGCCACTCATACAGGGGCCGGTGGTCTGCGAATTCCAGGGTGCAGAGGGAGTGGGTGACGCCCTCCATCGCATCGGACTGGCCGTGCGCGAAATCATATGTCGGGTAGATTTTCCACGCGTCGCCGGTGCGCGGATGCTCGGCATGCTTGACCCGGTAGAGGGCTGGATCACGCAGGTTCATATTGCCGCTCGTCATATCAATCCGCGCGCGGAGCGTATAGCTGCCCTCAGCGAATTCCCCGGCGCGCATGCGCCCGAAGATATCAAGATTATGCTCGACCGAATTCTCGCGGCCAGGGCTTGGGCGGCCTGCTTCCGTCAACGTGCCGCGATAGGCCCGCATGTCCTCAGCCGACAAATCGCAGACATAGGCGTCGCCATTCTTGATGAGATGGACGGCCCAATCATAGAGCTGCTCAAAATAGTCAGACGCATAATGCAGATGGTCGCCCCATTCGAAGCCGAGCCAGCGCACATCTTCCTGAATGCCGTCGATGAAGGCCTGTTCTTCCTTGGCCGGGTTGGTGTCGTCAAAGCGGAGATGACACCGCCCGCCAAACTCCTCCGCGACGCCAAAATTCAGGCAGATCGACTTCGCATGCCCAATATGCAGAAAGCCGTTCGGCTCCGGCGGAAAGCGCGTAACCACGCCCGCATGCTTGCCCGAAGCCAGGTCCGCCCGCACCTGATCCCGCACAAAATCTTCCCGCTCAATCTCGGTATCATCAGACATAGTTTGCTCACCCACTAACGGCCCGCGCGTTATGCAGGAGTGCGGCGGGGCGGTCTAGGGGTACGGTGCTCACGCGCAACGGATGCGATGACTTCGTGCGAGATTTTGGAAGTAAGGAAGCATCTGAGATATTACTCTTTATACGATCTTAGAGTGTTTCTGGCACGCTCGAAGCTTCCTGGAATTGGCTATAGATGTGCTAGCCAAATCCGCCCTGCGGAGAAGTGCAATGACATCACAGATTGCTAGCGTTGCGATGAATAACGGCACAATCGAACAGAGAGCATCCACGGCGGCTCCCCTGCCCGCGAACGAAACCGGTCGTATCAACGCACTCTATGACCTACATATTCTCGACCCTGACCACGATGAACGGTTCGATAGGATCGCCCGCCTCGTAAAGGCACATTTCGGCATGCCTGTTGTCCGCATTTCATTCGTTGATACGGACCGCACTTGGTTCAAAGCCTGCATTGGCCTGAATGCCCGCCAAGCGCCAAGGAATATCTCGATCTGCGCTCATACCATCCTAAAAGAGGACGTACTGGTCTGCCATGATTTAACTGCGCATCCTGTATTCAAGGCGAGCCCAAAAGTCACTGGGCCCCCGTCATTCCGCTTTTATGCCGGCGCGCCGATTGAGCTGGCTAACGGATTTAATGTTGGCTCAGTGTGCCTCATGGATTACGAGCCTCGTATCGAATTCGATGATCGTGATGAGGCTATCCTGAAAGACTTCGCAGGCATCATTGTCCACGAGCTTGAACTCCATAGGCAGATTGCCGAAGGCGGCGCGGCATTATCATCTGCAAAGAATGCCGCCGCCCGTTCGGCGGCGACCCAGGCGCAAATGGCTGACTTTCTAACAACTGGCTTGAAACAGCCGTTAAATGCTATCCACGATTACAGTTCGCTTTTAATCAAGAACCTTGAATCCAGCCGCACTGACTGTGCCGGGCTTGCTGAAACCATCAAAGATACGACGGCTGGATTGGTAAACAAGGTACAACAATTCGCCAGCGAGCATTCGGAGAGCAAGCCACACTAAAGCTCTGTCTCATCATTATTCAGCTACCAACGTCCACCCGGTAGCCAGAACGCGGGAAATGGACACTGACTGTGCCTACATCCCCCGCCGTTCGATCAATTGTGACGGTTTCTGCATCGGCGAAGCGGATATTTCCGGCGACAGGTTGTTCGCCGCCGTTTACGTCTGGGCTGATGGTGACGGCTTGGCCGACGGTGAGGCCTTGGGGATCATGGGGCGTTACGCCTGACGCCGCTCTTGGCTCCATCGCTTTGGCGCGGGCGATGGCGGCTTCTGGGGTCATGTCGGTTGATGTTCCATGGCCGATGGCGCGGACGTTGTCTTCCCACTGCAGCAAATGCGGGAATTCGGACAGGAAGGCCGGGCCGCCCGCCCAGCGCTCGCGCATGAACCAGACGACATAGTAGAATTGCGCATCAATCGCGCCCGGCGCATCGCCTCAAAGGAATGCGCGGCATCGCGGCCGCCGTAACCGATGGCGGTATGCGCGACATGCCGGAA
>JAYNYG010000087.1:0-10036 GCA_038102935.1 Alphaproteobacteria bacterium | reverse complement strand
GCAGAGGGGAGAGGGCAGGGTGAGGGGGGCGCCGCAATGCAGCTACTATCTGAAGGAACACCCCCATGCGCGCAGTCGCAAAACTCGCGAAAGCTGAAGCCAGCGTCGGCGTGATCGACGCAGCCGAACCAGAAGCCGGCCCTGGCGAAGCGCTGATCCGCGTTGCGGCAGCCGGTATCTGCGGCACGGATATGGCGATCTATGATTGGGCGCCCCGCATGCAAGCGAGGGTCGCGCCGCCGCGTATCCTCGGCCATGAGGCGACAGGCGTGGTGGAAGCTTTGGGCAGCGGCGTCACGCATATCAAAGTTGGCGACAGGGTTAGCCTGGAAAGCCATATCTTCTGCGGTGAATGCAGGTTCTGCCGCCGGGGCGACGCGCATCTCTGCCAATTTCTGGGTTATCCCGGCATCAGCATTGACGGCGGTTTCGCGGAACGGGTCGCCGTTCCAGCGCAAATCGCTCGCCCCGTACCAACCGGTATGGACGACCATCTAGCCGCTATGATCGAGCCATTTGGCATTGCCGTCCATTCTTGCATGGCCCAAGGCGGCGTTTCAGGCCGGACAGTGCTTGTAAACGGCTGTGGGCCAATCGGGTTGATGACTGTCGCCGCAGCCCGCGCCCTCGGCGCCCGCCGCGTATTCGCTGCCGATCCGAACCTAAAACGACTAAAGCTGGCTGAGCAGATGGGCGCTGACCTCATCATCGACCCTTCCAAGACCAATGTCGCTAAAGCCGCGCTGGATGCGACAGGCGGGTTCGGCGTCGAAGTCGGCATTGAATATTCCGGCGTCGCATCTGGCCTCGACGCAGTGCTCGCGGCGACAGAGCGTATGGGCGATATTCGCTTGGTTGCAGGGCCGAAGGACCCGCACCCGCTGGATATCAACGCCATCCTGCGGACCGGTGTTTCTATCTACGGCGTGCATGGCCGAAGGCTTTGGCAGGATTGGGATTTGTCCGTGGAACTCTTGAGTGAAGGCCGCGTTGATATCGCCATGCTAGCAGACCCCGTTCTGCCCCTCAACCGCGCCGTTGAGGGATTTGAAGCGATCAAAGCCGGCGCGGCGTTGAAACCGATTTTGATTCCGGAACAGGCCTGATACACCAGCGCCCATGCGCCTCAAATTCCGCCTAACGATCGGTCTTTCAGCCGTGATGCTTGCAGCCCCCGCTGCTGCTGACGGTATCGACGCGCGCCAAACATCCGAACCCGGCAGCGCGTACCGCATGCCGCTCGCCGCCCCTCCTCCGCCGCCGCCCCGTGTGTTGCTGGCTGTGGAGCCAGAGCCGCGAGAACCTGAGCCAAAGGGCGAGCCTGAAGTCGAACGCGGCGATCCATCTGATAAGCCAGCAAACGCCAAACCGCCGACCAAAGTCTATGCCTACGAAGTTTTCTACAACGCGCCCAAAAAAAAGCTGGAAAAGAAGCTCGTCGAAATCTCCGTCCTGCAGCGGAAAGTGGCCGAACCGCCGCTCAGCCGCGCGGCGTTGATCCGCCGGGTTGAAAGCGATGTCGCGTTGTTCGGCAAGGCGCTACAGTCCGACGGCTACTACGCCTATACCGTTGAACAGAAAATCGACTTCGCGCAATCGCCCGTCGCGATCAGCTTCGATATTGCGTCTGGCCCGCGCTACACGCTTGGCCAATATCGTATCGACTACGACAAACCTGATGCGCCGGGTTTGCTGAAGGAGCCTAGCGCGCTTGGCGTCGTTGTGGGCGGACCAGCGACGTCAGAGCAGATTGTCGAAGCCGGGCCATTGTTGCTGCGAAAACTGAAGGAAAAGGGCTATCCTCTCGCTAAGTCCGGCAAGCGCCGCGCAGTTGTGAACCATGACGAGAAAACGCTAACCGTCGTCTTGGACATCCACGAAGGCCCGCGCGTCAATATCGGGCAGACCTTCGTCGCCGGCGTTGACCGGACCAAGGAAAAATATGTCAAACGCGTCGCCAATCTGGATCAGGGCGACCTGTTTGACGTATCGAAAATCGACGCCGCCCGCCGCCGCCTCTATCAAACAGGCCTGTTTGACGGCATTCAGATCAATTGGGATGACGCTCCGGATCCTTCCGGCGAGTTAGATGTCACCATCGTCGCCAAAGAACGCAAGCCGCGCACGATCTCACTTGGCCTGAACTATTCGACGACAGAAGGTGCGGGCGCCGATATCGAGTGGGTGCACCGCAATATATTCGGGTCAGACGAAGATTTGACCGTGACATTAAAAGCCGCCCAGATCGAGCAAAGCTTCCGCACAGAATTGGCCGCCCCGAATTGGAAGCGCCTGGATCAACGCGTCCATGTCGCCGGCGAAATCGCGCGCGAGATTACGGACACCTACGAAGAACAGAAAATCTCCGCCGAGTCTGGCGTCACGCGCTCATTCGGCAAACGCTGGAAGGGCTCCGCGACCGGCGTTCTGGAAGTGCTAGAAACCACCGAAAACGCCGTCACGACCCAAAACATCCTAGCCGCCATCCCTCTGATCGCGACATATGACGGCAGCAACGATCCCTTCGATACCTCCAAAGGCTACAAGCTAGACTTCAAGCTGGAGCCAGCGGCGGTGACACTGGATAACACTGATTTATTTATGACTTTCGCCGCAGGCGGCTCCGTCTATCATGACATTCTCGGCGACAAAACGCTGATCGCCGCCGCCCGTAGCCGCGCCGCATTCATCCTTGGACCTGCGCGCGACCTCATTCCCGCCAGTCGCAGGCTCTACACTGGCGGCGGCGGGTCCATCCGCGGGTTTGAGCATCAATCAGTCGGCCCACTTGACGGCGGCAATGACCCCGAGGGTGGCCGCTCATCCCTGGAATTCGGCACCGAAGTCCGCTGGCGGATCACCGATGATATCGGCATCGTTCCGTTCATTGACGGCGGCTCCGCCTTCGAAGATCCGACTCCAGACTTCACAGATTTCCGTTTCGCCGCCGGTCTCGGCCTCCGCTACTACACGCCCATCGGCCCGCTCCGCCTGGATATTGCAACGCCGCTGAACCCGCGCGAGCAGGATAACTTGTTCGAATTCTACATCAGCATCGGGCAGGCATTCTGATGCTGCGCGCGCTGAAATGGTTCGCGATTATCGCGCTTTCGCTCGTGCTGTTGATAGGCGCAGCGCTGATCGGCGGGCGGTATTGGCTGGCGAGTGACAGCGGGCGGGATTTCATTGCTGGCCAAGCTGAAGCCGCAGGCGTGCGGATAGCAGGCTTGGACGGCGACCCGTTTGGCGCGCTGACGGCGGCGCGCGTTGAGGTTCAAGACCCAGACGGCGCTTGGCTCACTATCGAGAATGCTAAGTTTCGCTGGCGGCCATGGGCGCTTGCGACACGAACCGTGCTGATTGAAAACCTGTCTGCAGATCAGGTGACCGTCGCGCGCCAGCCTGCTTCTGAGCAAACGCCCCCAGATGCGGCGCCCAGCGAACCATATGAGCCGCCAAATATCTCCGTCGAACTGCAGCGCATCGCGATCAATGAAATTGTGATTGCAGAAGCCGTCGCCGGAACCCCTGCCCGCCTGAACCTCACCGGCAATGCGCGCTATGTTTCTGGCGCAGCAGAGGCTGATCTTGCCGTCGACCGGCTCGACGGCCCCGGCAGTCTCACGCTCATAGGCGGATACCGACTTGCCGACAACCACTTCGACATCGACCTTATGGTCAATGATTCGGCAGGCGGGCTCGCATCGAACCTCCTGGATTTGCCCGATGGCGTGCAGGCGACGCTCATTGGCGCCGGCGATCTATCGTCTTGGCGGGGGCGGCTTGATGGCAGAACCGGCGCTGCACAGCTCGCTGACCTTGCAATCACGCTCAACCGAAACGGTGACGCGATCCAAACGACGGTCAAGGGCGACCTGCACCCAGCCGTCTTGCTGCCTGCAGACCTTCTAGAAACCGTTGGCGACACGTTGGCGGTTGATCTGGCGGCAGGCGTTACGGAAACTGGCACCATCGTTGTTGAGCGATTTACGGCAAAGGCCGCGCCCGCAGCCATTGCGCTCGAAGGCCGGTTTGAGCCGGATACGGGCGCCGTTAAAGCCATCCTCCGCACCGCCGCCATTGACGTCAGCAAGATCACCCCATTCGCACCGGGCCTAGAGCTTGAAAATCCAGCGATGACAGCGGAAGTTTCCGGCACTGTTGAAAAGCCGATTGTAGTGGCCACGATATCTGCGAACCGGGCGGCGATGAACGCCGTCGCTGCTCAGGATATTTGGTTGAAGCTTCAGGCAACGCCGGACCTCGCGGCGACCGAGCTTGGCGCCCCTTGGACCGCTCGGATTGAGCTCAAAGAAATCACGCTGGACGATCCGCAGCTGACCAAGCTCAGTCGCCGCCGCTGGGTCATCGATGCCTCCGGCCGCTATGATGCGAATGCTACGAAGCTGCCGATCAAAGCAGCGATCACGGGCGCGGGCCTCGCCGAAGCTCGCTTTGATGGCGCTGCGGATTTGAACGGCGCTCTCGAAGGCGCATTCGCCGCGAATGTTCTGAATTTCGCGGAATTGGCGCCGCTCTCCGGCCTGCCGCTCAATGGCCAAGGCAAGTTGGCAGGCGATGTGCGGTTTGGCCCAGATGGCCTGAGGCTTCGCGGATTGAACGCGACGGCGCTTGGCGCCGCACTTTCGGGCGCCGTGACAATCGGGCCTGGACTGCAGGACTTGGACGGCGCCATCAAGCTTAGCGCGCCAGACCTAGGGAGGATCGCGCGCATCGTAAATGCGCCCATTGACGGCGCTGCATCAGGCGATATCCAGCTATCCGGCAAGCTCACCAATCCTGGCGTCACGGCAGATTTGCGCTTTCGGCCGTTAGCTGCGGCAGGGCAGCAATTTCAAGCGGCGCAGGTCAAAGCCACAGTCAAAGGCCTAGCGACAGGGCCGAATGGACGCCTGGATATCTCCGCCGCATCCGCCTATGGCCCATTAGAAGCGGGAACCCGGTTCGCAATGAAAGGCCAAACGCTCAGCCTCAATGATCTTGCCGCCAAAGCGCCCGGCGCAGAGGTTGGTGGTGATCTCGCCGTGAATTTGAACACGACCATTGCCGAGGGAACGCTACGCGTGAATGTCGCCAATCTGGCAGATGCTGGGCGAGCGTTCGGCCAGGATGCATCCGGCCAGGGCGGCGGGGTGATCAAGCTTTATGGCGGCGCAGGCGGCCAGCAAGTAGACGCAGACCTTGATTTGAAGAACATCGCTGCAGCAGGCATTAGCGCCAAGCAGGTCACAGTCAAAGCCAGCGGCGGCGTGGATGGCGCATCGGCCATCAAAGCAGAACTCGCGGTCACCGAAGCCAAGCTGGATGGCGCGGATTTTACCGAAGCCACGGCGACGCTGAACGGACCGCTGACAGGCGCAGATGTGACCGTTGCGTTCAAAGGCAAAACCGCAGGTTATCAGGCATCTGCAGATATTGCGGGCAAACTGGCGCTTGCAAACGGCGAGACCCGGTTCCAACTCGCCAGCGGTAAAGGCGGGTTCGCCGGAGCGCCATTCAGGTTGGAGCCGGGGTTGCTGGTCGTCCAAGGCCCATCTGGCTTGACGGTTCAGGGCCTGGACCTGACATCCAAGCCCATTCAAGTCGCTGGCTCTGCTGACCTCGCTGGATCACGTATCGGCCTCGATATAAAGCAAGCGAATGCTGATCTGCAGGCCCTGCGCGCATTTATCCCTGGCTTGCCAGTGCTGGGCCAGATTGCGGCATCTGGCAAGATCAGCGGCACGCTTTCAGCGCCAGAAGGCGCCATTGTGTTGAAGGCGTCTGATTTGCGCGCGGCGGATGATCCAAGCGGCGCGGCCATGCAGATCGATGGGCGTTTTGGCCTCATTCCGAGTGCGCTATCGATTGACTTGACGGGCGCTGGCCTCGGCCCGACGCCGCTAACGATCAAAGGCGAGATCGGCCTCAGTCAAAACGCTACGGGGCAAAACGCCAGCGGTCCGCCCTTGCCGAATGACGCGTCCCGCTTGGCGCTGGCTGTCGCCTGGCAAGGCTCCGTCGAGCCGATCCTGGCCCTGGCCCCGCTGGACGATCACCGGGTTACAGGCGACGCCGCTGTTGATGTCCGCATCGGCGGGACGATGGGCGCGCCTGATGTTCAGGGCCAGATCACACTCGGCCCTGGCGGCTATGAGCATTTGGAATTTGGCACATCGCTCAATTTCGAACAGATCGCCGTCACCGCCAATGGCCCGCGCATCGCGCTCCAGCAATTCACCGCCGAGGCCGGCCCCGGCAGCATTACGGCGGAAGCGCAGGCGACGCTGGATGCCGCGGCTGGATACCCGTTCAAGTTCGTCGCGAACCTGAAAAACGCCCGCCTCGTCGCTCGCGACGATATTGCGGCCACCGCCAGCGGATCCCTAGAGGCGGAGGGCGGCGCGCAAGCGATCAACGTCGTCGCCCGCATCACGACGGATAAAGTAGAGATCGAGTTGATCGACAATCTGCCCGTTGATATCCCAGAATTGCACGTCACCGAGATCGGCGAAATGCCGGAGGGGCGGGACATTGGCGAAGACAATGGCGCCGCCGGCGGGCCTGTGATCAACCTAGATGTCGCGGTGAATATTCCGGGCCAGGCCTTCGTGCGCGGGCGCGGGCTTGAATCCGAATGGGGCGGCGATGTCACCATCGGCGGAACGGCGGCCCAGCCCGATATCAATGGCTTGATCACGATGCGGCGCGGTACGTTCGATCTGCTTGGCAAGCGGCTCGATATCTCAAAAGGCGAAGTCCGGCTGAGCCCTGACGCTAGCGGCAAGGTCGATGCACTGCTGGATATTGTGGCGGAATATGAAGGCAATGATTTCGTCGCCAAAGTGCAGCTTTTGGGACCGGCGGCGAAACCAGAATTGATCCTGTCGTCCACGCCGGAACTGCCGCGCGATGAAATCCTCTCGCGCCTCCTCTTCAACAAAAACGCTGGCGCACTGACCGCTACGGAATCGCTACAGCTAGCGGCGGCTGTCGCCAGCCTGGCAAGCGGCGGTGGCGGGTTTGACCCAGTGGCCGAAGTGCGGAAGGCCGTCGGCATCGATACGTTGCGCGTTGATGTCGGCGAGGACGGCGCGCCTGCGGTGGAGGCCGGGAAGTACATCACCAAAGATATCTATGTCGGCGTGCGTCAAGGCGGCGGAAAAGCGGCTGGCGCTGTCGTGGTCGAGGTGGAATTATTCGACAATGTGACGGTTGAAAGCGAATCGAAGCAGGACGGCTCCCAAAAAGTCGGCGCGCGCCTGAAGTGGGATTATTGAGCCGCTAACGCGAGCAGCCTGTTAAGCAACGTGGCGCATTCGGCATCGAGCACACCATCGACCCGGCTTGGACGGTAGCGCCGCTGGAATGCAGCTGTTGCCGCCGTCGTTTGGATATCCAAGGCGCCGGTTTCCAAAACCTCATAGCCCCAACGAGACAGCAGGCATTGTGCGTCACTGACCTCCGGGCGTTGCGTGAAATCTCGCTCTGCTGCCGCATCAGGCCATAGCCCAATTCCGGCAGATGCCAGCCGCTCCCAAGGAAAAAGCTCGCCCGGATCAATCTTCCGCTGTGGCGCAATATCGCTATGGGCCAGAACGCGGTGTGGCGGAATATTGTGACGCTGAATAATCGCGCGTGATAACGCGATAACCGCGCTGATCTGCGCCTCTGGATACGGTTTTAGGCCATGGGCATGGCCCGTATTGATGATCTCAATGCCAACAGAAACATCATTCAAGCGCCGCTGGCCCGCCCAGAATGAAAGCCCCGCATGCCAGGCGCGCTTGGCCTCATCCACCATACTGAACACCGTGCCGACTTCATCCACACAGTAATGCGCACTGACTTTGGCTTCCTGGTCCGCCAGCCGCGCCAACGCCTCGGCGCCCGTCGGCATGCCGGTGTAGTGAAGAATAAGCGTATCAATCGGCGCACCCTCTGGCCGGTCATCAAAATTCGGCGAGGGATAGGGCTGGATCACCCCGCGCCCTCCATGGCCTCAGCTTTTTCGGCCAAGGCCAGCCAGCGTTCTTCGGACTCTTCAAGCTCAGCCTCTGATTTTTTCAGGAAGGCTGTCAGCTTGTGATACCTGTCCGGGTCGCGGCTATAGGCATCCGGCTCAGCGAGCGCTGTCTCTATGCGGCCAATATCCTGTTCCAGTTTGGCGATTGTTTTCGGCAACTCATCCAGCGCATGTTGCTCATTGAAGGTGAGGCCCTGGCGCTCTGCGCGCGGTTTCGGCGGCGCGGGCGGCGCTTTGGCGGCTTTCGGTTTCGTCAGCCCAAGCCTATCGCCCCGCTGGCGCACGTAATCTTTGTAACCGCCAATGAATTCCCGCGCGTGACCATCGCCTTCCAGCGCAATGATGCTGGCGACCATGCGATCCAGGAAATCACGGTCATGGCTGACAATGATCAGCGTGCCTTGGAAATCGCCGAGCGCATCTTCCAAGAGATCAAGCGTATCCATATCAAGGTCGTTGGTCGGTTCGTCCAGCACCAGGAGATCGCTTGGCCGGGCGAGCAGTTTCGCCAGGAGCAAACGGTTGCGCTCCCCCCCGGAAAGCGTGCTGACCGGGCCGCGCACCTGATCCACATCGAAGTTGAAATCTTTCAGATACCCCACGACATGGCGCGGTTCGCCACGCACCATCACCTGATCGCCGCCGCCGGGACACATAGTGCGCCAAAGCGATTCATCCGGATCAAGCCCGGCGCGCTTCTGGTCGAAATAGGCGGCGTTCAGTGTTTTGGCCATGCGGATCCGGCCACTGTCAGGCGGAAGGTCGCCCGTCAGCATGCGGATCAACGTTGTTTTGCCGGCGCCATTGGGACCCAGCACGCCAATCCGGTCGCCTTTGAGAACGCGGGTTGAGAAATTGGAAAACAGCACGCGCTCGCCCTTGCCGTTTGGCGCAGGCACGGCGGCGGAGATATCCTTCGCTTCAATCGCCATTCGCGACTTGGCTTCGCCCTCACTGATGTGAAGATCAAGACGGCGCGGCTTGCCAATGAGCGCCGAGCGCTGGTCGCGCATCACATCCAGCCTGGCCAAGCGCCCTTGGTTTCGCTTCCGCCGGGCCGTAACGCCGCGCAGCAGCCAGCGTTTTTCCTGGGCGAGCTTGGTATCAAGCCGCTCGGCCTGCTTCGCTTCCTCCTCATAGATGCTTTCGGCCCAGGCCTCATATTCCCGGAAGCGCTTTTGCGCCGTGCGGAGAATCCCGCGCTCTAGCCAGAACAGGCGCTGCGTGATGGCGTCCAGAAAAGCGCGGTCATGGCTGATGACAAGGACCGCGCCACCGAAGCTCAGGAGAAATTCTTCCAGCTCCTGGATCGCCTTGAGGTCCAGATGGTTGGTCGGCTCATCCAGCAGCAGCACATCTGGCGGGCGCACCAGTGCGCGCGCGAGGCTAACCTTGCGCGCCTCGCCGCCCGAGAGTTCGGAGGTATACCGGCCGGCCGGCATGCCGACGCGGTCAAGCGCTGCGGCGATTTCGTGATCGTCTGGCGGGTTCTTTGGGTCTGCGGCGGCCACGTGATCCCACGCGGTTTCGTTCTCTGCGAAACGTGGTTCCTGCGGCAAATATGAGACGCGCGTTCCAGGCTGTAGGAAGCGCTCGCCAGCATCCGGCTGCAACGCCCCCGCCATCAGCTTCATGATCGTGGTCTTGCCGCAGCCATTCCGCCCGACAAGCGTCGCGCGCTCACCGGGCAGGAGCTGGAGCTCAACATCCTCGAACAGCGGATTAGCGCCATAGCCGAGAGACACGCCGCGGAGCGCAATGATGGGCGGTTCGGCCATGGGGAATACTTACGTTTTTTTGGGCGCTCTACCGCGGCGCCTTCACTCATACCTCCTCGCCCCCCATAGGGGGGAGAGGCCGGGAGAGGGGGGAAGCCTGCCGATTATAGATAACCAGTGCATCAGTATGATCGGCGACGTGGCCCGTTGCAGACCTCCCCCCTCTCCCTGTTCCCTCTCCCCCCTGTGGGGGGCGAGGGGACCGAGCGGCGGGGCTGCCTCACATTTAGCC
>JAYNYG010000036.1:0-44999 GCA_038102935.1 Alphaproteobacteria bacterium | reverse complement strand
TCCTCCGTTAAAACGATCCCAATCTGATCCCAAATGATTTGATGATGGACACATAAGCCTGTGCCTAGGGATATCCCTAAGCCTCCCTTGCTATGCCGACTGTCCGGTCGAAATGGGGGCCAGTTCACAGCCATACAGCGCAGCAATCGCTTAGTCAGAGGCTACCGTTGGCATATTCTGTGGGTGGTGCTTATCTTTTTCGTGTCAACGGCTCTGCTAGAACGCATTATCGGCGGCGTATTTCAGTACCTCAGTGCAGAGGTCTCTCTGATATTTGAGGCAGAGCAACGCGCGGACATGATAAGCACAATGGCGGCGCTCATACTCAATCAAGCCGTATTTGGCATGCTTGGCGGGCTGGCGGCAGCCTATTCATTTCTGCATCTGCGGCGCTTAAAAGACGGTCGCACGGGCGCTGAACTGGCGGATATATTTGAATAAGCGGCCCATTTCGCCGCCAATGTTCCATCCTTGATTGACAGTCAGGACACAACCCTTAGGATTCCAACGCAAACAGGTGTTAGGAGAAATATGATGGCGGAGCCAGCCGAAGGCATAGTCGCGACCTTCTCTATCGGGCATGTCCTGCAACGGACGTTTACCGCGTTCTTCCGCGGTTTCACCCATTTTATGCCGCTCGGATTGGTCTGCTATCTGCCCGCCGCGTTTATCTTCTACATTCAGGCCTCGAAATTCACGGTTGTCCGCCAACCCGGCGCGACGCCGGAGCAAATGGCGGAGGCAATGCGCATTGACCCCTTCATGATGGTTCTAGGCTTCCTCTTGCCGATGATCTGCGGCAGCGTATTCGCAGCCATCGCTATTTATGAAGTGGTGCTCGACGAAGCTGGCGCACGTCCTTCAATCGGCCATGCGATTAGCGCCACGTTGCCGCGTGTTCTGCCGGTGCTCTTGGCGAGCATATTGTTCACAATCATCGTCTATGCTGGCTTTATCTTATTGATCCTGCCAGGCCTGTTTCTATTGACAATCCTGTGGGTGACGATCCCCGTCGTCATCATGGAGCGCGCCAATCCGTTCACGGCGCTGAAGCGCAGCGCGCAGTTGACGAAGGGCTTCCGCTGGCGCGTGCTTGGCCTTGTGTTAGTGTTCTTTTTGATCTTGGCGGGCGTGCAGATGGCGATGAGCATTCCAGCCATCCTGATCCAGGCGATTGCACAAGACCCACTGCTCGTCACCCTGTTGAACTATGTAAGCTATGCGATCTTCGGCATCCTGAGCTCGCTCGCGGTCGCCTATTCCTACGTACAGCTGAAATTGGCCAAAGAAGGGACGGATGTGAAACAGCTCGCATCGATTTTCTCTTAGCCACTGTCCATACGGACACGATTGAGCAGGCAGCATCGCTAAAGCAGGAGACGTAGAGATGGATGAAAATCGCGGGGCCTTTTCGCTTGGCGGCGTGTTAAGCGCCAGCTTCGACACATTCCTCAGCCGCTTCGTTCATTTTGTGCCCTTAGCGCTGCTCTGCTACACGCCGCTGTTCTTGCTGCTAGCGCTCACGGGCTCAGGAGCATTAGGCGCCGGCGCAGAGTTAGCGCAAAACATCGTTGATACGATTTGCGCCAGCATTTTCGCCAGCATCGCGACCTATGAGGTTGTGATGCGCGCCAGTGGTCGGCAGGTCACATTGGGCCAAACACTTTCGGCTGTGACTCCGCGAATAGTCACTGTCATCCTCGCCAGCATCGTGTTCGGATTGCTCATGGCTTTGGGTCTGGCGCTGTTCGTCATCCCCGGACTCTACATCATGACATGCTTGTTCGTGATTGTTCCGGCGATCGTTGTTGAAAACCTTGGACTAGGCGCATGCTACTCTAGAAGCTCAGAGCTGACGCGCGGCTATCGATGGCCGATCTTTGGCTTGGTGCTGATCCTTCTGGTCGCCGCCATTGGCCTGACAATGGGCTCGGTCTTCGCCTTTGAAGCAATGGCGCCAGGCGTTTCAGGCGAAACTGGAGTCCTGATCGGTCTCACCGTCGTTGGCGTTATCGTCGGCGTATTCAACGCCATCGTTACAGCCCATACCTTTGTGCAGCTCCGCATCGCCAAAGAAGGCGCAAGCGTGCAGGAACTCGCGGACGTTTTCAGCTAGAGCCTTTTCGCCCGCAATTGAGTCATTTCGCCAGCCCTAGCGCCCCGCTGGCTAGAAGCCGTTCGCGCTGCGATGCGGGGGGCATCGCGAGCGGGGCGCTAGGGCTGGCGAAATGACTCAATTGCGGGCGAAAAGGCTCTAGTACCTCAGTGAAAGCACAACGCAAAAAGGCGGCGGACCTTGTAGTCCGCCGCCTGATATTTTGCCGATACGCCGGACTGCCTTAAGCGGCGGCTTTCGCGTCTGCGCGAGCCTTGGAGCGCTCAATGCGGCGCTTCAGCTTGACCGCGTCGTCCGTCAGGCGGGAAGCGCCAGTGTTGAGCAGGTAGGAGTCGAGGCCCCCATTATGCTCAATCGTCCGCAAGCCTTGGGCCGTAAGCTTCAGGCGCACCTTCACGCCGAGCACGTCAGAGAACAGTGTTGCGTTCTGCACGTTCGGGCGGAAGGTCCGCTTGGTTTTGTTATTGGCGTGGCTGACGTTGTTGCCGACCATAACGCCTTTGCCGCTGATGGCGCATTTGCGAGCCATGGCGAATTCCTAATCAAAGCTGGAGTGAATCAAAGTTGAGCGACGCTTATACGGTTTAAGCGCAGCCCGGTCAAGCATTCTTGGGCGCAATCGCTGGCTATTGGCTGTTCAACCAACGTTCAAGCCAGACAACGTCAATTGCGCTATCGATGAAGTCCTGCGAATCGATAATGCGCGCATGCAGTGGCAGGTTCGTTGCGATCCCGTCGATCACGTATTCATGCAGCGCCCGGCGCATCCTGGCGCGGCAGGCTTCCCGATCCGCGCCATACACAATCAGCTTCGCGACCAAGCTGTCATAATGCGGCGGCACCTTGGCGCCTTGAAACATATGGCTATCTACCCGAACGCCAGACCCGCCTGGCGGATGATAGCGCTCAACCGTTCCGGGGCTTGGAATGAACCGTTCTGGGTCTTCTGCATTCACCCGCGCTTCAATCGCATGACCGCGGAACTCGATATCGCTTTGCTGGAGCGGAAGCCCCTCACCCGCCGCGATCTTGAGCTGCTGCTCAACGATATCAATGCCAGTGATAAGCTCCGTTACGGGATGCTCCACCTGCAGGCGGGTGTTCATCTCGATGAAATAGAACTCACCATTCGCATACAGGAACTCGACCGTGCCTGCGCCACGATAGTTGATGTTGCGGGCGAGCGCAGCGCCATGCTCGCCAATATACGCCCGTTCTTCAGGCGTCAGCACCGGCGACGGCGCTTCTTCAATCACCTTCTGGAAACGGCGCTGTACGGTGCAGTCTCGCTCGCCCAAATGGATCGCGTGGCCTTCGCCGTCAGCCAGCACCTGCACTTCGATGTGGCGCGGCCGATCAATCGCTTTCTCTACATATACAGAACCATCGCCAAACGCGGCTTCAGCCTCACTGGAGGCGACCTCATAGGCGCGCGCTAAATTCTCTGCCCGCTCAACCCGCTGCATACCACGACCGCCGCCGCCCGCCGCTGCCTTGATCAGCACAGGATATCCAGCAAGCTCCGCAGCCTCGACCGCCGCTTCAGCATTCGGGATCAGATCGACGCCGCCCGGAACAATCGGCAGCCCCGCAGCTTCCGCAGCACGCTTCGCCTGAATTTTGTCGCCGAGCATGTCAATCTGCTCAGGCGTCGGGCCGATGAAGACCTTTCCATGGTCTTCGACGATTTGCGCGAACCTGGCGTTTTCCGCCAGAAAGCCGAGGCCCGGATGCACCGCTTCAGCGCCGGTGATCTCTGCCGCTGTCAAAATCGCAGGGACATTCAGATAGCTATCGCGGGCCGCAGGCGGGCCAACACATACGCTTTCGTCCGCCATGCGCACATGCATGGCTTCAGCGTCCGCCGTTGAGTGGATCGCAACCGTGCCAATCCCCATCTCGCGGCAGGCGCGGATGATGCGGAGCGCAATCTCGCCCCGGTTGGCGATGAGTATTTTCTGGAACATTACGTTGCGCCCGCCAGTGCCAGCCCGCTGATCATTCGACCACCATCAGCACTTCGCCGAATTCCACCGGCTGCGCGTTCTCCACATGGATCGCCTGAACAACGCCGGATTGGGCCGCCGTGATCTGGTTCATCACCTTCATGGCTTCAATGATGAGCAGCACATCGCCAGCCTTCACCCGGTCTCCCGCTTTCACGAAATGCGGCTCGCCCGGCCCGGATTGCAGATAGACCGTCCCAACCATTGGCGAGGTCACCGCCCCAGCAGATTGCGGCTCTGGCTTGGCTTCCGGTGGGGGCGCTGCGGCGGCAGGCGCGGCGGCAACCGCAGCAGGCGCTGGCGCGGCGACCGCAATGGCGGCAGGTCCAGCTTTCGTTAGGCGGATGACGCTATCGCCGTCCTTATACTCGATCTCGCCGAGGCCTTTGTCTTCCAGAATGCTCGCGAGCGCCGCCACGGCCTCTACGTTTACGTCAAAGCCGCTCATGCGGTGATCCTTCCCTCAGGCGCATCGCCGCCGATTAGGCTGGCCAGCGCATCCATCGCCAGGACATAGGTGTTTGGCCCGAAGCCCGCAATAGAACCGGTTGCGGCCTTCGAGATATAGCTGTGATGGCGGAACGCCTCACGCTTGTGAATATTGGAGAGATGCACCTCAATCACTGGCGCCTCAATCAACATAAGCGCATCCATCAGCGCAACGGATGTGTGTGTTAATCCAGCGCCATTGATGATGACGCCTGCCGCAACATCCCTAGCTTCCTGCACCCAGGTGATCAGGTCGCCTTCATGATTGGATTGCCGGAACTCGACGTCCATACCGAGCGCCAGGCCCTTCTGGCGGCACATGGCTTCGACATCAGCCAGCGTCGCATAGCCGTATATCTCCGGCTGGCGGACGCCAAGCATGTTCAGATTGGGGCCGTTAAGGATCCACGCGGTCGCTGTCATGCGCTTGGGCCATTCTTAAAACACAATATATTGCGGTCGGTGATAGCGGATGCAGCCCCGCGCCGCAAATCTAAAGCTTGAGGTTATCTACAGGGGCGCTGGCGCTACGTGGTTTGCTGAGACGGCTCATCGGAAATTGATAGAGCCGCTCCCGCCCAAGCATGAACACTTTAAGGCCACGCTTGAATAAGCTCCGGATCGCTGGCGCATGCACATCCAACCCGCCTGTATAAGCGCCGAACGCTGGCAGGATAATCCTCTGGCCGTCTGTCACGAAGCAAAACCCGCTAATCCGCCGCGCTGTCGTCGATACCGCCGCTTTCGGGTGTAGATGCCCAGCCACTTCGCCTGGGCGCGGGCCAGAACGCGGCTCGTGACGGAACAAGAGTTTGCCCGCCAAAAGCTCTGCCGCCGCCGTCCCGCCAAGCGCTGCGGGCGGATCGGGATCGTGATTGCCAGCGATCCACACCCAATCGACAGCTTTGGTCATCGCCTGAATTCGCCGCGCTTCAGCATTAGCTAGCCGGAATGGCCCAGCGCCATCATGAAAACTATCACCAAGCGCAATGACGCTAGTGGGCTGCATCCTCCGCATGAGCCGCTGCAGACGATCAAGCGTCGCTGTCGTGTCATAAGGCGGCGCCAGCCTCCGCCCCCGAACCGCCATCGCCGACCCCTTTTCAAAATGCAAATCCGCCACGACGAGCGTGCGGCACGCTGGCAAGAACAGCGCGCCTTCTGGCGTCAACTGGACTGGCTCGCCATTCAGCGACATTGGGGCGAGCGTCATTCAGGAAATGGACCAAGCGGCAGGATACGAAAATCGGCTTTGCCCGACGAAAGCAGGGCGAACGCGCCATTGGGCGAGAGAGAGCATCCAATCGCATCTGGCAACCTGTACCGTCCAGCAATCGCGCCGGTCGAAAGGTTGATTTTGAAGAGTTCGCTATAAGGCCGATAGCTTTGAGCAACGATATGCTCGCCATCAGGCATGAAAACGACATTTTCGAAGAAGATGTCCGCCAGTGCCTCTGAGTTTTCGTCGCCCGCAGCCGCTTGCTTGGCCGCTGCGTCTTTCGCCGCAATCTCCATCAGCGCAGTGTGCACAACGGTTTCGCCGGATTTAAGCTCACAGATCGTGATCTTACCTTCATCGCCCACAATGACGAGATGGTTGTTGTCGGGACTGAACCGCATCGCGTCCGAAACGTCTTCGCACAGCGATTCATTCTCTTCGCCATAGGACGGCCAATGTTCAGGACTTTCAGTCGATGGCGAAGGGGGGCGACCAAGCCGCGCCAAGGCCAAACCATAAATACCTTCAACGACGAAGACGGAGCCATCACTGGAAATAGCAGCACGAGGCTCTGAACCGTCAGCCACCAGAATAAAGTCGCCGAAACCCAGGACGATTGCAGTTCAAGATCAAAAACGGAATGGCCTTTTGAGTAAACCATGAAATGCACGGCATAGCGCCCGTCGCCAGAAATCATTGCGGTAATCACGGTGGCCTCACCGTATTCATCGCCGATATCCTCCAAAAGGCGGGCCTCGCCTGCTTCCAATTCAATTGAGACCACTTCGCCCGGATACTCTCCGACACATATGATCATCCGCCGGCCTGCGCAGGACAAGGCGGTCACCTCGCCGCCAGCGCCGCGCCATTCAGGCGGTGTAATGTTCGTCCAGGATTTTACGGCTTTGCCGCTGGCGATATCGAACAATGTCGCGCAATCATCCCCATGGAGGACTAAGAGTTCAGCGCCGTCTGGGCTGATATCATATCCGGAAGGCTTGCCCTCGACTTGGTCCAACCTTCTAAGCTCGTTGAGTAACGGATCGTTCGCCCAGGCGCTGTTGGCTTCATCGCCTGGCTGTTGCTCCGATGACAAAGGCTCTAGCGTCTGCTCGAACGTCCAGGCGCGGAATCCGCCAGCCTGAACCTTCTTATATTCTGGCGTCTCTTCGATTGGGCGTGGAGCGGGTGGTGGTTGCGTATCCTCAACCCGCTGGATCGACCGTCGCCACATCCAGATGAAGCCAGCGAAGAATGCAACCAGTCCAAGGATGATAAATATCTGCTGCACGGAAAATGCGCCTCCTCAAACAGTCAGATAGCCGCCGTCACTCGGAATGAGCGCGCCGGTGACGTATTGGGAGAGGTCGCTTGCGAGGAAGATTGCCGGGCCGACAATGTCTTCCGGTTTGCCAGGGCGGCCCATGGGGATGTGGCGCATGAAACGTTCCAGCATCTCGGGCTGCTGCTGGATGCCAGCTTCGTTCAATGGCGTGAAAATGAGGCCGGGGCCGATGGCGTTCACGCGCACGCCATGGGGCGCCAATTCCGCCGCCATGCCGATGGTGAAATTCTTCACCGCGCCCTTGGAGGTCGTGTAGGCGACGGAGTTCGGCGTATGCACAAAGCTTTGGATTGAGCCGATATTGATCACCCGACCCTTGGTCGCTTTCAGCTGGTCCTGGAAGGAATGCACGCAGTTGAAGAGGCCAGTGATGTTGACGGCGACCGTGTCATTCCAGTCATCGATCGCCGTGCCGCTATCGATGGTCGCGCGGCGGACAATGCCGGCGTTGTTGACTAAGATGGATACGGGCGCAATCTCAGCCTCGATCTTCCGCGCCATGGACTGCACACCCTGCAGGTCCGTCACGTCGAGCTGCATGGCGCAGGCGTCGCCGCCTGCCTCTTTAATGATCTGTGCGGTTTCTTCCGCCCCCGCCAAGTTGACGTCCGCCGCGATCACGCGGGCGCCTTCGCGGGCATAGCCCTCTGCGATGCCCTGACCGATGCCGGAGCCGCCGCCGGTGACGAATGCCAAGTGGCCTTCAAGAAGTCCGGTCATGTCTCAATTCTCCCGTTGATTATGCAGCTGGCGCGCCTGCTTTCTTAAGCTCCGCCAGATACGGCACATGCTCTTCCTCAATGCCATGACGGGGCGTTTGCTTGAAGTGTGATTTCACCCAATGCGCTTTCGCTTCAACATCCTGGCGCATCTCTCTGACTGGCGGCAATTGGACTTTGCCGGCAATGATGTCCCGCACCCAACGCGCCTGATGCTCGAACACCATATTCAGCGCTGTATCCGTATTGAAAAAGCCGATCATGTATAGCCCCGGCCATTCCGGCGGGACAATGCGCTTGTATAGATCGAGCTGGTTCTGCTCAGGATCACCGGTCACAAGCCTGTCCGCCAGGAACGGCAGATCGCACTTGTATCCAGTTGCTGCGATCAACGTGTCGAACGCGTCTGACGTTCCATCACTGAAATGGATGGTCTGACCGTCGATCCGTTGAATATCCTGCTTCAAGTCCACCCTGCTATAGGCAATGTCATTCACGATTGTGCCGTTGGAGGTGACATGCAGGCGTTCTGCGGAAGGCGAACGGAACCCAAGTTTCGTCAGATCACCGTGGGCGACATAGGCCAGAAAGCGTGTCATCCGACGACGAATGCCTGCCGGAATCCATGGCCGCTGAATCTTGCGGGTGATTTCAGTGAATGGGCGCCCGAACATCAGCTTTGGCAGAATGATCGGCGTTGATCGCGCAACAAGCACCGTCCGTTTGGAGGTCACGCACACATCGCTTGCGATATCGCAGGCGCTATTGCCAACACCAATCACGCAAATCCGCTTGCCCACATAATCTTCCGGCTGGCGATAGTAGAAACTATGCAGATATTCGCCGCCGAAGCCTTGCTCAAACATTGGCACATGGCGGGGCTTAGAGAGATGGCCGGTGGCGCAGAGCACGGCGTCATATGTCTCGGCGCCCGTGTCCGTCTCGACAGTCCATAGCGGCGCCTCGTCTTTTGTCGGATCGAACGCTGGCGCAATGCGCTGCACGGGCGCATTGAAACGAATGAGCGCATCGACGCCAAAATGCCGGGCGTATTTCACCAAATAACGATGCATGTCGAAGTGGTCAGGAAACGCCTGCACGCCATCGTCAAAATCAAGGTCGTGGAAGCGCGTGACATTGCGGGATGTGTTGATGTGCAACGTGCGATAGGCGTTCGAAAGGCCGTTATCGTTCTTATACCGCCACATCCCGCCAATCTCTGACCCGATCTCGTAGACCGTCACGTCAAAGCCAGCGGCTTTCAGATATTTCGCCGAACAAATCCCGGCGGCCCCGGCCCCAATAACGGCGATGCGCTTACTCAACACGAACCCTCCAAATGCATTAAGGCAATTTGCCCGATGTGGCAGCGGAGGCCAAGCATTGGCGCTGGTCCCAAATTCCGCCTAGCATTCCTTGACCCTATACATCGGAGGATGCGGATGGCCTGGCGGATTGGCGTGGATATTGGCGGGACGTTTACGGATGTAGCGCTTGTGGATGACGCGACGGGCGAAATCGGCGTCGCCAAAGCGCCGACGACGCCGCAGGATTTCGCCGCTGGCGTGCTCTCCGCCTTAGCGCAAGCTATGGAGCGGTATGGGGTCGAGGCGGATAAGGTTGGCCTGCTGGCCCATGCGACGACTGTCGTCACCAATGCTTTGCTGGAAGAAAAAGGCGCCCGCGCCGCCGTGATCATGACGCGCGGGTTCCGGGATGTGTTGGAACTCCGCCGCTCCGCCCGCCCTGACCTATACGACCTATTCCAGGACGCCCCCGCCGTTCTCGCCCCCCGCCGCCGCCGCTTTGAAATTACAGAGCGCATCGGCGCCGACGGCGATATTGTAACGCCGCTGGCCGATGCCGAAATCGATGACCTGATCGCAGCACTGAAAGCAGACAAAGTAGAAGCCGTCGCGGTATCCCTGCTGTTCAGCTTCCTGAACCCAGAACATGAACAGCGCCTTGGCCAGCGACTGCGCGCCGGATTGCCGGGCGTGCCCGTATATCTCTCCTCTGAAATTTTGCCCGAAATCAAAGAATTTGAGCGCGCCTCCACCACTGCCGTTTGCGCCTATGTCGGCCCAATCCTGGCGTCATATCTGGACCGGTTGGTGCAAGCGACGGAAGCGCTTGGGCTGCCGCGCATGTATGTCATGGGCTCCAATGGCGGCGTGTTTGAGGCGGCTGAGGGCGTTGCAATGCCCGCCATGGCCGTCGAGTCTGGACCGGCGGCGGGCGTCGTCGCCGCAGCGTTGGCGGCGGCGCAATGCGGACGGCCGAACCTACTCTCCTTCGACATGGGCGGCACCACCGCCAAAGCCAGCCTGATCCAAGACGGTAAGTATGAAACGACGCCTGAATACGAAGTTGGCGGCGGCGCGAGCGCCAATCGCTGGATGAACGGCACCGGCCACCCGATCCGCGTGCCGGTAATCGATTTGGCTGAAGTCTCTGCCGGCGGCGGGTCCATCGCCTGGGTAGATGCAGCGGGCGGCCTGCGCGTTGGGCCTGGCAGCGCTGGCGCAGAGCCGGGGCCGGTTTGCTATGGTCGTGGCGGGACAGAACCGACGGTTACCGACTGCAACCTACTCCTGGGCTATCTCGACAGCGGCTCGTTATTGGCGGGCGAAATGGAGATCGACTTTGCTGCGGCAGAAATCGCCATCAAGCAAAAATTGGCGGAACCGCTCGGCATCGATACGCGTGCCGCTGCGGCAGCCGTAATTGACATCGTTAATAACTCGATGGCTGAGGCGCTCAAAATCGTATCCGTTGAACGTGGACATGATCCGCGCGATTTCACACTCGCCGCATTTGGCGGGGCTGGGCCGCTGCATGCCGTTGCGCTTGCAGATGAACTTGGCATGGCGGAGGTAATCTGCCCGCCGATCCCAGGCGCTTTCTCAGCGCTTGGCCTTGTCGGGTCCGATCTGCAGCGAGACTATGTGCGCACCGTATATGTCACGACAGATACGGCGGACCCGGCCGCCATGGATGCCGCATTCGCCGAACTAGAAGCAGAGGGTGCGGCCATGCTCGACCGCGCCGGAACGCCGCCCGAACGCCGGGTATTCCATCGCACCATGGATGCCCGCTATGAACGGCAGTCATACGAACTCAGCGTGCCCGCCGCCGCAGCGTTTGACGCCGCAGCGCTTGCGGAAGCCGCAGAGGCATTCCATGACCGTCACCGCCAAACCTACGGCCATGACAATCGCGGCGAGCCGGTCCAAATCGTCAGTCTGCGGGTTTCCGCCGTTGGCAAAATTCCAGCGCTCGCCATCCGGCAAGAACCGCAGGCCGGGGCTAACCCGGCAAAAGCCCGAAGGTCCGTACTTTTCCGTGGCGAAACCTTAGAAGCTGAAATCCTCGACCGCGCCCGCATGCCCGCTGGCCACACAGCGCTTGGCCCCGCCGTGATCGAATCCCTGGAAAGCACGATCCTTGTGCCGCCCGGATGGCAGGCTGAAATGGACAGTGACGGCTATATCCGCATCACGGGAGCAAGCGCATGACCGCCGCGAACCAAAACGATCCCGCGACATTCGAAATCGTCAAGAATAGTCTCTACAAAATCGCTGAGGAAATGCGGGTGGTGCTAGCGAAGACGGCTTACTCGCCCATCCTAAAATCCGCTGGCGACTATTCCTGCGGCGTGTTTGACCGCGCGGGCGATATGGTGGCGCAAGGGCCGGACTTGCCGATTCATCTGGGTTCCATGCCGGACGCCGTGCGCGCCGTCGTCCAGGCATTTGGGGATGATGTGCATGAAGGCGACGTCTTCATTCACAACGATCCATACTTTGGCGGCAGCCATCTACCGGATGTGAACGTGGTCCGCCCAGCCTTCTACGGCGATGTTCATCTGGGCTTCACGTGCCTGCGCGCGCATTGGCCGGATGTCGGCTCTGCGACGCCGGGCAGTTATGGCGCCGTCACAGAAATCTACGGCGAGGGCATTCGCTTGCCGCCTGTCCGGCTCTACGACAAAGGCGTTCTGAACGAAGCCCTGGAAGCTGTCATCCTGGCGAATGTGCGCACACCAGACGAGCGCAAAGGCGATCTCGGCTCACAGCTTGCCGCAACGCTCAGAGCGGCTGAACGGCTGCGCACGTTGGCGGAGCGTTATGGCGCAGAACGGCTTGTCGCCTATATGGCCGAGGTCATGAAGTATTCTGACAAGCTAATGCGGGCGGCGCTCAAACACTTGCCAGATGGCGAAGGCTATTTCGAAGACTTCTGTGATGGCGATGGCGTGCCGGACAATCCTGATGGGTCAGATGCGCCCTTCTGGATCAGAATGCGCGTCAAGAAATCTGGCGACAAAATCACGGTAGATTTTGACGGCACGGACGCGCAAGTCGCTGGCCCAATGAATGCGCCGCTTTCTGTCTCTGCGTCCGGCGTGTTCTGCGGCCTGAAAACAGCGATTGATCCGAATAGCCTGATCCCGCCAAATTCCGGGTGCTGGCGCGCGATTAAAGTGACGGCGCCGAAAGGCACGGTCGTGAACTGTGAATTCCCCGCACCTGTCGTGTATGCCAACCACGAGATGTCCCACCGGACAGCGGATATGGTGATGGGCGCGCTGGCCGAGTTCATGCCGGATCAAGTGATGGCCTGCAGCCAAGGCACGTCTGCGGTGCTAACGCTCGGCGGCCTCGATCCCCGAACCGGGCGGCGCTACGTCTCCTACGAAACCGTCAAAGGCGGGTTTGGGGCTAGGCCGAATAAAGACGGCATCAATGTCGTCGCCAGCGGTATTTCGAACACCATGAACACGCCGGTTGAAGTGCTGGAGATGGCGTTTCCTGTCCGCGTTGAGCGCTACGAGATTGAGCCGAATTCTGGCGGCGCTGGCAAATATCGCGGTGGCGCGGGCGCGCGGCGAACCTGGCGGATGCTGGAAGGCGCTGACGCGACGGGTGCGCTTTGTATGGAGCGAATGACATCGCCGCCATTTGGCCTTGCCGGCGGCGGGGCTGGCATTCCAGCCACCGTAACCGTAACAACGCCAGGCGCCGCGCCGCATGATCTACCGAGCAAAGGCGCGTTCGCCGCCCCGGCAGGATCTGTCATCGAGATGGTGACGCCAGGCTCCGGCGGGTTTGGCCATGTCAGCGGTCGGGATCCTGCTGCGATCGGTGAGGATCTGCTGGACGGCTACGTTACCGACGATGCGGCGGCCAATGCCTATGGCGCCGCAGACCCAGCCGCATTATTACAGCAGGCGAAACAAGAGGATATGCCATGAGCTTTGATCTCCACCCAGACATGCAGCCCCTGATCGACGCCCGCAAGGCCTTGCCTGCAGGCGCCAATCTCGCCGAAGACCGCCGCATCTGGACGGAATATGCCCGCGCCAATTCCGTACCGGCGCCTGCTGGCATGATGGTCGAAAACCGCATGATTACTGGTCGTGACGGCAACGCCGTGCCGATCCGGGTCTACACCCCGGCAGGCGCCGGCGCGAAGCCCGCGTTGCTCTACTATCACGGCGGCGGGTTCGTAAAAGGCGATTGCGACACCAGCGACACCAATGGCTGGGGCCTCGCGGATGAAACCGGGAGCGTCGTCATCAGCGTCGATTACCGGTTGGCGCCAGAACACCCCTACCCGGCGCCCCTGAATGATTGCATCGCAGCGCTTGAGCATGTTGCGCATAACCCGGGCGATTATGGCATCGACGCCAGCCGCATCGGCGTATCCGGCGACAGTGCGGGCGGTAATCTCGCCGCCGCAGTGGCGCTCTGGGCCAGAGACCATGGCGGCCCGGCGCTCCGTTGCCAGGGCCTTGTCTATCCATGCCTGACGGACAAGCTGGAGTTCGAAAGCTATCGGCGGAACGCGGACGGGCCTGGTCTGACGACATCCAACATGCGGAGCTACTGGGATATGTATCTCGGCGAAGCGATCTCCGGCCACTCCACTGATCCGCTGGCGACGCCCATGGCCGCCGCCGATCTCTCCAATCTGCCGCCTGCCTATGTTCTGGTGGCTGAATATGATCCGCTGATCGACGACGGGCTGATCTATGCCGCCAAGCTGATGGGTTATGGCGTCGAGACTGGATACTACCGGGCAGAACGGATGATCCACGGCTTCGCACGCGCCCGCATCACCGGACCCGATGCAGCGAAGGCCTTTGGCGCCATGACAGCGTTCCTTCGCGCCAAATTGCACGGCTAAAAGCGATGGCGTTCACGGATATTCTGGCCAAGTTCACCGCCGCCGTTGAAGCAGGCGATGGGCGGGCGTTGGCGTCGCTCTTCACCGAAGATGGCGCCTATGACGATACATTCTATGGCGAATTCACGGGCCGGGACGCCATCCAGGATATGCTGGACAATCATTTCTGGCGGGATGCTGAGGCCTTCCGCTGGGATATGCGCGAACCACTGGAAGGCCACGGCCTTGGCTATGCCAATTGGTCCTTCTCCTATGCTTCAAAGTTGCCGGGCGCCGAGGGCGAGCGCATCCTTTTCGAGGGCATGAGCCGGTTCCGGCTGAAGGACGGCATGATTGAACGCTATGATGAAGTGTTCGATATGGGCGTCGCGCTCAGCCAAACGGCCTTTGCGCCAGACCGTATCGCCAAAATTGTCGGCAAGGCTGCGGATGCCTTGCGCGCCCGCCACGCCGATACCCGGCATCTACAAGAGTGACCCCGGCAGGCGGCGGCGATAGCGTTCAACAACATAGCGTTCAAAAACACTGGGATAGCCGCACCTGGCTAGCGCTCGCCGCCACGATGAGCGGCCAGGCTCTCGGCGCCGCTGCACAACTGGCCCCGGCCGTTCTCGCGACGTTCATCGCCGCCGATACCGGCCTGCCGCCAAGCTTGATTGGTTTCTATACAGGTACTGTCTTCCTCGCTTCCGCCACCGCAACGCTTGGCGGCGGCGGGCTGGTGATGCGCCATGGCGGAGTGCGGGCCGTACAGATCGGCGCGCTGCTGACAGCCGTTGGCATATCTCTGGCCGCAATCGGGCATCCCGTGGCGTTTATCGCCTCGGCGTTGATCATCGGCGCAGGCTACGGGCCGATGACGCCCGCCAGTTCCATTGTGCTTTCGCGATGGGCGCCGCCGCATCGGCTGGGCCTCGTTATGTCGATCAAACAAACGGGCGTACCTATGGGCTATGCGCTCGCGGGCATCTCGCTGCCTATTCTAAACGCGATCTATGGCTGGCAGGCGACAATCATCATCATTGCGATCATCTGCTGGATCGCGGCCATCCTGATTGGTCTCGCCGTGGCGACGCTGGATGTTGATCGCAGCCCAGAGGCGCGCATTGGCTTTGCGGGCGCCCGGTTGGCGCTCGGCATGGTGTGGACCGTCCGCCGCCTCCGTCGCATCGCCTGCGCAAGCCTGGCCTTCGCTGGCGTGCAGGTGACAGTGACCTCTTTCATGGTCGTGTATCTCGAAACAAAGCACGGCTTCTCTAATCAGGACGCTGCGCGCGCCTTGGCGATCGCCAACCTGACAGCGATTGGCGGCCGGATCATCTGGGGCGGCGCGGCGGACTATTTTCGAACGGCAGTTCTGCTCATGCTGCTGCCTGTCGCGATGGCGGGCGCGATGGTCGCGCTTATCATGATCGAAAGCTCATGGGACCTGCTTGCAGTATTCGCTGTCGCCGTAAGCTTGGGCGCGACTGTCATCGCATGGAATGGGCTGATGCTGACGGAAGTCGCCCGCCAGGCGCCGCCAGGCCAGGTCGGCATGGCGACCAGCGGCGTCCTGGCGTTGACATTCCTGGGGTCGATGATGTTTCCCCAAGCGCTTTCCGCAGCTTTGTCTGCCAATGGCTCCTATCAGGTGGGGTTTGGCGCGATGATCTGTGTGTCGCTGGCGATGGCCGCATGGTATCTGCCTGACGCGCTCACGAAAAAGTAACCTCAGTTACATTATCTGCCACTACATTGTTGTGGACGACATTAAGCGCCGTCACTATAACCGCGAACCTGAGCTTTGAACCGAATCACGTGAAGGCAGCTTTATGGCGCCAAAATTTGAAGATGACCGGCATGTCGGCTTCCTCGCCGCTGATATTTCGCGCTTGATGCGAACGGAGTTTGACCGGCAGGTCTCCGCCCTCGGCGTCACCCGCGCGCAGTGGATGGTGCTGGCGCGCTTGGCCCGCCGTCCCGGCTGCTCGCAAACAGAGCTGGCAGACATGATGGAGATGGAGCGGGCGACCGCAGGCCGCCTTGTTGACCGCCTGGAAGAAAACGGCCTGGTCCGCCGAGAGCCAGACCCCGATGATCGCCGCATCCGCCGTGTTTTTCCGACAGACCTAGCCACAGGCCAACAATCACAAATGCGCGCCGTTGCTGACACTATCGTCGATGATGCGCTAAGCGACCTTTCACCTGATGAACGTGAGACATTGATGACATTAATGGCGTCCGTCCGCGCCCGGTTGTCCGGCATCGTCAGCGCCAGTGCGCCAACAGCGCTCGCGGCCTCAACGGCTGCGGCGGAGTAACGGATATGAGCTTGAGAAGACTTTCCAGAGGCATGCTGCGTTTCATCCTGCTGCTTTGCCTGCCCGCCATCGTCATTGGCGTCGCCGCCTATATCTACCTGACAGGCGGCCGATATGTTTCGACAGAAAACGCCTACGTTAAGGCCGATATCGTCCAGGTGAGCCCGGATTTAGATGGCCGCGTCACGGACGTTCTAATCCGCGACCATGACCAAGTGAATGCTGGCGAAGTGCTATTCCGCCTGGACCCGGCCCCCTTCCGCATCGCCGTCGCGAAGGCGGAGGCTGATCTCGCCAAGGTCGCGACCACGTTCATGCATATGCGCGCTGAATTGGCTGAAGCGCAGACTGAAGTCGGCGAGTTCCGGAGCCGCATCGGCTATTACTCAAAAACCGCGAAACGCCAGCGCAGCCTGCTGAAACGCGGCGTCACCACCCGCTCGACGGCTGATGCGGCGGAGCTTGAACTTGCTGTCGCGCGAGAGCGTCTCCGCACTGCTCGGGCCAAAGTCCAACGGCTCGAGGCCGCGCTTGGCGGCGCGCCAGATCTGCCGCTGCCAGATCGCGCGCTCTACCGGGAACGCGCCGCCGTGCTGGAGTCCGCAAAGCTTGACCTGGCGCGCACCGTTATTCGCGCACCAACGCCGGGCGTTATTTCCAACATGCGCCTGCAAGTTGGCGAGCACCTGGAAGCGGGGGACCCGGCGTTCAGCCTGATTGTTGATCGCACCCATTGGGTCGTCGCCAATCTGAAAGAAACGGAACTGACGCATATCGAGCTTGGCCAGCGCGCGACCGTATCGCCAGATGCCTATCCTGATGTCAAAATCAGCGCTGTCGTGCAAAGCATCAGCCCCGCAACCGGCGCCGAATTCGCCATCCTGCCGCCACAGAACGCGACCGGAAACTGGGTCAAAGTCGTGCAACGGCTGCCGGTCAGGCTACGCCTGGAGCCTGGGCCCGGCCTTGAATTGCTGCGGGCCGGCATGTCCGTTGAGGCCATTATCGACACCGAACGGCAACGCGATACGCTGGTAGCGCTCAAGAGCAATTGGAGCGCGATTGCCGGCGAGAAACCGGCGGATAACGGCGTCACGATCCGCCCGCCAAAATAGGCGCCTCGTGAGACGACGCGTCACTCATACCGAACGCCTGATCCGCCCTATATTGAGCCTATGAACAGGCTTCTCACCATATCCCTTTTGAACGCTGCCGGGCTCGTTGCGGGCATCGGGCTCGCCATGCTCGGCGCAGCTTTGGCGTTTCAATATTGGGGCGGGCTTGAGCCCTGCAATCTCTGCGTAGAGCAACGTAAGGCTTGGGGCGCTGCTGTTATTCTCGCAACGTTGGCGATGATGGCGGACGGCAAGAGCCGGATCGCGGTAGCGATCGCGCTACTGGCGCTAGCGGGCATAGCGGCGCTTGTTGGCGCCGGGGTCGCAGCCTTTCATGTCGGCGTTGAACAACAATGGTGGGCGGGCACACAAGCTTGCGGCGCCGGATTTTCTGGTTTCGGCGAAGGCGGCATCGCAGATTTGCGCGAGCAGTTGTTAAACCGCCCAATGGTGCGCTGTGACCAGATCGCCTGGTCAATGCTCGGGATTTCAATGGCCGGATGGAATGGCCTTGTCGCTCTCGCAACCGGCCTCGGCGCGCTCTATATCATCGTGAGAGATATCCGGCACATTCGCCAAGGACGAACGCCCGCATCATGAGTGACGAGAAATCAACCGCCAAGGACCGCTTGCCGGGCGATCTGGCGCCGGAAGAACAGGTCGAGCGCTTCGTCCGTGTCGATCATGCAGGCGAGTATGGCGCGAAACGCATCTATGCCGGACAGCTCGCCATACTTGGCGAAAGCGAACACGGGCCGATCCTGCGCCATATGGCGGAGCAGGAAGAGAAGCACCTTAAATATTTTGAGAAGGCCATCGGCGACCGCGGCGTGCGACCGACGGCGCTGTTGCCGCTCTGGCATGCCGCCGGATTTGCATTGGGCGCTGGAACGGCGTTGATGGGGCCACGCGCTGCGATGGCCTGCACGGTCGCTGTCGAGGAGGCGATTGACGAGCATTATCAGAACCAGCTCGACACGCTCGGCCCCGATGAAGCGCCGCTGAAAGAAGCGATTGCGGAATTCCGCGAAGAAGAACTGGAGCATCGTGATATTGGCTTAGAAAGAGAGGCGGAATTAGCGCCTGGATATGATATCCTTACTCACGTTATAAAACGCGGATCAAAACTAGCCATTTGGTTGTCTGAACGCGTTTAGGAGACTGGCCGATGCGCACGGAGAAACCTGTCACGATTCGGCGGGAAGAATACGCGCCGCCCCCTTACGCAATTACTGCCGTTAAACTGACCTTCGATCTCAATCCCACGGCGACTAAAGTTTCCGCTGAAATCACGTTCGACCGCTGGGCCGATTCAAAAGGCGGCCCACTTGAGCTGCATGGCGAAGACCTCAAGCTTGAACACCTTGCGATCAACGGCGACATCGTGGAGCAAAGCGCGTTTTCTGTCTCGTCCGAGACGCTCACAATCTTTGCCCCGCCAGAAGCGCCGTTCACGCTCGAAACCGTGGTCGAGATCAACCCTGAAGCCAATACGCGGCTTGAGGGCCTGTACCTTTCGGACGGAATCTATTGCACCCAATGCGAGGCGGAAGGCTTCCGCCGCATCACCTATTTCCTGGACCGGCCAGATGTGATGACGACCTATGAGGTCGAAATTCGCGGCGACGCTCAGGCGCTGCCAGTCCTGTTATCCAATGGCGATCTAATTGAAGAGGGCGCGCAGGATGACGGCCGCCATTTTGCCCGCTGGCGCGATCCATGGAACAAGCCATCCTATCTATTCGCACTTGTCGCGGGCGACCTTGGCAAAATCTCGGATACTTTCACGACCAAATCCGGCAAAGCTGTGGACCTCCACATCTGGACCGATCCCGGCCAGGAGCATAAAGCGGCTTATGCAATGGACGCGCTCAAACGCTCGTTCGATTGGGACGAGCGGATATACGGCCTTGAATATGACCTCGGGCAGTTCAACATCGTCGCCATATCCGCCTTCAATATGGGGGCGATGGAAAACAAGAGCCTGAATGTTTTCAACGCGAAATATATTCTGGCCGAACCGAACACGGCGACCGACACCGATTATGCCTTCATCGAAAGCATTGTCGCGCATGAGTATTTTCACAACTGGACCGGCAACCGCGTTACCTGCCGCGACTGGTTCCAGCTTTCGTTGAAGGAAGGCCTGACCGTCTTCCGTGACCAGCAATTCTCCGCTGACGAACGTTCTGCCGCCGTTCAGCGCATCAATGACGTGAAGCGCCTGCGCGCCCGCCAATTCCCGGAAGACGCAGGCCCCCTCGCCCACCCGATCCGGCCCGATTCCTATATAGAAATCAATAACTTCTACACGGCGACTGTCTATGAAAAAGGCGCCGAAGTCATCGGCATGATGCACACGCTCTTGGGTGATGAGGCCTATTACGCCGGGATCAAGCTATACTTTGAACGCCATGACGGCGCCGCCGCGACTTGCGACGATTTCGTGAATGCAATGGAGGATGCCGCCGGTCAGGATATGACATCCTTCCGCCGCTGGTATTCGCAAGCCGGAACGCCAATCATATCTGTGAGCAGCGGTTTCGAAGGCGATACGCTGACGCTCACATTGCGCCAAAAAACACCGGTATCCGACAATCAAACATCGCCCATGCCGCTGACCATGCCGATCCGGCTTGGTCTTATCGGCCCCAACGGCGACGATGTTTTATCCGAGAAATTGGTTCTAAAAGAAGCAGAACAATCTTGGACATTTGACGGCCTTGGCGGCGCGCCGGTGATTTCATTGAACCGCGGATTCAGTGCGCCGATCAGGCTCGATATGGCGGAATTGCCAGAGACCCGCGCCTTCCGCATGGCGCATGACAGCGATCCCTTCAATCGCTGGGAGGCCGGCCAGCGGTTTGCGACTGAGGCGCTCCTGTCCATGGTGGACCAGCTTCAATCTGGAAACGCGCTGAAGCCGACCAAAGCGTTTGTCACAGCCTGGGGCGAGGCGCTGACCGACCGGTCCATAGATCCCGCCTTCCGGGCGCAACTCATGACGCTGCCAAGCGAAGACAATCTTGCAGACGCGATGGCGACGGCAGATGTCGAAGCGGTCCACACTGTACGTCAGACCTTGCGCCAAGCGCTTGCGAAGACATTTCAGGGCGCTTTGGAAGCGATTGTTGATGGTGTTGGCGATGCCGCCGCCGGCGACGCATTCACCCCAGACGCTGCATCTGCTGGCCGGCGGGCCGAACAAGCAGCTGCACTGGCATATCTAACGACACTGCCAGACGGGCCTAAGCGCGCGCTGGCCGCTTACAATGCTGCGGACAATATGACGGACCGAATGGCAGCCCTCTCTGCCTTGAACGACCACCGTGGGCCGGAACGCACTGAAGCCATGTCCCTGTTCCACAAGCGCTATGCGGATGATTCACTGACGCTCGACAAATGGTTTGCGCTAACTGCGACAGCGCCCGGCCCATCGACCCTCTATGATATCCGCAAGGCTATGCGAGAGCCTGAATTCACGCTCGCCAATCCAAACAAAGCGCGTTCGTTGATCGGCGCGTTTGCAGCGTCGAACCCCACGGCTTTCCACGCAGCGGACGGCGGCGGATATAAGTTCTTTACAGACCAAATCTTGGCGATCGACAAGCTGAACCCGCAAACCGCAGCACGCATGCTCGCCCCCCTTGGCCGCTGGAAACGCATGGACGGCGCCCGCCAGTCCCAAATGCAATCCAGCCTTAAGCGCATTCTAAAAACCGAAGGCATCTCGCGGGATATCTTCGAAATCGCGGATAAGGCGTTGAAGGGGTAGACGCCGCCTACAGCATCTGCCCGCCATCTACGGCGATTGTCTGCCCTGTCACCCAGCTCGCCGCGCCAGACGCCAGGAACACTGCGAGGTTCGCCACCTCTTCCGGTGCGCCAAAGCGGCCGGATGGGATGGACTGGCGGATGCCTTCGTAGAGCGCGGGGTTGTTCTGCCGAGCGTCATCCCAAGTGCCGCCGGGGAAATCGATGGAGCCGGGTGCGATGCAGTTCACCCGGATGCCATCCGCCGCGAACTGCGCCGCCTGTGTCAGCGTATACTGAATAACCGCCGCTTTGACCGCGCCATAGGGCGGTGTGCGGGTTGAGGATGTGAGGCCGGATATCGACGAGATATGGACGATTGATCCCCCGCCCGCCGCCTTCATCGCATCCACCGCTTTCCAGGACGCTCGGACCAGCGCCATCAGGTCAACATCAAGCCCAACACGCCAGCCTTCTTCATCATCCGTGCGGCCGAAGCCTGATGGGTTGTTGACCAGCACATCCAGGCCGCCGAGCGCGCTGATGGCGCTATCCATGTAATGCTCAAGGGCGTCTTTATCGGAAACATCGCAGGCGGCGGCATGAACCTGCCCACCGCGCTTGCCGATAGCCTCTGCCGCCGTATCCAGATTGGCCTGCCCGCGCGCACAAATCGATACCGCACACCCTTCCGCCGCAAGCGCATCCGCAATCGCGAAACCAATGCCGCGGCTCGAGCCGGTCACGATCGCGCGTTTGCCCGCTAACCCAAGCTCCATATCACTACTCCTGCTTTTTCAAACGGGTTTCCCGCCAAAGAACGAATAATCCGCTGGCGACGATAATGCCGCCGCCGATAACTGTAGCCGTGCCCGGCACTGTCCCGAACCAGAGATATCCAAGCGCCACAGCCCAGATAATGCGGACATAATTAAAGGGCGCCACCAAGGATGCATCGGCTGATTCCAGGCTTTGCAACATGGTGAGATGCGCCACCATGCCGAGCGCGCCCATACCCAATATCTGGATCCATTCGCTGAGCGTCGGTTCCTGCCAGCCAGTGAGATATGCGGCGGCGATCACGACGGTGGAGCCTACGAGAAAGCTATAAAACAGCGTCGTCTCAAACCTGTCCCGGCCTGCCAACATGCGGGTTATGATGGTGTATCCGGCGAAGAACATGGCGCCGATGAGCGGCAGCAACGCCATCCATTGAAAGATTTCTGTACCGGGCCGCATCACGATCGCGGCCCCCAAAAGACCGGCGCCGACCGCCGCCCAACGCTGCCAGCCCACCTTCTCCCCCAGAAACGGCGCAGAGAACGCGACCACCCAAAGCGGCGAGGTAAAGCTGATCACCGTCGCCTCCGCTAATGGGAGATGCCGCAATGCGATGAACAGCATTGATAGCGAGCAGACCAGCATCATTCCGCGCGCAAACTGCAGCAGCGGTGCTTCTGTCCGCACCAACACGCGCGCTGGAACACTGTTCGCGTAGGCGTAAAGCAGCGACAGAACCCAGATCACGAGGAAGTACAGCCCGACCACTTCCAACTGCGGCAGGGTGGCGATCACCCGCTTGCCAAGCGCATCGACGATGGCGATGCAGCTCATCGAAATCAGCATCATCACGATGCCGTAGATCGGACGGTTGGACGCGCGGGCCATGCGGGGGAGGTTCCAGTTTAGGGGCAATGCAGGCTACTCCCTATACGCTCATGCGGGAAAGGTATATTCCTCGGCCCAATTGGCGCCCAATGCGGCGTGTGACGCGAAGCAGGTTTCGACGATGCGCTACATATCAACACGTGGCTCAGCCCCGGTTTTGGACTTCGAAGGCGTGCTTCTGGCGGGCCTCGCTGAAGACGGCGGCCTGTATGTGCCGGAAGAATGGCCCCAGCTCAGCCACCAGGCGCTCCGTGACATGCGTGGGCTGGACTATGTGGAAACCGCATTCCGCGTCACCTGGCCGTTCGTGCGCGGCCCCATCGACGCGGATGCCTACCGCCGCATCCTAACGGAAAGCTATTCCAGCTTCGGCCATCCCGCCGTGACGCCACTTGTCCAGCTTGACGAAGATCTCTGGGCGCTTGAGCTATTCCACGGCCCTACCCTCGCCTTCAAAGATGTGGCGATGCAGCTTCTAGGCCGTCTGTTTGATCACGTGCTGGCGAAACGCGGCGAGCGTATCACCATTGTCGGCGCGACGTCGGGCGATACTGGCTCCGCCGCGATTGAGGCCTGCCAGAACCGCGACAATATCGATATCTGCATCCTGCATCCAAGCGGACGCACATCAGAAGCGCAGCGCCGCCAGATGACGACTGTACACGCCAAGAACGTGGCGAACGTTGCTGTTGATGGTGATTTCGACGCTTGCCAGGACATGGTGAAAGCCATGTTCGCTGATACAGAGTTCCGGGACGAAGTGAACCTGTCGGCCGTCAACTCCATCAACTGGGCGCGCGTGATGGCGCAGATCGTCTATTACGTCTACGCAGCCGTTAGGTTGGGCGCGCCGGACCGGCGGGTGGCGTTCAGCGTGCCCACAGGTAATTTCGGCAACGTATTTGCGGCCTATGCGGCGAAGCAGATGGGCCTGCCAATCGCCAAACTCGTGATCGGCTCCAATTCCAATGACATCCTGACGCGCTTCTTCGAGGCAGACGACATGAGCATGCGCTCTGTTACGCCGACGCTTTCGCCCTCTATGGATATCCAGGTTTCGTCGAACTTTGAGCGGCTCTTATTTGACCTTTACGGCCGCAATGGCGCCGCTGTCACCGAAGCGATGAGGGCGTTTAGGGAGTCCGGCGTGCTGCAGGTGGGCGCCAACCGCCACGCCGCCGCCAAAGATATGTTCGCCGCCGCCCGGTTCGACGATCAGGCGACGCTCAGCGGCATTGGGCGCTGGCGGAATTCGAGCGGATACCTGCTTGATCCGCACAGCGCCGTCGGCGTGCTGGCTGCAGAGGCGCAGCCCGTAGCGGACGCCGCCATGATTGTCGCGGCGACTGCGCATCCAGCCAAATTCGCGGGCGCCATTAAAGAGGCTACCGGCGCCGATCCCATCCTGCCGGACCGGTTGAAAGCCGTATTCGCTCGGGAAGAACGCTATATGACGCTGCCAAACACGCTTTCTGTCGTTCAAAACCATGTTCGCAAATTCCGGAACCGCACTTTATGACCGTAGACGTCACCCGCCTGAATAACGGCCTCACCATCGCCACTGACCGGATTGACGGTGTTGAAAGCGCCGCCCTTGGCGTTTGGGTCGGCAGCGGCGCCCGCTCAGAAACCGCTGAGAACAACGGCGTAGCGCATTTGCTGGAGCATATGGCCTTCAAGGGCACCGAGCGCCGCAGCGCCGCAGATATCGCCGGCGAAATTGAAGCCGTCGGCGGGCATCTGAATGCCTATACCAGCCGCGAAGTCACCGCCTACTACGCCCGCGTGCTGAAAGAGGATGCGCCCTTAGCGCTCGATATTCTGGCGGACATTCTGCGGAATTCGACCTTCGCAGAGGAAGAGCTAGACCGCGAACGCACCGTCATCCTCCAGGAAATCGGCCAAGCCGCCGATACGCCGGAAGATGTGGCGCATGACGCTTTCCAAGCTGCAGCCTATCCGGGCCAGGCCGTGGGTCGACCAATCCTCGGCGAGCCGGAAATCATCCGCACCATGCCGCGCCAGGGCGTGGTCGACTATATGTCCGCCCGCTATCAGCCGCGCGACATGATCGTTTGCGCATCCGGTAAAGTAGAGCATGCCGCATTCGTTGACCTAGCGACGGGCCTGTTCGGCGATCTGCCAGCGGGCGAGGCGCCAGCGCTGCCAGCGTCCGAATATCTCGGCGGCGAAGCCAGGATCGTCAAAGAGTCCGAGCAAGCCCATGTGCTGCTTGGCCTCCCGGGCGTTCCGCTGACAGCGCCGGATTATTACGCGGGCCACGTGTTCTCGACTTTATATGGCGGCGGCATGTCCTCGCGGCTGTTCCAGGAAGTCCGTGAGAAACGCGGGCTGTGTTATTCAATCTATTCCTTCATGTCCGCCATGACGGACAGCGGCATGCTCGGCGTCTATGCAGGGTCAGACGGCGAACAGGCGGGGCAAGTGCTTGAAGTCGCGATTGATGAATTGAAATCCGTCGCTGATCATGCGGGTGAGGACGAAGTGAACCGTGCAAAGGCGCAACTCCGCGCGAGCCTGCTTATGTCCCGCGAGAGTACATCCATGCGCGCGGAGCAATTGGCGCAGCAACTGCTGATCCATGGCCGCCCGCTGACGGCTGAAGAAGTGCGTGATCGGGTGGATGCCGTAGACGCCGCTGCGGTCAGCGCTTTCGCCGCCAAAGCGCTGCAAGGCCCGCCGACGCTGACGATGGTCGGACCTGTCGCCAACGCGCCTGATGTGGAGGTGATCCGCCGCCACATCGCGGCCTAGTCGCTCAACAATGACGTTGCTGCTCGCGCTGCTGCCGCTAACTGCGGTGTTTGCGCTGGTTCTGAGCGGGCGGGTCAGCATTGCGCGCGCCGGGTGCATCGGTGCGGCTATCGCGCTGATCCATGTCGCACTCGTCACAGATGGCGATGCGGTCGCAAAGCTGTTCAACGCAGCGGATTCTGCCGGACGGGGTCTCTGGGTCGCGTGGCAGGCGATATCGATCATCATCACCGGCCTGTTCTTCCAACGCATTGCTCTCACCGCGTCGCCAGAGGCCTTCGCCCCAGCCAAAGCCGCAACAAGTGAGGCGGATGCGCGCCGCCGGGCCTTCGCGGCGATCTTTCTGCTCGGGGTGTTTGTCGAGAGCGCCAGCGGATTCGGCTTGGGCGCCGTCGCCGCTGTTGCAGTGCTGCAAGGATCTGGACTGCCGCGTGAGCGCATCGCGCCATTGGCGTTGCTGTCGTTGTCGCTGGTGCCATGGGGGGCGCTTGCAATTGGCACTCAGATCGCTGCCGGATTAACGGAAACGCCCCTGCCCCGCCTTGGCGCCGATAGCGCAATCCTCTCCATCCCCGTGCTGACAGCCGCGCTGACGCTGTTCTGGTTCTGGGCGCCTGGCGGGTTCAAGCCATCCGCTATGCTGCCGGAAGCCTTATGGCTCGGCGCGATGCTGGCGATCCTCTATTTCACCAACACCTATGGCGTTGTCGATGTCGCTGGCGTCATCGCGGGCGGCGCATTGTTTGCGCTGCATTGGCTGATTGACCGGGCCTGGAAACGCGAGCCTCTCCGCGCTGGGCCGTTCGCAATTCTGGCGGCGGCGCTGATTGCGCTCCGGCTGATTCCGGGCGTCACCCCAGCGCTTGAGTCCCTCTGGACCATCAAACCTTGGCCTGACCTATACGGCTTCCCGCCCGCCGCCCACGCCGCGACCTGGCTGATCTTGATTGCGGTCCTGTTCGGTTTGTCGAAGGGCATGTCCATGCGCTCAATCGGCAGCCAAGCGAATGCCGCCCTCAAGCTCGCGTGGATACCAACTGTGGTGACGGCGGGATATGTGGTCCTCGGCGAAGGCATGTCCGGCGCCGGATCGCAAACTGTGATTGCGACCGCCGTCGCTGACATATTGGGCGAAAGCGCTGGGTTCGCGACGCCGGTTTTTGCTGCGCTCGCCGGATGGCTCACTGGCTCCAATGCCGCGGCGCATGGCATGCTGGCTGAATTGCAGGCCGCACTCGGCGTCGCGACCGGCGAAGGTGGGGGGATATCGCTGACCGTGCAGAATGTCGTCGCCAGCGCCTACACCATGCTGTCGCCCATGCGCGTCGCCATGGCGGCGGCGGCGCTGGGGCTGATCGGGCAGGAAGCCGCAATCGTGCGCAAACTGGCGCCCTTCGCCATCGCCGTCTTGATCGTCGGCTGGGTTGCGGTTGGCTTCAGCTAGCGCGCCCGATTAGCTGGGTCTTGCCGGTTGCGTGACGCCTGTTCCACCATACGGTCATTCCTATTCATCAATCCATGGAACCAAGCCGATGATCTACGAACTCCGCGTCTACCACGCCATGCCAGGCCGCATGCCGGACCTTCTGAACCGCTTCGACACCATCACCCTCAAAATCTGGGAGCGGATGGGTATTCGCCAAGCCGGGTTCTGGACGGTGCTGGTCGGCGAGAGCAACCAAGACCTCTACTACCTGCTCGCTTGGGAATCGCTGGCTGAGCGAGAAGAGAAATGGGGCAAGTTCATGGTTGATCCGGAATGGACATCCAAGCGCGCCGAAACGGAAAAGAACGGCGCGTTGATTTCGGGTTACTCGAACTCATTCCTGCAGCCGACATCATTCTCCAGCGTTAAATAGGCCGCTATTTCTTTGGCGCTAAACGCGCATCCGTCCGGCCCTTCACCGACGGCGCGAGGCCGGACGGATCGACGGCCAAATTGAACATCTGCATGTTGTGCGCGTGGCAAAGCTGGTGCCAGGCGAAAACGGTATTCATGCCATTCTGGAATCCGGCGGCGTCCTGCGCCTGATTAACTGCAAGCTTTGTCGCCTTGAGCGCGAAGGCTGGCTTGGAGGCGATCTGCTCCGACAGCGCCACTGCGGCGTCGTTCAGCTCCGCCCGTGGGATAACGCGGTTGACCATGCCAAATTCGCGCGCTTCTTCTGCAGAGAACCAGTCTGCCGTGAACAGCAGCTCCTTCGCTTTCCGCCAACCGAGCTCCCAGGGATGCGCGAACCATTCAACGCCGCACACGCCCAGATCAATCACGGGATCGCGGAACTGCGCATCATCTGACGCCAGAATGAGGTCGCAGACCCATGCCAACATCAACCCGCCCGCAATGCATTTGCCCTGAACGGCGGCGATGGTTGGCTTCGGAAAATCCCGCCAGCGCTTACTCATGCCGAGGTAGATTTCCATCTCGCGGCTCAAGCGGCCCTCTGCGCCGCCTGCGTCAAACGCACCCCACATGGAGGTTTGTTCAAAATCATCCAGCGTCTTGCCAGACTTGCCGCGCAGGTCATGGCCGGAAGAGAAATGCGGGTCATCGCCCGCCAGGATCACAACCTTGATCGCATCATCTTCGCCTGCCAACTTGAAGGCCGCATCGATCTCATAGGTCATCGAAAGATCTTGGGCATTCCGCGCATCCGGGCGCGCAAGAACAATGCGGGCGACACCGGGCGCGGGCGTCTCGTAGCGGATTGTTTCAAAGTCCGGCATGTCAGGTCCGCCCTATTTCTTCTGTTGCTCGATTGCGCGCAGGATATCTTCGGCCTTCAGCCAGCCGGGCGTGCCCTGTTTCAAGTGATGCTGCGCCCGCCGTGCTTGCAGGCCCGCGTCCGCCTTCCGGCCATTCAACATATTCGCTTCGGCCAGCGCGACAGACGCATCGCCGATCCGGTCCATTTTGCCGTAGCCAATGCCGAGATGCAGCCAGGCGCTAGGGTTGCGCGGTTCGATCAAGGTGACCCGTTCAAGCATCTGGATGGCGCGGGTCGTTCTATCGCCGCCGCCGGCTTCCATCATGGCTTTAGCTGCTGGGCCCATAAGCGCCGGATCATTCGGCAACAGCGCGATCGCAGCTTCATAGGCGGTTGCAGATTCCTGCACGCGACCGTTCTCGTACAGCATTTGGCCCTTGAGTTCATGGAAATATGGGTCATTCGGCGCCTGCTGGATCAGCCCATCAATCCCACGCAATGCCGCCGCCAAATCACCACGCCGGTATTGCGCGATGGAGCGGGCATAACGTGCGGGCACGCCAGGATCATTGGCGGCGTAGTTATCGAGGGTGCGCTGCGGCGGATCGATAAACCCGGCGAGCTTCGCTTTGATCCGGTCGTAGGTCGCAAGCTCCGCCGCTGTCGCAGTTCGGCCTGGATTGCGTGTGCGTTCAATAAACGCGCGAGCGGAGCGGACACGGTCTCTGGACAAGGGATGGGTGCGAACGTAGGGGTCCTGATAGGCGTTTGATACAAGTTCCTGCCCAGCCAGCCGGTCCAACATCGTGACCATGCCCTTGGCCGAAAACCCGCTGCCTTCCAAATAGCGGAACGCTGCTTGATCAGCCGCACTCTCCTGGGTGCGGGTATGGGCCAACAGGCCGCGCTGCGCTGAACCTGATCCACCAGCGATAACAGCCGCGCCTGCATCGCCGCGCCCGGCTGCAACTGCGACGGCGACGCCCAGGATTGTGCTCAAGAGCGCCTGGGCGGAGGCGCGCTCAAGCTCGGCGCCGAGCCTGGCGATATGGCCGCCAGCGATGTGGCCAATTTCATGGGCCACCACGCCGCGAATTTCATCCGGGCTGTCAACGCTGCGCAGCAAGCCGGTATAGATAAAGATATTCATGCCGCCAGCGACAAAGGCGTTGATCTGGTTGTCACGGACCAGTATCAACCGCACATCACCGGGGGCGATGCCAGCCGCTTGCAACAGTGGCGTCGCGTAGCCGCGAATGATATTTTCGATCTCAGCGTCCCGGATAACCGCCGGCCGGGCGTTGACCGTGGCTGGCGCTAGCGCCGTCCAAAGCACAACGGCGGCTGACATAATTCGCATCGTGAGTTTCATGCTGAACATGTTCCTGCGCGTACCCTACATACCTAGGCGCCCTGCCATCCTGCGTCAACGCACACTGCGGTTATCGCTAACGGCGCTGACGGCCTCACTGGCGCTTTCGGCTTGCGGCGAGAGCAAGAAAGTTGGCGACCCAGGCTTCATCAGCGGCTTCGTCGGCGGCGTCGCTGCGGATGAACCGCGTGCGGCGCTGGTCGGCAGGGACATCTTGAGCAGGGGCGGGTCTGCCGCCGACGCGGCGACAGCGATTTTCTTCACATTGACGGTGACAAAGCCATCCATGGCGAGCTTAGGCGCCGTCGGCGGTTGCGTGCATTTCGCCGCTGAACCCAAAGAGTTCATGGCCTATGACTTTATGCCGAAGCCGTTGGGTCGCAGTGCGTCCGGCAAGCCGCGCATTGCGCCGCCAGCAGCTGTGCGCGGCATGGCGGCGATGCAGGCGCGTTATGGCCGGATGCCCTGGGCGGAGCTCGTCGGCCCGGCGGAGGCGCTCGCCCGGTTCGGCCATGCCGTCTCCCGCAGCCTTGCAGCAGATATTGACGCCAGGGCGGGCGAGCTGGCCAAATCTCCCAGCATGGTCGCAATATTCGGCCGACCAGGCGGCGGCTTCGTTAAAGAAGGCGACCAAATCCAGCAATTGGAGCTTTCGACCGCACTCTCAAATATCCGCCAACGCGGCGCTGGCGCGCTATTCGCTGGCCCGCTCGCCAGGCGCTATGCGGACGCTGTCGCAGCAGTCGGCGGCGAACTTTCCATGGAAGCCCTGCGGTCCTACACACCGCGCGCCATCCCCGCGATTGAGCGACCTGCGCGCGATCATGTGATTGCATTCCTACCAATGGCCAACTCAAATGGGCCGCAACAAGCCCGACTTTGGCAGATATTGGCTGAAAACCGGGCCCTCCCCCGCGCCGACAGGGATGAGCGTCTGCATGTCATCGCCGAAGCATCTGTCGCAGCACATGCCGATTTTGCGAAATGGGCGGCAGGGCCAGGCGCCGATCTAGCGACATTGGACGATGCAGCGCTCGAAAGCGTCGAAAACCGGTTCAAAGCCTTCAACCCAGACAAAGCCCAGCCGATCAGCTCTTGGCTGCAAGGCGTGCGTCCTATTCCGAGCGAGGCCTCTGGCACATCTGTGATTGCGGTTGATAACGGCGGCAACGCAGCGGCATGCGGCTACACGCTGTTCCGCACTTTTGGCGCTGGACGGATGTTGCCAGGCATCGGCGCGCCGCCGGCCTTGTTGCCGCCGCCTGGGGTGTTGTCCGGCTCCGTTGGGCCGATGATCGTTGGCAATAAGAACACCGGCAACTTCTTCTTGGCGCTTAGTGGCGCCGGCGCCGGGTCGTCGACGACATTGGTTACAGTCGCGACGGAAGTCATGTTGGGAGATTCTGAAATCAACCCTGCCATCGGCGCGCCGCGTTTCAGCCGCTCCGGCGGCCCAGCAACTGTGACAGTGGAGAAAGACGTCGGCGAGGCTGCCCGGATCGCCTTGAAAGAGCGCGGCTACAAGATTGAGCCGAGCGGCCCCATCGGCCTCATCAACGGCGCCTATTGCCCCAGAGGCCTGCCACGTGACGAAGAGTTCTGCGATATCCGAACGGACTGGCGCGGCAATGGCCTCGCGGCGACGGCGAGGTAAGTCTGATGGCGCTCAAATTAGCGGAACGGGGCGATGTATCGCCCTTCCTGGTGATGGAGGTTATGCGCGCTGCAGCGGAGCGCGAGGCGACGGGTAAAGATGTGCTACATCTTGAGGTTGGCCAACCTGGTTTCCCGGCTCCCAAAGGCGCCAGGTTAGCGGCGGCCCGAGCACTGGAGACGGAAACGCTCGGCTATACCGCTGCGCTCGGCCAAGCTGACCTCCGCAGCAAAATTCGCGCGCATTATCGCAGCGAATATCAAATGGATATTGACGAAAGCCGTATTGCCGTCACGACAGGCTCCTCCGCTGGGTTCCTTTTATCGTTCCTGGCCTGCTTCGCGCCGGGCGACCGGGTGGCTTTGGCGGACCCTAGTTATCCTTGCTATCGCAATATCCTGAAAGCCGTCGGGGTCGAAGTTATCGCCATCCCTGTGGATGCATCGACGGCGTTCCAGCCAACGCCAGAAGCGCTGGCGACGCTTGGCCCGCTGGACGGCGTTGTCGTCGCCAGCCCCGGGAATCCGACAGGCTCCATGTTCGCCCCGGGCGAGCTTGGGCGCTTAGCAGAATGGTGCCACAAGGCAGGCGTGCGCTTGGTCTCGGACGAAATCTACCATGGGCTAACTTATGGCCATGACGGAGAGACGGCGGCAGGCTCCCCATCCGCCATCGTCATCAACAGTTTCTCCAAATATTTCGCCATGACGGGTTGGCGCATCGGCTGGGCGATCCTGCCGGAAGACCTTTGCAAGCCAATCGAGCGCTTGGCGCAGAACCTTTTTATCTCGCCGCCAGCCATCTCGCAGATCGCCGCCGCCGCCGCGTTCGATTGCCATGAGGAGCTGCAGGGCTACCGCGATGTCTATGCCGCGAACCGCCTGGACTTGCTAGACGCATTGAGTGCACGTGGTCTCACGCCCGCCGCGCCGCCCGATGGCGCGTTCTATATTTATGTGGACACATCGCCTGTCGCGAATGACAGCCCGACATTCTGTGCGTCGCTCCTGGATGAAACCGGCATTGCGGCAACTTCAGGTCTGGATTTCGACCCGATCCGTGGCAGCCAGTCTGCCCGCTTTAGCTTCTGCGCCAGCCGAGAGGATGTTCAGGAAGCCGCACGCCGTATCAAAGCCTGGCGACGCTAGCCGCCGAAGGCATCCAGCACTTCCGCCATATGCGGCGGTGGCTCAGCCTCCACCGCGACCGGCGCGCGCTCCTGATAAAGCGGCAACACTAATGACCGGGCGAGCAGCGCCAGCGGCGCAGCTTTGGTCGCCCCATAACGCACATCGCCGACAATCGGGCAGCCCAAATACGCAGCATGGACGCGAATTTGGTGGGTGCGGCCCGTCTCCGGCTTGAACTCGATCAAGGACTGAGAGTCCGTCTGGCCAAGGACACGCCATTCCGTGACGGCAGCCTTGCCAGCGGGATCAACGATCATCCGCCAGCCTTCCTCAATGCTGCTGATCTTGGCGAGCGGCGCGTCAATGCGGCCAGACAAAGCCTCTGGCGCACCCTCGACGATGGCCCAATAAGTCTTCTGCACCAGACCATCCTGAAACAAGCGCTGCATACGTTTGGCGCCCTTCTGTCCGCGTGCAAGCGTTAGGCAGCCGGATGTGTCCTGGTCGAGGCGGTGCGCGAGTGTCGGACGATCCTTGGCGCCAAAGCGCACTTGGTCCAACGCCGCCTCAAGATTTGGCTGACCAGATGGGCCAGCATGGCAGGGAATGCCCGCCGGCTTATCGAGGACGATGATCATCGGGTCCTGGTAGAGCACCCGCGCCGTAAGGTCGATATCTGGCGCAATGCCAAAATGCTGCGATGGCGCATAGGAACCCTCGACAGAATCGGGACCGCCGCGCTCTAATTGCCGCGATTTATATCGATTGCCTGCGGACCGCCTTGGAATATCTGGCGTGCGGTCGCGGTGCTTGTTTCGTTTGTGTGGAGTTTTGGCCATGGGCGCTGTCCGAAATGTGTTGTTCATCATGACTGATCAGCAGCGCTGGGACTACCTCGGCGCCAGCGGCCATCCGACGCTGGAGACGCCAAACCTTGATGCGCTTGCGGCCAAGGGTGTGTTGTTCCGGCATTCTTATTGCCAATCGCCAATCTGTGGCGCTAGCCGGATGTGTACCTATACCGGCCGCTATATGACCACCCACGGCGCGCACTGGAACAATATCCCGCTAAGCGTCGCTGAGCACACCATCGGCGACTATCTCCGCCCGCTCGGCATCCGCACGGCCCTTGTCGGCAAGACCCACATGGCGGCGGATGCGGAGGGGATGAGGCGCCTCGGCATCGAACGGAATTCAGAGCTTGGCGTACTGATATCCGAATGCGGGTTTGAACCCTATGAGCTCGATGATGGTCTGCACCCGCAAGAGCATGATGACCCCAACCTCCGCTATAATCGCTGGCTGAATGAGCAGGGTGATCCGGGCGACAATCCCTGGCATGACTATGCAAACTCCGCCGAGGGGCCGGACGGTGAAATCCTATCCGGGTGGAGCATGCGCCATTCGCCCTTGCCCGCACGCGTTAAGGCTGAACATTCAGAAACGGCCTATATGACCAAGCGTGCATTCGAATTTATTGATGAGGCAGGCGATGATCCGTGGTGCCTGCACCTCTCCTATATCAAACCGCATTGGCCCTATATTGCACCCGCGCCCTATCACGATATGTATTCGGCCAACCAGATTCAGCCTGCCAACAAGGGACAAGGCGAGCGGGACAATCCACATCCTGTCCATGGCGCCTATATGGAGCACATTGATAGCGCTACTTTTGCACAGGACAGCGTGCGCCAAGCTGTGATCCCGGCCTATATGGGCCTCATCAAAGAGATTGATGACTGGATGGGCCAACTCTTCCGATTCCTGGAAGACCGCGGTCGGATGGACGACACGATGATCGTTTTCACCAGCGATCACGGCGATTATCTGGGCGACCATTGGCTTGGCGAGAAAGAACTGCTGCATGACGAAAGCGTGCGCGTGCCGCTGATCATCTACGACCCGGACGAACGCGCCGACGCAACGCGTGGGACGATTGATGACCGGCTGACAGAAAGCATTGATCTGGCCGCAACCTTCTTCGATGCGCTCGGCGGAACGGATGACGGTCAGCGGCTCGAAGGCAAGTCTCTACTGCCGCTGATGCGCGATGGCGGCGATGTGAAAGAATGGCGCGAAACCGTTGTTTCTGAAACAGATTTCGCCATGCGCGACGCCGCCAAACGCCTTGGGCTAACGCCGGATGAGGCACGTGGGTACATGATCGCTAGCGCAGAGTGGAAATACATATTTTGGGAGAAGAATCCGCCGCAACTCTTTGATCGCATTAATGATTCTGAAGAACAAAATGACCTTGGCGGCCAGGGGCTGCCGGCGGAGGCTGATCTGCATGAGCTCCTATTCGCGCATTTCCGCGCCCGCCGCATGCGCACGACAATCTCCGATAAGGCGCTTGGCGCACGGGCCGGCCGGGCTGGTCAGATCAAACGCGGCATCATCATTGGCGAATGGTGAACGCAACCGCGATGATCCGTACACCTGCAGAACTGAACGCCCGCTGGCAATCTTCACTCGCCGCCGAGAAGCAGGGCGATTTTCGTGTTGCTGAAGCAGGGTATCGCGCAATACTTCAAGTGGCGCCGAAGCACCCGGCAGCGCTTCGGCGACTGGCCGGAATCGGGCGCCGATATGGCGATCAAGACACCGCCCGCGCCTTGCTAGAGCGCGCAGTCACTGCAGACGCCAACTACGGCCCAGCGAAACTTGATCTCGCCGATATCTTGCAAAGCGCTGGCGACCTGGAGCGCGCGGCAGGACTATACGCAGATGGTATTGCGCTGAATGCGGCCAGCCCACCGCAACTCAGCAATTATGCCGCCTGCTTGTTGAAACTAAAGCGCTTTGAAGCGGCCCTGGGAGTTGCTGAACGGCATCGGGCGACAGGCGCCCAAAGCGCCAATGTCGCAGCCTATCGCGCACAGGCGCTCTGGGAACTCGGCAAGGATGATGCGGCGCTGGCGCTGTTCGATCCCGCCAAATTCGTTTTCTCAAGCAGGCCCGCGGCGCCAGATGGTTTTGCCGATATCGCTGAATTCAATAGCCAATTGGTCAAGGAATTTGAAACCCACCCTACCCTGACGGACAAATGGGACCCAACCCAACGGGCCGCACGCGGTGGGCGGGTGACGGAAAACCTCTTTGGCGTCGGGATCGCTACTCCGCCAGCGATCGCGGCATTCCGCAGTATGATCGCCGACACTGTCGAGAACATCGCCCGGGGTCTTACAAATACGCCCGGCCACCCTTTCCTCGGTCGCCGCGCCAAGCAGCCGCTGGAAGTCGTGTCCTGGGCTAATCTTATGCCAGGACAGGGCGTGCAGGCGCCGCATATCCATAATCTTGGCTGGCTAAGCGGCGTCTATTACCCGAAAGCGCCTGCCGCGATCTCATCCGCCGACGATGCGCATGCCGGATGGCTAGGATTTGGCCGCCCCGGCTATGACATCCCAAGCGTTCGCCCGCCGCCAACACGCTTCCTGGCGCCAGAGGAAGGTCTGCTCGTCTGCTTTCCATCTTACATCTGGCATTGGACGGAGCCTTTTGAGGGCGATGAAGAACGCGTATCCGTCGCCTTTGATGTGGCTTAAGCCAAGCGCCAGTTGATTTTTCTTCCTAAACACTGGGCAACGGCGGCTGTCGCCGATAGACTGGTTAACAATATATGAATAAGCGGCGCCACAGGGTTCTTAACCTGAAAATCTAATCGCGCATCCGCATCGCAAACAGGGAAGACTTCATAGCCAATATCACCGGCACTGCAAACGACGACTCGCTCAACGGTACAGATGAGGCCGATCTGATCAACCTGCTTGCTGGCAACGACCAAGTTGAAGCGCTGGGCGGTGACGACATCGTCACCGGTGGCGACGGCGATGACCGGCTTGTCGGTAATGGCGGCGATGACAATCTGAGCGGCGACGCCGGCGAAGATCGCATTTTCGGCAACGCAGGCAATGATCGTGCGTCTGGCGGTGATGGCGACGACGAGATAGATGGCCAGAGCGGCGATGACCTTTTGGCAGGCAATCTCGGCGACGATATTCTGCGCGGCGGCTTTGGCGTCGATCAACTGCAAGACGGCGAGGGCGTCGATCAACTCTTTGGCGGCGACGGCGACGACAATCTGATCGGCGGCCTCGGCAATGATATTATCGATGGCGGCGATGGCGACGACACACTGGTTCTGTCTTCCGAGACCGAGGGCATTACGGTCGTTCTGCCGACCGGAACAGCTGGCCCAACCGCAGGCGGCGAAAGCGATACCCTGATTTCTGTTGAGAACGTCATTGGCTCAAATTTTGACGACGTGATCGTTGCGAATGTCGGAAACGAGAGGATTGAAGGCGGTTTCGGCAATGATGACATCCGCGGGCTGGTCGGCGACGATACGCTGATCGGCGGGCTCGGCGATGACAAGATTGATGGCGGCGCTGGCGACGACACGCTTGAAGGCGGCGATGGCCAAGATATCGTGACCTTCGAGAACGAAGTCGTAGGGTTTACGATCAACCTACAGACGCTGCAGGCGGTCGCGAATGACGCCAGCCAGACCGATACATTCACAGATGTCTTTGAAACGGTTGTCGCAACAAACTTCGACGACGTCATTACAGGCTCTGCGGACGCCAACATCCTTCTGGGCTTCGAAGGGGCTGACCGGATCATCGGCGCTGGCGGCGACGATGTTTTGTTTGGCGGCAACGGCGCGAACAAGATGTTTGGCAATGCCGGCAATGACGCCCTGAACGGCGGCGACGGCGCCGACTCGCTTCAGGGCTTTGCCGGCGACGATATCATTGACGGCGACGCGGGCGACGACGTGCTCACCGGCGGGGCCGGACTTGATACGTTAAGCGGCGGCGATGGCGATGACCTGATGAATGGCGGCGCGGATGACGACACGCTGTTTGGCGAAGCAGGCGATGACCGATTGTTTGGCATCACTGGCGATGATCGCCTGATCGGCGGCGCGGGCAATGATACGATCGCTACAGGCGACGGCAATGACACCGTGGTGTTTGATAGCGGCGCGGATATCGTTACGGACTTCGTAGCGGGCGCTGGCGTTGGCGACGTGATTGATCTTACGGCATTCAACTTCACCGATATCTCCACGGTCTTCGCCTTGACAACAGATACGGCGGGCGGCGCGCGGATTAGCCTTTCCGCTGTCGATACCGTTACTCTACAAGGCGTGACCAAAGCGGATCTGGTTGACGATGACTTCTTGATCTAACCCCAATCTGGCGGCGCTGGTCATAGCGCCCACGTCGCCAGATATAGGCAGCCAATTGGATTAAGCACTAGGATAGACTTTCCAGCGGGACATCCAAAAGGCACAAATCGGGCGTTGGGCGGCGTCCGTTTGCAGTCCCGAAAACCATCGTAAGCGATGAGGCCCAAAACCCATGGCGCAACTGACCGGCACCGCCCGCGCGGACAAACTAGACGGCACCGAGAACGCTAACATCATCAACGGCCTCGCCGGTGGCGATCTGCTGGATGGCCGTGGCGGCTTCGATCAGATTAATGGCGGCGCAGGCGATGACAGGATTGTCGGACGGACCGGCAACGACCAACTCGACGGCGGCCTGGGCAATGACCGCATTTTTGGGAATTCTGGCGCGGACCGCATTCGGGGCGGCGGCGGGGATGACAACGTCACCGGCGGCTCAGGCGACGACATTTTCGCAGGCGGTCTCGGCGATGACCGGATGGTTGGCGGCTCCGGGCTTGATCATATGCAGGGCGAAGCTGGCGACGACCGCATGTTCGGCAACAGCCGCAATGACCTGTTGATCGGCGGCGACGGCAATGATGTGCTCTCTGGTCAATCCGGCAACGACTTCCTGACAGGCGAGAACGGCGACGACCAGTTGCTTGGCGGCCAGGGCGACGATGTCATCCAAAGCGGCGACGGCATCGATAGAGTGGTTGGCGGCGCTGGCGACGACACAATCCGCGGCGATGCGGGCGACGACGAGCTTTTCGGCAATGCTGGCAAAGATACGATCACCGGCGGCGACGGCGACGATGTCATCATTGGCCAGGGCGGCGAAGATACGCTGAACGGCGGCGCGGGCGCGGACCGCTTCGTGGCGACGGCAGGCATGGGGATCGACACCATCACTGATTTCCAGGTCGGCGTGGATATCATTGACCTCATCGCACTCGGGTTTTCTTCACCGGCCGCCGCACTATCGAAGGTCTTCACGCTGGACACTGGCGACGCTGCGATCCGGGTTTCTAAGGGCCAATACAATTTCAACGGTGTGCAGCCTTTCCAGCTAACTGAAGCGGATTTTCTGACAGACCCGGCGTTGCGCCCGGGCAGGCCGACGGGCGCTGGCGGCGGCACGCCTGCACCGCAAGGCACGGCTGGCGCCGATACGCTAACGGGCAATGCCGGCGCCAATACGCTGAATGGCCTCGCAGGCGATGACCGCTTGGACGGCGCTGGCGGGGACGAAATCATCAATGGCGGTGATGGCGACGACGTGATGGTTCATAACCTTGGCGGCGGCGAAGACATTATGGACGGCGGCGCCGGGCGGGATACCGCAGAGGTCAACGGCAGCGCCGCCCAAGGCGCGCAGTTTGATCTGGCGGCGGCCAATGCGGGCGCAGTCCGCTTCGAGGGCGTGAACCTCTCCACCGGCAAAATTGAGATCACAAATACCGAAGTGATCCAAGTGAATGGTCAAGGGTTCTCGGAAACACTGTCCGTGAATGATATCTCTGCCTCGCCCGTCCAGAACGTCATTTTCAACGGAGGCGGCGGCGCAGATACCGTCAATGCAACGAACACCAACGTGAAGCTGACGACCGATGGCGGCGCCGGGAATGACACAGCTCTTGGCGGGCGCGGCGCGGACGATCTGCGCGGCGGCGACGGCAATGACATCCTGCAAGGCCAGGATGGAGACGACCGTATCCGTGGCGACAATGGCGACGACCAGATCACCGGTGATCGCGGCAATGATTTCCTTGGCGGCAATTTCGGCGACGACCAGATCGACGGCGGTGATGGCGACGATCAGATTTTCGGCAACCATGGCGCCGATAGGCTAAATGGCGGCAATGGCGATGATTTTCTCTATGGCGGCGTCGGCAATGACGACTTCACCGGCGGCGACGGCAATGACCGCTTCCTGGCAGGCGCTGGAACCGATGTGATCCAAGACTTCCGGGCAGGCGCTGGCGTCGTCGATCAGCTAGACCTGACGCCATTCAGCTTTGCGGATACCGCAGCCGTTCTGGCGGTCACCAGCGATATTGGCGGCAGCGCTGTTATCCAGATTTCTGCAACGGATACGATCCGGCTCGCCGGCGTAGCGACAGCAGATCTCCTGGCCGACGACTTCATTCTCTAGCGCTACGTTAGCTATGCAGCGCTCGCTGGGGCTGCGTTGGGCATACGGAGTTGATCAATCAGGTCGTCTACGCCATTGACCTCCAGATGATCGCCCAGGTCCTCAAAATGCGTCAGCATGCGTTCGATCATGCGAGACTGGAAACGTTGGCGGTCCATCTCGCAATCTTCAAACCCTAAGTCCTTGGCCGTTGAGATAGCGGCGACAATCAATTCCGTTGATCGATCCGGCGTACTGGCCTTGCGGCAAAGCTCCTTTACGCCGAGCGTGCCGGCATCGTGGATCAACGACCGGGCGACATCCATCTTCATTCCAGCCAGATGCGCCATTGCATGCTCAAAGAAGTCGAAATCGCCAGAAACAAGGCCGCGCACAGCAAGATTAGACGTCAACCTGTCTGCTTTGACTAAGTGGGCGACCATCTCGGCCGGATCTGCATGTTCGTCCGCCAGGCCGACAAAAGCGCGCTCCTCCGCTTGGGCGATGATATCCGCAGCGAGATCCGCCGGCAGGTCTTTGCGGGAGCTCAACTCCTTCAGCACATGGTCAGATACCAGCGTGATCATCCGCACGAGCACAGCGGGCGGCACATCGGTGCGGCGTGCGAGCGGGGCTTGCACGAGGTCGCTTTCGCTGAACCGGTCAAGCGCTGTCATCATGCCAGCCTCGGTCGGGCGGCTGCCCGCGTTCGCCAGAAGCGTTGCGACGGTTGTTTCGTCCCCATGATCAATCAGCGCATCACTCAATACTGGCCCAACCTGATGGCGCGCCGCCATGGCGTAGAGCTTTGTCTGACCTTCGCTCGCCGCAAGTTCCGCCAGATCCGCATCTGAAAGCGCACGGGAAAACCGCAAGACAGGAACGGCGACATCATCCACATCCTGCGCCAGCGCCAGCGCCACATCTTCTGGCAAGTCTGGCTCGTGTTGGAGCTGCTGCGATACAGCCTTCCGCACGCGGATGGCCGCGTCATGGGCGAAGATGCGCAGTATCTCCTCAACCGTACCTGTCGCGCCAGCATCCAGCGCCTTTGATTTAAACAGTTCAGTGATTTTGATCGCCGTCTGCTCACGGTTCTCTGATGATGGGTCGAGAACGAGGCTATTGGCGTCTGCGATGGTCAATCGGCTCATGGGGCATCCTAGCGTCTGGAGATGAGCCTAGAATGCCGCGTGGTCCGTTGTACCGGAGTTAACGCCTATCACGTCAATTCGATGCGATTGCAGCAGGAATAGCCTCCGCGACCGCATCCACGATCTGGTCGATCTCCTCATCTGTCGCGATGAATGGCGGCGCCAGAACAATGTGATCGCCATTCACGCCGTCAATCGTGCCCGGCATCGGGTACACTACAACGCCGCGCGCCATGGCTTCAGCCTTTACACGCTGATTGAGTTTGAGCGCAGGATCAAACACGGCCTTCGTTTCACGGTCTTCCACCAGCTCAATACCCTGAAGCAGCCCCCTGCCCCGAATATCGCCAACGTTCGGGTGTTGCCCAAGCCGCGCCTCCAAGCCCGCCATTAGCCGCTGCCCTTGGCGCGATACGGCGGCGAGCAATTTGTCCTGGCGCAGGGTTTTCTGCACGGCGAGCGCAGCGGCGCAGGCGATTGGGTGGCCGAGATATGTGTGACCATGCTGAAACCCGCCGGAGCCAAGTCTGAGCGCATCTGCGATATGGCTGGCGGATAGCATTGCCCCAATCGGCTGATACCCACCGCCAAGGCCCTTAGCGACGGTAATAATATCGGGCGCAACGCCCTCCTCATTGATCGCAAACATGGCGCCGCAACGCCCGCCGCCACACATGATCTCATCAGCGATGAAGAGCACGCCATATTGATCGCAAATCTCGCGGATGCGGCGGAAATATCCGGGTACTGGCGGCGCTGCGCCTAATGTCGCGCCGACAACCGGCTCGGCGATAAACGCCGCGACCGTTTCTGGCCCAAGCCGGAGCAGTTCAGCCTCCAATTCGTCTGCAACACGACGGCCATAGGCTTCTGGCGTTTCATCTTCACGCTGGTCCCGATAGGCGTAGCAAGGCGCAATATGGCTCGCTGCGTCCATCAGCAGCGGCTTGTACGGCGCCTGTCGCATCGCATTGCCGCCAACCGCCAAGGCGCCCAATGTGTTGCCATGATAACTCTGCCTTCGCGCAATAAATCGATGCCGCTCAGGTTGGCCAATCTCCAGAAAATACTGGCGGGCGAGCTTCAATGCAGACTCAACAGCCTCCGATCCGCTAGAAACAAAGAACGCATGGGCGAGATCGCCGGGCGCGTCTTCCAGCAACGCATCTGCAAGCTCTTCCATAGCGTCATGGGTGAAGGAGCCTGTGTGCAGATATTGCAGCCGGTCAATCGCTTCATGCATCGCCGCCAAGATGGCCGGATGGCTGTGGCCCAGGCATGAGACAGCGGCGCCGCCAGCCGCATCAATGAAGCTGCCGCCATCCTCCGTGAAAATACGCACGCCTTCGGCGCGGACGGCCTTTGGCGGCGGAGCGCTCAAATTCCGGTGCAAGACTTTGCTCATGAAGCTTCCTCTCCCCATCCTTAGCTTCGATGTTACTCTATAAAAAACTCATTCCGCGAGGGAGCTTCAATTGGTTGACTTGCCGCTTGATGACGTGACGCGCTTTGGCCTGCATAGCCGTGTGCCAGATCCCGCCTATGCCCGCGAACTCGTGACGCTGGCCGAGGATACTGGTCTCACCAGTGTTGCTGTTGGCGACCATCTGGCCTTCGCCTTGCCGATCGACGATTCGATCCTGGGGCTTGGCATGGTCGCCACGCTTTCAGAGAAAATTACGATCGCAACATCGGTCTACTTGTTGCCGCTTCGCCATCCGGCGCTGGTCGCCAAGCAGACAATTACATTGTCCCGCATGGCGCCGGGACGCTTCATCTTTGGCGTTGGCGTCGGCGGCGAGTTTCCGGGTGAATTTGCGCTGGCGGGCATACCGCACAATGAGCGCGGCGCACGGTTGAACGAAGGGATCGAGATTGTCCGCAAGCTCTGGACGGGTGAGCCTGTCTCGCATGAAGGTCGGTTTTATAGCTTCCCCGAAACGCAGTTGCGGCCTGGGCCAGAGCCTGCTGGCGGGCCGCCTATCTGGGTTGGTGGGCGGTCGGAAGCAGCACTGCGGCGAGCGGCGACGCTTTGCGACGGGTGGATATCCTATGTCGTCACGCCAGAACAGTACCGCGAGGGATTGGAAGGCATCGCGCGGGAATACGCAAAAACAGACCGTGACCTGTCGTCATACGGGTCAGCGCATCTCTTGTTTGTCCGCCTAGATGACACCTATGAATCTGCATTTGAGCGCGCCAACGCGCTCTTGTCCGAACGCTATGCGATGGACTTCAGCCGCGCGACAAAACGCTATGTGGCGCTTGGCTCGCCGCAGGATGTTGCGGAGAAGCTGTCTGAGTTCCATAAAGCGGGTGTGCGGTTTTTCGAGTTCGATTTTCTAGGCGCGCCAGAGGAGCGAATTGCGCAAACCCGCCGCTTCGCCGAAGAAGTCCGCCCGTTGCTTGATTTTGATTGGACACAGCCATGATCTACGTTTTGCCCGGCGTTCTGCCGACGCCGCTGCTGGACAAGCTCAAAGCGGCGTTTGATGCCGGAGCCTTTGTTGATGGCGCACAGACCGCTGGCGGCGCGAACACCAAACGTAAGCGTAATGAGGAAATCCAGACGTCGAGCGCGCTCCGCCAAGAGCTTTCTGAGGAAGTTCGGAAGGGATTGCTTGCGCATAATGACTTTAATCTGATCGCCCAACCCAAGCATGTCGGCGACATCCTGTTGAGCCGCTACCGGAAGGGTATGTTCTACGGCGACCACGTTGATAGTACGGTGATGGGCCGGGCGCGCGGCGCGCTTTGGCGGTCCGATATGTCGTTCACGCTGTTTTTGGCGGAGCCGGATAGCTATGAGGGCGGCGAGCTTGAGCTCAACACCGATGTCAGGCCTGAGAAATACAAGCTGCCGTTCGGGCATATGGTCATCTATTCGACGCTTGTTTTGCACAGGGTGAACCCAGTTATCAGCGGCGAGCGGCGGGCCATGGTCGGCTGGGCGCAGAGTATGGTGCGCGACCCCAACCAGCGCCAGGTATTGCTCGATATTGCGCAGTCCATCGGGTTTATTCAGAACAGCACGCGCGAAGGCACGGAGCATCCGGAATCGATCCGGCTGCAAAAGGCCTATGCCAACTTGCTACGGATGTGGGGCGATATTTAGCCCGCCGCCCCTAAGCGCCGCATCGGCTTCGGGCGTGTACGATCCATCGGGCCGATGCAGAACCAAGCCAGGTGACACAATCAACCTGCCGCCTTTGCCTTTGCGGCCATGCACGATGATACGGCCTGCTTGCTCTCCCGCCTTTGGCCAGAGCGGATAGAGGGTGATCCCACCGAAGCCATACGCCGATGCTGAGCTGAGAATATCAGCAAGGCGATCCGCGCGGTGAATGATTGTCAATCCGCCCCCCGGCTTAAGGGCCAAGGCGGCGGCACGAATCCAATCATCCAATCGTGCAGGCCCTTCAATTGTGGCGATGCGCTTGGCCGCATCCATACCGGCATCATTACCGCCCTCCGCCAAATAAGGCGGGTTCATCAGCACCTGATTGTAGGCGCCGGCGGCCACCGGCAAATTCAGCACATCGCCTTGCAAACATCGAACCCTGGTTCCCAAGTCATTGAGTTGGATATTTTCCTCTGCCAATGCCGCGAAAGCCAGCTGTAGCTCAACGCCGTCGACCTGGGCGTCAGCAACCCGCACCGCCAACGCCAGCGACGCCGCGCCGACGCCTGCGCCCAGTTCCAACGCCTTTTGACCAGAGGCCAATGGCGTCGCAGCCGCTAAGAGTGCAGCATCGATTGCGACCCGATATCCACGCTTTGGCTGCAGCAGGTGCAGCCTCCCGCCAAGCCAGGCATCTTCGGTCGTCTCAAAGTTCGTCACGTGGCGGATTTCAGCGGGTCGTAGGTTTCTAGAATCCAACGGGCGCGGCTGGCGTCTTCCGTCGCGGTCAACACGCGGCGGGGGATTACGACGCGGTGGAGCGGCAGGCTCTGGTGCGGCGTCTGCT
>JAYNYG010000035.1:0-45201 GCA_038102935.1 Alphaproteobacteria bacterium | reverse complement strand
GACGGGATAAATACTATCCCTAGGGGTGGACCACTTCAGGGGGGCTGCTCCAAGTCACCTGCGTGTCATCTGCACGCTGTTTATCGATGCTTTCATTCTCGCGCTCAGCCCCGTCGCTGCGCGAATGATCGTCTGCCATTCAGCTCCGCTCCGCAAATCAGCAGTCATGCAATTGCATAAACATTCGTGAACGATACAGGCAGTATTAATGCTCTGCACAGCGCCGGATCACCATACCGGTTTTAGTTGATCACTTGCATCGGGATGATCCATGTATCGCGTGACGACCGGCATGTTTGCCGAGATTGCAGAAATGAACATGATTGCTCAGCAGAAGTTCCTTGAGAATCGTTCAGAACCTTATGGACCAGACGCCATCGATCATCTGGTTAAATTGAGCGAAGAGCTGAAATCTGTCTCTCGGTTAAACCGCAGTGTCGCTCTAGAAACACGCCTTCATTCGCGTGAGTTGGTTGAACGGCTCAATCATCAACGACACCCGCAGGCTCAACACCAATCGGCTCAAGCGTCGGAATCGATTTCCGCCGGTTCAAATACCGTTTGATCAAACGCCTGCAGCGTATCCCAATGTCGTGCAGTATCTTCACGAAATAACGCGCGCGTTATGCCGCCCGCTAACCGTGGCGTAGCGATCTTCATCGCGTTTATTGAGCAGCCTGAAGCGCCAAAACTCATCGTCGCAGCGAACGTATAATCATAAATGTGACGCAGGAACGGCGCATCGCCCGCCTGCAACTCCTGATAGGCGCCGTTTGTATCCAGATACGGATAGCGCCCCAAGCGTTCGTTCTGCTCATCATCTGGCGGCGTATAGGCATCCCGCCACATTTTGATCTGATGGCCGAACCGCTTGAGTTCCCGGCGTGCGGCAAAATCGACATCCATGCCGATACAGGAAATTAGATAATCCGCCTCGAACAAGCCGGCGCCCGTCGATAGAGAAACACGCCCGTCCACAATCTCAGCCGCGTCCCATTCCCCGCCTTTGACGATTTCAAAGTTCGGGAATGCGCGGACCCGGTCATAGGTCGGCTGCGGAATGCTTTCCCTCAGACCCAGAATGTAGCTCATGAAGCGCCAGCGCCACGCGTCATCCAGATCGCAGTAATGCCGCAAGAACCCAGCGAATGTCAGCCAACGATAGGGCTGAACGCGCTGCATCCGCTCGCGGCGAACGAACATCCGCACAGTGCTAGCGCCCGCCTCCAACGCCGTCGCCGCGTTGTCAGCGGCGGATGCGCCAGCGCCCAATACCGCCACCTCCTTGCCTTCAAGCGCGGCGAAATCAACCGGGTCCGCCGTCGTCGCCCAATACTGTCGCGGCAGCGCTTCAACACATGGCGGCGCAAGCCATTTCCCGGCGCCGTCCTGTCCAGTCGCCAGCACCAATTTTCGGGCATAGACCAGCTCTTCGCCAGCGGGCGTTGCGAGCGTAACCAGTAGCAGGTCGTTAGCCGCAGGCGCGATGCCAACCAGCTCAACGTGATTGCGCACAGGAATTTCGGCGACATCCCTGATCCAGAGCAGGTAGTCCGCCCAATGGCCTGCTGGGATCAGTTCCAGCGCATCCCAATCGGCTTCGCCATACTTGGCTTCATGCCATGCCTGATATGTCAGGGAGGCGAGGCCGAGATCAGGCCCGATATAGTCCTTAGGCGAACGCAGGGTCGGCATGCGGGCATATGTGGTCCAAACGCCTTCTTCGCCATACGCCGCTTTATCAAACAGCAGGATATTCCGCACCCGGTCCCGCATCAGATGGTGCGCAAGGATCAATCCGCCCTGCCCCGCGCCCGCGATCACAACATCATAGACATGAGCGCCGGACGGCCCAACCGTTTCCGGCATCCAGTCGAGTGTCGGGTGTGCGGTTAGCGCAAGCTCACGGCGGACTTGGGCAGACAGCCTATCCAGAGCGCCACTCATTGGCTCTGGGGCGTCAACTCTTCGATACGATCACCGCGCGCGATCAACATGCGGTCGATGAGTTCAATGAACAGGCCGTGTGCTACAACGCCTGGCATCATATTCAGGAAAATATCCATCTCATCGGGATCAGGAAGCTCACCGAAGGCGGCATCTAAGATCCAGTGGCCTTCGTCTGACACAAACGGTTTGCCACTGGTCATGCGCAGGCTGGTTTCCGCGCCAAGCGAATCCATATCGCGTTTGATCGCCGGCATCGCAAACGGCGACACTTCCACGGGCAGCGGAAATTTTCCAAGCTTACCCACCAGTTTCGAGCTATCGCCGATATAGACGACCTGCCGGGAAAGGCTGGCGACGATCTTCTCCCGCATCAGCGCGCCGCCGCCGCCTTTTACGGCCTGCAGCGACCGGTCGACTTCATCGACGCCATCGACAGTCAGATCAATTTCCGACACGGCGTCCAGACCGACGACCTTGAGGCCAAGCTTTTTAGCCATCGTCGCCGTCGCTTCGGATGTCGGGACGCAACGGACATCCAGCCCGCGCGCCGCAACCGCTTCAATAAAGGCGCCGGCGGTGGAGCCGGTGCCGAGGCCGAGTGTCATGCCCGCCTCTGCAAACTCCGCCGCCGCCTGCCCGACGCGGCGTTTTTCATCAGCTTGTGACATCAGCAGATTGGACTACCCGTCGATCCCGCCCATGCAGACATATTTGGTCTCAACATAATCCTCGATGCCATATTTCGAGCCTTCCCGGCCGCTGCCAGATTCTTTGACGCCGCCGAACGGCGCAACCGCCGTTGAGATCAAGCCAGTATTGAGGCCGACGATGCCATATTCCAGCCCTTCAGACACGCGCCAGGCGCGTCCCAAATCCCGCGTGTAGAAGTAGCTGGCGAGGCCGAATTCCGTATCATTCGCCATGAAGATCGCTTCTTCTTCGGTCTCGAACTTAAAGACCGGCGCCAATGGGCCAAAGGTCTCGTCCTTCGCGACAAGCGCTGATTTCGGCACGTCCGCCAGGATAGTCGGCTCAAAGAAGCTGTGGCCCAAGTCATGGCGCGAACCGCCGAGCACAACGCGGGCGCCTTTAGACGTAGCGTCCGCGATATGCTCTTCCATTTTGGCGACAGCATCCATGTTGATCAGCGGGCCGATATCCATCCCGCCAGACATGCCATCGCCAATCTTGAAGGCGCCGACAGCAGCCCGAAGTTTTTCAACGAACTCTTCGTAGACGCCGCTTTGAACAAGTAAACGGTTGGCGCAAACGCAGGTCTGACCAGCGTTCCGATATTTGGAGAGGAGCGCGCCTTCAACGGCTGCGTCCAAGTCAGCGTCATTGAAGACGATGAACGGCGCATTGCCGCCTAGCTCCATCGACGTTTTCTTGACCGTGCCAGCGCATTGCTCCATCAGCACTTTGCCGATTTCGGTGGAGCCGGTGAAGGTCAGTTTCTTGACGATGGGGTTGCCCGTCATCTCGCCGCCAATGGCGCGCGCGGCGCCGGTGACAACGCTGAATACGCCCTTTGGAATGCCAGCTTGTTCAGCGAGCTCCGCCAGCGCCAGTGCAGAAAGCGGCGTCTCGCTAGCAGGTTTACAAACCATCGTGCAGCCCGCAGCGAGCGCTGGCGCGGCCTTGCGGGTGATCATGGCGTTCGGGAAGTTCCAAGGCGTGACTGCAGCGACAACGCCCACAGGCTCTTTTAGAACCACAATCCGTTTGTCGGACTGATGCGGCGGAATGATATCGCCATAAATGCGGCGCGCTTCTTCGGAGAACCATTCGACGTAAGACGCGCCATAGACGATCTCGCCGCGCGCCTCTTCGAACGGCTTGCCTTGTTCCAGCGTCATGATCTGCGCCAGGTCATCCTGGTGCTCCATCATGAGTTCAAACCAGCGGCGCAGAATGTCAGAGCGTTCCTTGGCGGTTTTGGCGCGCCATGCGGGGAATGCGGCTTCGGCTGCTTCAATTGCGCGGCGGGTTTCATCTGCGCCCATGCGTGGAACGGTGCCGACAGCTTCGCCATTTGCTGGGTTAGACACAGTGATTGTTTCGCCAGAATCCGCGTCGGCCCAAACGCCGTCAATGTAACATTGCTGGCGGAACAGCGCCTGATTTTTAAGTTCCATGATGATTTCCCCCGATTAAAATGTCGCGCCCGGAAACAGTATGTCCCAAGACGATTACCGCCATACAGCGCGCCCCACGCCAGACCTTCCGGACCTAACTATATCCCGGATGCATAGAAACCGGAACATCGAACTCTCAGTTAGCTATGGCGGCATCCTCAACGATCATGCGCGCCTCACGACCGCCGCGCCATGTGTCTATCTCTATCCGCCCTGCCAAATGAATAACCTGGCCGCGTGAAGTCTCCAAAAAATCGCCAAGCGGACGGCCTGCAGCCCGGAAAGCCATGGCTTGCATGCTCTCCCCATCCGCACCTGTAAACCGCAATCGGTAATGCGCGTCCTTGATAAGGGCCGCATGTTCCAATCGCACGCTCGCCAGCACGAAACGCGGCTCCGGATTGCCTGCGCCAAACGGCTGCAAGCGCTCCAACGATTCCGCCACCGTCAGCGCTGCCGCCGGGCCTGTAACGCCGTCCAGTGAATACCCCCGCTTCAAACGCGCTTCGGCGACATCATCCGCCAACGCCTCAGATAATGCGTGCGTGAAGGCTTCAAATCCGTCAGCAGAGCAGCGAAAGCCCGCCGCCATAGCGTGACCGCCGCCGGACGTCAGCAACCCTGCTTCCCGCATGCGAATAATCGCTGGCCCTAAATCAACGCCACTGATTGATCGCCCAGATCCGACTGCAACGCCGCCTTCTAGCGCAGCCACTAAGGCCGGACGTTCAAACCGTTCCGCCATCCGGCTGGCGACAATCCCGACGACGCCCTGGCGCCAGCCTTCCCCTGCAACGGCGATAATAGCGGCTCCCGCCTCAGCCTGCGCTTCGGCCAGCGGCGTCGCCTGATCGATCACCTGTGCTTCAATTTCTTGGCGCTCACGATTCAAGCCGTCCAGCTTCTGCGCCAAAGTTTCTGCAACGCCGTAGTCATCCGTCGAAAGCAGTTCGAGGCCGGCGCGGCTATCGCCGATCCGCCCGCCAGCATTAATTCGCGGTCCCAGCATAAAGCCCAGGTGGTACGGGCGCAGCGCATCCGTCACACTGGCGACGTTCAGCAGCGCGTCGATGCCTGGGTTCTGCCGGGCAGACATCACCTTTAGACCCTGCGCAACCAGCGCCCGGTTCACACCTGTGAGCGACGCTACATCGGCTACGGTTCCAAGCGCGACTAGGTCCAGAAGCGCCATCAGATCTATTTCAGGCTCGCCATCTGCACGAAGCTGCCGGTTCAAACCGATGGCGAAAAGAAAACACACGCCGACCGCCGCCAATTGCTGATGCGGCGACGTTTCATCTGCGCGATTCGGATTGACGACGGCATAGGCATTCGGCGTTTCATCTGCGCCAACATGATGATCGAGTATGACGACTTCGAGACCAAGAGCGTTCGCCGCATCAATCGCTTCAAACGCCGTCGCGCCACAATCGACAGTGATCACGAGGCTGGCGCCTTGGTCCTTCAAGGATTGCATGGCGCCTGGATTTGGCCCGTAGCCTTCCCGCTCACGGTCCGGCACATAGATCAGCGGTTCCGCGCCGAGCCCGCGAAAAATGCGGCGAAGCAAGGCGCCAGACGTCGCCCCGTCAACGTCATAGTCGGCCAGAATAGCGATCTGCTCGCCAGCCTTCAGCGCGGCGCTGACAAGGGCGATGGCTTTATCCATATCGAGCAGATGCGATGGGTCCGGCAGCGCATCGCGCAGGCGCGGGCTGAGATAGAGCTCCGCTTCCTCAAGTGAAACCACACGCGCCGCCAGGACGCCAGCCACGACGCCCGGCAGCTCTAGCTGGCGTTCAATCTCCCGCGCCAGATCAGCATCACCCGCCCGCAAGCGCCAACGGCGACCAGTGGCTGAGCTTTCTACGCCAAGAACGGGAGCATCGACCATGCCCCGGCTCAGTCGTCGAACATCGACTTCCGAACGAAGTTATGGAATGTCTCAAGCGTGCGAACCGTGCCGGTTTTGGAGCGCATGACCAGCGATTCCGTCCGCACACCGCCATCAACTCGGCGCACGCCCGCGAGCATCGAGCCGCTGGTGACGCCCGTCGCCGCAAACATCACATCGCCGCTGGCGAGTTCATGCAGGCTGTATTTCCGGTCAAAATCTGTAATGCCAATGCGCTCGGCGCGGCCGCGCTCGTCGTCGTTGCGGAAGGTGAGCCGGCCTTGGAACTGCCCGCCGATGCACCGCAACGCCGCCGCAGCCAAAACGCCTTCAGGCGCGCCGCCGGAGCCCATATAGATGTCGACACCGCTTTCGTGGTTTGTCGTCGCAATCACGCCCGAAACGTCGCCATCCGAAATCAGCATGATGCGGGCGCCGGTTGCGCGCACACGCTCAATCATTTCCTGGTGGCGCGGACGGTCCAGAATGCAAACGACGAGGTCTTCGACCTTGACGCTCTTTGCCTTAGACAGCGCGGCCAGATTTTCCTCGGGCGTGTTGTCCAAATCAACGACGCCATCCGGCAAGCCCGGTCCAACGCCAATCTTGTCCATGTAGACGTCTGGCGCGTGTAGGAACCCGCCTTCATCGGCCATCGCGATAACGGCGAGCGCATTGGCGCCGCCTTTAGCGGTAATTGTAGTGCCTTCCAACGGGTCCAGCGCGATATCGATCTTCGGACCATTACCGGAGCCGACTTTTTCGCCGATATAGAGCATTGGCGCTTCGTCCCGCTCGCCCTCTCCGATGACGACTTTGCCATCAATATCGAGCGAGTTGAGCGCGCGGCGCATGGCGTCGACCGCCGCTTGGTCAGCAGCCTTTTCGTCTCCCCGGCCCATTAGTCGGGATGCAGCAAGGGCTGCAAATTCGGTGACGCGCACGGCTTCAAGCGCCAAGTTGCGGTCCATGCTCAGGTCAGCCACAGAGGCGTCCTCCAATACGTTTCTTCAGAATTACGTTCGTGAATGTCTTAGAACGATTCGATTTTCATTAGGATAGGCGGTTCGACCGCTGCTTCCAACGCGCTTAGCGTTTTTGTGACATCGCGGATTGTCGCTTCATTGGTGTCGTGGGTCGTCATGACAACCGGCACCGCTTCGTCCGGCTGCCGACCATGCTGCAGCACGGATTTAATAGAGACGCCGTGCTGGCCAAGGACGCCCGCCACATCTGCAATCACGCCGGGCCGGTCAATGACGTTCAAACGGATGTAATATGCGCCCAATCGGTCCGCAATCGGCGTCGCTTTGAGGCCGCCAAGGCTATCAGCCTTTTGGCCAAAGGCCCGCGCCGTCCGTCCAGCCGCGATATCAACGATATCGCCGAGGACAGAGGATGCTGTCGCCCCGCCGCCCGCGCCAGGGCCAACAAGCAAGGCCTGGCCAACAGGTTCCGCATCAACCATTACAGCGTTCGAAACGCCATCAATCCGCGCCAAATCTGCGGTTTCTGGCACCAAGCAGGCTGAAACACGCTGCTCTACGCCGGTCGCAGATTTGGCGGCGACGCCAAGCAGGCGGATGCGATAGCCAAGTTCCTGAGCAAATCTGATGTCGAGCGCTGATACATCCCGGATGCCAGACGTTTCCACAGCATCGAAATCAGGCGCTGCGCCGAATGCGATAGCGGATAGGATGGCCAGCTTCTGAGCGGCATCAACGCCGTCAATATCGAAGCCAGGGTCAGCTTCAGCATAGCCAAGGTCCTGCGCTTCCTTCAGCACATCGTCGAAGTCCCGGCCCGTGCTCAGCATCTCAGTCAGGATGAAATTGCAGGTGCCGTTCAGGATGCCATGAACCCGTTCAACCTGGTTCCCAGCTAGGCCTTCCTTCAGCGCCTTCAAAATAGGAATGCCGCCAGCGACTGCCGCCTCAAACGCCAACTGAACGCCGTTCGCTTCCGCCAGCGTCGCGAGCCGAGCGCCATGGCGGGCGATCATTGCTTTGTTCGCCGTAACGACGTGTTTGCCTGCAGCCAACGCCGCCTCAACCGCCGCCAATGCAGGACCATCTTCGCCCCCCACAAGCTCAACAACGAGATCGACATTGTCACTCGTCGCAAGCTGTGTCGGATCATCCCGCCAGGTCATCTCAGTGATATCAATGCCGCGATCTTTGGAGCGGCTGCGCGCGGATACTTCCGTCACCACAACCGGCGATCCGGCGCGTGCAGAAATTACATCCGCATGGGCGGCCAGTGTGCGGGCCGCCTCCGCGCCAACAGTGCCCAGTCCGATTATTCCGACACGTACGGTCATTCCGCCGCCTCCGCCTGCTTTGCATTTTGTGCTGCGGCCATATCCGCCGCATCTTTCGTGTCCCGCACATTCGCCAGGAATTGTTTAACGCCGCGTGCAGCTTGGCGAATGCGATGCCTGTTTTCGACCAGCGCCAACCGGACATAGCCTTCGCCGTTTTCGCCAAAACCAACACCAGGCGATACCGCGACATCCGCCTCATCCATCAGCAGCTTGGCGAAGCCCAAAGATCCGAGTTCCTTAAAGGCTGGCGGCACCGGCGCCCAGGCAAACATCGTCGCTGGCGGCGGCGGCACATCCCATCCGGCCTGGCTGAAAGACTCCGTTAAAATATCCCGGCGCTGTTGGTAGAGCGTGCGGACTTCATCCACGCAATCCTGCGGGCCATTCAATGCAGCCGTCGCCGCCACTTGGATCGGCGTGAACGCGCCGTAGTCGAGGTAGGATTTCACCCGCGTCAAAGCGCCAATCAAGTCCTTGTTTCCAACGCCATAACCAACGCGCCAACCGGGCATAGAATAAGTTTTAGACAGCGAACCGAATTCGACCGCAATGTCTCGTGCGCCCGGCGTTTCCAAAATTGACGGCGGTCGTTCGCCATCAAAATAGATTTCGGAATAGGCCAAGTCTGAGACGATAAAGATGTTGTGGCGCTTACAGAAAGCCACAACATCTTTGTAAAACTCCGGCGTCGCCATCATCGCCGTCGGGTTCGAGGGGTAGCTGAGCAGGAGCGCAGTTGGCGGCGGCACGGCGTGGCGGACAGCGCGCTCTAGTTCCGCAAAAAAGCTTTCATCCGGCGTCACCGAGATATTCCAGAGCGATGCGCCCGCGATCACAAAGCCAAACGCATGGATCGGATAGCTGGGGTTTGGCGCCAGAACGATATCGCCTGGGGATGTGATGGCCTGCGCCAAGTTTGCAAGGCCTTCCTTTGAGCCCAGCGTGACAACAACCTCGCTATCGGCGTTCAAAGACACATCAAAGCGGCGGTCGTAATATGATGCGATCGCACGGCGGAGGCCGGGAATGCCTTTGGATGTCGAATAGCGATGGGTGCGCGGGTCCGCGACTGCCTCGGTCAGCTTATCGACGATATGTTTTGGCGTCGCTGAGTCTGGATTGCCCATGCCGAAATCAATGATGTCCCGGCCTTCCGCCCGGGCGGCGGCTTTCATAGCGTTCACTTCCGCGAAGAGATAAGGCGGCAACCGGCGGATTTTGTGAAACTGAAAGCTCATCGTTGAGCGCTCCGGAGGGATTAGAAATCAGGGAAAGCGGCGGGAGACATACCGCCTTCAGGCGCCAAGGTATAGGTCAACCCGCCCCGGCGCGCCCGGCTCGCCTTGTGATGTCTCACGCGAGACCAGTACGCCACGCGCTTCCATAGCGGCGGCAAGGACATCTGCGGCGCGATCCGCACCGGCGCCAACGTTAACGATCACCAAAGTTCGATTGCTCGCCTCTGAGGCCTCAACCGCCCGATCAATCACACCTGCAGGCGCTGTTTCCGCATAGGCGAGCGGCAAAGCCGCCAGGAGTTTTCTGGGCGCGCCCACCGCCGTGTTCCTGCTATCCCGCTCCGCCTCAATGCGCGCGGCGTCGAGAGCGGCCTGCTCTTGCTGCAACTGCGAAGAAGCTTCAGGCGCATCTGCTTTGGCTGCTGAAAGCGCAGACGGCGGGGCATCCGGACCGCCGTTGAGTGCCGGAAACCCAGCCCGGCAGCCCGCAACAGTCAGTGCGACTAAAAGGACTATTGTGCAACGCAGCATGACATTCCAGATAGGTGTTATAGATTTAAGATCAGGCAATATAAGGGGTGTCCGCCATGAACAAAACCGTTGAACCGCCATCATCTGAGGATGTTGAGCGTCTCGCCGCTGAAATCACGGACATCGCGGAACGCAGCCAACGGTTGGTCGCTGATTTCGTTGAGAAGACCACTGAGAGCGGAAGTTCGCCCGAAGATGCTCAGGGCGCCATGCAGGATGCATTCTCCATGGGGCAGGCGTTTATGGAGTTCGCGGGCCAGATGGCGGCGAACCCTGCCAAATTTAGGGAAGCGCAAACGGCGCTCTGGACCCAATACGCCAATCTCTGGCAGTCAACGATGTCCAAAATAGCTGGCCAGGACGCTGCGCCCGTCGCAGCGCCAGAAGCCGGTGACCGGCGCTTCAAGGACCAGGAATGGTCCGACAACGTCGTGTTTGATTATATCAAACAGTCCTACTTGCTGACGTCCGGCTGGCTGAAAGAACAGGCCCATGACGCCGAGGGGCTGGACGACCACACCGCCCACAGGATTGATTTCTATACCCGCCAGTTCGTTGATGCGATGTCACCAACAAACTTCGTCGCGACCAACCCCCAAGTGCTTCGGGAGACGATTGAGAGCAAGGGCGAGAACCTGCTGCACGGTCTCTCCAACATGCTGAATGACCTGGAAAAAGGCCATGGCAGCCTCCGCATTAGCCAGACGGATATGGATGCGTTTGAGGTCGGCGGCAATATCGCTGTTACGGAAGGCAAGGTCGTCTACCAGAACGAGCTGATGCAGTTGCTGCATTATGCGCCGCTGACGGAAACGCAGTTCGACAAACCGCTGCTGATCGTCCCGCCATGGATCAACAAATTCTATATCCTGGACCTGAAGCCAGAAAACTCCTTCATCCGTTGGGCGACCGAGCAAGGCCACAGCGTCTATGTAATCTCCTGGGTGAACCCCACGGGCGATCTCCGCGACAAGGACTTCTCTAACTACATGCTTGAAGGCCCGCTCGCCGCCGTTGAAGCGATCAAGGCGGATGTCGGCGCAGAGAAAGTGAACGCCGTTGGCTACTGCCTCGGCGGCACGCTCCTCTCCTCCACCCTGGCCTATGCTGCAAAGCACGGGATTGATAATTTCGCGAGCGCCACATTCTTCACCACCTTGGTGGACTTTGAGCGGGGCGGCGAGCTGACGGTATTCGTCGATGAAGAGCAAATCCAAGGCATCGAGCGAAAGATGGCGAAGGATGGCTATATGGATGGCGCCGATATGGCGATGACGTTCAACAGCCTAAGGTCCAATGATCTGATCTGGTCGTTTGTCGTCAGCAACTACCTTCTTGGCAAAGATCCATTCCCGTTTGATCTGCTGTATTGGAACTCGGACTCAACCCGCCTGCCGGAAGCGATGCACAGCTTCTATCTCCGAAGCATGTATCAGGAGAATAAGCTGAAAGAGCCGGGCGGCGTTGAAATGAACGGCACGCCGATTGATTTGCGCGATATCAAAACGCCCTCGTATTTCGTCGCCGCCAAGGAAGATCATATCGCGCCCGCCGATGCTGTGTACCAGGGCACGAAACTGTTTGGCGGGCCGGTGAAATACGTCCTGGCTGCGTCCGGTCACATCGCCGGAGTCGTGAACCCGCCACCGCCAGAGAAGTACGGCTATTGGACCAATACGAAAAAACCTGAGTCGCTTGAAGAATGGTTCGAAACCTCCACCAAAACCAAAGGCTCCTGGTGGCCGGATTGGCAGAAATGGATTGCGCGCAAGGCCGGTAAGAAGGCGCCCGCCCGCATTCCCGGCGAGAACGGCCTGAAAGCAATTGAAGCCGCGCCCGGAAGTTATGTGCAGGTGCGGTCTTAGTGGAGGCTGAACCAGCGCTGCCATCGGACGCCAAAGCCATCGCCGAAATCCATGTGGATGTTTGGCGCGCCACCTATAAGGACTTAGCGCCGAAGGCTGCTTTTGACGCGCTGGATGTCACGTTGCGCCTTCGGCAGTGGCAAGGTGCGTTGGATGAGAGCGCCAGCGCATCAGGCATATTTGTCTTGCGTGATGCTGGCGGTGTCGCCGGGTTCACGCGCGCGCAATATGATCCCGAAGGCCCAATGGATGGACGTGGTGAGATCAAGCATCTCTACGTTGCGCAGGCGCGGCAATCCCGTGGGCTTGGCCGCATCCTGTTTGCGGCGGCGGTGCAGCATTTGAACAGCATTGGCGCGCCAGGCGTGGCGCTCGGCGTCGTTGATGGCAATGCCCGCGCAATCGCATTCTATGAGCGGCTCGGCGGGCGCCATGTTGGCAAATATATTGACCCTGGGCCGCTCTGGCGTTCCAAGAATTTGATTTACGCCTGGGCTTGATTGCCTGCGCTTGGCTCCGGCTCTAAGCCAGCATCGGCATTGGGGCGCGCAGCGATAGGAGCGCGCGCAGTCTTGCTGGCGAACTGCGTCACGTTGCCGAAAACGGCCATATCGTAAATTTCCGGCCAGAAATTCTGGTCATAGCGCCGCTCGACACTGATTTGGCTGATCTTTGGTAAAAGCGCGTCCGGAATGCGTTCCAAAATAGCCGTTTCTAAGCCTTCAACATCAATTTTCAGAATATCGATCCGGCCATGGGCCGCGATTACTTCTTGCAGCGCATCCGCCGCGTCCTGACATGGCACTGAGATCTGCTCGGCGAAGCTTTCCTTGCCCACGCCGCCATAGCGCCCCGTCGGCTCCCAGCCGAAAGACACCGGCCCATTTTCTGAACCGACCGCCGTTTCCACCAGCTTGTACCGACCCTCGAATCCTTTGAGGTTCTGCTTCAGACGCTCAATATTCTGCGGCAACGGTTCATATAGCCAAACGAAGGCGCGCTCATTCCGCGTTAGCCAATACAGTGCGGAAATTCCGATATTGGAGCCAAAATCAACCACAACCTCGAAGTGTTTGACCGGCAAATAATCATTCCGGCAGAAAATCTCATTGACCGTCACAAGGTCGTCCGGCGTGTAGAGCGTGATATCCAGCGGCCCTTCCGGCGTGCGCAAACTGACAGTGGATGGATAATCGCCGCTCATGGTGACGTAGCGCTTAAGGGAGGTCAGCGGCTGGCGATAAACCCGAAAGCTCCGGATCGCTGAGGCATAGTGCCGACCATGAAGCAATGCGCGGAAAACCCGCCCCCAACGCCTGCCAAGAAGCTGCATCTTATGCCCCTGCTTATGCCGAACTCTGAGATGCCTAATACGTACTAAGGCCGCCATCCCGCCAACCACGCAATTGGCTTAACACAGTGTTAACCCGAACGCATCCGCCGACGATCGACATATCGGCATCAAACCAATCCACAGGTTCTTGCGCAATGGATGATGGCAGGCCAGGCCCGGCGCTCTTATAAGAAGGTTTATGACATTCCTAGAAGCATCCTCCCTCGCCTCGCCCCATCTATTGGGGATTGAGAATCTGACGCCCGCAGAGATCAATCTGCTGCTGGACCTGTCCGAGCACTATGTGGACATGAACCGCAGCGGCTCCAAAAAGACAGACCTGCTGCGCGGCCGCACCATCATCAACGTGTTCTTCGAATCCTCGACCCGGACACGCACATCCTTTGAGCTTGCGGGCAAGCGTCTGGGCGCGGATGTCATCAACATCTCGCCAGAAGTCAGCGCCGTCCGAAAAGGCGAGACGCTGCTGGATACGGCGCTGACGCTGAACGCAATGCATGCCGATTTACTCGTGGTTCGCCACCCGGAGTCGGGCGCTGTGCAGTTGATCGCTGAGAAAGTGAGCTGTTCTGTCGTCAACGGCGGGGACGGCGCACATGAGCATCCGACCCAAGCGCTCTTAGATGCGCTGGCGATCCGCCGCCGCATTGGCCGCTTGCATGGCCTTATCGTCGCGATCTCCGGCGACATCGCCCATAGTCGGGTCGCCCGCTCCAATATGCTGCTGCTGAAGACGATGGGGGCGGACGTCCGCGTCATCGCCCCGCCAACACTGATCCCAGCAGATATTGATCGTTACGGCGTCGAGGTGTTCCACGATCTGGCGGAAGGCGTGCGTGACGCCGACATCGTCATGATGCTGCGCCTGCAACAGGAGCGCATGCGCGGAAGCTTCATTCCATCCACGTCTGAATATTTCCATTTCTACGGGTTGGATAGCGCCAAGCTGGCTAACGCCAAGCCGGATGCGCTGATCATGCACCCTGGCCCGATGAACCGCGGCGTCGAGATCGATTCAGATGTCGCCGACGACATTAACCGCTCCCTTATTCAGGAGCAGGTGGAGATGGGCGTCGCCGTCCGCATGGCCTGCTTGGACTTGTTAACCCGTGACGTCACCGGCAACACGGGAGCAGGCGCATGAACAATCGAACGTTCTTCGCAAACGCCCGGCTGCTGGACCCTGCGTCCGGCCTGGACGAAATCGGCGGGCTACTCATAGAAGGCCGTGAAATCATTGATTTCGGCGCCCATCTCGATGCGCCGCCGGATGATGCAGACGTCATTGACTGCGACGGCTTTTGTTTAAGTCCCGGCTTGATCGATATGCGCGTTCATTTGGGCGAACCCGGCGAAGAACATAAAGAAACGCTGGCGACCTTGAGCCGGGCTGCAGCCAAGGGCGGCGTCACCGCCGTGGTTGGCCTGCCAAATACCGACCCACCGATTGACGACCCCGCCGTTGTCGAATTCCTGGCCCGGCGCGCGCGCGAAGTGCATGGCGTAAAAGTATTCGCCTATGGCGCTGCGACAAAGGCCATGGAAGGCAAGCGGCTGACAGAAGTTGGTCTGCTGAAAGCCGCAGGCGCTGTCGGCTTCACGGATGGGCTGCATGCCGTCAGCGATGCTGTCGTGATGCGCCGCGTATTGGCCTATGCGAGCGGGTTTGATGCGCTGATCGTGCAGCATGCCGAAGAGCCTTCCCTTACCCAAGGCGCCGTCGCGACAGAAGGTGAGATCGCAACGCGCCTCGGCTTGCCTGCTGGGCCCGCCATCGCCGAAGCGATGATGCTGGAACGGGATTTGCGGCTGGTCGAGCTAACCGGTGCGCGATACCACGCGGCCCATGTCTCCACCGGCGCCGCCGTCGCCGAGTTGGCGGGCGCAAAGCGGCGTGGGCTGGATGTCAGCGCGGATACGGCGCCGGCGTATTTCGCGCTCAACGAAACCTCGCTTTTGGACTACCGCACCTTCGCCCGCCTCTCCCCGCCGCTACGATCTGAGGATGACAGGCGCGCCATAGTCGATGGGCTTGTGAGCGGCGCGATTGATGTAATCGCCAGCGATCATTGGGGCCAGGACCAAGAAGCCAAGCGCCTGCCCTTCGCCCAGGCTGGACCAGGCGCCGTCGGCACGGAAACGATGCTGCAATTGGCGCTGGAACTTTACCACAAGGGTGAAATTCCGCTGCTGGATTTGCTGGCGAAAATGACCGTCAATCCCGCAAACTTGCTGGGATTGGACCTTGGCGTAATGGCCAAGGGGCGCCCCGCCGACCTCACATTATTTGATCTGGACCGCCCATGCCGTATTGAAGAAGACAACCTGGCGTCCAAGTCTAAGAATACGCCCTTCGACAGCCGCCCCGTACAAGGCATGGTGATGGCGACAATGGTCGATGGCCGGATGATCTATGATGGGCGCGACTAGGGTTCACGAGGTGATGCGATGATTGATCCACTGGGCGGATGGGCGAATGCGTGGCCGCTCGCATTCGGGTTCTTCATTGCCTATCTGATCGGCGCAATTCCATTCGGCCTGCTCCTCGCGAAATTCTCCGGCGCAGGCGATATCCGCAAAATCGGCTCTGGCAATATCGGCGCGACCAATGTGCTGCGAACGGGCCGCAAAGGCCTCGCTGCCGCGACCTTGTTGCTGGATGCGGGCAAAGGCTGGGTCGCCGTATGGCTTGGTTGGCGCTACGGCGGACCGGATATGGCTGTCCTGGCCGCATATGGCGCGCTCCTAGGCCATTGCTTTCCTGTCTGGCTCTTGTTCAAGGGCGGCAAGGGTGTTGCGACCTTCCTTGGCGCAGTGACTGGGCTTAGTTTAATTTTCGGCGCCGCTTGCGCCCTGGCATGGCTCGCCGCCGCCGCCGCATTCAGGATATCATCCGTCGCTGGGCTGTTGCTCACCGCCGCCGCACCCATAACGGCCTATTTTAATGGCGACCAGCAGTTATTTGAAGCGACGCTCGCCATGGCTGTATTAGTTTGGCTTCGGCACTGGCAGAACATCCGCCGCCTCATTAAAGGCGATGAGCCAAGAATCGGCAAAGGCGGCTGACCGCTTGACGATTAGCGCTGCACACGTCATCTTGTTCTTGAGATGAAAAATGCACTCAAAAGTCGTACCGCATGGACCGCTCAACGTTTCGCCGTATTCAGGCTTGCGCTGAGCAGCGGCATTGGCCCTTGCCGGTTTGCACAGCTGCTGGACCAGTTCGGGGACCCTATCGCCGCATTGGCAGGGCTCACAGACATGCGGCGGAAGGATGTGCGGATCGCATCCCATAAAGACGCTGAGGCCGCGATCGCAAAGGCAAAAGCCGTCGGCGCTGACATCCTGCTGCGCGGCGATGAGGCCTATCCCTTCCGACTGGCCGAGACAGCCCGCCCGCCCCTCGCGCTCTATAATATTGGCGATCAGGCGATTTTGAACCAACGCATGGTCGGTATCGTCGGCGCGCGCAACGCGTCCGCCGCCGCAAAACGGTTTGTTGAAGACATCGCCCAGGACCTGAGCAATGCGGGCGTCGCCGTTGTCTCCGGGCTCGCACGGGGTATTGACGCCGCTGCGCACCGGGGCTCGCTGGAAGGCCTACCGGTCGGTGTCGTCGCGGGCGGCATTGATGTTGTTTACCCGCCAGAAAATAAAGACCTGCAGGCCAGCATCGCCGCCAACGGCGTACTTGTCGCTGAATCGCCCATTGGCGCAAAACCAACAGATCGGCACTTTCCCCGCCGCAACAGGATCGTCGCCGGCCTCGCGGCGGGCGTTGTCGTGATTGAGGCGGCGAAACGGTCTGGCAGCCTGATAACCGCGCGCTTCGCCTTGGAAGAAAACCGCGAAGTGATGGCGATACCGGGCTTCCCTGGCGACCCACGGTCCCGCGGCGCCAACCGGCTGATCCAGGAAGGCGCCGCCATGGTGCAATCTGCAGACGATATTCTGCAGATCCTGCATGCGCCCCAGCCAGAGCCTGCAATCCGACAAGTCAAACCCAAGCGGCAGGCCAAACCCGCGCCGACGCCAGAACCGCGTTCAAAGGCGTCGCCTGAAGCTGATGCCGGAATTTCCGATCCGAAGGATCGTGTGCTTTCAGCGCTTGGGGCGGCGCCGGTAACGGTTGACGAACTGGCGCGTGAGTGCCAATTGAGGGCTTCAGCCGCCGCCGCCATTCTGCTGGATCTGGAACTGGAGGGAGCGGTTGAGCGATTGCCCGGTCAACGGGTAATGCTGCGTTAGCTTCTTACTAACCACGATTCTTCAAGCTATTAGCTTCAGATCCTCAGAACCGTGAACGTGTGAGTGCGCCGTTGAAACTCGTCGTCGTCGAATCGCCCGCCAAGGCGAAAACCATCAATAAGTATCTGGGTTCAGGCTATGAAGTCCTGGCCAGCTACGGGCATGTCCGCGACCTGCCGCCGAAAGATGGCTCCGTCCGCCCGGACGAAGACTTCGCCATGTCCTGGACGGTGGATGAACGGTCTACCAAGCGCGTCAATGACATCGCCAAGGCCGTCAAGAAAGCAGATAGCGTTCTGCTCGCGACTGACCCGGATCGCGAAGGTGAAGCAATTTCCTGGCACATCCAGGAACTCCTGAATGAGAAAAAGGCGCTCGACGGCAAGGAAATCAGCCGGGTCGTCTTCCATGAAATTACCCGAAGCGCCGTTGAAGAAGCCGTCGCTAATCCACGCGAGATTAATCAGGAGCTGGTGGAGGCCTATCTCGCCCGCCGCGCCTTGGATTATCTCGTCGGCTTTAATCTATCGCCAGTGCTGTGGCGAAAGCTGCCCGGCTCCCGCTCTGCCGGTCGTGTGCAATCCGTTGCGCTTCGCCTGATTTGCCAACGTGAGTCCGAAATCGAAGCCTTCAATCCGCGCGAATACTGGACAATTGATGGCGTCTTCACAGCGTCTGATGGCCGGAAAGCCAAAGCCAAGCTGACGCATCTGGACGGCAAACGCCTCGACCAGTTTGATCTGAACGACGAAGCCAAAGCCAAAGCCGCCGTCGCAGCAGCGGAGGCCGGCGACTATAGCGTCGCAGCCATTGAAAAGCGGCAGACCACCCGCAACCCTGCGCCGCCCTTCACGACCTCCACCCTGCAGCAAGAGGCCTCCCGCAAGCTTCGCCTCGGCGCCAGCCAGACTATGCGCTCCGCCCAGAAGCTCTATGAAGGCGTTGAGATTGGCGGCGAAACGGTTGGCGTCATCAGTTATATGCGGACCGATAGCGTCAACCTTTCCAAGGAAGCGATTGACGGCGCCCGCGCGCTGATCGGCAAGGACTATGGCGCGAGCTATCTGCCCGCCTCGCCGCGTGTCTATCAAAGCAAAGCCAAGAACGCCCAGGAAGCGCATGAGGCGATCCGCCCAACGGATATGAGCCGCACGCCTGACGGGATGTCAGCCTATCTCTCGGACGCAGACTTAGCGCTCTATACGCTGATCTGGCGGCGCACCGTCGCCTCACAAATGGCGTCGGCCAAGCTGGACCAAACCGCAATCGTGTTCGCGGACGCTAAGGGCGCAGCAAGCTTCCGCGCAACTGGTTCTGTCATCGTGTTTGATGGCTTTCTGAAGCTTTACCAGGAAGGCCAGGACGAGAAATCTGAGGATGACGGCCAGCAGGCCATCCTCCCAGCCTTCAAGGAAAAAGAAGGCGTCAACGCCTCCAACATCCTGCCAGAACAGCATTTCACTCAGCCGCCGCCGCGCTTCACCGAAGCAAGCTTGGTCAAGCGGATGGAAGAGCTAGGCATTGGCCGCCCGTCCACTTACGCCTCTATCATTCAGGTGCTGCAGGATCGGAACTATGTGCAGCTGGAAAGCCGCAGGTTCACTCCCGAAGACCGTGGCCGTCTCGTCACATCCTTCCTCGAAAACTATTTCCCGCGTTATGTCGAATATGATTTCACGGCGGAGCTTGAAAACAAGCTGGATGACGTCTCGAACGGCGATCTCGCCTGGCGGGCGCTGTTGCAGGAATTTTGGAGCGGGTTCAACAATCGTATCGGCGAAACGAAAGACCTGACGATCACGGAAGTCATCGATAAGCTGGACGCGCAGCTTGGCGACCATTTCTTCCCCAAGCCAGAAGGCGATGGCGATCCACGCCTTTGCCCGGCCTGCAATGAAGGCCGCCTGGGCCTGCGCTTAGGCAAGCACGGCGCATTCATTGGCTGCTCACGCTATCCAGAATGCAAGCACACCCGCCCCCTCGCAGCTCCCGATGGCGGCGATGCGGATGCGCTCGAAGGGCCGAAGGAACTTGGCCTCGATCCTGAAACAGAACTCATGGTCACGCTGCGGCGCGGCCCATATGGGTTCTATGTGCAGCGTGGCGAGCCCTCCGAAGAAAAGGGCGCTAAAAAGCCCAAACGCGCGTCGATTCCCAAGGGCCAGGACCCGATGGATGTCGATCTCGCGAAAGCGTTGGCGCTATTGTCGCTGCCGCGCGAAGTGGGTCTCCATCCAGAATCGAAGAAAGTCATCAAAGCGGGCCTGGGGCGCTTCGGCCCATATCTGCATCACGACGGCGGTTACACCTCACTGCCGAAGGATGATGATGTCCTGGTCGTCGGCCTGAACCGCGCCGTCACCATTCTGGCGGAAGCGAAAACGCGCGGACGTGGCGGTGCTTCGGTTCTGCGCACGATTGGCAAGCATCCGGATAACGATGCCGATATCACGGTCAACAAAGGTCGTTTTGGGCCGTATGTGAAGCACGGCAAGATCATGGCTTCCTTGCCGAAAGACAAAGAGCCTGAAGACATTACGCTTGAGGAAGCTTTGGCGCTGATCGCAGCCAAAGCGGCGAAATCCGGCAAAGCTCCAGCGAAGAAGAAAGCGCCCGCAAAGAAAAAGGCACCGCCAAAGAAGAAGCCTGCCGCGAAGAAAACTGCTGCGAAAAAACCGGCTGCCAAAAAGCCAACGGCGAAGAAGAAGCCAGCGGCGAAGGCTGCGGCCAAAGACGCGTGACGCGGAAACAGGCCGGCGCCCTCCCCACGGTTCAGGAGATCGCCGCCTGGCTCGCTGAACAAGACGGCGCACCCCGGACGACCGAAGCCACACAGGCCTTCGGCGTTCGCGGCATGGAAAACCGTCGTGCGTTCAAGGCGCTCTACAAAGACGCCCGCAAGCTTGGCCGCGATGGCCCTCGCACCATCGGCGGCCTGCCGCCCGTGACGATGCTGGTGATCCAGCGCATCAGCAATGACGGCGATCTGATCGCGATCCCGGAGAAGTGGGATGATCCGCCAGCGCCTGCCGTGATCGTCAACCCTGGTCGCCAAGGCGGCGCTCTGGCTGTCGGCACGCGGATATTGGCGCGGATTGAGGATGAGACCGGCGAGGTCACGGCCCACCCGATTAAAATCTTCACTGGCCCGCCGCCCCAACCAGATGCCGTTCTCGCCATTGTCGAGGAAAATCCGCGTGGAGGGCTGGAGCTTCGCGAAGCGCAGCCGGGCCGTCCACGTCGCTGGAGCCTTGCCGGCAAGCGTCCGCCCGGCATTGAACCTGGCCAATTGGTCCTAGCGAAACCCGAACCACGCCGGGCGGGCAAATCCTCCCGCGATTTCCGCGCCAGCATCCTCTCTATCCATGGAGACGCCGAGGACCCAGCCGCCTTCGGCCTCGCCATGATGGAGCAGCTTGGCGCACCGATTGATTTCCCAGCCAACGTCACCGCTGAAGCTGAGGCCGCCAAACCACCTGAACTCGGCGGGCGCGAAGACCTACGCGCGCTCCCCCTGCTCACGATTGATGGCGCTGACGCCCGGGATTTTGACGACGCCGTATTCGCCGAACCTTTTGGCCGCAAAGGCTGGCGCGTTATTGTCGCCATTGCGGATGTATCCAGCTATGTGGCGCCCGGATCAGCGCTTGATGTTTCGGCCAGAGCGCGCGGCAATTCCACATATTTGCCAGATCGCGCCATTCCGATGCTGCCAGAGGCGCTGTCCAATGGCCTGTGTTCACTGAAACCGAATGAGGACCGTGCCTGTCTGTTCGTCGAGATGAAGTTCAGCGCAGAAGGCAGGCGAACGGCGCACCGCGTCGGACGTGGACTGATGCAATCGCATTGGCGCCTGACCTATGAAGATGCGCAAGGCATCGCCGATGGTGCGCTTGATGACCATCCGGCGAGAAGCGCCGTCAAGAACCTCTACGCCGCTTTTGATTGCCTGATGAAAGGCCGCATCAAGCGCGCGCCGTTAGAGCTTGATCTGCCAGAGCGGGTCGTCGTGTTCGACGACAAGGGCGTTGCTGTCGATATCGCCAAGCGGCCAGGCCTCGCGAGCCATAAGCTGATTGAAGAGATGATGGTGCAGGCGAATGCGTCCGCCGCTGAATCAGTCCTCGAAGCGAATGCAGAAGCGCTTTACCGCGTTCATGAAAAGCCGGATACGGAACGGATTGGTCTCCTGGCCGAACAAGCCGCCCGCATGGGGCTGATGCATCCAGGCGCTCGCCTGGACCACCCCCGCCTCATCAACGGTGTCTTGGCCAAGACCGATGATCCTGCGATCCGCACGGTTCTAAGCGACCTAATCCTGCGCGCCCAAGCCCAAGCCCGCTACAATCCCGATTGCACGCCGCATTTTGGCCTGTCCCTGGAAGCCTACCTGCATTTCACGTCCCCAATCAGGCGCTATGCCGATCTTGTAGCGCATCGCTCGCTGATCAGCGCGCTGGAGCTTGGCAGTGACGGGCAGGCGCCAGATACGGCGGAACTTGAAGCGATAGCGGGCGAGATCAACAAGACCGAACGTCGCTCGATCTCCGTCGAGCGCGCAGTCGTCGACCGATATGTGGCGCTGCTCGGCAAGTCCTTCGAGGGCAAAGAGCTCGAAGGGCGGATAACTGGCGCCAACCGGGTTGGCTTGTTCGTGCGCTTCGAAGAGCCGTGTCTGGAAGGCTTCGCGCCCGCCGCATTGCTACCCCAGGACTATTGGCGCCTGTCCCGCGACGGCATGAGTATGGATGGCCGCAGCAGCGGCATGACCTACCGCATCGGCGATTCCGTGACCGCACGCATCCGAGAGGTCGAGGTGGCGACTGGTTCCGTGACATTGGAGCTATCGCCGCCTGAGGGTGGATTATGCCGGAAGCGTGGCGGTAAACGCTTGATTAAAAAGCGCCGACGGTGAATTATCGCGGCCATGCTGAAAAGCCGGTTCGCTCCCCCCCGTCTGCCCTATCTGCACGTCACGGCTTTCGCCCTGACTATTGGGATTTTGGCGGCCTGCGCGACGAAGCCCGCTTTCAAGCAAGAAGCTTTTGATACAGGCTCAGCCTCCGCGCTATTCAGCGATGCTTTCGGCCACCTTTCAGACACTTACATCGAAAACATAAACCTACAAACGATCTCCGTCGCGGGCTTGAACGGGCTGACGGAGATTGATCCAGCGATCGAAGCCATTGCGCTCAGCGACGGCGGCGTCTCGATTTCGGCGGGCGGCGCTGAAATCGCATTGAAGGCGCCGCTAGATCGGGACGCTGACGGATGGGGCGACGTGCTAGCGCGCGGCCTCACCAAAGCCCGCATGCATTCCGCCAGCGTCTCCAGCGCGAAGCCTGATGTCCTCTACACCGCTGTCATGGACGGCGTGACCGAAACGCTGGACGGCTATTCCCGCTATGAACCGCCGAAGCGCGCGGTCGAAAGCCGGGCCAGGCGCGAGGGCTATGCGGGCATCGGCGTCACGATCCGCAACGAAGAAGCTGCGACCATCATTCAGGACGTCATCCCGAACGCGCCTGCAGCCAATGCTGGCCTGCAGAAGGACGATGCAATCACCCATGTCGAAGGCGTGGCGCTTGGAACAATCCCGCGTGAAGATCGGGCGGAGCGATTGCGCGGGCCTGTCGGAACGGTTGTAACGCTTGGGATATCCCGCAAGGATACCGCACCCTTTTCCGTTCAGATCAAACGGGCTGAAGTTATTCCAGCAACCGTTTATTTTGAAACAGATAAAGGTCTACCACGCTTCCGTGTCACGGGCTTCAATCGAACGACGGCAGAGGATCTCGCAGCCGCAATCGCCAAGGCGGAAAAGCGTCCAGGCGGGCTCCCTGGCATCGTGATTGATTTGCGCTCGAACCCCGGTGGATACCTTACGCAGGCTGTAGAAATCGCCGATCTGTTCTTGAACCAGGGCGTGGTGGTTTCAACGCGGGGACGGCACCCCTCTTCCTCTACGAATTATGAAGCCCGGGGTGGCAGGCTAGCTGAAGGCAAGCCAATGGTGCTGTTGCTGAACGGACGCTCGGCCTCAGCTTCGGAGTTGCTTGCAGCCGCATTGATTGATGCTGGCCGCGCCGCCGCAGTGGGCACTGTGACCTATGGCAAAGGCTCTATCCAGAACCTGGAAAACCTGGTGAATGGCGGTGAGTTGATCGTTACCTGGTCAAGGATGCATGCGCCGTCTGGGTATCTGCTAGATGGCCTCGGTGTCCGTCCCACAATCTGCACCGCGAATGCAGCCGCCAACGCCAAACCGGCGACCGTTTTGCGGCAGGCTGCGCTTGCTGGCATCGCAACGGACTGGCGGGCCTATACCCAACCCGACAAACCCGCAGCTGAGCGCCTCCGCGCCTCCTGCCCAAAATCTGACGAGACGCCGGATTTGGACATTCAAGTCGCTCGGATGCTGATCTATAATCGCCGCGCATACCAAACGGCCTTATCGCCAGCTGCGAAGCCGCGTCATAGCGCGCAATACCCTTATGTTTGGCGCCGCGCTGGTTGACGAACGGGCCTGCGACCGTCATATAGACAGCCGATTTTCAGGAGAATGATTCCATGGCTAAACCAGCGACCCTGCAGGTCAAAATGGTCAGCACCGCTGACACTGGCTACTTCTACACCGCCAAGAAGAATCCGCGGACACACCCGGAGAAACTTGAGCTGAAGAAGTACGACCCCAAAGCTCGCAAGCACGTGCTGTTCCGCGAGCAAAAAATGAAATGATTTGGTCCGCCTCTGTCATCTGATGGAGGCGCATCAACGAGAACCGGCGCCGCTGAGCAATCAGCCGGCGCCGTTTGCGTTTGTGCAGACGGGTCTACGCAGCGAAGCTTGACCGCAGCTTAGCCGCCCAGCGCCCGCATTCGCGTGTGATCACCCAAAGCGAGCGGAACTGGCCCATAGCCGCGCCCTCGTCATTGAAGCGGGTAAACCGAACATCCAGATGGACTTTGTCTGCCGCCGCCGATAGCACATCCAAGCTGTCCCATTGAGACCGCGCCCAACCGTCCCCGGCGCGGGCATAGAAATCATCCAGATAACTTTCCTTCGTCTCCCAGACCTGCATCCGTCCGGACGCTAACCTGTAGTGCGGGAAGTGCAAGCTAGCCGCGATCGCATCATTGTCCCGCGCATTCAGCCCGGCGATATGCGCCGCCATAACGGCATTTGCGGCATCGACGGCGGCTTGGTTTACATCACTCATGGCGCTCAGTCCGCCAGCGGTTCATTGACAGGATCATAGCCGAACAGTCGCGATTGCTCTGGCAATACAGCCTGTGGGTTGCTGTCGACATCTTGCTGGACCCGTTCATTCCGCTCAGCAACGGCTTTCGGGTCAGCCATGTGGAACAGACGCTCGTTCTTACGGCTGCCTGCCTGCACCCAAGCTGTGCGCTCCAACCGGTTCCGCTCATAGCGCGCGAGTGCGGCTACAGCGTCATCGGTCTCGCTGAGGCAACGCATGAGCACGTAGCCGTCCTCGACGCTCTGCGCCGCGCCCTGGGCCATGAATGGCACCATCGGATGGGCGGCGTCACCCAACAGGCTGACACGGCCCTTGGACCAGAACGGCAGCGGATCCCGATCATGCAGCGCCCATTTCATCGCGCGCGGCGTTTCTGAGATGATATCGGTGACTTGCTGGTGCCATCCGGCGTAGTCGTGCAGCGCATCCGCGATTTCGCCAGCAGCACTCCAGCTTTCGATGGCGCTGCCGTCATGCGGCGTCACGCCGACCCAGTTCAAGTACCATCCGCCCGCCACGTAATAGTGGACGAAATGCCGGTGCGGCCCCCACCAGTTGGCGGACACAACGGGCACGCCAATCTTCCGCGCCGCATCCCCGGGGCAAAGCCCGCGCCACGCCATATTGCCGGAGAAGTTGGCTGGCGTATCGCCATGCAGGTGCTTGCGGACGACGGAATGAATCCCATCGCATCCGATCAGCACATCACCCCAAACCGTATCGCCATTCTCCAGCTTGGCGCCAACGCGGCCAGGCTCTTCGATGACGGAAACCGTCTTGGCGCCTAAATGCAATTCGCCTGAATATCCTTGCGCCAGACCATCCAACAAGTCTGGGCGGTACATATGCAGATATGGGAAGCCGAAGGTGGCTTTCAGGGCGTCCGCAAAGGCGACTTTGCGCAACGCCTCGCCAGATTTATAGGAGAAAATCATCGCGGCTTCAGGCGTGACAGCCCGCGTCATCAACGGCTCGAGCAAGTCCATCGCCTGTAGAACGCGAGTCGCATTCGGGCCAAGCTGCACGCCTGCACCGACCTCGCCGAGCGCAGTCGCCTGCTCAAGCAGAATGGGCGTGTGGCCGCCGCGCAGCAGCGCGTTTGCCGCCGCCAAGCCGCCAATCCCCGCCCCAACCAATAGAACTTTCATTCCAGACATTCGATTCGCCCCCAAACCTCGCTCCAACCGCAGGAAACGCTAGGAGTCCAAGTTGCGAAGCCGCCATCATAGCCTATTTGGCGGAAGACGCGCAGTTCAAGCATTGGACCAGCAGGCTTTAGAACGCCGGGTACTTTTGAAGCAGCCGCTCCCGCTCATGCGCCGCCAATGGAAAAATGCGCGGCGTCCTGGAGTAGAATTTATCGGGACGGCATGACGCCGGGCGCCCGCACATGAGCTTCGTGGGGTCTCCGTTATGGCGAAGGCCAAGCGCGTGCCCAAGCTCGTGGGCGATCACATTCTGTGTGACGTTGGGCAGGTGAAAAGGGTTGAAGCGCCCGCCCTTGATAGCGACCACCGAAAGCCCGTATCGGCGCGTTCCAGCGGCATATGAGACAAAATTATTGTTCGCCAGAATGATCACAACCGCGCCACAATATCGGCGAATGTGGTGCGGCATATTCTGCGGTCCATAGCGCCGGTTTTCCAGCATGGCGCGGCTATATTCCGCGGCATAGATTTCATCAGCACGGGCGAGCGGATCTATGCGGATTGGGCCAAAGCGGAAACTGGCGCCCATCCCGCTGAGTTCACCGTTCCAGAACGCAATGGCATTCCGTGTCATCTGAATGCGGGGATCGCCTGCTTTCGCCAAGATGACGACATCTGGATTGCGCAACCAAACACTGCCGCGCCCTGGAAGATACCGGAACTGGGCGCCGGGCTCGCAAGCCGCATGCGGGCTTCTCAAAGCAGTTTGCGCTGATGCGGTTTGTGTACAACTCGCCATGCCAAATGCGGCGAACAGAAAGAGGCCAGCACGAAACCAGTCTCTCCCTTGCATCATATCAGTAGTCGCCGCGCCTGAGCGCGCGCGCCTGGCTGCGTTTCCAGTCGCGGTCTTTGATATCGTTCCGCTTATCGATCTGCCGCTTGCCGGTTGCGAGGCCAAGTTCGAGTTTGGCGCGGCCCCTGTCATTAAAGTACAGGCGAAGCGGCACAAGTGTTGCGCCCTGACGACGGACAGCGCCGTTCATGCTGTCGATCTGTTTGGCGCGCATAAGGATTTTCCGGTCTCGCCGGGGCGAATGGCCAAAATTCTGCGCGCCTTTATATTCTGGGATATGGGCGTTGATGAGCCACATTTCGCCATTTTTTTCCGCCGCAAAGCTCTCGCCGATGCTGGCTTGGCCATTGCGCAGGGATTTGACCTCGCTGCCAGTCAGCACCAGGCCGACTTCGAGCGAATCCTCAATCTTGTAATCGTGGCGGGCGCGGCGGTTCTGGGCGACAAGCCCGTGAGAGATCAGGCCGCTGCCCTTTTTGGTCTTAGCGGCCATGGGACGGATGTACCTTCGATGAAAAAACAAAAAACGCCCGCGACGGATGACCGTCGCGGGCGCTTTAGATGGGGATTGCGTTAGATAAGGTCAACCGCAGCCATCGCGTCTTTCACGCTCTTTTGCGCAGCTTCCGTAGCAGGCTGCATTGGCAAACGGACCTCCGGAGAAGCCTTGCCAAGCAAACTCGCGCCGTATTTCGCGCCGGCAGGGCTTGGCTCCTGGAACATCGCCTGGTGCAGCGGGATCAGGCTGTCATTGATTTGCATGACCCGTTCCATGGCGCCCTGTTGCCAGGCTTCATGCATCATGGAGCAAAGTTTCGGCGCGACATTCGCCGTCACGGAAATGCAGCCGACGCCGCCTTGCGCCAAATACGGCACCGCAGTCGCATCTTCACCAGACAGCATGCACCATTCCTTGCCGATCAAGTTCTTCTCGATCAGCGGGCGCGCCAAATCAGCCGTGGCATCTTTCACTCCGACGACATTGGAAAGCTTCGCGATCCGCGCCATCGTCTCCGGTGAAATATCCACAATTGAGCGCGGCGGGATATTATAGATGATCATCGGGATTTCAGCAGCGTTGTTCACGGCCTCAAAGTGGCGGAACAGGCCTTCCTGACTGGGCTTATTATAGTAGGGCGACACAACAAGGATGCCGTCCGCGCCCGCTTCCTTAGCGTGCTGCGCCAGCTCAATAGCCTCTGACGTTGAGTTGGAGCCAGCGCCGGCGATGACAGGCACCCGGCCCGCAGCGGTCTCGATGCACAGCTCCACGACACGTTTATGTTCATCATGGCTCAGGGTGGGAGACTCGCCGGTGGTGCCGCACGGAACCAAACCGTGGGAGCCTTCGGAAATCTGCCACTCGACGAATTCCTGGAACGCTTTCGCGTCCACTTCGCCATCCTTGAAAGGAGTAATAAGAGCCGTCAATGAACCACTAAACATAATAAGCCTCCGGGCATTCCACAGGCGCGTATCGCCTGATTTGCGGGACGATAGACCCGAAGCCCCCCGCTCGCAAGGAAGTGCTTTGCGCATCCAAGCCCCAGCGCTTAGATTGAAGGCATGCAAGGCGGTGATCGGGCCGTTTATTCAGGGAGGCTTGCATGGCTGAAAAGGCGCTCGAAGGAGCAGGCGCATGTGTATTCGATGCTTATGGCACGTTATTTGATTTGATCGGCCCAGTGGCGCGCCGCGCAGCCAAGCTTGGCGATAAAAGCAATGCGCTCAGCGAGCTATGGCGGCGGAAGCAGCTAGAATACTCCTGGCTGCGTTCCCTCATGGGCGACTACACGGATTTCTGGACAATCACCGGCGACAGCCTGGATTACGCCATGGCGGCGCTGGAGATCGACGACGACATCCTGCGATCCGATCTTATGCAGCTTTATCTCTCGATCCCGACATATGAAGAAGTGCCGGGTGTGCTGAAAACCCTGAAGGATGGCGGCCAAAAAACTGGCGTGCTTTCAAACGGCGCGCCGATCATGCTGACATCCGCCATTAATTTCTCACAGATCACGCCGCTCTTAGATGTCGTGTTCTCCGTAGAGGATGTTCAAGTTTTCAAGCCTGATGCACGGGTCTATCAGATGGCCGTTGATCGGCTGAAACTTGAGCCTGAACAAATCGCGTTCTTCTCGTCCAACGCGTGGGACGCCGCAGGCGCCGCATCCTTTGGCTTTAAGGTCGTATGGGTGAACCGTGCAGGCGCGCCACGGGAACGCTTACCGGGCGAGCCCGTTGCTGAAGTAAGTTCCCTGGCGGATGTGCCGGCCCTCTTCGGCCTTTAAATCTCTCAAAGGAGCCCGCCCAGATGGCGCTGAAACCAATCCCTGCCGCCGATGCGGGCATGCCTGATTTCCCCTTCTCCCCGCCCCTGGCCGAGCCGGATGTGTTCAGCCTGACGAGCCATGCGCGCGCAAAAGAAGCATTGGAACTTGGCCTGCAAATGCGGGAGCCAGGGTTTAATGTGTTCGTCGTCGGCGATGATCGCAGCGGCCGCATGACGGCGACCCTGAAGTTTCTGAATGCGGAGATGCAGCAGCGTTCGCGTCCGAATGATTGGCTCTACCTCAACAATTTCCGCCGCCCGCATCGCCCACGCCCACTGGCGCTTCCGGCAGGCATGGGCCGAAAATTCCGGGACCGGATCGCCAAGCTAATCCCGCAAATTCGAGAAGGCCTGCAACATGCGTTTGGCGAAGAGAACGCCCAGGCCGAGTTGCGGAAATCCCAGGAAGCTCTGGCGGCCGAAATCTCAAAGCGATTGGAAGCGCTGCGCGAAGAAGCGCGCACCAAGGGCCTGGACATCGCCCAGACGCCGCAGGGCATGCAGGTCGTCCGCGCAGGCGGTGATGAGGCGCCTGAATGGTTGACTTTGCCAGAGGAAGAACGCCGCGGCATCGAAGCGGCAGGCCGGGAAATCGGCCAAAAGCTTGGCGATTTCAATGGCTGGGCAGCAGTCGAGCAGCAAAAGCTGCAAGAACAAGCACAGGGCATGAGCAAGACGATTGCTGAATCCGCAATCGCGATACTCGTTGACGCAGTAAAGGTCGAATATACCGAACACACGGGCATCGCCCGTTGGCTGGATAGCTTGAAAGCGGATGCGGTAGAGAACCTAGCGTTCTTCAGCGCCGAAGCCGCAAAACAGCCGGGCTACCAGCCGCCCGAAATCCGCTATGCAGTGAATTTGCTGGTCGACCATGCCGATGATGAGCACCCCAACGTCGTGCTAGAGGCCAACCCGACCTATCAGAACCTGTTTGGCCAAATGGAATACCGCCAGGCTGGCGCTGGCGTTGCGACAGATTTCTCGTTGATCCGGGCAGGCTCGTTGCACCGGGCGAATGGCGGGGTGTTAGTGCTGCGGGCTGAGGCGTTGGCCTCACAGCCCGTCGCATGGCAATTCCTAAAGGGCGCAATCCGGGATGGGGTTATCCAGATTGAGGAATTACATCGTTTCAATGGCATTCCTATTGCAGGCGCGCCAAGGCCGAAATCGATCCCGCTGAAATTGAAAGTCGTCATCGTCGGCGCGCCACGCTGGTATTACACGTTCTTCTCTGCGGACCCGGAATTCCAAGCCTATTTTAAAATCAAGGCGGACATCGATTCCGAGATGGTAGCGACGCCTGCCAACTTAGCCGGCCTTGGCGCCGTAGCGCAGCAGATGGCGGAGAAGCGTGGGTCTTGCGCTTGCTCTGAAGACGCGCTGACGGAACTGTTCGGCATTTCCAGCAGATGGGTGGCGGACCGAACCAAAGTTTCAGCACGGTTCGAGCAGCTTGATGATCTCATCGCCGAAGCTGTCGTGATCGCCCGTGGTAATGGCCGCAAGGATACGATTGAACGCGCGGATATTCGCGCCGCCCGCGCCGCCAAGCTCCGCCGCAATCAACGCGTTGAAGATCGGTCCCAAGAAGCGATTCAGAAGGGCGCGATTAAAATTGACGTGACTGGCGAAGCCGTTGGGCAGGTGAATGGCCTCACAGTGCGCAGCCAAGGCGATCATTCCTTCGGCGGGCCATCCCGCGTGACGGCGCGCGCCTATATTGGGCGCCGCGGCGTCGTGAATATCGAGCGTGATGTTTCCATGGGCGGGCCGATCCAGCAAAAAGCTGCGATGATCTTGCAGGGGTATTTCGCCGGCCAATTCGCGCGCCGCATCCCGCCATCCTTCACAGCCTCCATGACCTTTGAGCAGAACTATGGCGGCGTCGAAGGTGACAGCGCGACCTTAGCGGAAGCCATCGCGATCCTGTCTGATCTGGCGCAGATCCCCGCCCGGCAGGATATCGCGATTACAGGCTCCATGAACCAACTGGGCGTGGCGCAATCTGTCGGCGGTGTGCATCACAAGGTCGAAGGATTCTTCCGCACATGCGTCGAGGCTGGCGAACTCACCGGAAAACAGGGCTGCATCGTGCCAGCGAGCAACGCCGACAGCCTCGTTCTCGATGATGAAGTCACAGCGGCCATCGAAGCCGGGACATTCCATATCTGGACCGTGGAGACGCTATCTGACGCGCTCGAACTGATGCTATCAACGCCCACGGGCGAGGCTGCGGACAGCGGCGATTACCCGCCGGATAGCACTTTCGGCCGCGTTCAAGCGACGCTGCGCATGTTCAATGAAGAGCTCAACCGCTCAGAGCAATTTATTGGCTAACAAATTTTGTAGATGATGCTGGCAGCCGTCACCCGGGCTTGGTAGTACCAAAGTAATAAACGGGGAAGTACAGTAAGTTTTCTACCCTGCCCCTCACTCGTCTCTCAGCGGAGCATTGCGTCCATGGCCGCCGCCGAAACCCTGAACGTAAACGTTGAGGTGAACAAAGCCACATTCGCGTCCTATGACAGCGTGATGACGCCTATCTTTGTTCTGGAAATTGATGAGCAAGAGCGCCCGGTTTACGCCGCGTTCAATGCATTCGCCTGTAACACCGCCGGACTATCAGTCGAGAACTTGGTGGGGAAAACAGCTGAAGAGGTCTATGGCGGACGGTATGGCGCACTGGCTTACGCACGCCACATTCAAGCCATGCTGGGCGGCTTCCCAGTGAGCTATGAGCTGACGCTGCCGCTTCGGGGCAAGCCACGGACAGTGCGCACACACCTGGAGCCTATTTTTGATACCACTGGCGACGTCGGCTATCTGATCGGCACTTCGGCGGATATGTCAGAAGCCCAGGAACTTCGCGAAACACGGATCGACGCAGAGACCCAAGTTCGTGAGATTGAGAATTTTGTTAGCTTGGCGGCCCATGATTTACGCTCGCCGATGCGGCAAATCAGCAGCCTGCTCTAATTGTTGCGCGAAGGGTTCGCGGACCATAATGACGGCAAAATCGAAATCATTCAAATGCTGGATGACGTATCAAATAACGCTAAAAACCTTATCACTGATCTGTTGGCGCATGCGCAGGCGGCGAACCTGGCGCCGACAGTCAGCGAGTTCGAGCTTGAGGCGGTTTGCGCCAGTATCCTCGTGATGCTGGATCCGACAGCGTCTCATGATGTCGATGTCGATAGCGCCCGTATTTCTGCAGATGAAACAGCGCTGCAAATCGTTCTGCGCAATCTAATTGATAACGCCTTCAAATACTCAAACGAAGGACAGACAAGGCTCTCCATCACCGTAGCGGATGGCGCACCGGGCGTCGTCGAATTTTCTGTCCGTGACTATGGCGGCGGATTTCAGGGAGACGCAGCTCGGGTCCTCACCGAGGGCGAGGCCAGCAAAGGCGCTGGCTTCGGGCTTATCGGCGTGAGGAGGCTTGTCACCGCGCGTGGCGGCACGATCACCGCCCGTCCGCCGAAGGCCGGACCGGGCGCACTTGTTAAGTTCACGCTGCCGGGCAAAATCATCTCACAGGATTCGATCTGATTCTGGTCGATGATACCGTGAGACAGGATAGCATCCGGCATGACCAAACGAACTCAATCCAGCCTTACAGGCGGCGGATATATCAAGCCTGAATTCTTGACGCTCCAGGAATTCCCGGAACACGCCCGCGCTAATCTGCCGGATACGACTTGGGATTATCTGGCGGGCGGCGCTGAGACGGAAACCACTTACCTTCGCAATCGCCTGGCGCTGGACTGCCTCGCCTTCCGGCCACGAGTCCTGCAGGACGTCACCAAATGCGATGTGACGGGGCGATTCCTTGGCCGCGATCTGCGCATTCCAGTGCTCCTTGCGCCAATCGGTAGCCTCGAAAGTTTCGCCGAAGGCGGCGGCGTCGCGGCGGCAAAGGGGGCGGAAGCGTTCGGTGTTGACCATATGCTGAGCTCCGTCTGCCAGCCTGATATGGAAACCGTAGCCGCCAGCGTAGATCAACCGACGCTCTTTCAGCTGTATGTGCGCGGCGATGATGATTTCGTTGACGAAGCGGCGCACCGGGCGAAAGACGCCGGTTACCGGGCCTTCTGCATCACGGTTGATACGGTTGTCTATTCCAGGCGTGAGCGCGACATCGTCCGCCGGTATCTGCCGGCAGGGCGCCGCAGAGGCGGCAGCGGGCAAAAATTTCAATCCGGCTTCGATTGGGCGAAGGTCGCGCGCTTCAAAGAGAAGCACGATCTGCCGCTGATACTGAAAGGCATCGCGACAGCAGAGGACGCCGCCAAAGCTGTCGAATACGGCGTTGAATGCATTTATGTGTCCAACCATGGCGGACGGCAGCTTGATTTTGGCCGTGGCGCTATTGATGTCCTGCCAGAAGTCGTCGACGCCGTCGGCGGCAAAGCGGAGATCGCCGTAGATGGCGGGTTCTGCCGCGGCACAGATATCGTCAAAGCGATGATCCTTGGGGCCGACGTGGTCGGCATTGGCCGCATGCAGGGCTACGCGCTCGCCGCGGGCGGCATAGATGGATTGGTCCGCATGCTGGAATTGCTGGAGCGTGAATGCGAATCAGCACTTGGCCTGCTCGGCGTCCAATCCTTCGCTGAGCTTGACGCCAGCTATCTAACAACGGCCCCACCCGTCTATAGCCCGAGCGAGTTCAGCGCGTTTCCGCATATCCGGTTTGGCCGACAACATCCTTAATTCGCTGTAACAATGGAACCGTTCTGGCGGATTGGCCTTGCATCCTTAGGGCTGTTCAAGGCAGTGTCCCGCCAAATCGATATTCCGTTCCTGAGATGAGAGGCTTCGCATATGCGTAAAGTCGTTTTTGCACTGGCTGCTGGTTTGATCGCTGGCGCGTTTGGCGCTTTACCCGCCGCCGCCCAACAAGCACAGCAAAATGTTGAACGCACGCCAAGCGGCGATTGGACCGTTGAATGCGTTCAGAACCCTCAGGCTGGCCGCCTCTGCCGCATGGTGCAGAACATCAAGGACCCTAAGAACGGTAATCTATTAATGGAAGTCGTTGTGGCCAAACCGCCTAATCAGCCGAACGCGATTCTATCGCTGCGGGCGCCCTTGGGCGTTTGGCTGCGCCCAGGCCTCAGCTTCAGCGTTGATGGCGGGAAGTCTGATCGGGTGAATTTTGAATTCTGCCTCAAAGGCGGTTGCTTGGCGCAGGTGCAGCTTGCGGCTGGCAGGGTCAACGCCATGAAGCGCGGGTCCAAAGCAATTGTCGGCATGCAGAATATTCGCCGCAAGAAGCTGAACCTCAACGTTTCACTGCGCGGCTTCACGGCGGCATACGGCAAGCTCTAATCCGCTAACGCCGGGATACGCGATGCTTAAACGCTTTAACATCGATATCAAAACCCAGCGTATCATTCTGTCTGTGATAGCGCTGGCGACAGCGCTTCTGATTGCGTTCCTGCAAGGCGATGATCCCCGCGACGCCAAAGGCGTGGCTGATGCAATAGCGCCGCCCGCTGAGGCCAGTGAGGCCCAGCAGCAAACGGCTGACGCACGCAGCGTGACGCCCGTTCGCAATCGGGATGACGCCGTCGCACGGGCGATCCGTTGGGTGAAGGCGCAGGAAGGCGGCAAGCATCGCGGCCACACCATCGCCCGCCATGTGGGTAAGTCCTACGAGGATCTGGAAGGCCGCATCGAACGCGACAATAAACGCGTGGAGTCCGGCTTTTTTGATATGGAAACGGCGGCAGTCGCCATCGTCCGCACCATCAATCACAAGCCGAATAAGCCGCGCGTCCAGAAATGGCTGATGGACAATGATAGCCGGCGCCGCCTGGCCCTCCGCCGGTTCTTTGATAAACCCATCGGGCGGATTGTTTATCGCGGCGGCGACCGGCGGCAAGGCAATACGGCTGTCGTTGTTCTGACCAAATGGACCAGCAAGGGCAAGCAGACCTACCGCTTGCTGACAGCCTATGTCGAAAAGTAGTCCGCCGCCTGCCCTCAACGACGATGGCATGCTCTGGCAGCTCCTGAAGGCCTATGCGAATGAGGATTGGGATGAGCGCGCGGAGCCTTGGCCTCGGCCCGCGATCCAATTCCTCGAAGACGCCAGCCAAGCAGATGCCGCCCAGCTCGCAGAAGAAATTGCGGCGACACAGGCCCTTGCCATGGATGATGCGGGTTGGCAGGCGTTGCTAAGCGCTGCCGAAGTCGATTGGACGCCTCTCGCCCACCCCTTCGGCCTGACCCGCTGGGCCCAGGATCTGCGAGATCGCGCGCTGGCTGCGGCATATCCATAAGCCTCTGGCCCAAAAGGCGCTGGCGAGGCCTGAAAGAGCGCTCTATCCTTCCGCGACACGCCAGAAGGAAGCGCGATCCATGACTGACCAGCCGCCCACGCAAGCCTATACACCTGACCCGCCGCTGCCCCTCCCCCAGCAGAATGCTGACAACGCGCCCTATTGGGACGCCGCAGCCGAGGGGCGCTTGCTGCTCCAGCGCTGTTCTAAGTCCGGCCAAGTCTGGTTCTACCCGCGCCAGATCTCGCCAGCGACTTGGGACCCGGCGGACGTTGAATGGTTCGAAGCCTCCGGCAAGGGTGTGGTGCATAGCTTCAGCATCGTCCACCGCGCCTCTGAACCTGGCTACCGGCCGCTGACGCCATTCGTCGTCGCATTGATAGATTTGGCGGAAGGTGCGCGCATGATGACCAACATCATTGGCCCGGATGCGCTCGATGTCGCGATTGGCGATGCTGTTCGCTGCGTCTTCGAAGCGCGCGGCGATGGCGTGAACGTGCCTCAGTTTATCCGCGAGGAGGGCTGAGCCATGGCGAAGCACAAGCTCTCTGGCGCTGCCAGCATCGTCGGCGTTGGCGAATCCGAAATCGGTAAAGTGCCAACGCAATCCGGCATTGGCCTCGCGGCGCAGGCGGCCAAGCAGGCGATCGACGAAGCGAGCCTCCGCCCCAGCGATATCGACGGGTTGCTGACGGCCTATTCGATGACGGAGCCCTACTTCATGTTCGGCACTGTCGTCGCTGAATATTTGGGTATCCAACCAAGCTATCTGTCCTCCATGGTGCTTGGCGGCGCAACGCCAGCGGCGTTGGTGACCCATGCGGTGCAGGCTGTCGCCACAGGCGCAGCTACCAACGTGCTGGTCGTCGTGGGCGAAAACCGGGCGACGGGGCAAACCCGGGACCAAGCTGTCGCGGCGTTGTCCAGCGTCGGCCACCCCTATTACGAGAAAATCTATGGCCCGCTGATCCCGGCCTTCTACGGCATGATCGCAAACCGGATGATGCATGACACCGGCGTCACGCGCGAAATGATGGCAGCTGTCGCCGTCAACGGGCGTTTCCACGCGGGCCTGCATCCGAATGCGCATATGTCCCAACCCATCACGATTGAGGATGTGCTGGCCTCTAAGCCTATCGCGTCGCCGCTCAACATCCTGGATTGCTGCCTAATCTCCGACGCTGGCGGCGCGCTTGTTATTACGGCGGCGGATAGGGCGCGGGATATGCCCTCGCAACCGGTTGATATTCTAGGGTTTGGCGAATTTCACACTCATGAACACATCATGGCCGCGCCCAGCCTGACGGAATTTGGCGGCAAGCAATCGGGCGCGGCCGCATACAAAATGGCGGAGCTTGGCCCGAAAGATATCGACTTTGCGGAGCTCTACGACTGCTTTACGCCCGTCCCGCTGATTGAGATGGCGGAAGCCGGGTTCGGCACGCCAGAGGAAGCCGGAGAGCTGTTTCTACAGAAGGAAACCAACTTCACCGGCAAGTTCCCCGTCAACACCCATGGCGGCATGCTGAGCCACGCCCACGCGGGCGCTGCGGGCGGTTTGTTTGCGATTGTGGAAGCGGCACGGCAACTGCGCGGCGACGCTGAGGGCCGACAGGTTGGGAAGCATGAGCGTGCGTTTGTCCACAACGAAGGCGGGATCATGTCCTCGCACTGCTCGATCATTCTTGGCGCTGGCTGATGGCGGGGCCGAAACATGTCATTGACCTCACGGGCAAGGTCGCGCTGATCACGGGCGGAAGTCGCGGTCTTGGCCGGGAAATAGCGCTTGGCATGGCGGCGGCGGGGGCGGATATCATCGTCGCCTCGCGCAAACTTGAAGCATGTCAGGAAGTTTGCGCCGAAGTTGAAGCGCTTGGGCGCGCGGCGCTTCCCGTCGCTGTGAATATCGCAGAGTGGGACCAGTGTGACGCGCTGATAGATGCTGCATACAAGCGCTTTAGCGGCGTTAATATTCTGGTCAACAATGCTGGAAAGTCGCCGCTCTATGACAATCTAACGAGCATCGATGAGCGGCTCTATGACACGGTGCTTGATCTCAATCTGAAAGCGCCCTTCCGCCTATCCGCTGTCATTGGCGAGCGGATGAAAGCGGCGGGCGGCGGCGCGATCTTGAACATCTCCAGCTTGGCTGCAATTCGCCCGCAAGCGCATGTCGTGACTTATTCAGCGGCCAAGGCCGGAATGAACGCAATGACGGAAGCGATGGCGGACGCGCTTGGCCCCGAAGTCCGCGTAAACTGCATCATGCCCGGCCCGTTCCTGACGGATATCTCAAAAGCCTGGGACATGGAAAAATTCCAGAAGCGCGCCGACGAACTGATTGCGATGAAGCGCGGCGGCCAACCGGACGAAGTTGTGGCGGCGGCTCTATATCTCTGCAGCGATCATGCAGGTTTCACCACTGCCGCACTACTGCGTATCGATGGCGGGTGCCGGTAAACTAAAGCGTTTCTCCTTTAGGCTTCCGGCGGCGTTGGCCCGCTCAGGCGTTGCGCCATGCGTTCAAGCTGTGTTTTATCCGCCAAATAGAGTGTACGGCCTTTGCGGCGGATCAGATTGACGTCTGACAATTGCGCAAACACGCGGGCGACCGTCTCCCGCGTTGTAGATGCGCGGGCTGCAAACTCACGCTGCGGTGGGGTCGGATAGATCAACCAGGAACCATTCGTAATGGGATCCGGCGTCGCGGCGCGGCAAAGCTCCAAAACGACCCGCTGCATGGCGCCCAATGTGGCGAGATCCATAATCCGCTCGTCGCAAATGCGCACGATGGCGGCCAAGCGCTGCAGCACGCTCATCGCGATATCCGGGCGCTGCTCAATTAATTCTTTGAAGACCTGAGGCGGCAATGTGGCAATGGTGGCGCTTTGATTGCAAACGGCAGAGGCGGAGCGTGGCTCCCCATCGATAGCGGACAACTCGCCAAAATAATCACCGGCGCCGAGCGAGGCATAGGCGACAGGGCGTCCCGTCATCGAGTAGTTTATGATATCTACCGCACCCTCGGTGATCAGGAACAGATCGCGATTGTCGCTGTTGCGCGTGACGACTTCGTCGCCTTTGGCATAGCGGCGCCATTGGCAGCGCTTTTCAAGATCAGCGCGGTCGCCCTCTGTCAGCGGCTCTAGGAGTGTTATGCCGTCCAATCTGCCCATATATCGCCATCTGCCCCCAGGTTGGCGCACACGAAACCGCGCACGCTGGCAATCGTTCAGTCAAGCATTCCGGCATACGCGATTTGTTGAGATATTCCGTCCGCCCACGGTGAATCTCAGTCGCCCAGCCAACGTTGACAGAAGGTTAACATACCTTTCGCTCATGGTCCTAATCCTGGGCATTTTTCTTGCTCCCGTAAAGGCTTCGGCGGACATAAATGATCCATCTTCCGCAGTTGTCCGTGTAAATCGCGAGATTGGCGGCCATTGCACCGGGTTCGCCATAGATGCGCGGACAGTGCTCACAGCAGCGCACTGCCTATGGCTGGACCGGCCGAGGAACTGGATCCAGCCAACATCGCTACACGTCCTGGCAGGCTATGATCGAGGCAAATATCGTCAACACCTGCGGGTTGTTGAGTATCGCACGCCATCCGAATACCAGCCTAGGAGTGGCGCCCCGGATCGCCGACAGGACTGGGCGATGCTGATCCTTGACCGGCCTTTTACAGGCGTCACGGCGCCATTGGCGAATGCGCCTCCTCGCCTGAACGGCTCTTTCGTCATTGCTGGTTTTGCCAGCTCCCGGCGACACCGCTTAACGCGCCACGTGAGCTGCAAAGCTCAACGCATTGGAAACAATTCATTTCAACATAATTGCGCAACTGCCAAAGGCGTTTCTGGCGCGCCTGTTATGGGCTGGCAAGGCGATGCCCGCGCCGTCTATGGGTTACACATCACCTCTAGCCGGGTTGCGGGCGTCGCGATCACGGCTGCGTCGATCCTTAAAGGCATGAACAAGGCAAGGCGACCGTACTGACATCCAGCCCCGACCTTTGCCATACTTAGGGCGAAAACATGCTGACTTGAGGATGCCCTGCCCATGAACGTCGCCTCATTGCTCGTCCGCGCCGCCAGATCGCGCCCGGATAATCCCGCACTCTATCGCGGTAAAACGCTGGTCGCCGACTACCGGGAATTCCACAGACGTGCGGGCGCTGTCGCCGGGTGGCTGCGCGACGAGGCTGGCCTCAATCCCGGCGATTGCGTCGGCTTCGCAATGACCAATTGCACAGAGTTCCTGGAGATCATGTATGGCAGCTGGATGGCCGGGCTGATCGCCGTCCCGATCAACGCCAAGCTCCATCCAAAGGAGTTTGCCTATATTTTGGAGAATTCAGGTTCCCGCCTTTGCTTCGTGACCGATGACCTCCAAGACGCGCTTGAGAGCGTGTTCGATGATCTGCCTGTGTGCGAGCGACTTCTGATCGCAGGCTCTGCCGAATACCAGGATATCGTCGCTGGCCCATCTGCATCGATGACGGATCGCGCGCCTGATGATCCAGCCTGGCTGTTCTATACCTCCGGAACCACGGGTCGCCCCAAGGGCGCTACGCTCACGCACCGCAATCTCATCGCATGCACGATGGCCTATTTCGCAGACGTCGATGCGGCAGAGGAAGGCGACCATTGCCTGCATGCAGCGCCAATGTCTCATGGTGGCGGATGCTACAATATTCCGTTCGTAGCAGCCGCGGCGGCACAGATCGTGCCGGAAAGCGGCAAGTTCGATCCGGCAGAGATTTTTGAGCTTCTGCCTGATTTCCCCGGCATGTCGTTTTTCGCGGCGCCGACAATGGTCAAGCGGCTGGTTGAGCACCCAGCGCGCACGGGAGCTGACGCCTCGAACCTCAAAACCATCATCTATGGCGGCGGGCCGATGTATGTGGAGGATTGCAAAGCGGCCAAGGCGGCGTTTGGCAATGTCCTCGTGCAAATCTATGGCCAAGGCGAAAGCCCGATGACGATCACCTGCCTGCCGCGCCAGGACATCGCAAACACGGCCGACGCCCGCTACGAAGCAATGATCGCCTCCACCGGCCGTGCGTTCGCCAATGTTGAGGTCATAACGGCAGACGCAGACGACAACCCGTTGCCGCCCGGCGAAATCGGCGAAGTTCTGGTGCGCGGCGATACGGTAATGGCTGGATACTGGAGCAATCCAGACGCCACAGCGGACGCGCTCCGCAACGGCTGGCTGCATACAGGCGATGTCGGCGCGATGGACGAATACGGCTATCTGACGCTGAAAGATCGCTCGAAGGACATGATCATCTCCGGCGGCACGAACATTTACCCGCGTGAGGTCGAGGAAGCGCTGCTGACCCACCCCGGCGTCGCCGAGGTATCCGTCATCGGCGAGCCGGACGAGGAATGGGGCGAGAACGTCCTGGCATATGTCGTCCGCCGCGCGGGTCATGGCATTGACGACGCCGCGCTAGACGGCCATTGCCGCGACCTGATCGCCCGTTTCAAACGCCCTAAAAGCTACCGCTTTGTCGAGAGTTTACCCAAAAACAACTACGGCAAGGTGTTAAAAACGGACCTTCGCGATATGCTGGCGGCGGAAAAGACGGGCTAGAGGCCGTCAGTTCACGCCCGCGATCCGGCTGAGGTCTGCTTCGGCGATACCAACGCTTTCGCCCGCCTCCAGCAATTCGCGCCATGTCTCGTCATCGACAGGCACGCCATCTGCGCCGCGTTCCGCGCGGGTCCCGCGCTCTGGATCGCCCGGAACCAAGATCGGTTCGTCCGGGTTGGCGGGCGGGGAGGCTTTGACATGGGCGATGGTGGCGTCCACTTCGGCCTCGAATACGGCTGGGTCTGCCATCTTCGCTGGATTGATAATGACGGAGAGCATGCCGTTCAGGATCACATCCTGCTCATGATCTGTTTCCGGGCGCGCCGTGTGGCCGCCGGATAGGACGCCTGCGAACAGCTCGTTCATGAACGCCATGCCGTAACCCTTATGGCCTGCTTCCTGCCCGCCAAACGGCCCAAGCGCACCCTTCGGCTCGCTGTAGAGCACCCATGGGTCCGTCGTTGGCTGGCCCTTGGAATCGATCAGCGCCCCCGGCTTCATCTGCTCGCCCTTGTTCTTGGCGACGCGCACCTTCCCCGCCGCGACTTCGCTGGTGGCGAAATCCAGGACGGTTGGCGGGTTGTTGGCGGTGGCGGGAAGTACGGCGCAATAGGGGTTGGTTGAATAGCGCGCGTCCGAACCCCGGAACGGCGCCACCAGCCCCGGATGGCCAACGACATTTACATGATGCATCGAGACCATGCCAGCAGCCGCGCATTGCTCCCCCCATGCCCCAATGCGGCAAAGGTGGAAGGAATTGCGGATCGTCATCACGCACATGCCAAACTGGCGCGCGCGCTCAATGCCGATCTCCATCGCTTCCTCGCCGATCACCTGGCCGTATCCGGCGTGACCGTCAATCTGCAGGATCACGCCCTGGTCTGTCACGACTTCAGCATGAGCGTTGATCGCGAGTTCGCCCGTAAACGTCGCCTTGATGTAGCGCGGCAGCATGCCGACGCCGTGGCTGTCATGGCCGCTGAGATTGGCGCCGACCAGATTGGCCGCAACCATATCGGCCTCTTTAGCCTCGCTCCCGCGCGCAAGGGCGATTTGGCGGCAAACGTTTTCAAGCTTTTGTGCTGCAATTGTTGGCATTGTCCGCTCTCCCCTTAGGCCGCCAGGCCGGCAATTTTGTTCAAGTCTGCCGTGCTCAGCCCGACGCTTTCGCCTGCCTCTGCAATCTCGCGCCATGTCTCCTCATCGACCGGCACGCCTTGGCTCGTCCGCGCGCTGCGGGAGGCTCGCTCGGGGTCTCCAGGGACAAGAACGGGTTTGGCGGGGTCAGCCGCTGGGGACGCCTTCACATGGGCGATCGTTGCGTCTACCTCGCTATTGTAGAAGGCTTGGCTCACCAGTTTCAGCGGGTCGATGATAATCGACAGCATATTGTTGATGATTTTAGGCGGGTCATATGCGGTATCCGGGCGGCACCCAAGACCGCCGGTCATAGCGGAGGCCAAGATTTCGTTCATAAGCGCCAAGCCATAACCCTTATGGTCGCCGAACGGCTGCAAGGCGCCGGCGAGCGGTTCCTCAAACATGATGTTCGGGTCACGGCTCGGCTGGCCTGATTTATCGATCAACGCGCCTTCTGGGGCCGGATCGCCCTTATTCTTCGCCACCCGGATTTTGCCCATGGCGACCAATGATGTTGCGAAATCCAGCACCGTCGGCGGGTTGTTCTCCGTACCTGGCATAACGGCGCAATATGGGTTTGTTACATAACGCGCATCCGTGCCCCGATACGGCGCCACAATCGCCTTATGCCCCATCACGTTAACATGGTGCATGGAAACGAGACCGGCCGCGGCGCATTGCTCGCCCCATTGCCCGATCCGGCCGATGTGATGCGCATTTCGGAGGCCGATCACACAGGCGCCGAACTGCTTGGCGCGCTCAATGCCCACATCCATCGCCTGCTGGCCGACAACCTGGCCATACCCCGAATTCCCGTCCAGCACGACGACGGCGCCGTTATCCACCTCAACCGTCGCATGGGCGTTGGCGACGAGGCCGCCCGTCACCCGGTTGCCGATATAGGCCGGGATCATGCCAACGCCATGGCTGTCATGGCCCGCCAGATTCGCGCCGACCAGGTTATCGGCGACGATGCGGGCTTCATCCGCCGCGCTGCCGCCAGCGGCCACAATAGCGGCGATAGCGTCTGTCAGGCGCGCGTGATCGATTGTCGGCATCGGGGCGGAGTTCCTTTGACTTTGGATGCGGATTAAAAGGTATGCTGTTCTGACGCTTATTTCAGCACAGCGCCGCCGCAATACAAAGCGCCAGAGATCGCAAGTTCACAAATGACCGACGCCCCTGCTCTAGCCCCAACTGATCCCGCGCAGCGCCCAGCCTCGCTATTCACGGATTGGGACTTCATGCGCACCTGGATCGCAGGCGGCCTTGTCGGCGTGATGCGGTGGATGGATGTGATCGTTGTTGGATACTACACATTCCAGGTCACAGGGTCGGCGGCGACAGTCTCCTACATGCTGTTCTTGCGCATGCTGCCAATGTTTTTATTGGGCGCTTTCTGCGGCGCATGGTCGGAACGGCTGGACCGACGGGTCATCCTGGTCAGCCTATTGCTGCTCATGACCATCATGTACGCTTCCCTCGCTGTGCTTGCGATGCGGGATGCGTTGGAGCTTTGGCATGTGGCGGTGGGCGTCACGTATTCGGGCGTGTTCTGGTCGTTTGAGCTGCCTGTAAGGCGCACGATGATTGGCGATATTTCAGGCGCGGCCCGGTTGCCGCGCGCGATGGGATTAGAAAGCGCCACAAACAGCATCACCCGCGCCGCCGGCGCATTCATTGGCGGCGCGCTCCTGGAGTTCGCAGGCATTCAGGGACCGCTCGCTTTCGGCGCCTTTGTTTGCTTCCTAGGCGCATTCCTGCTTGCTGGCGTCCACAGAGGCGCTAGGAGCGAGGGCGTTGGCCGAGAGCCTGTTCTATCCAGTTTAGTGGCGGGCTTCCGCTACCTCCGGACAGAGCGGGTCATTCAATCTGTTCTGGTGATCACAATCATCCTGAACCTCTTTGGCTTCGCCTGCGTATCAATGCTGCCGGTGATCGGCGTGCAAAGTTTCTCCATGAGCGCGCTTGAAACCGGTGCGCTCACCAGCCTTGAGGGCCTTGGCGCGCTTTGCGGGGCCTCGCTCGTCGCCGCCTTCGCCAAGCCGCCGCAATTGGCCCGCATTTTCACGATTGGCGCCGGAACCTACATCGCCTGTATGGGCCTGTTCGCCGCTATGGGATTGTTAGGCGGGACAGCTTTGATTTATGCGGCAGGCGGGTTCCTGTTCATTGCAGGCTTCGGACTTTCTGGCTTTGGCTCCATGCAGTCGGGGCTCATCCTTTCACGGGCGCCTGGAAATATGAGGGTTCGGGTCATGGGCGTATTGGCCATGTGCATCGGCAGCGGTCCCATAGGCATTCTGAACATTGGCTGGATCGCCGGAACGCTCGAAAGCGCTGCGACAGCGGTCGTGATTGTCACCAGTTTCGGCTTCGGCTGCTTCGTGCTGGCGAATATTTTCTATCCAGAGCTTCGGCGGCGATTGACGTAGCAGGGGTGGAACCGCTAAACCCCTGCCCACGGCTTTCACGCCGTTCGGTCGGAGCGTAGCGCAGCCTGGTAGCGCATCTGCTTTGGGAGCAGAGGGCCGCAAGTTCGAATCTTGCCGCTCCGACCAATTTTCCCAATGACTTAGAGCTTTCCCACGACAAGTCAGAAAATTGAATCTGGGGAACCGGAGACACATAGGAGACATTTTTCTCCTAGAATCACTCCACCAGGCTGCACTACCAGGCATCAGACGCGTGTAGGCATTAACTAGGCCAACTGCCCTTTGGTTAATGCAACAGCAAGCTAAGGCCACGGGCAATAAAATAAAGAACTCAGTTAGTTAGATACATAGTCAGACGCTATATGCAGTGCCCTAACAATCTCTGAGCACCAAATGTTGTGGGTCAGGGTTACTTCCTGTGGGTAAAACTACAAACAGATAGACCGTCTTGAGTTAGAAACCCACTTTTCCAGTCTTGAGACACTCTTCAGATAGCCCTGAACCAACTCGTTATAGATCGCACGAAATATAATGAGACTAGGAAAGCTGCGGGTTACCGAGGTGCTGGGTTAGCCTCTAGCTTTCGACTCA
>JAYNYG010000034.1:0-46242 GCA_038102935.1 Alphaproteobacteria bacterium | reverse complement strand
TTCGGTTAAGTCTGAAATGGGTTCGGGGGCGCCAGGACGGCGCCTCCGCAAACCCAAATGCGTTACAGACGGCTCGCGCCTAACAAGCGCGGGCCGTTTGCGTTTAAGCTTCTGAGCAGTACCGGTTGCAGGAGCAGACCTATGAGCATCGATTTCACCGACGAGCAGCGCCAGATCCAAGAAAATGTCACCCGCCTATGCGCAGAATTCGGCGATGATTACTGGCTGAAACGCGATAGCGACGGCCAGTTCCCAGAAGACTTCTGCCAGATGATCGCGGACCAGGGCTATATGGGCATCGCGATGCCGGAGGAATATGGCGGCGCCGGGCTCGGCATCACCGAAGCCGCGATCCTAATGCAGGCGATCTCTGGATCGGGCGCCGGAAACGGCGGGGTTTCATCCGTCAGCCTCGGGATATTTGGCCTGAATCCAGTGGTGAAATACGGCACGGAGGAGCAGAAGGCGCGGATGCTGCCGCCCGTCATTTCCCGCCAGGATATCGCTTGCTTTGGCGTGACGGAGCCGAACACCGGGCTGGATACAACGCGCCTCAAAACCAAAGCCGTGCGCCAGGGCGACCGCTATATCGTGCATGGCCAGAAAACCTGGATGAGCACGGCCCAGGTAGCCAACAAAGTCTTGCTGATTGCGCGCACTGCGGATGAAAGCGAAACGGCGCGGCCCATGGACGGGCTAACGCTCTTCTTCACAGATTTAGACCGCTCCAAGGTCGAAATCCGTGAGATTGAGAAGATGGGCCGGAAATGCGTGGATTCGAACCAAGTGTTCATCGACGGGCTGGAAATCCCTGTGGAGAACCGCATCGGCGAGGAAGGCAAAGGCTTCCGCTACCTGCTGGATGGCATCAACCCTGAGCGTATCTTGATCGCCGCCGGGCTTGTCGGCTTGGGGCGCCAAGCGCTCAAACGCGCCACGGATTATGCCAATGACCGGGTCGTGTTTGGCCGTCCCATCGGCCAGAATCAGGCGATCCAGCATCCCTTGGCGCAAAGCTGGGCGGAACTTGAGGCCGCCAACCTGATGGCCTTCCGCGCGGCTGAACTCTACGACCGCAAGGAAGACGCCGGCGCCATGGCGAACGCCGCCAAGTATCTGGCGGGCGAGGCCGCGTTCAATGCCTGCAACAACGCTATCCTCACCCATGGCGGCATGGGTTACGCTAAAGAATTCCATGTGGAGCGGTATCTACGGGAAGCGATTATTCACCGCATCGCGCCGATCACGCCCCACATGGTCCTTTGTTATATCGCCGAGCGGGTGCTGGGCTTGCCTAAATCATACTGACGGCAGAGGCGCCTCTTTCCGCTTGCCGATCCTGGCGGTCGCGGCCATGGCGAGCCCGACACCGAGCAAAAGCAGGCCTGAACCAATGAGCAGCGCGTCATCCTCGCTCATCAGCATCACGTAGAACGCGGCGTAGAGCAGGGCCAGAGAGCCGCCAGCGCCAGCGCCGCGTTTGAGCGAGGACAATGCAGCGCCCACATAGGCGCCATTCATTACCGCGATTACGGCAGCGGCGCCGACATAAGCGCTTGCGAGCCCAATCCGCTCCGCCAGCGAGATCAGCAGCAGATAGAACAACGCCAGCAACAAGCCAACGAGCCCGTATTGCGCCGGGTGCAGCCTGCGGCCGCCAAATCGCTCCAGCACAAAGCAGGCGAGGAAAGTGAGCGCCACGAACAATACGCCGTATTTCACCGCCCGCTCGGCGCCGACATAGAAATCATCCGGCCGCGCATGGCGAAACCCGATCCCGCCGCTGACAGCATCCGCCAGCAGGCTTTTCGCATGGTCGCCATGCCATACCGCACCGTAGCCACGCGCTAACGCAGGCACTGCCCAATCTGCGGAGAAACCTGCATCCGTCACCTCACGCGTTTCCGGCAATGGCGCGCCTTGGAAGCTTGGATGCGGCCAGTCGCCTTTCAGCGATAACCGGCTCGTCTTCGCCGCTGGCGCCATGAAAAACCCGCCAGAGCCTTTGAGATCAACCGCAGTTTCAAATGTCACCCGTGACCCAGGCGTCGCCCGGCTCGTGAAATTCGCGCGGGCATGGATTGCGCCGAACCGGGCATCGCCGCCACGGGGCCCCTCGCGATATTGGGAACGGCTCTGTTTGATCCGCCCAAACATCCGGCCAGCGAAGGCGGGCGCGCCTGCCTGGAACGCCATTTTGCCATCGCCGAGCTTGAGATCGCCCGCCGCAGCAAGGCCCGTCAGGTCACTCAGCCCCATAACAATGGCGGCCTGTTCCCATTGCACGGATTTGAGGTTGGGAATGACAGCCTGCAGATCCGGCGTAACGAAAGCGCCGCTGACGGCGATGTCAGCGCTATAAACTGGCGCCGAATACACGCCGCGCTCCCGCATCATATGAGCGAGCGAGGCTGAGACTTTGAGGTCTTCAGGCAAGATCACCGCATAGCCAGCGCCGCGCACAAGCTGCTCACGTTCGGGCATATCCTCTGTCGCGGGAACGGTGATCCGAGTTTCAGTTACGTAGGGCGCCAGCAGGAACGGCCCGACTAAGCGCTGTTCGCCGCCATGCTGGCGCGCAATATCGGCCAGAACCTCTTTATGGCGCCAAGACCGCTCCGAGATGACCCCCACGACCATGTTGAGCGGAATCAGCAATGTCAGGGTTAGAAACCCGATCAAAAGCAGCTTTAAACCCCCACCCTGATCCTTCAAAAAATTCTCCAGCCAACTGCGCATACGATCCCTCCGATATGTTTTGAAACCAGGAGACGGTTTGGCGGGGAAATGCGGCGCTCAGCGGGCCAGATCAAGATTATGAAGCGGCGGATTATCATCGGTTAACCCTGGTCTGACATAACAAGACCTACCGCCTGCCGACCGGGTGGGCTTGTTATCAGCTGCGAGGGTCCGCAGGGAATGCTCGAGTTCGTTCGAGACCAGTTTTTTACGCCCGGTGAAGGCTTCATGCCCCATGGCATGTGCTTGTCCTGGCAACCGGGCGCGCTCTGGCTGAACGTCGGCGCTAACGTTTTGATTGTGCTGGCCTATCTCTCGATCCCCCTTATTTTGATGTCATTCATCAAGCAGCGCGAAGACATGGCGTTCCGAGGCGTCATTCAGCTCTTCGCCGGGTTCATCTTTTTCTGCGCATTGACCCACGCGTCCGGCATTTGGGTCGTGTGGTATCCAGATTTCATCGCCCAGGGTTTTCTGAAAATTATCGCTGCGATCGTATCCCTTAGCACCGCCTATGTGCTGTGGCGGATGATCCCGAAGGCGTTGGCGATACCAAACCCGTCTGAACTCGCGGAAGCCAACGCCAAACTGGCCGAAGCCAACGCGACGCTGGAAGCCAAAGTGCAGGAACGCACGAAGGAACTCGAAGACACCCGTCATCTTCTCCAATCCATGATCGACGCGATGCCGATTGAGGTGGCGCATCGGGACAGGGGCCGAAAGCTTAAATTCTGGAATGCGCCATTCGGGGCGCGTTTTCACGCGGATACAGGCGCCACAGTGCGCCAAGATATGCCCCATGAAGAGATGTTCCTGGCGCGCATGCAGGCCAAGGGCTTCAGCCCATCTGATTCAGATGAGGCCTGGGAAGAAGCATCCATAGCCTATGACGAACTGCACCCCCGCGAAGTCCACATCAACGGATGCGATATGCTGGTTCTGCGCACGCCAACGTCAGATGGCGGCGTCGTCTCTGCCGCTGTCGACGTTTCCCGCTTGAAGCGGGCCGAGCGTGACCTGGCTTCCAGGTCCGCCGAACTCGAACGCTCAAACGCTGAACTCGCGCAATTCGCCCATGTCGCTTCCCATGACCTGCAGGAACCCCTGCGCACGATCGGCTCCTACCTGAAGCTCCTGCACGACGGCTACCAGAATCAGTTTGACGACCAAGCCCGCCTGTTCATGCGTTTCGCCATGGACGGTTCGACACGCATGCAACGGCTTATTAAAGATTTAATGGCTTACTCCCGCGCTGGGATGGACCCGAGCTTGCGCACATCCGTGCCGCTCTACGGTGTTCTGGAGGAGGTCGAGGAGACGCTTGCAAAGGATATTTCTACGGCAGGAATAGAAATCCTGGCCGATACGCTGCCAACCGTCATGGGCGACAAAGCGCGGCTGACGCAGCTAATACGGCATTTGATGGACAACGCCGTCAAATATCAAAACGGCGAACGGCCAAAGGTCCGCATGCGGGCGGAGCGCGGCAAAGGGGAATGGATCATTGCGATTGAAGACAACGGCATTGGCATCGCGCCGGAGTATCAAGAGCAGATCTTCGACATGTTCCAGCGCCTGCACTTGCGGGACGAATATCCAGGCGCAGGCATCGGCCTCGCCATAGCGAAACGCATCGTCGAAGGCTTCGGCGGGCGAATCTGGGTCGAATCGGTGCTCGGCATCGGCTCGACATTCTACTTCACGATACCGGATGTTCCGGGAGAGACATATGAAGACGCTCATCGATTTGGACAGACTGCTCGAGGTCAATCCAATCCGGGTCTTGCTGGTTGAAGACAACCCAGCGGACGTGCACCTAACGAAGCTCGCTTTCGAAAGCGCGCATCTGGCTGTGCACCTGGAAGCCGTCAGCGATGGCGAGGAAGCTTTGCGTTATCTGCAGCGCGGCGAAGGTTTTGAGGACCAACGACGGCCAGACCTGATCCTGCTCGATCTGAACATGCCGAAGATCAACGGCAAGCAAGTACTGTCCGTTGTGAAGCGCGATGTGCTGCTGAAATCCATCCCCGTCATCATCATGACAACGTCTGAGGCCGATAGCGATATTGTCGATATGTATAATCTGCAAGCCAATACCTACATGACCAAGCCGATTGAATTCGACAAGTTCATCCAGGCGGTCCTGCGGCTTGACGCATTCTCTGTCAGCATCGAACGGATGGAAAATCAGGGCCGACCGCGATCCGCATTGGCGGCGCATGGCGCCAGCACCGGAATCAACGCCGGCGTGAGCGCCCGGCCAAAGCCGCCTATCCCCTTCGGCTGAGCCGCCGATCCGAAACTTGTGACAAGCGGCGACGCTTGCGCTACGCTCGCCCGCATTCCAATTCCAAGCTGAACGCTTGGCCAAATGGGGGGATAGAATGACGATTGTTCTTGATCCGACGGCGGAACGCGCGCCTTCGGCAAAACCAGCGGCGCAGAGGCCATCCGCCGTTGATGGATTAACGGTGGGCCTGCTTGATATCTCCAAACCGCGCGGCGATCTGTTCATGCAGCGCTTGGGCGCGGCGCTGAACGCTGAGGGTATTCAGGTAAAGCACTACCAGAAGCCAACCTTTACCAAACCAGCGCCAACGGCGCTCCGGCAAGAGATTGCAGCGGATTGCGATCTCATGGTCGAAGGGCTTGCTGATTGAGGCTCCTGCACAACGTGCTGTACGCATGATGTAGCAGACTTAGAAGCCCGCGGCATTCCAGCCGTCGGTATCGCCACCACGGAATTCATTGACGCCGCAGCGGCGCAGGGCGAGGCGCTTGGCTTCGACCCCGCGATGATTTTCGTGCCGCATCCAATCCAGGACCGGACGGATGCTGAATTAGACCAACTTGCGCAAGATTGGCGGGACAGGATCGTCCAGAAATTGTTAGCCTAAGCGGTGAGCCGGGCGGCGCAAAAACAACAATGGCCCGTTCGTTGGGGACGGGCCGTCATTCCCATGATCCTGACGGCGTTCATCGCCTCCGGGCTCTGGACGGGCCTGCTTGTGGACCTTGTGGTTCGCCTATTTGATGGAAACCCAAACGAAGTCGCGCGCGGCCTGAGCGCCGCCCTTATTGTCGGCGCGGCTTGGACTGCAGCGCGGTTGATCGACGCCATTGTCTGGCAGGCTATCCTGCCGCGCCAATCGGGCCACGCCTCGCCGCGCCTTGCCCATACGCTAACGACCGTTGTTTTCCTGACGGCGGGCGCCGTGATCGCCTCCACCGTTCACTATGACGGCGTATCAGCGACATTGTTGACGACATCCAGCGTCGTCCTCGCCATTGTCGGCTTTGCGATCCGGGGCGTTATCGCCGATATTTTCTACGGCATCGTAATCGCGTTTGAGCAACCGTTCCAAATCAATGACTGGCTCAGGATGCCCGATGGGCGCGATGGGCTGGTGATCGAAATGGGGTGGTGGTCCACGCGGCTGCTGACCCGCGAAGAATTTACGCTGGTGGTGCCGAACTCTAGGCTGGCCTCCGGCCTGTTCCTCAATCTCAGCAAGCCGGACCCGTTTCTCCGCGCCTCGACCCGCGTTCGCTTCAGCCAGGATGTAGACGCTGACCAAGCGGAACGGCTGCTGCTGTCCGCCGCTGAAGCCGTTCCAGCATCTGCCGCCCTGCCGCGCAAGCCCGAAGCGCGGATTACTGATATCAGCGCCGATGGGATTGAGTTCGAACTCCGCTTCTGGACGCCAGACCGGTTAGCGCGCGGCGATGTCCGAATGGAAATCCAGAAAAACATCCTCCGAAACATCCGCGTCGCCGGGCTGCGCTTACCGCGCCATCAGGCTGAAACTTGGATCGGCCGGGTTGATGCGGACCGCGAGGCGGCAGCGCTTTCGGCGCTGGATTGGCTATTGGTGATCGCTGTATTCGCGCCGCTCACCCAGGAGGAACGCCGGTCGCTCGCGGAAAATGCGGCGCGCACCCATTTGGAGCCAGGCGCCGAGTTGCTGCGGGAGGGCGCCGCCGGGGACAGCCTTTTCGTCGTGCTGGAAGGCGTGTTGGAAGCCAGCGTCGCCCACGCATCCCGTGGTCGCACAGCCCTTGGCCGCCTCAAGGCGGGCGATGTGATCGGGGAGATGTCCCTGCTGACCGGCGAAGCAAGAAGCGCTGCGGTCACAGCCGTCACGGGGGCAGTTCTAATGCGCATTGACCGCGCGGCCTTGCAGCCGGTTTTCAGGCCCGCCCGGATGCCGCTTCCGCCATCGCCGCCGTCGTTACCAGCAGGCGTACAGCGGGCGATGCGGCAATAAACTCCAATACCGAAGAAGAGAGCCATAGCGATTGGCGCAATGATCTGTTAGGCCGCATGCGATCCATCTTCCGCATAGCGTAAAAGAAGGCCGCTGCATCATGGCCCTGCCCGCGACCGTCATTATTGGCGATACCCGCCTCCGCCTTTGGAGCCAACCAGCCGCCACTCGCCTCGGCCGGATGGCCGCGCGTGCAGGCGCTGGCGATATCAAGGCGCTTAGCCAACTTGGCGCCGATGAACCCGCATTCCTGGTTCGCGCCGATACGGTGATTGAGCAGCGCCTGGCCGCATCATTGATCCAGCAGCCCGGCACAGTGCTGACAGCGCCATCCCGCGCATCCGGCGCTCCCGTGGCATTGGCCGCGATGGTCCATGGCCGCGCCGCAGCATTACAAGCGGCCCAATTGCTAGAGGCTGATACAGCGCCCGAACACGCCCCAGAAGGCCTATCTTATGGCGACGCTGAAGCCATTGGCGGGTCCTACGACCATGTACTCCGCAAACAGGCCGTCCCGTTCGCCGAACGCCTGGGCGATGCGCCGAATGACGTGCTGGAACGCCTGACTTTCGGCGCCTCATACAAAGGCGCCACGGATTTTGTGACGAAATATGCGTGGCCCTGGCCCGCCCGCCATGTTACCCGCTGGTGCGCCAAATGGGGGTTGACTCCGAACCAGGTGACGACCGTCAGCCTAATCCTGATGTTCCTGGCGATGTGGGGCTTCTGCCAGGGCCAGTGGTGGATCGCTATTCCGCTGGCTTGGATGATGACCTTCCTGGATACGGTGGATGGCAAGCTCGCCCGCGTCACCATGAATTCCTCCAAGTTCGGCAACTATTACGATCACGGCATTGACCTGATCCACCCCCCATTCTGGTGGTGGGCTTGGGCCGTTGGCGCTGGCGGCATGGCGGCGGCGCGCGGGCCGGAATTTGTTGAAATCTACGATTTGGCGCTTTGGGTGATCGTGGTCGGATATGTCGTACAGCGGATATATGAAGGCGCGTTTCTCTGGCTGTTTAAGATCGAGGGCCATATTTGGCGACCATTTGATTTCGCTTTCCGCTCCATCACGGCCCGCCGCAATCCGAACCTCTTCATCCTGATGATCAGCGCGATTCTGGGCGTTCCAGATTATGGCCTGATCGCCGTCGCGGCCTGGGTGGCGATCTGCATGGGCGTGCATTTCTTCCGGTTGGGGCAAGCGGCATTGATGCAGCAGCAAGGGCGATCGATCCGCTCCTACCTGCAGGGCGGATAGATGGCCGAAACCGAAGACCGCGGCGTCGCCATCTTTGACCTGGACAAGACGCTGACCATCCGCTCCAGCTACACGCCCTTCATTCTGTTTGCCGCACGCCGCAACCCCGCGCGTTTTCTGTATGCCCCGGGACTGCTCGGCATGGCTGTACTGATGTTGCTTGGCATTGTCGGTCGGGATGATGTGAAGGCTGCGATGTGGCGCGCTGTTATCGGCGGCATGGAACGGGATAAAGCGGAGGCGCTTGGCGCTCAGTTCGCGAAGCACTGGGCCCGCACCGCCCTCCGCCCTGGAACGCGCGACGCATTGGCGGAACATAAGGACGCCGGCGCCAGGCTCGTTTTGGCCTCAGCCGCAGTCGATATCGTCGCCGAACCCTTCGCCCGCCTGCTTCGCTTCGACGATGTGGTTGCGACGCGGACAGAATGGGATGTGAGCGGGAAGGCTACCGGCGGATTTGTCGGCCTGAACTGCTATGGCGACGAGAAACTTGTGCGAGTGAAGACCCTGCTTGGCGAAAGTGCGCCGCCGCGCTCAGCTGCTTACTCAGATCACGTCACAGACGTGCCGCTACTGACCTGGGCGCACACCGGATACGCAGTCAATCCGCATAGGCCGCTCGCGGAGGTCGCAGCGGCGCATGGCTTGATCGTTTTGGACTTGGACGCACCGCCCAATAAGGCGGACGCAGTTTAAGCGGCCATGCCCGATATCATGTTCCGGCCCGCCTGTTTGGCTTGATAGAGCGCCTGATCAGCCCGAGCCATTGGCATTTTCCAGCCGCTATCATTTGCATCCAAACCAGCGACGCCAATGCTGATCGTTGGACTGATCGTTTTGCCGCTATCCAGGCGAATATTCATTGCAGCGACGCTTTCGCGGATACGTTCCGCGACTTCAGCTGCTGTACCTGGCTCTGTTTCAGGCAAAAGAACGGCAAATTCCTCACCGCCGATTCTGGCGGCGATATCGACGTCCGTCCGCACAGCCGCCTGGATCGCGCGCCCGGCCATCCGCAGCACATGATCGCCCGCGCCATGGCCGTGGATATCGTTGATCTACTTGAAATGATCCAGATCGCCATAGAGGATCGCGAGAGGCGTGTTGTTGCGGCGGGACCGGCTAAACTCGCGTTCCGCTGCATCCTGCCACGCCCGCCGGTTTGCCAACCCTGTCAACGCGTCGACGCGGCTTTCTTCCAGAAGCCGGTCATTAAGCACACGGAGTTCTTCCACGGTGCCCCGAAGCTCTTCCTCCAGGATTTTACGCCGGGCTTCGGCTTCCGCACGGCCGGCGAATAGCTGCGCGATCTCTAGCTCAAATCCTGTTTCAGACAATTCGCGGTCTGCATAAACGGCAAGATGCCCATAGACACCGCCAGACGTATCTTTCAGCAGCACGCCAATAAAACCTTGATAGGGGAACGCCTTCTTTTTCTCAAAATCGCGGTTCACGTTGCACGGAACCATCGTCGCCTGGCCTTCATAGGGGATAAGACATGGATTGCCGGAAAGCTCATAATCCCAGCTGTCTTTAAACGCGCCCCGGTTCCATGAGGCCTGCACGGGGACGCGCGTCACCGGCGTGTCGAGGGCATGGGCGATAAAAACGTGATCTACATCAAGCGCTTCGGACAGGCTACGCACCAGTGCGCGGAAAAATTCGTCGCCAAATTCGGCTGACGTCAAATCCAAAAGGCGCTTTAAGGTATCAAGATATCGGTCGGACATTTTTGGCCTCCAACAAGCTGTCAGAAGGTATCTGCCGAGCCGTTGCGACCACGTTAAGGCTGCGTTTTACAATCGGTTACCCGCTGTTAGGGTTACCGCTATTCAACAGGAGCGCCCCATGCTGCAAGACCGCTACGGAAATGATCTCTCAACCGCATCAGCAAGCGCCCGGGACGCCTATATTGATGGGGTTGACCGGTTTCTGGCGGCGCAAGCGGGTGCGGAAGACGCATTTCAGGCTGCCATCACAGCTGACCCCAATTTCACCCTAGCGCATCTTGGCCTCGCGCGGGTCCGCCAGGCGGTTGGCCGAGGTAGGGAGGCCGGCGAAGCCTTCAGCGGTGTCCGCGACCAACCCGGCGCATTGACCGCGCGGGAATCCGGCCATTTCAATGCATTCTCTCTGCTCCTCAGCGGCGATGGGCCGGGCGCGTACAAGGCCATCCGCGCGCATCTGTTGGACTATCCCCGTGACGCCATGATCGCACAGACCTGTATGGGCGTGTTCGGGATGATCGGCTTTAGCGGCCAACCGGGGCGAGAGGCCGAGCAACTTGCATTCACAACCTCTCTTGCGCCGCATTATGGCGAGGATTGGTGGTTCACCTGCCAGCATGGCTTCGCGCAAGTCGAGGCAGGCCAAACCAAGCTGGCGGAGGCCAATCTGGAGCGTGCGTTAGAACTCAACCCCAAGAACGCCAACGCCGCCCATATCCGCGCCCATGTCTATTACGAGGCGGGCGAGGCAAAGGCCGGCGCCGCCTTCATGAACGATTGGATGAAAGACTACGACAAAGGCGGCGCGCTCCATTGCCATATCTCATGGCATTGTGCGCTTTGGGCTATGGAGCATGGCGATATCGACACGATGTGGGCCGTGCTGGACCGGGATATCGCTCCCGGCAAAGCTTGGGGCCCTGCGCTGAACGTCATGACCGATATGGCCTCGCTCCTCTATCGCGCAGAGCTTGCGGGCGTTGATGTGCCGAAGGGCCGCTGGGCTGAGGTCAGCCAGTTCGCTTCAGAGATGTTCCCCAATCCTGGCATCGCATTCGGCGATGTCCATGCAGCCCTCGCCCATGCCATGGCCGGAAACATGGACGCGCTCAACCGGATCGTGACAGACGCAAAAGGCCCTGCAGCGGATATCGTGCAAACCCTAGCCGAAGCCTTCCAAGACATCGCCGCCGAACGCTGGGCAGACGCGACAGCCCGGCTAACGCCCATCATGGCCAGCCACGAACGCATCGGCGGCAGCCGCGCGCAGCGCGATCTCATCGAATACGCCATGCTCGGCACGCTCTTAAAACAAGGTGCGGCGGCTGGGGCCAAAACCTTGCTCGGCATGCGCCGCCCGATGCAAGCAGCGGAGCCTGTCGTGCGCGGTCTTAGCTGACGGTTCAGCCGGGGCGGATCAGGGTGCCGTCACCGCGCTCGGTAAAGATTTCGAGCAGGATGGCGTGGGGGACGCGGCCATCTAGGATAACGGCGGCTTCAACGCCTTCTGTGACAGCGTCCAGGCAGGTTTCGATCTTCGGGATCATACCGCCCTTGATGACGCCTTCGTTGATCATGCGTCGGGCCGTATCCGCTGCGATGTCTTCGACCCGCTTGCCATCGCCATCCAGAACGCCTGAAACATCCGTCAGCATCAGCAAGCGCTTGGCTTTAACGGCGGAAGCGACAGCGCCAGCGGCGGTATCCGCGTTGATATTGTAGGTATTCCCGGCGGCGTCAAACCCGACAGGCGCTATGACTGGCGTCACGCCGGTGCGCGCCAGTTCGGCCAGCACTTGGCCGTTCACCTCTTCCGGTTTGCCGACAAAGCCCAGATCAATGATCTTTTCGATATTGCTGTCGCTATCCCGCGTTTTATGGCCAAGCTTGCTGGCGCGGATCAGGTTGGCGTCTTTGCCCGAAAGCCCGATGGCGCGGCCTCCGGCGCGGTTGATCGCTGCGACAATGCCTTTGTTGATGCCGCCGGAAAGCACCATCTCCACCACTTCGACCGTCTCAGCCCCAGTAACGCGAAGGCCATCGACAAAGTCGCTTTGGATCGCGAGGCGTTTCAGCATATCGCCGATCTGCGGCCCACCGCCATGGACGACAATCGGGAACGCGCCGATCTGCTTCAGCAATACGATATCGCGCGCGAAATTGTCGGCCAACTCGCGGTCGCCCATGGCGTGGCCGCCATATTTGATGACAATCGTCTCGCCCGCATAGCGCCGCATAAACGGCAGCGCTTCGGACAGCATATCGACTCGGGCCATTCTATCGGCGGAAATATCGCTCATCAAGCTTCTCGTATTGTAGATTATGCGCAGGGGATGGAGGAACTATACAGCCAGAGCCGCGATACGCGAACGCATTGCGGCGATGCCGATATTCTTGTCAGAACTGGTGAGCAGCACTTCAGGATGGGCCGCACGCCGCTTCCTGGCGGTCAGCTCCGTCGCTTCCAGCATGGCCATTTGCGGGTTGGGCTTCAGCTTGTCTGCTTTGGTCAGGACGATCTGGTAGGAGAGCGCAGACTCATCCAACAAATCCATCATTTCATGGTCGCTTGGCTTGAAGCCATGGCGCGCGTCAACCAATAGATAAAGCCGGGCGAGCGTCGAGCGGCCGCGCAGGAAATCCCGTGTGAGCTGCGTCCAGTCTTTTACTTTGGAGCGGGAGACTTTGGCGTAGCCATAGCCCGGCAAATCCACCAGTCGGAGCCTTTCGCCGAGCTCAAAGAAAACGAGCGATTGCGTGCGCCCTGGCGTGTTGGATGACCGCGCCAACGCTTTTTGCCCTGTCAGCGCGTTCACCAGACTCGATTTGCCAACGTTTGAGCGCCCGGCGAACGCGATCTCCGGCAGGCCCAGCGGCGGCAAATTGTCGAGCGCCTTCGCTTCCCAAAGGAATGTACATTCCTTGGCGAACAACAAGCGTCCTTCCTCCAGCCGTTCCGGCGTGTCGGGGTCGTCATTCAGCGGGGGATCGACCTCAGGCATTGTTAAGGCTCTAGCTCGCCGCAGGCTTCTTTTTCTTGCGCTCGCCGCCCAAAGGCACGCCAGCCCGCGTCATGATCAGCGCCTGCTGGGCGATAGAGAGCAGGTTATTCCAGGTCCAGTAGATGACCAAGCCCGCCGCGAAACCGGATAGCAGAACGGTGAAGATCACTGGCATCAGCATGAAGATGCGCGCCTGCATCGGGTCCGTCGGCTGGGGGTTCAGCTTCTGCTGCAGGAACATCGTAAGACCCATCATCAGCGCCCACGCGCCAATTGCCAGAAAGCTTGGCGGATCAAACGGCAGCAGGCCAAACAGATTGAACAGGTTTGTCGGATCAGGAACAGATAGGTCCTTAATCCAGCCAAAGAACGGCGCATGGCGCATTTCAATCGCCACGATCAGAACTTTGTAGAGCGAAAAGAACACCGGAATCTGTACGATAATCGGCAAACAGCCGGACGCCGGATTGACCTTCTCTTTCTTATAGAGCGCCATCATTTCCTGATTGAGCTTCTGGCGATCATCGCCATGCCGCTCACGCAGTTTCAGCATTTCAGGCTGCAGCGCTTTCATCGCCGCCATGGACTTGTAGGATTTGTTGGCGAGTGGGAAGAACACGATCTTCACACCAACCGTCAGCGCCATAATCGCTAGGCCGAAGTTGCCAAGCAGGCCATAGAGCCATTCCAGCGCATAGAAGAACGGCTTGGTCAGGTAATAGAACCAGCCGAAATCAATCGCTTTATCGAACAGCGGGATGCTCAGATTTTCTTCGTAGCGATCCAGCAGGCTGACTTCCTTGGCGCCGCCAAAGAAGCGATGCGTAATTTCATGCGATCCGCCCGCCGCAATGGCGACAGCGCCGCCGAGATAGTCCGTCTGGAAACGGTCAACACCGCCTTTGGCCGTATGCAGGAAGCGCGCTTTGACCGGTTGATCCTGCGGCGGCACGAGGGCCGCCAACCAATACTTATCCGTAATGCCGAGCCAGCCGCCCGTTGTATCGTGGCTGATGACGCCGGACTTCCCGTCATCCAGCAGATCATCGTAGCTGAGCTCTTCCAGCGTGTCGTTCAGAACGCCGATCGGCCCTTCATGCAGCACATACAGGCCCGAATTTTCAGGCTCGCCCGCGCGCGACACGAGGCTGTAGGGATAGAGCGTCGCGGTGTCTGCGCCGGTGTTTTTGACAACATCCGTCACCGTGAACATGTAGCCGTCATCGACGGAGATGGTGCGCTCATAAAGCAGCCCATCCGGGCTTTGCCAATTCAGAATAACGGCGCCGTTCTCGGTGAGCACGTTATCATTGGTGGTCCATTCAGTTTTGCTCGTCGGAACGCTGGATTCTTTACCAGCCACAGCTGACCAACCGAAGCGGGCGAAATAAGCGTCCGGGCCGCCCGAAGGCGAGAGCAGCGTAACGGGCGGGCTGTCCTCATCCAATGTCTGCTTGTAGGTCGATAGCGTCAGGTCATCGAGGCTGGCGCCGGTGAGCGCGATGGAGCCAGAGAGACGCGGCGTTGAAATTTCAACGCGTGCGCTTTGGTTCAACGCGGCGGTTCGCGTCAGGCCTTGGGCGCCGCCGCCCGCTGCTGAAACTGGGCCGGTCGCTTCGCGCGGCGGGCCCGGAATGGCCGAATCGCCGGATGCAATCACGGAGGGGCCAGGCGTCGCATCGCCCGCAGCCGTGGCTTCTGTCTTCGCCGGTGGTTTGGGCGGCGGGAACATCACATTCCAGCCGAGCAAAATAACGAGCGACGCCGCCATCGCTATAAAGAGGTTGCGTTGCTCCATCGCGCGCAGTCCTAAACCGTCTATGTGGGGGAGGCGAAATACGCACTCGCTAAAAATCTGTGGAAGGGTTCTAGCCCGGAAACCGTCCGGTCTCTACCCCATAACAGTGCGCATATGGTCGCTTATGGGCCGGAATGCCCGCATTTTTTGATCGCAACGTCAGCTGGGCGCTGTTTCGGCGCCGGAACAGGGTCCTCCCCACTGCCGCCCCAAGGATGGCAACGAATGATCCGCCTAGCCCCAAGCCATCCGCCTTTGAGCGGCCCGTGGGTCTTCAACGCCTCCAGCGCATAGGCGGAGCATGTCGGCTGAAACCGGCAGGCCATCGGCATATAGGGGGAGATGCAATAGCGGTAAAAATAGACCGGCGCAGAGGCGATGAGGATTAATATCCGCCGCATTAGCGCCTGTCCTGCAGCTTGGCCGTGACCTGGGTAAACGCCCGGCGCATGTCTGCAGCAAGAGCATCATACGCGCAGTCAATCGTTTGAGGGCGTCCGATCAGGACATAATCGCATCCAGCGGCGCCAAGCAGGGGCGCAATTTCCGCTGCGGCTGCTTTCAACCTGCGGCGCGCGCGGTTGCGGGCCACAGCATTGCCGACGCGTTTGGAGCATGTGAAGCCCAAGCGGACCACATCTGGATCAACGCTTTCGGATTCATGCGCGCCGCGACGGCGGCCTTGGATGGACAGAGTCGCAGATCCGGCCTTCCGGCCTTTCGCAGCGGCCAGGAATTCACGGCGCAGCTTCAGGCGCTCAATTACGCGCGCGCTACCGTGCATCGCCGAAGCGAAAAACCTACGCGGAAACGCGCTTACGGCCCTTGGCGCGGCGGTTGCTGAGCACGCGGCGGCCGCCGACAGTCGCCATCCGGGAACGGAACCCATGGCGGCGCTTGCGAACAATTACGCTTGGCTGATATGTGCGTTTCATCGTCTCGGACTCCAATTCTTCAAGGCCGCAAACCAAAGCGGCCGCTTGCAACATCCAGCGGCAAGCGCGCACACGAATGCACGCTGGGGCTGACGCCAGCAAATACGGAAGGCGGTGTATAGTCGATTCCATCGCTAAACGTCAATGATCCGAGTGCGAAATGCGGCGCCTTGCCTCTTTATCCCGTCGAATCGCGCTGGCATTCACGCAATTCTGAATAGGCTCTTCGGGCTGGCTCCGTCATAACGGGATGAAACAGATACTGGATCAAACCCTGTGAATGACGCCTCATCCCAAGATTCCTCCAGCAACACCGCCGGAGCTGAAGAGCAGCAAGATAAAAAGCCCGCCTGGCAGCGCTACCTCCCGCTTGCCGTACTGGCAGCGGCCTTCATCGCCTTTTTTGCGCTTGGGGGGGGCAAATATATCAGCCTGCAGGCCTTATCCGACAACCGGACTGCGTTAACGAACTGGACCGAGGCCAATCCGTTCCTGGCCGGCGCCGCCTATATCGGCCTCTACATTATTGCAACTGCTGCATCCCTCCCCATCGGCACCGTGCTGACACTCGCAGGCGGGTTCGTGTTTGGAACCTGGCTTGGGGGCAGCTTAACCGTTGTCGGCGCCACCATCGGATCAACAATCCTGTTTCTCGCAGCTCGCAACGCCTTTGCGGATTTCTTCCGGGATAAAGTCGGCGAAGCATTGAACAAAATGCGCAAAGGCTTCGAGGACAATGCGTTCTCCTACATTCTGGCGCTGCGCTTGGCCCCTGTTTTCCCATTCTTTGTCGTGAATGTGGCGCCGGCGCTCGCAGGCGCGTCCCTGAAATCCTTCGTCGCGGCGACGGCGCTCGGCATCATTCCGGGCACATTCGTCTACGCCAGCGTTGGCGCTGGGTTGGGCGCGGTATTCGCTGAAGGCCGGGAGCCGAACCTGGATGTGATCTTCGAGTGGAATGTTATTCTGCCGCTCGTATTTTTAGCCCTCCTATCGTTGGCGCCGATCGTCTATACGAAAATCACCGGCAAGCGCTTGGATAAAGCGGCTGAATAGGCCAGCCAAATAATCACGGGAAACGCGACACGCTATGACGGCCGTCAGGCGCCTACGCAGATTGTTCGCCAGCCTTTCGGCGCGGCTGCTCGTGCTGACGATCTTCTTCGTCATGCTCGCCGAAGTCATGATTTTCGCGCCCTCCGCCGGTCGTTACCGGGCGATGCATCTGCAGGAACGCCTCGCGGATGCGCATCTGGCGGGCTTAGCGCTTGAGGCGACGCCATCGGGCCAAGTCAGCCCGGTGCTTGAAGCGCAATTGCTCCGCCATGTCGGCGCCTATGCGATTGATCTCCATCTCGGCCCGCTGGTAACCCGGATGCTCGGCAAGGAAGAGCTTCCGCCGATTGACCATGTGTTTAATCTGGACCGCGAAACGCCGATAATCATGATCATGCGAGCGTTCGAAGTGATCCGCCGGGATGAGCCAACGACCATCCGGATCACAGGCCGCTCGCCATCAGACCCGTCGGTGATCGTCAGCCTCGTTATGGCGGAAGCGCCGATGCGGGCGGCATTGATCGATTATTCCAGGCGCATCCTCGAACTTTCCATCATCATTTCCTTGATCACGGCAGGGCTCGTGTATTTCAGCCTGCAATGGCTCATGGTCCGCCCGCTCGGCAAATTGACAGAAGCTATGACGGACTTTCGCGCCGTGCCGGAAGATGCGGAGCGCGGTGTGCAGCCGACCCGGCGCCGTGACGAAATCGGCGTCGCCGAACGGGAATTCGCAGAGATGCAGCGAGACCTCCGCCAGGCCTTGGCGCAGAAAGCCCGTTTGGCGGCGCTCGGTGAAGCCGTCGCCAAGATCAACCATGATCTCCGTAACATTCTCTCAACGGCACAGCTCGTTTCGGATCGGATTGAGGATAGCGATGACCCCGAAGTCCGCCGCGTGGCGCCGACCATGTTGCGCGCTATCGACCGCGCCGTCGCCCTTTGCCGCGACGTCGTCCGCTATGCCCGCACCGGTGAGGCCAAGTTGCAGAAATCATCTTGCGATCTCAGGGAATTGATCGAAGATGCCGGCGATGCAGCGGTTTCAGCAGGCGGCGGCCAACGGCAATTCCAGAACTTCGCACCTGAAAACCTAAACGCCCGCGTCGACCGTGCCCAGCTTGCCCGCGCGATCGAGAACCTAACCCGGAACGCCTATGAAGCTGGCGCCCAGACAGTGACGGCGGCGGCGGTTACATCCGGCGCCAAAGGCGTCCGTATTTCGTTGTCCGACGACGGGCCGGGCATCCCGGCGGCGATGGAGCCGCGTTTGTTTCAGCCATTCTCCGGCTCGTCAAAGGCGGATGGCAGTGGCCTTGGCCTCGCCATCGCAAAGGAAATCGCGACAGCCCATGGCGGCGATATTGCGCTTGCCCGCTCCGGCCCGGATGGCGCAGAGTTCGTGATCACACTGCCGAAATTCTTGGAGCAAGCTAAATGAACGACGCGCGGCCCGAAGGCATATGGGACCCCGGCCAGTATTTACGCTACGGCGGCCACCGGTTACGGCCCGCTATTGAGCTTTTCCAGCGCGTTGATCTGGATGCGCCTGTGCGGTGTTGGGATATCGGCTGCGGCAACGGTGAAATCGCCCGCGCCATGACGGAACGCTGGCCTGCCGCCCAAGTCGTCGGTTTAGACGCATCCGCCGAAATGCTTGAGAAAGCAAAGGCGGCGCCCGGCAGCGACAAGATTGATTGGCGCCAGGCCGATATCTCCAACTGGGCGCCGGGCGAACCGGCGGACGTGATCTACACCAACGCCACATTGCAATGGCTGGATGATCACGAAACGCTGTTCCCCCGCCTCATGCAATGCGTGGCGCCCGGCGGCGTGTTCGCGGCGCAGATGCCTCTTTCCTGGGGCCAGGCCTCGCACCGGTTGCTGCGCCAAGTGTTGAGCGAAGGCAATGGCGGCCAAGGTTTCGGCACAGATGCCCTCCGCCAGACAGTCGCCCGGAAATGGGTGGATGAAGCGGAAGTCTATTACGACCGGCTCCGTCCGTTCTGCAGCGACGTTGATATTTGGGACGTGACCTATCAGCAGGTGCTGTCCGGCGATGATCCCGTGCTGGAATGGGTCAAAGGCTCAGCGCTTCGCCCTGTGTTGACCGAGCTTGGGCCAGAGATGGCCGAGAAATACCTGGTTGAATATGGCGCACTGTTGCGAGAAGCCTATCCTCGCCGGGAGGACGGGACGACGCTGTATCCGTTTTCACGGCTGTTTATGGTGGCAAGGCGGGGGTGAGTCGTTAGGGGTTGTATGGCAGCGAGAGCTTTCACTTCCCCGCAGCCTTCCCCCCTCACCCTGCCCTCTCCCCCAAATGGGGGGAGAGGGTTCCAGAAAGAATTGACGCGGTCTCTGTGAGGGTCCCCTCGCTCGACCCTCCAAAAGCGCATGGAGGAGGGAGAGGGATCAGGGTGAGGGTGGAGGCCTGCGGGAAAGGACATACTCGCTCAACCACGAGAGAGCCTTTTGCGTGCAATTGACGCCCGCCCGCAGCCCCGCAATGCTATCGGCAGACAAACAATCCACGCCGAAGGATGCATCATGGACCTGCAACACGCCCTCTATTCCGTCGATGACGGGCTCGCCACGATTACGTTGAACCGCCCGGAAGCGCGCAATGCGCTATCTGAGGAAATGCGCGCGGATCTTGATCTGATCATCACCGATATCAAAGCGAACCTGGGCGAAAGCGTGCGCGCTGTGTTGATCACGGGCGCCGGCAAAGCCTTTTGCGCAGGCGGCGACGTTAAAGCCATGAACGACCCTAAGCGCCAGGACGTCGTGTTTGGCCGAAACCGCATGCGCCGCTCACAAACACGGCTGTTCGAGCTGCTGAACCTGGAAGCGCCTGTCATCGCCGCCGTCAACGGCCATGCCGCGGGCGCCGGGTTTGGCCTCGCGATGATGGCGGACTTCATTGTGGCCGGGCCATCAACGCGCTTCACCTGCTCCTTCGGGCGGATCGGTTTGATGCCGGATTGGGGCTTGCTCTACACGCTGCCACGCGCCGTCGGCATGCAGAAGGCCAAAGACATCATGTTCTCCAATCGCCGCGTTAAGCCGGACGAGGGCGAGGCGATCGGCATTGTCCACCACACGGCCGCAAGCGACGAAGCGCTGATGGCGGACGCGACAGCCTTCGCGCGCCGCTTCACCAAAGCCTCGACCACTGCTATCGGCATGACGAAGAACCTGCTGACAAAGAGCTTTGAGATGGATCACCGGACCATGCTGGAGAATGAAGCATTCGGCCAGCCGATCCTCGCCCAAACCGCCTATCACAAGGAAGCCGTTCGCCGCTTCGCCGACAAAGAACCGGCGATGTTTGATTGGGAACAGATCGAACGCGACAACGCCTAATTCTGGGCAAACTAGCTGCTTACGTCCGCGTCTATGGATTCTTCGAAATCCAGGGCGCGGACAAAGACCCAACCGATATATAGCCTATCCCGGTGCCGAACAGCGGCGATGAAGAAGTCTTTTTCGTTAGGGCCCGCCAGGATTTGATATTCGGTCAACCCATCGGCGTGGGCTTCGATGCACCGTCGGCGGCGCTCATCCCGCGTCCACTCGCCGCCGAGCGCCCGGTCGTCCGCCGTGCCGTATTTGAAGAAATCATTGGCGCAGATGACGCCGTGGACAAAACCGTTCGCCTGCACCGTGTGGATCGTCCGCTCAGTGATGATGAAGCCTGAATAATGCGTGTATTCATGGCCGCGTTCGAGCGTTTGCGGCCCTACGAGCGCCTTGAACGATCCGTCAGTCTGGCGTGAGGCGGCGCAGGCGTCCTTCGCCAGCAGCTCCGAACTGCTCCATTCTGGCGCCGGTTTGTCCTCCGCCAGCAATTGTGTGCAGGCGATGTCGTACAAACTGACATTTGGATCGACCCTGTCACTATAAGTCAGCCCCGCTAACAGGGCTGCGACCAGGACAAGTCCAAAGCCGATCATCGCGCGTCTGCTCATGGCGGGGTTCATACATTTCTAGCGGGAGGCGGTATGCCTATAGGATTTAGGCATTATGGCTGGAATATCAATCGAAACACAGGCGCCAGCGCTTGCTGGATCGCCCCCCTTGCCGCTACGATTCGATCTGACGTGATTTTCTGGATCGGATCAGCGCTTGAAGCCCCCGGCATTTGATTATGCGGCCCCCGAGACCATCGCTGAGGCCGTCCAGCTTCTGGCCGCCCATCCGGGTGAAGCGAAGCTGATTGCGGGCGGGCAAAGCTTGATGCCCATGCTGAACTTCCGCCTGCTTGATCCCGCATTGCTTGTCGATATCAGCCGCGCGCGTGGCCTCGACGACATCAAGACAAACGCGAATGGGGTGATGGTCGGCGCCGGCGTTCGCCACCATGCGCTCATGCGCTCTAATGACGTGGCGCAACGGCTGCCGATCATTGCGCATACCATGCAGTATGTCGCCCATATGGCGATCCGCAACCGGGGCACAATCGGCGGCAGTCTGGCCCATGGCGACCCGGCGGCGGAGTTGCCGTTGCTGGCCGTCCTGCTTGATGCCGACCTCCACATCACCGGCCCCGCCGGTGATCGCACCGCCCGCGCTGCAGACTTTTTCCTAGCCCCGCTGACGACTGACCTTGGCGAGGATGAAATCTTGACGGCTGTCGCATTCGCCAATCAGCCAACAGACGGCGGATGGGGTTTCGAGGAAATCGCCCGCCGGTCTGGCGATTTCGCCCTTGCGGGCGCAGGCGCTGTCCTCACGATCCAGCATGGTGTCATCGCCGATGTGCGGCTCGCCATGATGGGCGTTGATGAAACGCCGCGCCGCTTGCCAGGCGTCGAAGCGATGTTGCTTGGCCGCGCATGGGACGCCAACGCCCGCGCAACGGTGACGCGCCAAGTGCGGGAACTGATCAATCCGATGAGCGACCTACAAGCCTCCGCCGATTATCGTCGCCATCTGGCGGGCGTCGTTGCAGGCCGGGCGCTCGATACGGCTTGGAACAGAGCGCAGCCACAATGATCGCAAAACGCCCCCTCTCCCTAACCGTCAATGGCCGGGACTATCAGCGTGACGTCGAACCCCGCCGCCTTCTGACGGACCTTCTGCGTGAAGACCTTGGGCTGACTGGCACACATGTCGGCTGCGAGCACGGCGTATGCGGCGCTTGCACGGTGCTGCTGGACGGCGCCTCCGCCCGCGCCTGCCTTTGCCTCGCTGTGCAAGCGGATGGGCGGGAAATCACCACGGTTGAAGGCATGGGCGATATCGGCGCGCTCAGCCTGCTGCAGGAAAAGTTCAAGAAACATCACGCGCTGCAATGCGGTTTCTGCACGCCCGGCATGTTGGCGACCGCGCACGAAATTCTGGCCGATGGCGCGCCGCTCGCCGACGCAGATATCCGCGAAGCGCTTTCCGGCAATCTCTGCCGCTGCACGGGCTATGAGCATATTGTCCGCGCCGTCAGCGAGGCCTTGGCTGAAAGCATCTCCGGCAGGGTGCAACCCAATGCAGGATGATGCGCCCGCAAATGACGCCCGGCCCAAAAACGTCGGCTCCCGCGTGCAACGGCTGGAAGACCCGCGCCTGCTGACGGGCGCTGGCGGGTTCGTCGATGACATCCAGTTGGCCCACACCCTGCACGTCGCCTTTGTGCGGAGCGACCATGCGCATGCCAGCATTCTATCAATCGATGCAGACGCCGCCAGCGCCCTTCCCGGTGTAATCGGCATTTATGCGGCAGAGGATTTTCCGGTGAAGCCGCTGCATGCGACCTCCCGCATGAAGGACTATCAAAGCACTGCGATCACGCCGCTGGCCCAGGGCAAAGTCCGTTACGTGGGCGAAGCCGTCGCCGCCGTCGTCGCCGAGACCCGGTATTTGGCGGAAGACGCCGCTGGCCTCGTCGATGTCAGCTACGCGCCCTTGCCAGATCTTGTGGATCCGCGCGCGGCAGCGGCAAGCGATGTGTTGCTGCATGACGGCCATACCAGCAACGTCCTGGTCTCCCGCAAGTTCACACGCGGTGACGTAGCGGCGGCTTTCGCCAAAGCGCCGATCCGCGTCAAAGATACCTTCCGCTTTCACCGGAAAACGCCGCTCGCCATAGAAAACCGCAGCTACCTGGCGGACTTTGACAAGGGTAAGCAGGCTCTGACGCTCTATTCCTCCACCCAAGTGCCGGGCGTCATCCGCGACGCCTTGGCGGAGGTGTTGGAAATGCCCGGCCACAGCGTGCGCGTCGTAGCGCCGGATGTCGGCGGCGGATTTGGCGGGAAGGCGTCGCTTTACCCGGAAGAACTCACCGTATCGCTGCTCTCCCGCTTACTCGGCCAGCCAGTTAAATGGACCAGCGACCGCCTGGAAGACCTGCTGACAACCTCGCAAGCCTTCGACGAAACAGTGGACGCCGAACTCGCTGTAGACTCGAACGGTCGAATGCTGGGCTTGAAGGCGGAGATTTTGGGCGATGTCGGCGCGTATTCGATCTATCCCTGGACGGCTGCGCTAGAGCCAATGCAGGTCGCGGGCTTCTTGCCGGGGCCGTATCAGCTAGAGAACTATCAGGCCCAAGTCGTCGCCGTCGCCACCAATAAAACGCCTGCAGGCCCCTATCGCGGCGTCGGGAGACCGGCGGCGGCGTTTGTGCTGGAGCGATTGATCGATATGGCGGCAGCCCGCGCTGGCCTTGATCCGGTGGAGATGCGGCGACGGAATCTCGTTCAGCCAGACCAATTTCCATACCGCACAGGCTCCGGCATCGTGTGGGATCAATCGGGCTTCACAGAATGTTTGGCGATGGCCTCAGACGGCATCGACTATTCGGCCTTGCGGCAGGAGCGGGATGCAGCGCGGCAGGCGGGGCGCTGGTTTGGCATCGGCGTCGCCTCATACGCAGAGCTGACCGGCATTGGCTCCCGCATGTCTGCAGCGCCTGGCATGCCGATCAATACCGGCACCGAAACGGCGACGGTAGAGATCGATGCCTCGGGCGCGGTGCGCGCATCATTCGGCGTCGCATCACACGGCCAGGGGCTTGAGACGACACTGGCGCAGATCGTGGCGGATGAGCTTGGGGTCGCAGTAGACGGCGTGAAGGTCATCCATGGGGATAGCGCGGCCGTCACCCACTCGACGGGGACTTATGCGAGCCGCAGCACCGTATTGGCTGGCGGCGCGGCGCATCTTAGCGGCCAAGCCGTCCGCGCCAAAGTGAAGGAGGCGGCGGCATTCCTCCCGGAAACGGATGCCGCTGACCTGGATATCGCAGACGGCATTATCAGCGAGCGCGGCACAAACAAAACGCTCAGCCTCAAGGAAGTCGCCCGCGCCGTCTATTCCGAAATGGGCCGGTTTCCCTTGGATATGCGGGCCGAACTCGATCTTCGCGCAACGAAATTCTATGATCCGGAGTTTGGCACAACCACATCCGCGACCCATATCGCCGCTGTCGAGATTGATCCAGAGACATTTATCGTCACCATCAAACGCTTTCTAGCGGCGGAGGATTGCGGGCGGTTGATCAATCCGATGATCGTCGATGGACAAGTGCATGGCGGAATCGCGCAGGGCATTGGCGCGGCGCTTTATGAGGAAGTCGTGCACGATCAGAATGGCCAGGCGCTGTCCGCTAGCCTGGTGGATTACGTGGCGCCCTCCGCCGCCGAGACGCCTAAACTCGAAGTCCTACATTTAGATACGGCGGCGCTCGGAACGCTTGGCGGCTATCGTGGGATGGGCGAAGGCGGCGCCATCGGCGCGCCTGCCGCCATCGCCAACGCCATTGCGGATGCGCTATCGCATCTCAACATCAACATTTCAGAACTGCCCGCGACGCCAGAACGACTCTTCCGGCTAGTCAATGCGGCGATTGAAGGAGAGACCTGACGTGGATTTAAATTTGGCCGGGAAAGTGGCGCTCGTGACCGGCGGCGGACGGGATGTGGGCCGCGAAATTGCGCTGCAGCTTGCAGCGGAAGGCGCATCTGTCGCCGTCAATTATAACCGCTCGGCTGATGAAGCCGCCACGGTCGTAAAAGAAATAGAAGCGGCGGGCGGCAAAGCGAAAGCCTATGGCGCGGACATTGCAGACTATGCCGCCGTGACCGCAATGGTCGATAGCGTCGTTCAGGATTTCGGGCGAATCGATATCCTCGTGAACAATGCTGGATATGTGAAAGTGCAGAAATTTCTGGACTCCGGTCCCGAAGATTGGAAACCCCAGATCGACGCCTGTCTCTATGGCGCAATCCACTGCTGCCGGGCGGCGGCGCCCCATATGGTGAAGCAGAATAGCGGCCGGATCGTCAGCCTGATCGGCGATAGCTCCCGCATCGGCGAGGCGAATATCTCGATGGCCGCCGCGACGCGGGCTGGCACAATGGCGCTTGGGAAATCCCTGGCGAAAGAGCTTGGCCGCAACAATATCACCGTCAACACAGTGTCGCTGGGCCTCGTGCAAACCTCACATTCCGACGCCGAGTTCTTGGCGAAAAACATGGACAAAATCGTCCGCAACTACCCCCTCCGCCGCATTGGCGAGCCGGAAGACGTGGCGCCGATGGTGGCGTTCCTGGCCTCTGACGCTGCAGCCTGGGTGACCGGGCAGACAATCAGCGTCAATGGCGGGTTCGCGATGGTCTAGGGCCTTATTTAGCCCTCAGCCAACCTGGCCAAAATCGCTGCATTGCTGCGGATGCCTCGATGCAGGCAGGCCCGCTCGAACTTCTCGTTCGGGCTGTGCATTCGGTCATCCTCAAGGCCAAAGCCGACGAGCATGCTGTCGAGACCCAAGATACGCTGCATAGAGCCGACAACCGGGATAGAACCGCCGCAGCCCATGAGCGCCGGTTCAACGCCGAACACATCGCGGAGACCTTGTTCGGCAGCCTTGAAGTAAGGCGTATCTGTCGCGACTTTGAGGCCGGGGTTCACGCCGAAGAAGCGGAAAGTCAGCTTGCCGTCTTTGGGCGCGCGGGCGCGGAAGAAGGCTTCTACGCCTGCTTTGATCTTCTCCGGGTCTTGGTTTGGAACCAAGCGGCAGGAGAGTTTGCAGGACGCGCGGGACGCAATCACGGTTTTCGAGCCTTCGCCCGTATATCCACCCCAAATGCCGTTGATATCAGCCGTTGGTCGGGACCATAAGCGTTCCAGCGGCGTGCGACCGGCCTCGCCATGGGGCACGGTTAGGCCGACGCCTGCCAGGAATGCCTCTTCATCGAATCCCAAGGCGGCCCAGTTCGCTTTCACGGCTTCCGGCGGTTCCTGAACGTCGTCGTAAAATCCTGGAATTTGCACTTCGCCTTGGTCGTTGTGCAGCCCACCCAAAATGGTCGTCAGCGCGTTGATCGGGTTCAGCACAGCGCCGCCATATAGGCCGGAATGCAAATCGTGGCTAGGGCCTTCCAGCGTGATTTCGGCATAGCACATGCCGCGCAGCAGCCAGGTGATGGCAGGCTTTTCCAGGCTCCACATCGGCGTATCGCAGACAATTGCGACGTCAGGCTTGGAGAGTTCTTCGGCATTCGCTTCCAGGAACGGTTCCAGGTTCGGGCTGCCGGTTTCTTCCTCACCCTCAAGCAGAACAGTGACTTCGCAAGGCGGCGCGCCGTTGACTTTGTGCCAGGCGCGCAGGCTTTCCAGCCACGTCATGACCTGGCCTTTGTCGTCCACAGCGCCGCGCGCGACGATGCGCTTGCCGCGTTCGGCATCGACCAATTGCGGATCAAACGGCGGCGCATCCCAAAGGTCTAGCGGCTCCGGCGGTTGCACATCGTAATGGCCGTAATACAGCACATGGGGCGCCGATTTGGCCCCACCTACATTTGGCCCCGGATGATGCATCACGATCATCGGATGGCCCGGCGTCTGCCGTTTGCCGCCGCTGAAACCAAGGCCAGCCAATTCGCTGACGGCCCAATCCGCCGCCCGGTCCACATCCGCTTTATAGGCGGGATCGGTGGAGATGGAGGGAATGCGCAGCCAATCAAACAGGCGGTCCAAGGAACCGTCGATATCGCCATCAACCGCGGCGAGGACGTCCGCTGTGGGCAATGTCATCGCGTGAGCGCTTTCAAGCCGCGATCCAGGCCATCGACCGTCAAAGGATACATGCGGTTGGTCATGAGTTCTTTGATGATCTGGGTGGAGGGCGTGTGGTCCCAGCGCTGTTCAGGGCGCGGGTTCAGCCAGATCGAATCCGGCCAATGATCCAACATCCGGGAGAGCCAAAGCGCGCCCGGTTCCTCGTTCCAATGCTCTACGGAGCCGCCCTTATAGGTGACTTCATAGGGACTCATGAAAGCGTCGCCGACGAAGATCGCTTTGTAATCCTGCGGGAATTTATTGATGACCTCGTATGTCGGCGCGCGCTCATCGAAACGGCGGCGATTATCCTTCCAGAGGCCTTCATAGATGCAGTTATGGAAGTAATAGAATTCGAGGTTTTTGAACTCGGTGCGGGAGGCGGAGAACAGCTCCTCGCACACCCGAATATGGTCATCCATGGACCCGCCGACATCAAAGAACATCAGCACTTTAACGCGGTTCGTACGCTCTGGCCGCATGATGATATCGAGCATCCCGGCGTTTTTCGCCGTTTTGTCGATGGTCTCTTTCAGATCAAGCTCTTCGTCATGGCCCATGCGCGCAAACTCACGCAACCGGCGCAGTGCTATCTGGATGTTGCGAATGCCGAGCTGGATTGAATCGTCGTAATTCTTGTATTCGCGCTTTTCCCAGACTTTCAGCGCCTTGCCCTGGCGCCGCTGCTTGCCGCCGATGGAAACACCCTCTGGGTTGAACCCACCCGTGCCAAAGGGGGAGGTGCCGCCGGTGCCGATCCATTTATTGCCGCCGTGATGTTCGCCCTTTTGCTCTTCGAGGCGCTTTTTCAGCTCCTCCATCACTTTGTCCCAGCCGCCAAGCGCTTCAATCTGCGCTTTATCGGCGTCGGATAGTAACAGTTCGGCTTGTTTCGCCAGCCAGTCCTCCGGGATGTCCGCGCCGAACATGCCTTCGGTCAGGTCTTGGATGCCTTTAAAGAATTGGCCGAAAACGCGGTCATACCGGTCGAAATACTTCTCGTCCTTCACCAGCGAAGTGCGGGAGAGGTAGTAGAAATCATCGACGCTGAACCCGGCGACATGCTTATCCATCGCCTCCAGCAGCATCAAGAATTCCCGGATCGTCACGGGAATCTTGGCCTCTTTGACCTTAAAGAAGAACTCAATGAACATCGTCTTGTGGCCTCCGGGCCGGATTGGATGTCGCGTTTTCTGTGCGGCAAGTCATGCCCATTTCCTGCAGGCCTCCACCCTCTCCCTGATCCCTCTCCGAGGTTGCCTATATTACTCCCTCGCCCCCCACAGGAGGGAGAGGGTTGGGGAGAGTGGGGAAGCCTGCAGAAAGAAACCTGCTAACCCCGCTCCCGCCTGCTCATGAACACCAGCCGTTCGACCATATGCACATCCTGCTCGTTCTTCAGGAGCGCGCCATAAAGCGGCGGGATGGCGTTGGAGGCGTCTTTGCCTTGTATGCTTTCTGGCGGAATGTCTTCGGCCACCAGCAGCTTCAGCCAGTCCAGCAATTCAGATGTCGACGGCTTTTTCTTGACGCCTGGGATCTCACGCAGACCGAAGAAGGCTTCCATCGCCGCCGTCAGCAGGTCCTTTTTGATATCCGGGAAATGGACATCGATGATTTCTTTCATCGTGTCTTTTTCCGGGAACTGGATGTAGTGGAAGAAGCAGCGGCGCAAAAACGCGTCCGGCAGTTCTTTTTCGTTGTTCGACGTGATGATGACGATGGGGCGGACATCGGCTTTCACCGTTTCGCCGGTCTCGTAAACGAAGAACTCCATCCGGTCGAGCTCTTGCAGCAGATCGTTAGGGAATTCGATGTCGGCTTTATCGATTTCGTCAATCAGCAGCACAACCCGTTCGCCAGCGGTGAAGGCTTCCCAGAGTTTGCCCTTCTGGATGTAGTTCTTGATGTCATGGACTTTGTCATCGCCAAGCTGGCTGTCGCGCAGGCGCGAGACGGCGTCATATTCATAGAGGCCATGTTGGGCCTTGGTGGTCGATTTGACGTGCCAGGTGATCATCTCCAGCCCAAGCGCTTTCGCGACTTCGAAGGCCAGGACGGTCTTGCCGGTGCCGGGCTCGCCCTTAATCAGCAGCGGGCGTTCCAGGGTGATCGCCGCATTGACGGCGAGCATCAGGTCATCGGTGGCGACATAATCGTCGGAGCCGGTAAAGCGCATGGCGGAAAGCAACCTTTTCGTGGGATGGAGAACGAATTCAGATAACCGAACGGTAATGCCAGCAGGTCCAAGCTGCAAGCATGGCTTGACCCGGCTTGGCTAGAAGGCGAATGGGCGCTATGTCCCGGTTGCATGTTTTATTGAAAGAGTTTGAACGCTGATGACTGACGCCCCAGAGTTGCTAGACCGCCTCGCCAGCCTCGTCGACCAAGCGAAGCGCGCTGGCGCCGACGCTGCAGACGCCGTTGTCGCCCAAAGCCAGGGGCTGGAGGTCGCCTATCGCTTGGGCGAGCGGGAAAGTTTGGAACGCGCGGAAAGCATGGATCTGGGGTTACGCGTGTTTGTCGGCGACCGCACGGCCTCAGTCGCAACGGGCGATCTGTCTCAGAAAACACTGGCGGGGCTGGTAGAGCGCGCCGTCGCGATGGCGAAAGCCGCACCGCCTGACCCATCCGTCCGCATGGCGCCTGCCGATCAGCTCGCGGATGGCGCAGTACCGCCCGGCCTGGACCTGATCGACACCAGCGAAGCGACGCCCGAACAATTGGCCGATATGGCGAAGGCGGCAGAAGCGGCGATGCTGGAGGTATCCGGCGTATCAAATTCTGAGGGCGCAGGCGCAAGCTGGGGCCGAACAGACATCGCGCTCGCGACGACGAACGGCTTTGCCGGCGCCTATGGCCGCACCAGCTTCGGCTTCTCCACCACTGCCATCGCCGAGCGCGACGGGTTGATGGAGCGAGACTACGACTATGCCTCCGCGACGCATCTAGGCGACCTTGCGGCGGCGGAAACTGTTGGCCGCACGGCAGGCGAACGAGCCGTACGGCGCTTGGGCGCCAAACGCGTCAAATCACAGGCCGTACCTGTTGTATTTGAGCAGCGGTTGGCAGGCGGGTTGCTGCGCAGCCTGGCCGGCGCCATCAACGGCGCCGCCATCGCGCGCGGCGTGTCCTTCCTGAAAGACAAAATGGGCGAGCAGTTGTTTCCGCCAGGCGTTACCGTCATCGACGATCCGCTCCGCCCACGCGGCATGGCCTCCAAACCGTTCGACGCTGAGGGCCTGGCCGTCGCGCCGATTGAATTCATCCAGGATGGCGCCCTGCAATCCTGGGTGCTGGACCTCCGGAGCGCTGGCAAGCTTGGGCTCGAAAGCAATGGCCGCGCCAGCCGAGGCATCGGCTCGTCGCCAAGCCCATCTGTTTCCAACTTGGATATGCAGCCGGGCTCCATATCCCCGGAAGCAATGATCGGCGAGATTGAAGACGGGTTCTATGTGACAGAACTCATCGGCCATGGCGCGGATATTGCGACTGGCGACTATAGCCGTGGGGCATCTGGGTTCTGGATTGAGAACGGCGAGATCACGCATCCAGTGAATGAACTGACTATCGCTAGCAATTTGAAAGACATGTTCTTGATGCTGACGCCCGCCAACGATCTCGTACGCCGAGGCAGCGTCAACGCGCCGACCGTGCGCATCGACGGCATGACGATCGCAGGCCAGTAAATTTCGGCCAGGACTTATTCTGCAGCGTCTGGCGGCGCGAGCTTGGCGCCGACGGCGGCGAAGCTTTTGATGATGTGGTCGATCTGATCCGCTGAATGTGCGGCTGAAACGGAGCAACGCAACAAAGACGTACTATTTGGCGTGCCGGGCGGGATGGCCAGGTTCACATATACGCCTTCGTCAAGGAGCGCATTCCAGAAGGCTGTCGCCTTACCGGGATCGCCCATGTCGACGCCGATCACAGGGCTTGGGCTCGCACAAAGTTTGAATCCTGCGCCCGCAAGTCCGGCATGCAAGCGCTTAGCGTTTGCCCAAATTTGGTCCCGAAGCTCAGGCTGCGCCTTGATTTCACGCAATGCAGCGCGTGTCGCCTCAACGCTGGCGGCAGAGGATGACGCCGTGAACATATAGGCCCTGGCCGCGACCCTAAGCAGGTCAAATTGCGGCAAGCTGGATGCTGCAAATCCGCCGATGCCTGCGAGGCTTTTGGAGAAGGTGCCGACCAGGATATCACAATCCGCCAACACGCCGTCAGCTTCGGCCAAGCCAAGGCCGTTCGGGCCAAACACCCCAAACGAATGCGCTTCATCAACCACCAGATAGGCGTTATGGCGCTTTTTGACCTCAATAAACTCAGCCAGCGGCGACACATCGCCGAACATGCTGTAAAGGCCTTCGGTGATGACCATTTTGTTGGAGGCTTCCGGGTCTAGCCGCGACAGGCGCCGGTCCAAAGATGCGGGGTCATTATGGGCGAAACGCACGATCTGCGCGCCAGAAAGCTTACATGCGTCATAGATGCTGGCGTGGCAGTCCGCATCGATCAGCACGACATCCTGCGGCCCGGCAAGACCAGCGACAACCGCCAGATTGGCCTGGTAGCCCGTGGTGAACACAATCGCCTGATCCAGGCCAAAATGCGCGGCGAGTTCCTGCTCGAGCAGTTTGTGCGGGCTATAGGTGCCGTTAGCGATGCGGGAGCCCGTTGTGCCCGCGCCAAACTCAGCAGCGCCAGTTTGGGCGGCGGCGATGACGTTGGGATCAAACGTTAGGCCGAGATAATTGTTGGTCCCGGCCAGGACGATTTCCGCATTGCCGATCACGCCAATTGTTGGCGAGACAATGCGGTCAAACGAGACCTTGAAAGGGTCGCCGCCAAGCGCGCGCAGCTCTTCATAAGCTGCAGCAATCGGCTTGAACTTATCGAACAGATCCATGCCCGGTCCTCAGATCAGTTTTCGGCGCGGGCGCGGGCGACCACATCGGCAAATTCGCCAACGGTCGTCACCTCGCTCAAAAGATTGATTGGTATTGAAATATCGTAGGTGTCCTCGACTTCAAGCACGAAATCCATGACGGCGACGGAATCGACGTTCAGGTCGGCATTGAAATCTGTGGCGCGGGTGATCGTAACGCCGCTTTTGTTCAGCTTGGATAGCATCCCAGCCAATTCGCCCATCAGTTCATCATGCGCAGCCGTACCGGTCATGCTCATCCTCGCTTCGAACGCTTATGCGCCGCACATCGGGCGCCGATTACTCAGCCTCTCTATACCATGCAAGCGTCCGCCTGAAACCCGCCTCTAAGGAAACTTCCGGCGTCCATTGTGGAAGGCTGAGCGCAGGGTCTGCAATCCAGTCTCCGGCCAGCATCTCAGATACCTTCCCTGGCGTTAGAAAAGGCGGCTGAAGACCAAGTGTGCGACTAAGAATCATACCGATCCCGCCGACCGCGCCCGCAAGCTTGATCACTGGCAACGGCAGGCGGATGGGGCGGAGCGAGCGGCCGGCGGCGCTCTCCGCAGCAGCGTGCATCGCTGACGCATCATAGCCGCCAGCGCCATCATCTACTTCAAATACGGGATGTGCTGCAGAAGCGGCGTCCAGCGCTGTGAGCGCCGCAGCGGCGGCGTCATCAACATAGATCATCGCCAAACGCGCGCCGGGCGATCCAAGCGCTGGCAGCAAGCCACGCGCCATCGCCTTGAACAGAGGCTTCGTCGCCGCGTCCGCCGGCCCATAGATCGCGGGCGGGCGCAGAACCGCGAGCGGATGGTCTTTCAGAACGCGCCGAACGCCGGCTTCGGCAACCGCCTTGCTCGCAGCATAGGGCGAAACTGTCGGGCGGCTTGCAGCGAGCGACGAGACGAGGACAAACGGCGCATTTCCCACACTCAGCGCCGCAGCAGCGACGGCATTGGCGCCCAAAGCATTCGCAGCCATGAACTCGGCAGGCGACCGGGCGCGGACAAGACCGGCATTGTGGATTATGGCATCCGCGCCATCAACAAGCCGCATGAGCGCCCCAGCATCGGCCAGATCGCCCGGCACAACATCTGTGACGCCATCGAGCAAAATATTGGAACGGCGTTGCAACGCTCTGACGCGCCAGCCAGCGTTGCTCGCAAGCGCCGCGATCCGTGCGCCAAGAAAACCGCTGGCGCCCGTCAACGCCAACAGCCGGTCATTGCCGGATGCGATAGAGGAGGAGATTTGAGCGTCAGAACGCGCCGACATGCGCGCCCGCGGTTAGTCGCCGCCAGCGGCGGTGACCGTCGAGTACGCGGCGTGGCGCATGCCAACGTCAGCGGCGGGCGCATCGTAACGGCCAGCGAGATAATTATCGCGGGCGGCGGTGCGGCTGAGCTTGCCAGACGACGTCATTGGCAGGCTGCGCGGCTGCGCCAGAACAACGGTGCAATCGACGCCAGCGACCAAACGGGCCGCAGCGCGGATTTCACGTTCAAGCTGCGACCGCGCCTCGGCTTCTGTAGCCCGGCACTGCACAACCACGACGACGCCTTCCGCGCCGTTCTCGTCTTCGACGGAGAATGCCGCAGCGTCACCGCGTTTGATGCCGCCAAGGCCTTCAACAGCCCATTCGATATCCTGCGGCCAAATATTTCGACCATTGCAGATGATGAGGTCTTTGCCGCGACCAGTAATCACCAGCTTGCCGGCGACCGTGTAACCCATATCGCCGGTATCGAGCCAACCGGTCTTGGAGAGTACGTTTTTGGTGGCGGCAGGGTCCCCGAAATACCCGTTCATCACGCTTGGGCCCCAGATGTAGACCCGGCCGATCAAGCGATCTGGCAGATCGTTGCCCTGGTCATCCCGGATCGCCAGCTTGTGGCCGGGCATTGGGCCGCCGCAGAACGCAAATGGGCGAACGGCATTGTCGCCGTCGTCGTCATTGCCAGGCTTAGCTTGGCCGGTCAGCGAATAATCCCGCTTCACGATCGCATCGACTTCAATGCCGGTGTTAATCGGCGCGAAGGCGACTGCGAGGGTCGATTCAGCAAGGCCATAGCTGGCGACGAATGCACGGCGATCAAACTGACTTGGCGCGAAGGTGTCCGCAAACCGTTCAAGGATGTCAGCGCGCACCATTTCGCCGCCGATTCCAGCAACCCGCCACTTGGAGAGGTCATAGTCATCCGCGCGAGCCCGGGCAGCGCGGCGAAGGCAAATATCATAGCCGAAGGTTGGGCTAAACGAAATCGTGCCGCCGTTTTCAGACAAGACTTTCAGCCAGATAAGCGGACGGCGGGCAAAGTCCGGCGTCGCGACGTAGTCAGAGGAAAACTGCGCGAATACAGGGGTCAAGCAGCATCCAACCAGGCCCATATCATGATACAGCGGCAACCAGGACATGCAGCGGTCGCCCGGCCCGGCTTGCACACCGTGGTTCAAAATACCCTGCACATTCGCTGCGACAGAACGGTGCGATGCCGCTACGCCATGCGGAAAGCGCGTGCTGCCAGAGGAATACTGGATGTAGCAGATGTCGTCTTCGGTGATCTTCGGCAACGCAGTCTTGCCGACCGGCAATCGGTAGAACTCGTCCGGCGTTCCTACCATCGGTGTCTGCAGGCCTTCAGCGGCCTCACGAAGATAGCCAATCAGGTCTTCGGAGGCGACCGCGGCGGCGGCCCGCGCGCTCTGCATCATCCGCTTAAGCTGGCCGATATAGGCGTCTTTGCCGCCCAGATGCATCGGGAACGGCAATGGCACCGGGATCAGGCCGGCATATTGACAGCCATAGAAGAATGTCAGGAAGTCAGGCGTCGTTTCCGCGATCACCGCGAGCCGGTCGCCTTTTTTAAGGCCGGCGCCGCAGAGGCGCTCCGCCAAGTCGACTGCGCGAGCGCGCAGGTCCGTATAGCTCAGCGCTTCGGAGAAGTCGCCACGGCCATTGAAGAAATTGAAGCCCGTGTCGCCGCCCGCCGCATAATCCAGCGCTTCAACGACTGTGCGGAAGCCTTCTGAGCGGAATGGGAGGCCGGAGTTAACCGTCGGCAGTGTTTTTTGCATGGCCGTTAAGGTACGTCCCGGTTCAGGTGCGATATGCATTGAATCGCCCAACAAGTTTGTGACAAAACAGATTCTGGCGCGAAAAGTCAACGCCTTAGCCTGCTAGCTCCAATGGATTAATCAACAACGCCCATAGCTGTGATGGCTTTCCATCACAGGGTACATCCGCGAAATCAGTCCGCGCGAGGCGGCTAACTCGCATAGTTCCAGAGCGCTCGCCAATGCGGCCCGACGCCACATGGTCTTATTCCACCCCTCCCCAATCACACCGGCTAAGGTAACGGTAGAGGACTCCGAGGTAAACGGGGGAGTTGCCCACAGGCGGATTTTGGCTGAAACCTTGCCTTTGCAGCAGCGATTTCTATGCCTTACCACTGCGGTAATATCTTCAAATACTGCAAACCCCCGAACGATTTCGAAGGCCGGTCAACATGAGCCAAGACAGCTTGCCCGCGCGAACGCTCGCCATGGCGGCGATCCGCGCCGCTGAAGTCCAAGGCGCAAGCGGCATGGTTCTGAAGCGGGGGGACGCCGGTTCGGGCGTCATATATCTCAAAGTCATCAATCGATCCGGCGCGGGCGTTATTTATAGCCAAACTCGCAATTTGGATGGCCAGTTTGTATGGCGCTACGCAGTCGGTCCAGAACCGGACCCAGAAACGCGGCTTGATGAGAAATTGGCGCACGAACGCAAGTTCGATCCGGACATATGGGTTATCGAGATACAAAGTGACGCATTAAGCCATCCGCTTGACCCAGAGATAATATAAACCGCTTGCGTCGTTAAGATGTGCGGCGCATGTTGCTTTTGCCCTCCTTAAGGGTGGCATATCGTCTGCACTCCCCGGCCAATTGGCGCATCTATGCACGTTTATCTGCCCATCGCGGAAATATCGGTCAACATGTTCCTGCTTATAGGAATGGGGGCCGGTGTCGGTGTACTTTCAGGGCTGTTTGGCGTTGGCGGCGGGTTTTTGATGACGCCGCTTCTGATTTTCATCGGCGTGCCGCCAGCCGTCGCGGTTGGCTCAGAAGCAAATCAGCTTGTCGCAACATCGATCACCGGCGTGCTCGCGCATTGGCGCAGAAAAAGCGTCGATTTCAAAATGGGTTTTGTGCTGCTGACGGGCGGCGTGATCGGCTCCACCGGCGGCGTGTTCCTATTCAAGGCACTGCAGCAGCTTGGCCAGATCGATCTGGTGATTTCGCTTTGCTATGTCGTCTTCCTTGGCATCATCGGGCTTCTGATGTTCTCAGAATCTGTGCGCTCGATGCTGAAGCAAAAGCGCGGCGTCGCCCGGCGCGGGAAGCTGCATAAGCATACTTGGGTGCATGGGCTGCCGTTCAAAATGCGGTTCCATAAGTCCAGGCTTTATGTTTCAGCGCTCCTTCCGCTCTTCGTCGGCATGCTGGTCGGCGTGCTTGCGGCGATCATGGGCGTTGGCGGCGGATTTATTATGGTGCCGGCGATGATCTATTTGATCGGCATGCCGACATCGGTGGTCGCAGGCACGTCACTCTTCCAAATTCTCTTTGTCGTCGCCAACGTGACGTTCCTGCAGGCTTGGCAGAACCAAACGGTTGATATTCTGCTGGCGCTATTGCTGTTGTTCGGCTCCGTCCTCGGCGTTCAGGTTGGCACACGGCTGGGCGCCAAGCTGCCGAGCGAGCAGTTCCGCGTATTACTGGCGCTCCTGGTGCTTCTGACCTGCGGCAAGCTTGCCTTTGATCTTGTGGCGACGCCGGGCAATCCGTTCTCTATCGCGCTTGGAGGCGGGCATTGAGGCGCCTCAGCATCATATTGTCCCTTGTGGCGGCGGCGTTTCTGGCGCGCGGAGCCGCCGCGCAAATCGCAGTTGATCTCTCGAAACATCAGATTGAGATCACGGCTGGGTTCGACGGCGCCGAATTGCTGCTTTTCGGTTATGACAGCAAGGGCGCCGAAGTCGTTGTCATCGTGCGCGGCCCGCCTGAAACCGTATCCGTTCGCGAGAAGGCCCGCACGGCCGGCATCTGGATCAACCAGGATGAGGTGACGTTCGAGCGTGCGCCAAGCTTCTATTTCGTCGCCACCACGGAGGGGCTGCGCGGCGATGGACAGCTTGAGTCCATCCTGGAGGGCCTCGGCGTCGGCCCCCGATATCTTGGCCTGACGGCGCAGGACACAGACCTTAGCGACGAGCGGGTCGAGGAATTCCGGAGCGCGCTGATCAATCTCCGCGAACAGGACCAGCTCTATGCCAAAGAGCCAGGCCGTGTTTTGATGCGCGACGACCGCCTGTTCCGCACGACCGTGCCTTTCCCGTCTGGCACCCCCATCGGCGACTATACTGTCACCGTATATGAAGTTGTTGACGGCTGGCCCTTGCTCGGCGCTGAAACACCGCTGCATGTGCGGAAAGCCGGCTTCGGCGCGTTCGTCTCCAACACGGCGCATGATCACCCCGCCCTCTATGGAATAGTTGCTATTCTGATCGCCCTCGTTGCAGGATGGTTTGGCGGATGGGCGTTCCGGAAATCATGACGGGCACGCTCATGAATTCCGCGGGGGTAGGGCTATGACTAAGGAGCCGTTGTCTGATCCAGTGCGCAAGAATCGCGTGCTGCTCTGCGTGTTAGATGACAGTGAAGAGCTGTCGATCGCGCTGCATTACGCCGCCATGCGGTCTGTCCGCACGGGCGCGCGTGTGGGGCTGCTCTATGTGCTTGAGCAGGCGGACGAGTTCGGCCATTGGGCAGGCGTCGCAGCCCTGATGCGCGAAGAAGCGCGGGCTGAGGCCGAGCGCCTCCTGCTGCAAGCCGCAGAGGTCGTGAAGCGCTTGAGCGGCCTGATGCCGATTCTCTACATCAGTGAGGGCGAACCGGCCCAGGCTGTGATTGAGCTCATCAGCGAAGACCGCGATATCGCATTCCTGATCCTCGCCGCCAATACCGAAGGCCAAGGTCCTGGTCCTTTGGTCACCCAAATTACGAGCCGCCACATCGGCAGCCTGCACATCCCGGTGGTCGTTGTGCCTGGGAACATGTCCGATGATGAAATACAGTCTTTCGCCTGAATGTCCGTCCGCCCCCGTGAGGATTTATGAACGCACCGCTTGAGCCCATCGATTGCAACCGCCCAACCGGGGACGAGATTAAAACGACCACCTGTTATATGTGCGCCTGCCGTTGCGGCATTCGCGTGCATTTGAAGGATGGACGGGTCAAATATATTGACGGCAATCCCGATCACCCTGTGAACGGCGGCGTGCTCTGCGGCAAGGGTTCCGCCGGGATCATGCAACATTATTCGCCGGCCCGGTTGACCAAGCCCTTGAAGCGCAAAGGCGCGCGCGGCGCTGGCGATTTTGAAGAAATTGAATGGGATGAAGCGCTGACCTTGGCGACGGGCTGGCTCTCCGAAGTCCGCAACACGGACCCGCGCAAGCTGGCCTTCTTTACGGGCCGAGATCAATCCCAATCCCTAACCGGGTTCTGGGCGACGCAGTTTGGCACGCCGAACCATGCGGCCCATGGCGGGTTTTGTTCGGTCAATATGGCGGCCGGGGGAATCTATTCCATCGGCGGGTCGTTCTGGGAATTCGGCGAGCCGGATTGGGAGCATGCCCGCATGCTGCTGATGTTCGGCGTCGCGGAAGACCATGATTCCAACCCGATCAAAATCGGCCTTGGCAAGCTGAAAGGCCGGGGCGCGAAAGTCGTTTCAGTCAATCCGGTGCGTACCGGTTATTCCGCCATCGCTGATGAATGGGTCGGCATCCGCCCTGGCACAGATGGCGCGTTGGTCTCTGCGCTGATCCACGAATTGCTGCGACAGGACCGGATTGACCTGGAATTCCTTGCCCGCACGACAGACGCTTCCTGGCTCGTCAATCAGAACCCGGGCGCTGCGGACCACGGGCTTGTCATCAAAGACGAAAGCGGCGCGCCGCTTGGATGGGATGGGGAGGCTGATGCGCCGACCCCTGCCCGCGAACCTGGCGCCAAGCTCTCGCTGATCGGCGAACGCACCTTGCCCGATGGCCGCAAAGCCAAGACGGTGTTCCAGCTTCTGGCCGAACGTTTTATGGACGGCGCCAATACGCCCGAAGCCGCAGCGGCCATCACCGATGTTCCGGCAGAAACGATCCGCAATCTGGCGAACGATCTGGCCGCTGCAGCGCTGGATGATCCGATGGAAGTCCAACAGCCCTGGACCGATTGGACCGGCAAGCGCCACGAAACTATGGTCGCCCGACCGGTCGCCATCCATGCCATGCGCGGGATTTCGGCCCATTCCAACGGCTTCGACACCTGCCGTTTGATCCATGTGCTGCAGATGCTGCTGGGCGCCATCGATGCGCCGGGCTCCTTCCGCTATAAAGCGCCCTTCCCGAAGCCTGTGCCGCCCGGCCCAAAACCAGCAGGCAAAGCCGACCAAATCGGCCCTGGTCGTCCCATGGCTGGCCCGCCCTTGGGCTTCGTCGCCGGGCCGGAAGATCTGCTGGTGGACCCGGACGGCACGCCCCGCCGCATCGATCATGCCTATAGCTGGGAAGCGCCCGTCGCCGCCCATGGCCTGATGCATATGGTGATCGAAAACGCCGCCAAGCAGGACCCGAACCCCATCGACGTGTTGTTCATGTATATGGCCAACATGGGCTGGAACTCGTCCATGAGCGTGGAGAACGCGCTGAAAGGCTTGACGGCAAAAGACGACGACACAGGCGAATATAAGATCAAGCACGTGATCTATTCGGACGCCTTCTGGTCCGAGACAGTAGCCTATGCCGACCTGATTTTCCCGGACACGACCTATTTGGAACGCTGGGACGCCATCTCCCTGCTCGACCGCCCGATTTCGGACGCAGAAGGCCCGGCAGACGCCATCCGCCAGCCGATCTTCGAGCCAGACCGCGACGTGCGGCCTTTCCAGGAAGTTTTGATCGAGCTTGGCTACCGCCTGGGCCTGCCTGCCTTCACCAACGAAGACGGCAGCGCCAAATTCCCTGGCGGCTACAAGGACTATCTCGTCAACCATGAACGCACGCCGGGCGTTGGCCCGCTGGCCGGATGGCGCGGCGAGAATGGCGACAAGAGCGGCGTTGGCGCCGTTAATCCGAACCAGCTTGAGAAATACATCGGGAACGGCTGCTTCTGGAAACACGAGCTTGAGCCGGAACAGCGCTATTTCAAGCATTCCAATAAGTCCTATCTGGAATGGTCGGCAGGTATGGGCTACATCCCAAATGCAGATCCTATCGTGATGCATTTGTATTCCGAGCCGCTGCAGAAGTTCCGCCTGGCCGCCGAAGGCCATGGCGATGTGCAGCCGCCGACGGACGCCGCCCGCAAACGCGTGCTGGAAAACTTCGATCCCATCGCCAGCTGGCGCCCGCCACTGAACGGCCTGGAGGATGAGAGCGGCGAATTCACCATGCACGCGATCACCCAGCGCCCCATGGCGATGTATCATTCCTGGGGGTCGCAGAACGCTTGGCTTCGCCAAATCCACACAGCCAACCGCTTGTTCATGGCGCGCGAGACGGTGGAGAAGATGGGCCTTGCAGACGATGCCTGGGTTTATGTCACCAGCCCCAACGGCAAGATCAAAGCCCAGATCAAGGCGATGGAAGGCGTGAACCCGCGCACCGTCTGGACCTGGAACGCCATCGGCAAGCGCAAAGGCGCCTGGGGCCTGGATAAGGACGCGCCGGAAGCGACCAAAGGCTTCCTTTTGAACCACCTGATTTCCGAACTGCTGCCTGATGGCGAAGGCGGCCATTGGCCAAATGCGGACCCCGTGACCGGCCAAGCCGCTTGGTACGACCTCCGCGTCAAGATTGAGGCGGCGCCTACGGATACGGCTGAGGTCAGCGAACCGGTGATTCCGGCATTGCCTTCGAACCCCGGCGGCAAACCCAATCCCAGCCGCCTGGGCTTCGGCGCCGCATTCCGTGGCCGTAAGGAGAGCCGGTCATGACCAGTCTTCCGGAGACAGCGCCCCTCAAGAAACTCGGGCTGGTGATCGATCTTGATACATGTGTCGGCTGCCATGCCTGCGCGGTGAACTGCAAAGAATGGAACACCGGCGGCGAAATGGCCCCACTGACGGACCTGGACCCCTACGGCGCGGAGCCAGAGGGCGTGTGGTTCAACCGCGTCCATGGCTATGAAGCGGGCGAAGGCGCCCAGGGCCGCACTGTCCATTTTCCGCGCTCTTGCCTGCATTGTGAAACGCCAGCTTGCGTCACCGTTTGTCCAACCGGCGCATCCTATAAGCGCGCCGAAGACGGCATTGTGCTGGTGGATGAGGATAAGTGCATCGGCTGCAAGCTCTGCTCCTGGGCCTGCCCTTATGGCGCCCGCGAGTTCGATGAAACTGTCGGCGTCATGAAAAAATGCACGCTTTGCGTTGACCGCATCTATAACGAAACCATTCCGGAAGCCGAACGCGTTCCGGCCTGCGTCTCCACCTGCCCGGCCTCCGCCCGGCATTTCGGCGATCTGGGCGATCCGAATTCCGAAGTGTCCCTGCTGGTCGCTGCGCGCGGCGGCTACGACTTGGCGCCGGAATTCGATTACAAACCGACCAACAAGTATCTCCCGCCCCGCGAGCGTATGCCTTCCGCGCCTGCCGCAGAAACCGCTGGCGAACCGCAAGGCCTCTTGAAATGGGTTGACCGGATGCTGTCCATATGACCGCAAAACTTTGCTTATCTGACTGCCGGAGCCGACGCTCGTGAATCCAGCCCCTTCAGTAATCTTCTTCACGACGCTCTCCGGGCTTGGCTACGGCTTGGCGTTCTGGCTGGCCGCTGCGCGCGCGTTTGGCGGATTGCCTGCTGATGCGCCGATGTTTGGCGGGATTAGCCTTGGCGCAGCATTGGCGTTGGTGACGGCAGGTCTGCTTTCGTCCACCTCGCATCTTGGGCATCCGGAACGGGCTTGGCGCGCCTTTAGCCAATGGCGGTCTTCCTGGCTGTCTCGTGAAGGCGTCGCCGCTGTCGTAACATTCCTACCGCTCGGCTTGCTGTGGCTGGCTTGGGTGATGGGCGCCGCGGGCGGCCTTTGGGCAATGATCGCAATCCTTGGCGCGGCGCTGGCGATCGTGACCGTCTATTGCACCGGCATGATCTACCAATCGCTGAAACCCATCCAGGCTTGGTCTAACAGCTGGACAACGCCGATCTATCTCCTCTTCGCGTTGATGACCGGCGCCCATGCCGTTGCTGCGTTTGCCGGATGGTTCGGACATGGCGCGGCCTGGCAGGCGGGCGCCTCGCTGATCTTCACGATCATTCTCGCAGCCGCCAAGTTCATGTATTGGCGGAGCGTTGATACGGCGGCGCCTTTCTCCACGCCGGAAAGCGCCACCGGCCTTGGCCGCTTCGGGCAGGTCCGCCAGCTTGAGGCGCCCCATGTCACGGAGAATTACATCACCCGCGAGATGGGCTTCAAAGTCGCGCGGAAGCATGCCGCGAAGCTCAGGATGATCGTCTACGCCATTGGCTTTGGCGTGCCAGGGCTGACGGCGGCTCTCATGCTCGTATATGGCCCATCCGCGCTTCTCGCGACATTGGGCGTGTTGGCGGCGATGGTCGGCGCGATTGCGGAACGCTGGTTATTTTTCGCCGAAGCAAAGCACGCCGTTATGAATTTCTACGGCCAGCATTGAAGTTAGCTGCATCTGGTTCGGGCAGTGGCGGCGGCAGATAGGCGCAACTGACTCTGAAACCTTGAAATTTGCGCTGACCGCATCCATTATTAACTCAACGAGAGCCATAAAGGTTCCGCACAAAGAACTCTCAAGGGGGAGGCCGTCGCAAAACTGCGCCCGGCCCCAAAAATGGACGTTTTCTAAAACTGAATTAGAGCGAGGGCGCTTGGATGTTTATCCAGACCGAAGCGACGCCGAACCCGGCGACGCTCAAATTCCTGCCTGGACTGACCGTACTGGAAACAGGCACGGTCGATTTCCGCAATCCTGAAGACGCCGCTGAACGGTCGCCCTTGGCGGATAGCCTGTTCGCAGTCGAAGGCGTCACGGCAGTCTTCCTTGGCGGTGACTTTATCTCTGTCTCCAAGGCGGACCTTGCCGATTGGGCCGTGATGAAGCCCGCCGTGCTCGGCGCGATCATGGAGCATTTCACCCGCAATCTGCCGGTGATGGCTGAAGGCGCTGTGATGGCGGAAGCCGTTTCTGCCGATGGCGATCCCGTGATTGAGCAAATTCAGGAACTGCTGGACACCCGCGTCCGCCCCGCGGTGGCTGGCGATGGCGGCGATATCGTGTTCCGGGGCTTCGAAGACGGCATTGTATATCTCTCGATGCAGGGCGCCTGCGCCGGGTGTCCAAGTTCAACCGCGACCCTGAAAATGGGCATTGAGAACATGCTCCGTCACTACATCCCGGAAGTGCAGGAAGTGCGCCCAGCGCCGTTTTAACCGTTCCTGCCGGCCGACATATTACGATAAGCCGCTGAGGTTTGGGGCTGGGCGTATTGCGCCTGGAAGCGGCCGAGAGAAACGAAACGATACTGGCCTTGCGCCAGTATCCTGAGACACGAACGCGATCCCAGATGCAGCAATTCTTCATGAAATCATCCGAAGTGACTGGCGTTGCCTGTGCAGTCCTTGGCATGCTTTGGGCCCCTGCAGCGAGCGCCACATCAAGCAGCTTGGGCCCAAACGCCGGCATCGACATCGATCCGCGCCCGGGCGCTTATCAAAGCGCAGACAAGGGTCTGACCCGTGTCAGCGCCAGCGGCCCGCCCGTCAGCACGCAGGGCGACCAGCATCGCATGCCGCTGGCCTTGCTGCATGAAGCCGACCGCAGCGCGCCCACCGGACGTGTAACGCCGCCTGCTGAAGGCGCAATAATCCTATCCCGGTTCGACCTCCTATTAGCCTCTGCCGCGCATGACTTGCAGGCTGAATTGCACAAGAACCGGTTTGCCGACCTCATTAACGCGCCAGACTTTGACGCCCTCGACGCCTATTATGACGCGCATGGGTTTTCGCTGGTAAAGGCCGGGCGCTCTGTCGAGACTCCACCGCTCCTGGTCAATAAGCTGCCGCCAACGCTGGCCGGCGGGCGCGATATTCCGCGCCGGAAGCGGATCTTCATCAGCCTGATGTTGCCGCATGTGCTGGCTGCGAACGCCGAAATCATGGACGACAGACAGCGCCTGGAATTCATCATCTCCAGCTTTAGCGATCCGACAGGACCGGGCAGCGCGGACATCGCTTGGCTCTTCCAGAAATTCGCAGACTATGGCGTTAAGGACTTCAGCACGGACCGGCTGCTGGCCCGGATGGACATCATTCCGCCAGCGCTCGCGATCGCGCAAGCCGCGAAAGAGAGCGGCTGGGGCGGCTCTCGTTTCGCCCAGGCGGGCAACGCGCTTTACGGCCAATGGACTTGGAATCCGGCCCATAAAGGCATTGTCCCAAGAGAGCGCCCCAAGGGCAAAACCTATCGGGTGCGCGCGTTTGACAACGTTCTGGAAGCAACGCGCGCCTACATGCTGAACCTGAACGCAAACCGCGCGTATGGCGGGTTGAGAGAGCGACGGCAGCAAATCCGCCGCGCTGGCAAGCCGTTGACCGGCATTCAGCTCACTGAGAAGTTGGAAGGCTATTCCGCTATCGGGAAGCGCTATGTTCGGGCGCTGAAGAGCCTGATCCGCAATAACAAGCTCACATCGTTGAATTCAGCGACGCTTGGCGCCGATTTTATGCCGAGCCGAGTTCCCGTGCCGCCAGCGCCCGGCGCAGCCAGAACGATTATCGCGAGTAATTAGAGCATCGTCCGTAAACTATGAGGCGTCTCGTGAGGCATAGCCAGCCTGTGGCTAGGAGCGGTGCGCGGGGCGATGCGGGGCATCGTTCAAGCAGCGGGACGCTGTCCACAGGCTGGCTATGCCTCACCCTTCGGGCCGCCCTGAGCGCGTCCTCGGACAGCGTTGCGGTCCTTGAACGATACACCGCATCGCCCTGCGCACCGCGCCTTGCCGAAAACGCGATCAGGGCGGCGAGACGCCTCATAGTTTACGGACGATGCTCTAGGCCGCAGCATTCCTACGGTCGCCTGCCCCGCCGCGACGATCCGATGAGCGGATGCTTGGCGGCAACATCATAGACGCGACAAACCCGCCAGCCGGCGCATTTGAAATTGCAAGCCGCCCGCCATGGCGCTCCGCCGCGAGCCGCGCGATCGGCAAGCCGAGGCCAAGCCCGTTATGCGCCCGGTCCAAGCCAGAGTCTGCCTGGCTGAAGGGCCGCATCAGCTTCTCAAGCTCAGCATCATCAGCGCCCTTGCCTTGGTCAGACACAGTGATAACCACCTGCTCGTCAACGACCTCAGCCGATACCTCAATTATTCCGCCAAATGGCGAGAACTTGACCGCATTGTCGACAAGTGCGGTGATCCCCGCATTCAGAATCTCAACATCGCACCAGAGCCGGAGCGGCGCTACAAGCGGTCGAACGTTGATCGCGACAGCCCGCGGCTCGGCAGCTTTCCGGAAGCGCTTGGCGTTCTGCTCCAATAGCAAATCAGCATTCGCGCCGCTCGCCTTCAAAGGCGCAAGCCCCGCTTCAAGCCGGGACAGCAGCAGCATCTGGTTCACCTGGGCCAGCAGATCATCGCCGCATTGGCGGATATCCTGCGCATATTCCAAATATCCTGGATTACCGATGGGACCGAGCCCTTGTCCCAATAGCACGTCCGCGAACCCAATGACGCCATTCAACGGCGTGCGCAGTTCATGGCAAAGGGTCGCGAACAATCGGCTCTTCAGGATGCTGGCCTCTTCGACCATTGCTTTGGCCTGACGAAGCTCTTTCTCCATCGCCGCAGACCGCAGCAGATACCGCACCTGATGCCCGAGCAGCGACCATTGCACCGGCTTGGCGATGAAGGTTGTCGCGCCGACTTCAAAGGCCATTTGCACGGAGTCTTCATCCTCCAGCCCTGTCACCAAAACTACAGGGATCTTCGCCAAATTGACATCCGCATGACGGCGAATATGGGTGCAAACCTCAAATCCAGTCTGTCCTGGCATCATGACATCCAGGATCGCCATGTCCGGTTTCTCAGAGAGAAACAGCGCCGTCGCAGCATCGCCATCTTCCGCCTCGATAACCCGATACCCGTCCGCGCTGAGCGTTTCTGAGGTCAGCATCAGCTGGACTGGATCATCATCCGCGATCAATACAGTTTCAGGCGCCATGGCGTTGTCCTGCGTTCGTATACTATTCATTTTTAGCCCCGCGCCTTAAGCGTTTCGAGCGCCATCGTGAGATCATCAAAGGCCGTATTGACCTCGTCGGCCAGCCGCTGGACCGCATCGCTGTCGCCCGCTTTCGCGTTGACTTCGATATCCGCCAGGATTGTCGGCAA
>JAYNYG010000033.1:19503-46638 GCA_038102935.1 Alphaproteobacteria bacterium | reverse complement strand
AGACCGTCCATGCACTAACATTACACCCGGACCACTCAGTGGGGGCTGACCAGGGTCATAAGCGAATTCATCAACGATTAGGCTGGCGTTCTCGCCGAGCGTTAGCTGTGTGCCATCCTTCAACGTGGACTGCAGCCGCGCGCCGGGACCGGTCTTCAGGTGGTCCTCAAACATCACATGTGAGCCATCGGCCAGCTGGCGGTTGGATGCTTGGTACACGGCCTCCGCTTTCATTTGCACTTTATCGATGCCGCCGACATTGGGGCGTTCTGCCAAAGCAGCCGTGGCTGTCAGGGAAGCCGCCAGGAACCCTGCGCCGGCAAGAGTGGCGATCAAGTGATTGCGCATAAGCCTATCCTTCTGTCTCAGGAGAGTGATGAAGTGAGTTGTTAGCCCACCTGCCGGAACTGCAGGTTCCGTGCATTCGGGCGTTTCCATGAACCGATCAAAGCGTCGGCATCGGCGATCGCAAGCGGTTTCGCGAAGAGGTATCCCTGGCCAAACTCGCAGCCAAGGTCTTTCAAAACGGCCGCATCGCGTTTGGTTTCAATACCTTCAGCGACGACCGGAATTTTAAGCTGCTCCGCCAATCGCTTGACGGATTGGATGATTTTCATGCTGCGCTGATCGTCATGCATCGCCATAACGAAGCTGCGGTCGATTTTCAGCGTATCGATTGGGAACTTATGCAGGTATCCTAAGCTGGAATAGCCCGTGCCAAAGTCGTCAATCGCGATGCTGAGGCCTTTTAGGCGGCATTCCCGGAGCGCCTCAATGGCCCGGTCCGGGTTCTCCATCAACACGCTTTCCGTGATCTCCAGCTTCATCCGGCGCGGGTTGACGCCGACAGTGTTCACAATTCGCATCAGGTTCTGAACAAAGTCTGGTTCAGCAAAGTCGCGGCCAGAAACGTTCACACTGACAAACATATCGTGCCGAACATCGCCCTCGCCAGCGAGGCGCGCCGCGTCAAACCGAACCAAGGCGTTGGTCGCCTGTTCGAGGCAGAGCTGGGTCAACTGAAGAATAAGCCCGCTTGATTCAGCGGTTGGGATAAAGCTGAGCGGCGGCACCATTCCACGCTCTGGGTGGAACCAGCGGACGAGTGATTCATATCCAGCCAGGTCGCCAGACTTCAGGTCGACAATTGGCTGGTAGAACAGCTCGAACTCGCGCGCTTCGATTGCGCGCTCCAAGTCCTGCTCGAGCTTAATGTCTTCAATCGCCGCCCCAGATTCAGGCGCAGATTCAATGAACGTAGCGGCTTTCCTAAGCTCATTGAAGCTTGTCGGCGTTTCAGGGTCGAGTTCTTGCAGACGGTCAATTGTCGAGCGGAAACGATCCAGAATGACATTTAGGCACATTCGCAGAATAGGGTCAGACTGCGCGATACGCCGCGCAAGCTGGTCCCGTGTGATCAGTAGAAACGTGCAGTCCTCTAGCGCTGTTGTCGCGGCGGATCGCGGTTTGTCATCAATGATGGCCATCTCGCCAAAAAGCTCGCCGGGATCGCGCTCTGCCAGCTCAACTTTGGCGCCGTTGCGGATAATGCTAATGCCGACGCGGCCTGATTCAACGATATAGGCATATTCGCCTGGATCGCCCTCACTGAAGATCACATCCCCAGCTTTCGCCGTGACTGCTTTCAGATTTTCGCGCCCTTGCGCCATGGGAATCAGTCCAGCCTGAGAATTGTTGTTCCATCATTTGATAAACATCCTTCCTTAAGGCCTGCCTAATACAACTGCTGGAATGCGCGGTTCGCCGCAGCAACGCCTCACAGACGGCAGGTGGATCGGTATGATGTTGGCTCAGCTTCGAACATTCGGCGCTAAGTTTGCCCGGCATAGCGGCGTGGCCGCGTGCATAGTTCTCACAGGCGCAATCGGCCTCCGCATTGCGGATGCGCCGCTGCTGCAGGCCGCACGGCTCGCTGTGTTCGATGCGTACCAACAAACCAAACCCCGCGAGTACAAAGCAGCGCCCGTCCGCGTCATTGATATCGATGAGGAAACGCTGGCCCGGCATGGGCAATGGCCATGGCCGCGGCGCAAGATGGCGCATCTGATCAATCGGCTAAGCGCCCATGGCGCCGCCGCCATCGGCCTCGATATTGTGTTTGCCGAACCGGACCGAACATCGCCCATACAATTGCTGCCAAGCCTAAAGGCCGATGGCCTGATCGCTGAGACAGCAAGCGCCGAGACGCCATGGCCGGATTATGACGCCGAATTGGCGGCGGCGTTCAGCAAGGCGCGGGTCGTTTCCAGCTTCGGCCTGCACGGAAAAGCCAATGCCGCAAACCCGGCGCTCCGCGCTGGCATAGCGATTATCGGCGATGATCCAGTCAACAGCTTGCACCAATATGCGGGCGCCGTAACCAATCTACCTGGACTTGAAGCGGCGGCGATCGGCAACGGCAGTTTCAGCGTCGTATCTGAGACGGACAAGGTCATTCGCCGGGTGCCGCTGCTGGCCGTACTTCATGGCAAGATCTATCCTTCGCTGATCGTTGAGATGCTGCGGGTGGCGCAGGGCGCGGATACAATCGGCATCCGCTCCAAATCCGCCGCGCAAGGGATGGGCGGGCCTGCATCCGTGAACACGCTGCGTGTCGGCCGGGTGAAGGTTCCGGTCGAGCGGGATGGGCAGACCTGGGTGCATTACAGCGAAAGCATTCCCGCCCGCACCATCCCCGCCTGGAAGATTATGGCAGGAGACGGCGTCAATGCCGAGCTGCTGCCAAGGCTTCGGGGCAATCTCGTGCTGGTTGGGTTCAGCGCCGTTGGTCTCGTCGACTTGCGCTCGACGCCCCTCAATCCGTTTGAGCCTGGGGTCAATATTCATGCCCAGGCGCTAGAGCAAATTATCCAAGGCGAAGGCCTATCCCGCCCGGCATGGACATCGCCCATAGAATTGGGCGCAGCAGCGATCCTCGCATTAATTGCCGTATGGGTGATAGCAAAGCGCGGCCCGCGCTGGGGCGGCGCCGCAGTTTTGATCGCCATCGCCGGACTGCTTGGCGGCTCCTGGTACGCCTATGCCGAAGAACAATGGCTGGTGGACGCGACCTTCCCCGTGCTGGCGGTGCTTTTATCCGCAGGCATCGCGGGCGCCATTGCCTTCGCCCGGACGGAACGGGAGAAAGGCCAAATCCGGTCAGCCTTCGGACAATATCTCTCGCCACAATTGGTCAATCAGTTGGCCGATGATCCTGGGAGTTTGAAGCTCGGCGGCGAGTACCGCGAGATGACATTCTTATTCACGGACCTGCAGGGCTTCACCTCCATGACTGAAGGCATGGCGCCTGATGTCCTGGTGCGCACGCTGAATGGGTATCTGGACGGTATGTGCTCCATTGTGATGGATCATGGCGGCGCCGTTGACAAAATCGTCGGCGACGCTGTCCACGCAATGTTTAATGCGCCGGTTGAAATGCCCGACCACCAAGCCCAAGCCGTCAAATGCGCGCTCGCGATGGATGAATTTGCGGAAGCTTTCGTCGCCAAAATGGCGGAGGAGGGCGTTGCGCTCGGCGTTACACGGATCGGAGTCAACACGGGGCGGGTGATCGTTGGAAACTTTGGCGGCAATCAGCGCTTCGATTACACAGCGCATGGCGACGCCATCAACACCGCCGCCCGCCTAGAAGCCGCCAACAAGCAGCTGGGCACCCGCATCTGCGTCGCAGGAACAACCGTTGTTGGATGCGAAGACATCCGCTTCCGCCCCATCGGCTCTCTGATGTTGCGCGGCAAAACCATCGGCGTTCCAACCTTCGAGCCGATCCCCGAACAGGCCTTTAATGACGACGAGCTCAAAGCCTACCGCGAGGCGTACGAAAACCTCCCGAGCGATGCCGCCGCCGCTACAATCACCGCCCTCGCCAGCAAGCACCAGGACGACCCCCTGCTAAAGCTTCACGCCAAGCGGATCGAAGATGGTAAAAGCGGCGCTGAGATTATGATTGCTTGACTGCGAGCCCTATTGTCAGCCTCTTCGTCAAATTGGCGAATGTCATGCATTAAGTCACACATAAGATGTGATCAAGACTTTCAAGAGCAAAGCACTGGATCGGTTCTGGCTAAGGAATCAGCCAGGCGCTTTAGCGCCTGATCATAGGCGGAAGGTATTCCGGATTTTATCCGCGCTTGAGCAAGCCGTTGATGCGTCTGACATGGATATTCCGGGATATCGACTTCACGCCCTTTCTGGAAACTTGGCAGAGTTCTGGTCAGTCCGGGTCAATGCCAATTGGCGCATCATCTACCGGCTCGAACTCGGCGATGTCTTTGACGTTGATCTCGTCTACTATCATTAGGAGGTTCTATATGCCCCGCCATCCCGATACGCCGCCCGTTCATCCAGGTGAGATGCTACGTGAGGATGTGTTGCCAGAACTTGGCCTCGCAAAGACGGAATTTGCACACCGGCTGATGATATCCCGCCAACATCTCTATGCGCTTCTGGATGAAAAACGACCTGTGTCGCCAGAGGTCGCGGCGAAACTTCGCAAACTCTTAGGCAACGGGCCAGGCCTCTGGCTCCGCCTGCAAGCAGACTACGATGCTTGGCGGGCGGAGCGAGTCTACGACGTCTCTGCGATAAAAACGTTGAAGTCAGCCTAGGCTGAGGTCAGCTAAGAACACGCAATCGCGTAGATATCTTGCACGTCGCCGGGCAGCCGGATTTCGCTCCAGCTATCGCCGCCGTCCTGCGTGATGAACACTTCCCCATCATAACGGGCGCCGACGACGACTTGGTCCGGCAGGCTTTTGGAGAGGCCGATATTCATAATCGTGCCGTGGACTTGCACTTTGTCAAAGCGCGCCCAAGTTTCGCCAGCATCCGTCGATTTGTAGACGCCGCCGTCATGGCTTGCCGCCGATACAGATAGGGCTGCGAACAGCGTCGCCGGATCATGGGGCGAGGCTTTGATGTCCCGACCATATGTGGTTGGCGAATAACGGCCGACTTCCATGTCATTCCAGGTTTTGCCAGCGTCTTTCGTGTTGAACAGGCCTTTGCGCAGCGCGACGATGGGCTCGTCCGGTTTGGCAGGCGCAATGGCGACGGCGTGACAATCCAGCATGCCTTCCGCCCAGGTTTCCTTCTGCACGATCTGGCTCTGGAGATGTGGGAGTTTCGACAGCTCGACCATATGGTCACTGGTGTCCGTCCAGGTTTGGCCGCCATCTGTTGTGTGCATTGTGCCAGCGATTTCACAGGCGGCGTAGATTTCGTCTGGGCGGCCTGGGCGCTGAGCCATACGCATCACACGCGGTTCGAACGGGCCTTTGCAGCGTACTGGCATGCCAGGGTTCGGCAGCTTCGCCCAAGTGGCGCCGCGATCATCGGAGCGATACACGTCAATCGGCGCGCCGCCCGCATAAATCCGGTCCGGATGACCTTCAATCGCGAGGAAACTCCAGATTTGCTTGTCAGCATCCGGGAAGTCCGCCTTATGGAATGAAGCGCCTGAATCCGTGCTGCGCCACACGCCGTTTGTCGTGCCTGCATAGACAATGCTTGGATCATCTGGGTGCACATAGACCGTATGGGCCGGGTGATCGCCGAACACATGGCTCCATTCGCCGCCATCAGACGCGCGCCGGAATACGCCAACGGCCCCTGTTGCATCCGGACGGCCAACATATCCGGCGACGCCGGCAAAGATGAAAGACTGCGCCATAGGACGATCCATTCTGAATTTCTCTGAAGATAAAGGGTAGGACTGCCGGGATGGCCGGTCAATTACCCAAACGCGCAGAAACGACCGCCTGCAACAGCCGCTCGGAGCGATGGGCTGTCGCCGCTTTGGATCACAGCGATATCAGCGCGTTTGCCTGCGGCCAGCACGCCCCGGTCATCAAGCCCGAGCGCCTTGGCCGGGTTGCTCGAGACGAGCGCCCAAGCCTCGGGCAGTGGCAATTTCCCGTCCCGCGCCAGGATAAACGGCGCATGCAGTAAAGCCGGATAGAAATAGTCGCTTGCCAGGATATCGCAGAGGCCTTTGGCGGCGCTTTCCGCTGCAGACTGCAAGCCGGTGTGACTGCCGCCACGCACCACGTTCGGGGCGCCTAAAACAATCGGATCGCCAAGCGCTTTCGCCGCCGCCGCCGTCACATCGCCCATAGGGAATTCAGCGATATGGGCGCCCATTTCGTGGAAATGATTGCGAACTTCTGGCGTAGCATCGTCGTGGGAAAGCTGGGGGGTAGCGCTTGCCCGCGCGGCCTCGGACAAGCGCGCTGTGCCAGCGGCGCCTGCCTCGTCTGCATCCTTGGACACGGCCTCCACCCGCGTCAGGAAATCCGGTAACGACAGGCCAGATCGATTGGCGTAGACGCTCATTTTATTGTCGTCGCCCATATATTTCCGGATATGCGGCAGGTGGTCGTTATAAGCGATGCAATCTACACGCCCCGCTTTAATCCACCCAGCCGCCTCATCCACCATCGCCACATTAGCCGTCTCAAAGCGAAGATGCAGACGAGTGTCAGAGATGAAACTAGCCTTCAACCGCTCGAATGCCGCCATAAATGTGCGGCAGGCGTCAGCGCTGCGCAGCCCTGGCTCCCAAGACAGCGTGACGCCATGATAAGCAGTCGTGATGCCATTCGCGATCAGTTGTTTATTAGTTTCATCCAGCGCCATATCAATCGGAAAGCTAACGCCGGGGCGCGGCATCAACTGGCGTTCAAATGCGTCGCCGTGGATGTCGACGATGCCCGGTAGCGCCATCGCGCCCATGGCGTCGTAGCGCGCATTGGCATTGGCCGGCGCATCGCCGATATGCGCGATCATCCCATCGTCAATGCTGATAGCGGCGTCCACGAAGGCGCCGTCTGGCATCAGGACGCTGGCGTTCTCAATAACGAGGTCCGTCATCGTCAGCGCGCCGGCATACGGACTTCGATGGCGGCAGCGGCGATCACGGCAAAGTCGCCCGCGGCTTCATCGTGTGAATCCAGTCCGCCGAGCACCGAGGTCACCTTCACCTGCCCTACCGGAAACGCCGAAAGCAGCGCATCGCCATCCACCTTATCCGGCTGTTGCACGCCGATGGTGACGTTCACCTCAAGCGTATCCTTGTCCACGCCCAAAGTGCGGATGAAGCTGAGTGAGCTATGGCGCAGCGCATCCTCTACCGCACGCCGGGCTGCTTTCGTGTAGTCGCCGCCATGGAGATCAGCGCCGCTGCCCATTTCCAGAATGACGCGTTTGGTGGTCATGATGCTTCCTTTGCGGCCAATGCGGAGAGGCTAGACGCCATTGCCGCTGCTTCTTCAATCATATCCCGGATCACGTCCCCAGCGGGACGGATAACCGATTGGTCGTTTAGCATGCCCGCGATCTGGCCGACCACTGCCTGATGTTGGCCTTTATATGCGTCATCTTGATGACGGCCTTGGCGAACGATGCGTTGCAGGCGTTTCAGCTCATCGGCGTCAGCGCCGGAGGTGCGGGCGTCTTCGAAGGCGCGGATTTCAGGCGTCGCGAAAGCGCGGGTGGTTTTGCCAGTCAGGCTTTTGGAGACAATGGTGTCTTCCTCGCGCGTGGCGATGATCTGGTTGGCATACCAATCGCCGCCGTTGCTTTCCTCGGTACAGATCAACCGCGTGCCAAGCTGCGCGCCGACAGCGCCCATCGCCAGCGCTGAGAGAAAGCCGCGCGCATCGCCGATGCCGCCAGCCGCGATCACGGGGACTTTGACTGCGTCCACGACCATCGGCACCAGCGGCAAAGTCGCTACGCCGCCCACATGACCGCCCGCTTCCGAGCCAGACGCCACAATGGCGTCCGCCCCTTCCGCCTCCAACCGAAGCGCATGGCGGACCGTTGGCACAACGGGGATTACTTTGATGCCCGCGTTCCTGAGATCACCAACTGCACGCGGGCCAGGATCGCCGAGACCAGTCGTGACAACCGGAACGCCCATGTCGATGCAGATGGCAGCCCGGCGTTCTGTGAACTTGGCGCCAAGCGGGGTGATATTCACGCCAAACGGCTTGGTAGTGAGATCGCGGGTCTCGTTGATCTGGCGGATCAGGTCCTCTTCGCGCTCGCCATATGTCGGCAAAACGCCGAGCCCGCCCACCTCTGATACGGCGGCGACCAGCCTTGGTTTGCCCGCACCCTGCATCGCGCCCATCAGAATGGGCAGCTCTATATCAAGCAGATCACATAAAACTGTATGGAACATCAGATCGCCCCGGTGGACTTCGCATTGCGCGCCACTATAACTGCGGCTGCCCAGGCTATCAGGATGCTTCAAATCATGCAGCTTTACAATTCGATCAACCAGGCGAAAGAGCCCTTCGCCCCGGCGGACCCGAAGCGCGTGACGATGTATGTCTGCGGGCCGACGGTTTATAACTTCGCCCATATCGGCAACGCCCGCCCAGCGGTCGTGTTTGACCTGCTGTTCCGTTTGCTGCGCCGGAAGTTTGGCGAAGCGCATGTGGTCTATGCCCGGAATATCACCGATATTGACGACAAGATGATGCAGGCGGCGGCTGATCGTGGCGTCAAAATGGCCGTCGTCGCGGCGGAATTCGAAGCGGCGTATCTGGAAGATATGTCAGCGCTTGGCGTCATGGCGCCGACGGCAGACCCCCACGCCACCCACTACATCGATGAGATGATTGTGCTTACGGAGAAGCTCATCGCATCCGGCAACGCCTATGCGGCAGACGGCCATGTGCTGTTCAACGTGCCGTCCTTCGCGGAATACGGCGAGCTTTCCCGCCGTAGCCGGGATGAGCAGATCGCTGGCGCCCGCGTGGATGTCGCGCCCTATAAGCAGGACCCGGCGGACTTCGTTCTCTGGAAGCCTTCCCGCCCGGACCAGGAAGGCTGGGACAGCCCCTGGGGCTTTGGGCGGCCCGGCTGGCACTTGGAATGCTCAGCGATGGCGGCGGCCCATTTGGGCGAAGTGTTCGATATCCACGGCGGCGGCGCGGACCTGAAATTCCCGCACCATGAGAATGAAATCGCGCAATCCCGCTGCGCCCACGGCACGGCGCATATGGCCCGATATTGGGTCCATAACGGCTTCGTCAATGTGGATGCGGAGAAGATGTCCAAGTCCATCGGCAACGTGCTGCTGGCGCGTGATTTGCTGAAGGAAGCCCCGGGCGAGGCGATCCGCTGGGCCTTGCTCTCGGCACAATATCGCCAACCGCTCGACTGGACCGATGCGCTGTTGGAGCAAAGCAAGACCAACCTGGACCGCCTCTATCGCGTTCTAGCGGCTTTGCCGAAGTCAGACGCGCCCGCCGATCCCCCCGCTGCGGTCCTGACAGCGCTGGAGGACGACCTAAACACGCCCGCCGCCTTCGCCGCGTTGTTCCAAGCAGCTCGCGCCGCCAAAACAGCGGAAGACCGCGCCAGTCTGGAAGCCGCCGGCGCCCTCCTCGGCGTCCTCGGTCATGACCCCGATGAGTGGCTCGCAGGCGTAGGCGCGGCAGACGTTGACGCCGCCGAAGTCGAAGCCCTCATCGCCGCCCGCGCCGCCGCCCGCAAAGCCAAAGACTTCGCTGAGGCAGACCGCATACGCGACGCGATCGCCGCACTCGGCGTGACGCTGGAAGACGGACCAGGCGGAACAACATGGCGTGCAGGCTAAGCAGTGCAATGCAATGAACATTCACTGTTCACTGCCCCATGTAGTTGCGTTACGCTTTTGGGATTTTAGATGCCTCCCAGCTATCAGAAGAAGCGATATCAACGGCGCGTGAGAAGCTTGAAGACCTTCGCGCGCGCCTGCTCGATCTCACGCTCCGCAACCGTTTTTTGAATTTCACGCATCGTGATGGCGCTAAGGCGCAATTGCGCATCGTGGATGAGTTGCCGGATCAGTTGCTGAGCCAGCTTCTGGCCGACGGCAAACCATTTCACCTGGCGCCCCTGCCAGAGCCGGAGGACGAGCCGCGCGACGAGCGCTCGACTGCATTCCAGAACGCGCTCATCGCCGCAAAAGCCAATGATGACGAATATCTGGCGGCGATCAAAGCTCTTGATGAGGATGATCCGAATAACGCCAATCGCCGCGAAGCGGAGCGGACGCTGAAAGACAAAGTCCGTGAGCATCTCGGCATGGCGCCCTGGGTCCATGGGCGGATGATGACGCGGGCGGAATGGGCGCGGCAACGCGGCATTGTCCCAAACCATGAGCTTCCGCTTCCAGGCGATTTGGGCCAGGCCGATAAGCATCAGGATAGCGCCATCCAAACGCTGCTATTCGCTGATGATTTGGACCGGCGTGGCCGCAACATGATCGCCGAGGCCCGGCGCTGGCGGGAAGAGAAAGGCGTTGATGCGCTTTACCTAGCGCTCGGATTCTTGGAATGGCGGGAAACGCCGACAAGCGAGCGGGCGCTCCTCGCAACGCTGCTGCTTGTGCCGGTCACGATAGAACGAAAATCAAGCTCGAAAGGCGCGTCCTTCAAGATCGAGATGGGCCAGGGCGGCATTAAGGAAAACGCTGCGCTTAGCTTGAAATTGCAGAATGACTTCGGGCTGACGCTGCCAGTGTTTCAGACTGACGATGATCCTGAATCCGAGGACCAACTGGCGCCAGTTGAAGCCTATTTCAATGCTGTCAGCGCGATGGCGGAAGGGCGACCGAACTGGCGCATCAGGCGCTTCGGCACGTTCGCTCCGTTCACCTTCGCTAATATCGCCATTTTCGACGATTTGGCGCCGGAGAATTGGCCGGGCGATGCGGCGCTTGAGACACGCCCGTTGATCGCGGGCCTGCTGGGCGGCCGTCAGCTTGGCGAACCGGGTAGCGGCGGCGGCGATGAGCGTCTCCTTGAAGACCGCACATCCGCTCCGGCGCCGCTGGTCATGGACGCAGACGCCAGCCAATACGCCATCGTCCACGCCGCCGCCATTCATGAAGAAGACCTGGCCGTGCAAGGCCCGCCCGGCACCGGCAAATCGCAGACAATCGTCAACCTGATCGCGGCGGCGCTGCATCAGGGAAAACGCGTGTTGTTCGTGGCGGAAAAGGCCGCGGCGTTGGATGTTGTAGCGAAGCGGCTGGACAGCGTCGGCCTCGGCGCATTCTGTCTGGACCTGCACGGCCCAGGCGCACGGCGCGAGGAAGTGTTGGCGGACCTGAAAGCGCGGATCGACGCTGGATCCGGCAAAGGCCGCGCGGCTGACCTCAAGCAAGCGCTGGACGAGACGCACCGTCTCAAATCCGGCCTCTCCGACTACGCCCATGCAATCAACACGCAGCACGGCGCGCTTGGCCGGACCGTCCATGACATCATCTGGAAGGAACAGGCGACGAGGATGGTCGACCTGCCAGAAGCGATTGACGACATCACGCTTGCAGACGCCGCAGAGATCAATAAATACCAAGTTGATGAAGCGCATGACCTGCTGAGTCGGATCGCCGCCGCAGACAAGAGCTTCCGTGATGACCATGGCGCGCCAGATGCGCATCCCTGGCGCGCAGTGGGCGATTTGGCAGTGCCGCAGCATAAGCGCCAGGCGCTCGTCCGACTTGTCACTGCTTGGCGGGAGGCGATTGAAGGCCTCCTTGCGACTGATGCTGAATGGCGCGCAATCGGGATTGATCCGCCCGCAAGCCTCAGCGCACTCCGGGCGGCCGTGAAAGCCGCAGCAAACTTGCCGGAACCGGATGCTGCAGCAGACGCCGCCCTTTTTGTGACGTTGAAACGGCCAGAAGCACGGGCCAAGCTGGCTGAATACTTAGAAGCTGCAGACCGGCGCGCATACGCTCTCTCGGAATTGGGAGCCGCATTCGCAGATGTTGAAGCCGCCAAAACCCAAGATGGGCTGGCGACATTGGCGGCGGCGCTTGAGGCGCTGATCGCCAACGGACCTGTCAGCGATCTCCACACGATCGAAGCGCAGCGCCTTGCCGAAGCCGCCCAGCTCGACGGCATAACGACTTTGGCCCGCCAGTTCATCCAAGCAATCGGTGTCGAGGAGCCTGGCAAGAATGCGACTGTGGACGCCCTCCACCGGGCGCTCGCCGCCGCCGCGATCATGCGTGACGCGCCTGCTAATGCGCTGACATGGCGAAAAGCCATTGCGGGCGACAGAGACGCGGCGGACGTAATCCAGGACGCAGCCCGGCGGCGGGAGGCCATTGCCGATAAAATCAAACGCCTCCGTACCGAGACCGGCATAAACCTGGACCGGCTCGGTGATGCTGGATCCATCGCCGCCGATGAAGGCGCCTGCTTGAATGCCGGGTTCATGGCAGGTTTGTTCGATAGCAATTTCAAAGCCGCCAGAACCCGCGCTAGAGCCGCCGGATGCACGGTCAACGACAAGGCAGCGCTGGCCGCCGCATTGGGCAAAGCCCATGTCTGTCGCAAGGAAGAAATCGCGTTTAATGCAGATCCGGCACTATCGCAGGCGCTGAACGCGGCATTCCGAGGCATGGACACGGACTTCGCCAGCCTCACTGCCGCCGCCGCGTTCGGAGACGCAGCGCGTGAAGCGTTCAGCGGTTTTGATCCAGAAATCGCCCATGCTCGCCAAGCCTTGCTGCATTCAGAGAATGACCAGTTTGCCGAATTGCGGGACGCCGCGCGCGGCCCCGCCTTCGATGAGCTACAACAGACCGTAGCAGCGCTTGCAGATGAGGCGCCAGCAACCCCGCTTTCCTATATCCCAGAGGCGAAGCGCCAGAACGCGGCCCATGCGACCGCATTTGTCCGCCGCGTCGAGGCCATCGGCCTTCGTCCTGAAGCGACGCCAGCAATGCTCGCCTCCGCCGCTGAGGCCCAGCATATTCTGATCGCTGCAGAACAAGTGATGGGACCGGAAGCGGCCTTTGGCGGCCTCACGCCTGATACGCCTAGCCTTGAAGCGACGGCTGCCCTTGCAGAGGCCGTATCAACCGCGCTTGAAGACGCGCCTTTGTTGATCGGCTCCGCATTTGTTGCCGATTACGCTGCGGCCCGCAAATCCATTCTCCACGCCGCAGAGGAGACAGCGCTGGCGTTGGATGCAGAATCAAAGCGGCGGCAAGCGCTTGATGAGGAAGGCTTCAATGCCAATGCGCTTTTCCCCGGCAAACTCCAATCGTTGCATCCTTCCGCCCTCGACCGCGCCGCTACAGATGCAAAAAAAGCGGCGAAACTGGGCTCGACGGCTGGATCGCATTCCGCCGGCACCTGACCGAGGCTGATGCGGGAGGCCTGGGCGACCTTGTCCGTGCGTACCAGGCCGAGCAGCTGCCAATGGATGCCCTGACGCTGGCCTATGACCGGGCGCTCTATCGAAGCCTCGTCCATGACGCCCTCGCCGCCCACCCGGCATTGGCTGAACATAACGGCGTTCGGGCCGCGGATATCCGCAAGCGCTTCCAAGAAATCGATGAAGAGACGCTGCATCTCACAGCCGCCGTCATCGCCGCCAAGCTCAGCGGCCAGAAAGGCCCAGCAGGCAATGCTGTGGGTAAAGTCGGGACCAAGACAGAGCGCGGATTGATCGAGCATTATGCGCCACAGAAAAAGCCGCGTGTGCCGCTGCGGCGCTTGTTTGCGCGAGCGCCTGCCGCGATCCAAGCGCTGAAGCCCTGCCTGATGCTTTCGCCCGCAACCGTCGCAGAGGTGTTGACGCCTGGCGCCATGAGCTTCGATCTATTGGTGATCGACGAAGCCTCCCAGATGAAGCCCGAATTTGCGATGGGCGCGTTGGCGCGATCAAAGAAGGCGGTCATCGTCGGTGATGAAATGCAGTTGCCGCCCACGGATTTCTTCAATCGCAGCCAGGACGATGGCGATGATAGCGAGGACGAAGAAGAGGCGGATGCCGTACGCCATGAATCCATTCTGGCGCTCGCCAACGCGACATTGAAGCCGGAGCGCCAGCTGCTTTGGCACTACCGCTCCCGCCATGAGGATTTGATCGCGTATTCAAACCAGCAGTTTTACGACAACAAGCTCGTGGTGTTCCCCGCAGCTCGGGCGGCCAGCGGCGGCGGGCTCGGCGTTTCGTATGAGAAAGTCGAAGACGCTGTTTACACGCCCGGCAGTCGTATCAACACGAAGGAAGCAGACGCTATCGTCGCCAACGCGATCCTGCGGATGCGCACGCAGCCAGAGCGCTCTCTCGGCATCGTCGCCATGAATACGACGCAGCGAGACTACATCCAGGACCGCTTCAACCAGGAAACCGATGGGGACGCCGCCGTTCAATCCTATCTCGACGATTGGCGATCCGAAGGGCTGGACCCGTTCTTCATCAAGAACCTAGAGACGGTGCAGGGCGATGAACGCGACGCCATACTGATTTCGGCGACTTACGGCCCGGATGCAAAGACCGGAACCGTGATGCAGCGCTTTGGTCCTATCAACGGCGCCCACGGTCATCGCCGCTTGAACGTCTTGTTCACCCGCGCGCGGATGGAAACAGTCGTGTTCGCATCACTGACCGCCAGTGACATCCGGGCCGAGACGAGCGCATCCCCAGGCCTCGTCGCTTTCAAGGGGTTCCTGGCGTTTGCCGCAACAGGGTCACTGCCACCGACCGCAGCCGGTACAGGCAAGGTTGAAAGCCCGTTCGAGTCGCATGTAGCACAGTTGCTGGAAGCGCGTGGATTTGAGGTTGAACCGCAAGTCGGCGTCGCAGGATACCGGATTGATCTTGGGATCAAGCACGAGAGCTTTCCACATGGCTATATCGCTGGTGTGGAGTGCGACGGCGCCACCTACCATTCCGCCGCCTCCGCCCGTGATCGGGACCGGCTGCGCCAGGAAGCGTTGGAGAACCTAGGCTGGAAGATCATCCGCGAATGGTCGACGGATTGGTTTGACAATCCAAAGGGCGAACTTAATCGCTTGGTGGAGCAGCTTGAGAAAGCGGCCCGGGATGCAGCGCCTTAGCCCGCGGGCTTCGGCTTCCGCAGGAAAAATACCAGCGGAGCCGCGACGACCGCGACTGCAACTAGGAAAACGAAATCGTTCAGGAAGCCGAGCATCATCGCCTGCTTGCTGACGAGCGCCGATAGCGCGGCGATGCCAGCGGCGGAGTCCAAACTCCACGGCAGGGATGAGCCGAGCGCCTGGAGGGCCTCATTGCCATAATGGATGTGGTCCCTGAGTTCGGAATAGTTGATCTGGGTGGAGCGCACGAGGATCATCACCACCAAGGACGTGCCGACGCTGGCGCCAATCGCCCGGATCAGCGCGAAAAGCGACGCGCCCTCTACGCGCAATTCCGGCGCTAGTGTGGAGAAGGTTACGGTGGACAACGTCACCCACATCACGCCCATGCCAAAGCCGTTGAAGATCGTCACCCAAATGATTTCGTCCAGGCCGACATCGGCGGACCAGCCGGTCATCACGTAGTTGCTGGCGCCAACGCAAATCAGCCCCGCCAGGATCAAATGTTTCGCTTGGAACCGGTCCGCCAGAAACCCGCCGGAGAACATGGCGATCATCGTGCCGACGCCGCGCGCGGAGACGACCCAACCTGCCGAGATAACTGGATAAGCCTGAATATTCTGCAGAAAGATCGGCAAGATGAAGAGGCTGGAGAATACGGCGATCCCAAACGCGAATATTAGGCAACAGCCGATTGCATAGTTCCTGTCCCGGAAGATTGAGAGGTTCAGATACGGGTTCTTCCCGGTAATGCAGTGGGCGATGAAAATGTAGAAGGCCAGCGCGGCGATAAATGCCTCCGCAACGATCTCCGGCGATTCAAACCATCCCTGCCGTTCCCCCCGGTCTAGCATAAGCTGAAAAGCAGACACGGCGATAATCAGCGCCGTAACGCCGATCCAATCCAGGCGTCCGGGAGTTGAGGGCGTTTTGGGCATCGTTGGGAAAATCGCGAGGAACGCGATGATGCCCATGGGAATATTCAGCAGGAATAAGTAACGCCAGCCATAGAATTCCGTCAGCACCGCGCCAATCGTCGGGCCGACAACAGGGCCAAGGATCATGCCCATGGACCAGATGCTCATGGCGAAACCGTGCTTCTCGCGGGGGTAGGTGTCCAGCATGACGGATTGTGAGATCGGCAGTAGCGGGGCGCTGACTAGGCCTTGCAGCATCCGGTAAAATACCAGCTGGCCAAGGTCCGCCGCGACCGCGCATAGCAGGCTTGTGACCGTGAACCCAGCGATTGAGCATAGAAATACGGCCCGCCGCCCAATCCGTTGCGACAGCCACCCCGTCAACACCGTGCCGACGGCGCTGGCCACGACGAAGGCCGTGATGATCCAGCCGACTTGATCGGGCGTCGCGGAAAGATTGCCCTGAATGCTCGGCAGCGCCACATAAGCCGTGCTCATGTTGATCGAATGCAGGAGCGAGGCCAACAGCACCGGCACCGTGATCATAATGCGTTGGGCGCGCGTATAAGGCCCGGATGCTGGGAGCAATGCCATGGGCGGAACGATACACCAATCCGCCCGTTGATTGCATTGTCAGATATACGGCCTGTCCTGTACCAAAGACGGGTTCAGATGTTCCAGAAAGAAAGCGATTCCCGCCATGACCAAACCAGTCGTCGCCATCGGCCTTGAAGCAGACGCAGACCGCCGCGCCATTATCGCAGACGCGCTCGGTGATGCGGGTGACGCCGTTTATCTGATGGATTCGGAAGACGCTGAGCGGCGCGCAACGCTGGCGACCGCTGAGGCTGTATTTGTCGGCCATACGCGGCAACTGCCGGATGACGGAGTTGGTCTTTCTGGCGTGAACTGCAAGCTGCTGCAATTCTATTCCGCCGGCGTTGATTTCCTGCCGCTGAAGCAGTTCCCTGATGATTTGCCCATCGCGGGCAATGGCGGCGCATTTGCTGAGCCGATGGCTGAGCACGGCCTTGCCATGACGCTGGCCGCGGCAAAGCGGTTGTTCATTGAGCATGACAAACTGAAAACCGGCGAATTCAACCAGTTCACCCGCAATAAGATGATGGCGGGCGGGGTATGCGGCATTCTGGGCTTCGGCGGCATCGGCAAGGCGCAAGCGAATTTGATGCGCGGGCTTGGCATGAAAATCCACGCCATCAACCGGAGCGGCGCCACAGATGAAGACGTCGACTGGATCGGCACGCCGGATGATCTGGAAGAATTCTTGGGCGCTTCCGACGTCGTGATCCTCAGCCTGCCGCTTTCGCAATGGACGGAGAAGCTTTTCAATGCCGAGCGGCTCTCCCAGATGAAGCCTGATGCGATCCTGGTGAACTTGGCGCGCGGCGAAATCATCGACGAAGACGATCTTTATGCCCATCTCCAGGCAAACCCGGACTTCACCGCCTGCTTGGACGCCTGGTGGGTCGAACCTGTGCGCCACGGCAAGTTCGAGATGGGCCATCCGTTCCTGGACCTGCCAAATGTCATCGGCTCGCCGCATAACTCCGCCAGCGTTGGCGTATGGCGCGCCGTCGCTGTCCGCCGGGCTATCGCCAATATCGTGCTAGCGCTGACAGGCGAGACGCCGCAGCATCTCGTTCGCCCCGAAGAACGGATGCTTTGAGCCATGCTGACGGGGCTGGTTGAAAAAGCAGCGGCGCGGCCAAACTTGCAGCGGCTTGGACGGAATTGCACGGCGGAGTTCGTGATCGGCGTGAATGACGTGCGTCATCACATCGTGATCAAAGACGGCGCAATTGTGGAAGTGCTGGAAGGCCCGTTCAAAATGCGGCCCTACAGCTTCTCGATTACCGCTCCGGCTGCCTCCTGGGCAGAGTTCTGCAAGCCAAAACCTGCGCCCGGCTTCAATGATGTGTTCGCCATGACAAGCTATGGCCATGCCGCGTTGGAAGGCGACAGCGCCGTTTTCCTGGAACATCTTCGCTTCTTCAAAGACATTCTGGCGCTGCTCCGGGAGGACGGATAATGACCGCCCGCATAGAGCCTATCACTGGCCGCTACGCCCATATCGAGATCATGGGCGAGACCTACCGGATATATTTCGAGGAAGCGGGCGCGGGCATCCCCCTGCTCTGCCTGCACACCGCTGGCGCTCATTCCAGCCAGTTCCGGCACCTGATGTGCGATGAGGCAGTGACCAGCAGCTACCGGGTCATTGCATTCGATCTGCCCTGGCACGGAAAATCTAATCCGCCATTTGGCTGGCAGGATATGGAATACAAGCTGACGGCAGATTTCTATACCGGCGCCACAATCGCCTTCTCGGACGCTTTGGAGCTAGATCGTCCCGTCGTCATGGGTTGTTCCATGGGCGGGCGGCTTGTGGTGCGATTGGCCAGGCTGCATGGCGATAAATTCCGCGCGGCGATTGGCCTGGAGGGCTCAAACCGCCCCTCCCCCTGGTGGGATAATTCCTGGCTGGAGAATGATGTTTTCGCGCGCGGAGATTTCTGCGCCGCCCTCGTCTCCGGCCTCGCCTCGCCCCACAGCCCCGATGAATTCCGCAACGAAACCCTTTGGCACTATCACCAGAGCGGATCGGGCGTGTTCAAAGGCGACATGCATTTTTTCCGCACAGACAGCCAATTCGAGGCCGATGGCGCCGCCGCAGAGCCATCAGCCTGCAAAGTCTTCCTGATGACCGGCGAATACGATTATTCCTGCACCCCCGCCGATACCGAACGCACCGCCAAAACAATCCCTGGTGCGAGAGCTATCATCATGCGCGACATGGGCCACTTCCCCATGAGCGAACACCCCGAACGGTTCCGGGAATATATTCTGCCGGTGTTGGACCAGATCGCGGCGATAGACTGTTAGGAATCGTACTGGATCAGTGTCTCAACCGGCACATCGAGCTTGCTGCGGCCTTCTAAGAAGGTCAGCTCAATGATGCAGGCTGCGCCTGTCACCTCAGCGCCAACCTCCTGCAGCAGATCAACGGATGCAGCCATCGTGCCGCCCGTCGCCAACAGGTCGTCCAGGATGACAACGCGGTCGCCGGGTTTAACGGCGTCGGCCTGAATTTCGATTGTATCCGAGCCGTATTCGAGCGCGTATTCATGGGCGACGACAGGCCCCGGAAGTTTGCCTTGCTTCCGCACCATGACAAAGCCCAAACCCAGTTCCAGCGCGAGCGGCGCGGCTGTCAGAAACCCCCGGGATTCGATGCCCGCCAGTTTTGTCGGCTTCCACGGCCCAACAATCTCAGCCAATTGCTCGACAGCCGTCGCCCAAGCTTCTGCATGGGAAAGCAGCGTCGAGATGTCGTAAAAGAGAATGCCGGGCTTAGGAAAATCGGGTATTGCGCGGATGTGATCTTTTAGGTTCATGTTACGCCTTGCTGGAACCGGTTCGGGCGGGACTGTATGGGCCACAAATCCGCGCCGCAATCAATGCCTAGAGGACCCACTATGAGCAAATCACTGCCGAGTGAAGCAAGCGCGGTCATCGTTGGCGGCGGCATCGCGGGTCTCAGCACGGCCTATCATCTAGCAAAGCAGGGCCGGAAAGACGTTGTGCTGCTGGAACGCAAGCAATTGGCGTCTGGCACGACATGGCATGCGGCAGGCTTAGTGCGTTCAAATATCGGCTCTGCGACGCTTTCCAAGATCGCCATGTATTCGCAGCCGCTTTTCCAGGAGCTGGAAGAAACCACAGGCCAAGCCACGGGCTTCAAGCAGAATGGCAGCCTTGGCATCGCTGACAATCCAGCGCGGTTTGAAGAACATCGCCGCGCCGCAGATTTCGCCGCCGCCCTCGGCGTTGAAGCGCATATGGTGGATGCGGCAGAGGCTGGGCGCCGGTGGCCCTTCCTGGAGACCAGCGACCTCCTTGGGGCGCTTTGGTATCCAACCGATGGGCAGGTCAACCCGCTCGACTACGCTATGGCGTTGGCTAAAGGCGCCCGGCAGCTTGGCGTTCAAATCTATGAGAACGTGAAGGCCACCGGGCTGCAAACGACGCATGGCCGTGTGTCTGGCGTCGAAACGGAGCATGGCCTTATTAAGGCGCCCATTATCGTCAACGCCGCCGGTATGTGGGCGCGGGAGTTCGGGGCGCTGGCGAACACGCCAGTGCCGGTCCAGGCCTGCGAGCATTTCTATGTGGTGACGGAGGCGATCCCGGACCTGCCGAGCGATCTCCCTGTCCTCCGTGATATGGATGGCTGCGCCTATTACAAGGAAGACGCAGGCAAGCTGCTACTCGGCGCGTTCGAGCCCAAAGCCAAGCCCTGGGGCATGGACGGCATTCCGGAAGACTTCTGCTTTGATGAATTGCCGGAAGACTTCGACCACTTCATGCCAATTCTGGAGCACGCTATGCAGCGCGTGCCAGTGATGGGCGAGGTCGGCTTGCGGAAGTTCTTCAACGGCCCAGAAGGGTTCACGCCTGATCAGGGCTATTACCTTGGCGAGTCGCCTGAAACGCCAGGTTTCTTTGTCCTGGCTGGCTTCAACTCCATCGGCATTCAGTCCGGCGGCGGCGCCGGTAAAGCGCTGGCGGAATGGATTGAGGCGGGTGATATGCCGTTCGATCTTTCGCCCGTCGATCTGGCCCGCGCGGGCGAATTCCAGACCAAGCCAGACTACCTGATCCCCCGCGTGTCTGAGGCGCTGGGCATGCTTTACGCCATGCATTGGCCCTACCGCCAATTCAAAACCAGCCGCGACGCTGTGTTATCGCCATTGCATGCGGAAACGAAGGCTGCGGGCGCAGCTTACGGAGAAACAGCGGGGTGGGAGCGCCCGAACTGGTATGCAAATGCGGGCCAGGCGCCCGAATATGACTACAGCTTTGGCCGCCAGAATTGGTTCGAAAATGCCGCCGCGGAGCACCGAAATGTGCGTGAGCATGCAGGCATGTTCGACCAATCCTCATTCGGCAAGTTCGATGTCTCCGGCAAGAACGCATTGGCCGCGCTGGAGCGGCTTTCAGCCAATAAGATTGACGTCCCGGAAGGCCGGGTGGTCTACACACAATGGCTCAATGATTGGGGCGGGATCGAAGCAGACCTGACGATCACCCGCACCGGCGAGCAGGACTTTACGATTATCACCGGGGCTGGCGTCACCCGCCGGGACCTGACACGCCTCCGCCGGATCGCATCCGGGTTCAGGGACGTGCAGATCACTGATGTCAGCCGCGACCGGGCCGTTATCGGCCTGATGGGCCCGAAAGCGCGCGATATCCTACAGCCGCTCGCGGAAACGGACCTAACGCATGCCGAATTCCGGTTCGCGCGCTCCAAGAATGTGCTGGTGGCGGGCGTCCCCACGCGCCTCACCCGCATAACCTATATGGGCGAACTTGGCTGGGAAATTTCTTGCGCGGCCAAGGACGCCGCAACGATCTGGCGTGCGCTCGCCACTGCTGGCGCGAAGCCCGCTGGCATGCATGCAATGGATAGCCTCCGCATCGAAAAAGGCTACCGACACTGGGGCCACGATCTCAGCCCAGAGGATGATCCCTATGAAGCAGGCCTCGATTTCGTTTTGAAGCTGAATAAGCCTGTGGAATTTGTCGGGCAGGCGGCGCTTGAGGCCAAGCAGGATACCCCGCCCGCCCGTCGCCTCACGGGCTTCTGCTTAAGGCAGCCAGAGCCTGTACTTGTCGGCCATGAGCCGATTTACCGGAATGGCGCGGTGGTCGGATACATCACCTCAGCCGCATACGGCCACACCCTCGGCGGCGCTGTCGGGCTTGGCTATGTCGCATGCGCAGAGTCTGGCGATGCGGAAAAAATGCTGGCTGCAGAATATGAAATCATCGTCGCCGGTCAGCGCATTCCTGCCGACGCTGCATTGGACCCATTTTACAATCCCGCCAACAGCCACATGCGCGCTTAGCGTTTTCCCGCGACCGAGCGCCCTAATCGTGTCAACGCGGCGGCGAGCCTGTCCGAGCCAACGCCTGCCGCTTTCTCCGCCAGCGCTTCAGCCTGCGGATGATCTTCCGGGATTGGTTTCGGCGGCATCTTGCGTGGCACACGGCGCGGCGGCGCGCCTGGAGCGATGCGAATACGGCCAATGGCGCCGGCGCCGAGATATCCGTTCACCCGCTCTACAAGGCGCGGCCCATCATGCTGCAAGATAAGCGCGGCGCCTGCTGCAGCCTTCACCGCCAGAACGCCTGGGCGGCCATTGCGCGCGGGATCGAGCCTGTCCGGCCAGGCGATTTCAGCAAACTCATCACCTGCCACATCAGCCCAATCCCGCTTCAAAGCCGCCAATCCGCGCGCGGATCGAGCAATAGGCGAGCGCTTCATCATTCGGCCTAATGAGGCGGAAATCGGTTGTGGCACATATGTCCGGCGGCGCGCCTCACTGGCGCTGATAACCGGCGGCTTTGCTTTATTGTTGCCGCCCTTAGTCATCGCCGCCAATATCCCGTCCCATGAAAAACGAACAACCCGCCGCGACCCTGCTCGCCTGGTATGACGTTAGCCGTCGCGACCTGCCTTGGCGCTCGCCGCCAGGCGCTGTCGCTAACCCATACCACGTCTGGCTAAGCGAGGTCATGCTGCAACAAACCACCGTCGCCGCTGTGGCGCCGCGGTTCCAGCGGTTCCTGGACCGATGGCCCGCTGTCACTGACCTTGCGGCTGCGCCAGATGAGGATTTGATGGCGGAATGGGCTGGCCTTGGCTACTACGCCCGCGCCCGGAATTTGTTGAAATGCGCGCGCGTCGTAGCATCGGAACATGGCGGGCTGTTCCCATCAACCGAGGCAGAGTTGGCGAAGCTTCCGGGCATTGGCGGATATACGTCTGCGGCTGTGGCGGCAATCGCTTTCGGCCAGAACGCGACCCCTGTTGATGGCAATATTGAACGGGTTACGGCCAGGCTCTTCCACATCGAAACGCCGCTGCCCGCCGCCAAGCCTGAGATCAAAGCCCGGGCAGTCTCCATCACGCCGCCAAAACGCGCCGGCGATTTTGCGCAGGCAATGATGGACCTTGGCGCAACAATCTGTTTGCCGAAACGGCCACGCTGCCTCGCCTGCCCCATCCGCACATATTGCGCGGCGGACAAGGCGGGTGTCGCCGCCGATCTGCCAAAGAAAGCCCCTAAGAAAGTAAAGCCCGTCCGAACCGGCCAAGCCTATTGGCTGGAACGCCCTGATGGCCAGGTATTGCTGCGGCGGCGGGACGCCAAAGGCCTACTTGGCGCGATGGTCGAGCTGCCATCCTTTGGGTGGTCTGATGATGAAGCGCCGGCCTCTATCCAATCTCTGGCGAACAACTGGCTTGAGACAGACCAGCCAGTCATCCACATCTTCACGCATTTCCGCCTAGAGCTATCGGTCTATCGCGGGCGCACGAGCGACGTTGAGCCGCCAGAAGGCTGCTTTTGGTTGCCGATTGACGATCTGGGCTCCATTGGGCTGCCGAGCGTTATGCAGAAGGCCGCCAAAGCCGCGATTATGAGCGACTGAGATAGTCCGTCAGCCGGTCCATCGCCACATTCAGCGTCTCTGGCGAGGAGGCGAAACAAAGCCGTATCCACCCCTCACCCTCCGGCCCGAAAGATCGCCCCGGCGCGACGCCGACTTTCGTGTCGCGGTATAACTGCTTTGACCATTCCAGGCTATCCGTCATGCCGTCCACCTGGAAAAAGGCATAGAACGCGGCCTTCGGCGGCGATAGCACGACGCGCGGATGGGCGGAGAGCGCTGGCGTCACGATATCCCGGCCGACGCGGCAAAGCTCACGGATTTCGGCCACCAAAGGCTCGCCTTTGGTCACGGCAGTGACGGCGGCATGCTGCAGGAATGGCTGCACGGAGCTGGTGCTGTACTCGATCAATTCCGCCAGAACTTCGCTGATCCAAGGCGGGTGAGTCAGCCAGCCAACCCGCCATCCCGTCATGGCCCAGCTCTTGGAGAAGCTATTGATGACGACGACTGGGTCATCATCCTCCGCAATGTCCAGGAAGGACGGCGCGATGGGCCGGTCATAGACCAACCGTGCATAGACCTCATCCGCCATAACCCAGATGCCGCGCTCACGCGCGAAATCCAGGATCGCTTGCTGCTCGTCCTGCTCCAGCATCCAGCCTGTTGGATTACCGGGGGAATTGACGAAAATCATGCGGGTGTCATCGTCGCAGGCTGCGAATATCGCATCCAGGTCCAGCCGCCACACGCCGTTTTCATTGTTCAGGCTGACAATGCGCGGCTCCGCCCCAGCGACCCGCACCGTGGCCTCAGCATTCGGCCAAACCGGGCCAATGATGACGGCGTTATCGCCTGCCGCCAGCACGGCCTGCATCGCCACCAGGATGCCATGCATGCCGGAATTGGTGACGGTCACCCGCTCAAAATCGACGTCGCGGCTGTAGATGCCAGACATATAATCGGCCAGCGCTTGGCGGAGCACCGGGGTGCCGCGCTTGAAACTGTAGAAAGTCTCGCCAGACCGCATTGCTTCATAGGCCGCGTCACAAATGAACGCAGGCGTCGGCATATCGCCTTCGCCGTACCAGAGCGCGATTGCATCCGGATCGCCCATACCGAGGCGGGCAACCTCGCCAATCAATTGTGGCTCAGCGTCTGTCAGCACTTTCCGCAATCGGGCGAGGCCAGGCGCGCTCATAGGGCCGCGCGCCAAGGGCAGCGGCAAGCTGGAATTGCTCATTGGGTGGCCAAATCTTTCATTCGCACATTCTGCGACGGCAGTTGGATTTAATAAGGCGGCGCCGCCGAAAGGTTCCCTCGCCCCCGCAGGGGGGCGAGGGTTCAAGAAAGGAGGCAAGAGGGCAGCTATTCGCGGTAGCTTGGGTCTTGTCGGTCAAGCCCGCGGATCAGGCCGGGCCATACACGCTCGCCCTTAGGTACATCGCCCGGGGCGCCATATTTGCCAAGACTATCGATAGCGTCCTGATCCGGCACGATGAAATCCTTACCGGAAGCCAGCACATCGACCTGAATCTTGCAGCTCATTTCCATGTAATACAGGTAGTGGAAGGCTTCGGCAGCTGTCCGCCCGCAGGCGAGCAGGCCGTGATTGCGCATGACCATCAGGTATTTATCTGCGATATCCCGGCCAAGGCGCTCACATTCTTCTTCATCATTCGTAACCTGCGCATAGTCGTGATACGCAATCTGATCCAAGATGATGTTGGAATGCTGGGAGAGCGGAAGCAGGCCGCAGGTCATGGCGGATACAGCAGCGCCCGCGCGGCTGTGGGTGTGCAGCACGAAGTTGATCTCTGGCCGGGCCTTCAGCACTGCGGTGTGGATCAAATGGCCAGCCTCATTGAACTCGCCGCCAACCGGATCAATAACGTTGCCGTCATAGTCTGCCTTGATCAGCGAGGAAGCCGTGATTTCGTCAAAGAAGAGGCCATAAGGGTTGATCAGATAATTCCCTTCTTCGCCCGGAACGCGCGCGGAGATGTGGGTGTAGATCAGGTCCGTCCAGCCATATTTCACGAACAGCCGGTAGAGCGCAGCGAGATCAACGCGCGTCTGCCATTCTGCCTCGGACATGGTGCTATCAACGGCCTTGAGCGCCGGTTGTGCGGGAGGGGTCATTTCGGTCTCTCCTATATCTTCTGTTTGATGGCGACGACATTGCGGGTGCGTACGACGCGGCCTTGCCAGACCCTATCAAACTCCGCAATCAATTCCTTGATGGCCTTCGATCCTGTCGCGGCTTCGGCAGCGGCAAGATCAGGAAACTCGTAAAACGCGAAATGGGCGTTTGCTTCCGTTTCGCTCCATCCCCGTTCAGCATTATCAACACCGAACGCTGCCTTTGCGTCTGGCAGATGCTCCGTTTCATACCAATGATCAAAAGCGTCCCGGTCGTCGCCAGAAACTTCAGCGCGGACGATCAAGTATGCGGTCATGGCGGCCAGTCCCTAGAATGCGGATGATGCGGCCATTCAATCAGCGGCGCACGCGTTTGTGAAGGCGCGTATGGCTTGCGATTCCGGCGCAGTTAGGCCGTTCCCTTAGCCTTGCGTGTTCGCCGCTGAAATACCTTCAGCTCGAATGGCTTGGGACGCACGCCCTGCAACGCGTTTTGATGTAGATATCCCATGCGTAAATTCGCCCGTGTTCTGATCCTGCCGTTGGCTCTCTTAGCGGTAAGCCCTCAAGTCCATGCTCAAGGCCTTTTCAAAGACGCCGGCTCTATCCTCAAAGGATTGGGCGGCGGTGGAGGCGGCGGCAGTTCGTCCCTGTCCAACGCTGAAATTGGCGGTGGGCTGCGCGATGCGCTTCGTGTCGGCACTGAAACGGTCACAGGCAACCTTGGCTCCACCAACGGGTTCTTCAATGATCCTGTGGCGCACATCCCCCTTCCAGGTTGGATGAACACCGCGAAAAAAGTTATGCGGTTCACTGGCGGAGCCGGCCTCCTCGATGAAGTTGAGCTGCGCATGAACCGGGCGGCCGAAGGCTCCATGGATGAAGCCAAGCAGATGTTTGGCGTCGCGATCGAGCAGATGAGCATCGACGATGCACGCGGCATCCTGACCGGCCCCGACGATTCCGCGACACGCTATTTCCAAGGCAAGATGACAAACCCGCTTTCTGCCACGATGCGCCCTATTGTGGAACGTGAACTAAGCGCCACAAACGCATTCAGCGCCTATGACCGTGCAGCGGCTTCCGCAGGCGGCGCAGCGCTTGCCCCCGAAGGCAAGAAGCTGATGATCGATCACGCTGTTGAAAAGGCGCTTGATGGCCTGTTCCACTACATCGCCAAAGAAGAAGCGGCGATCCGCAATAATCCGGCGAAACGCATCACGCCAATTCTGCAGAAGGTCTTCGGCTAGCACCCGACTGCGCCTTTTGCACACAGAATTCTGAAGGACGAACCCAATGCGTAAATTTCTGAAATGGTTGGCGATCGGCGCATTTGCGCTGATCGTCCTGATCATCGGCGTCGGCGTGGCGCTGCCTTATATCGTGCCGCTCGACGATATCGTCGCCGAAGGCACAGCCCAGGTTGAGAAGGCGACCGGGCGGAAGCTCGTGGTCGCCGGCAAGCCTGATCTCAGCATCTGGCCAGAAGTCTCCATCACGCTTGGCAAGACGACATTCGCCAACGCCGATGGCGCGCCGGACGCGAACATGGCGTCCGTCGAGGAAGTGCGGATCGCGGTGCCGGTGATGCCTTTGATTTCCGGCTCTGTCGAGATCAAAGAATTTGTACTGGTGCAGCCGGATATCCGGCTCTACGTCGACAAATCCGGAAAGCCCAACTGGGATTTCGGCGGCGCTAAAGCAGATGGCGGCGG
>JAYNYG010000033.1:0-19403 GCA_038102935.1 Alphaproteobacteria bacterium | reverse complement strand
CAGATGGCGGCGGCGGCAAGGCTTCCCTGCCTTAAGAACTCAAGAACCTGTCGCTCGGCGATGTGCGCATCGAAAATGGTCGGGTCGCTTACACGGACGCCAAAGCTGGCACGACCGAAGTGCTGGAGAACGTCAATCTCTCCCTCACACTGCCAAGCCTGAATGGCCCGCTCAGCGCCAAAGGCGATCTCGTCTGGAAGGCGGAGAAAATCGCGCTTGCTTTTGGCATGGCTAAGCCGCTGGCGGCGATTGAGGCTGGCAAAAGCGATATGAATGCCGAAGTATCCGGCACACATCTGGACCTAAAATTTGATGGCGCCGCGGATTTTGGCAAAGGCTTTGCGCTTGCCGGCGCTACGAAGTTCACAACGCCATCCATCAAGAACCTCGCCGGATGGGCCGCTCAGCCCATCGCTATTGAAGGCGACGTCCTCGGCCCCTTCGAAGCGGATGGCCAATTCTCATTGAATGGCGCGCGCATCGCCTTCACCAGCGCTGCAATCGCTATCGACGCATTGCGCGGCAAAGGCGATTTCGCCTTCAACGGCGGCGGCAAGGTTCCCGCAATTGATGCGAAACTGGCGCTCGGCGCCGTTGACCTGAACCCTTACATCCCAGTTCCGGCAGAAGGCCAAACCAAAGCAGCAGGCAGCAGCGGACCTGGAAAATGGAGCACCGACAAAATCGATTTCTCCGGTTTCAAACAGGTCAATGCAAAACTGGACCTGACGATGGAAAGCTTGCTCGTCCAGAAGATTAAAATCGGCCAGAGCGCGCTGAAGGCGACGCTGAATGGCGGCAAACTTGATCTTGGATTGACCAAACTTGCGCTCTACGACGGCGCCGGGACAGGCAAAGTATCGCTGAATGCTTCCAAGAAAACCCCGGCCATCGCAATGAATTTTAACCTGAAAGGCATTAATGCCGAACCTTTGCTGACCGACGCCGCAGACTTTGAACGCCTGGAAGGCAAAGGCGATTTGAACATTTCCGTCACCGGCGCAGGCGCATCCCAAGCGGCAATTGTAAAAAGCCTTGGCGGATCTGGCGGGTTCGTGTTCCGCGATGGCGCAATCAAGGGCTTCAACCTGGCCGCCATGCTGCGCAAGGTCGAGTCTGCGTTCCTGGACTCGGGCGCCAGCGCCCGCCAACAGACGGATTTCTCGGAGCTTTCCGGGACGTTCAAAATCAAACGCGGCATTGTCTCCAACAGTGATCTGTTCATGGCCTCCCCACTATTCCGTGTGACCGGCAAAGGAACAGCAGACATGCCGAAACGCACCGTTGATTATCGCGTGAACCCAAGGGCGGTCGCAGACGCGCGTGGCCAGGGCGGCGATACCGGCATCACAGGCATCGCCGTGCCGGTACTGATCACCGGCCCCTGGCATGATGTCCAATTCGCGCCGGACCTGGCTGGCATCCTACAGAACTTTGGGAGCGCACCTCTCAAGGGCGCGGGCAAAGTCGCCAAAGGCGCTGTGGATGCTGTTAAGGGCGTTGCGGAAGGCGGCGCCAAAGGTATTGGCGGATTGCTGAAAGACGTGACGAAGGGCGTTGGCGGGTCTGACCCGAAAGAGGCGCCGAAGTCTGAGCCCGATGCAAACCCGATCAAGCAGCTTAAGGGGCTGTTTGGGAAGTAGCTGCGCTCATCGCTGGCTTCTTCTCTCTCCTCCAAGCGAGGGAGAGGGGAAGCCAGCGGACGCTGTTAAATCACCACCGCAGCAGTGATGCGCCCCAGGTGAATCCGCCGCCCATGGCTTCAAGCAGCAGCAAATCACCGGGCTTTATACGCCCATCGCGCACTGCAACATCCAACGCCAGCGGCACTGATGCTGCGGACGTGTTGGCATGCGAGGAAACTGTGGTCACGACCTTGGCGGGATCCATTTTTAACTTCCGCGCGGCGCCGGAAATGATCCGCTGGTTGGCTTGATGCGGCACCAGCCAATCAATCGCATCAGCCTCTAAGCCATTGGCTTCGAGAGCTTCCAGTACGACATTCGATAAATTAGTCACCGCATGCTTGAAAACCTCACGGCCTTGCATGCGGAGATGGCCGACAGTTTGCGTCGCGGATGGCCCGCCGTCGACATAGAGCATTTCTTTGAAGCGGCCATCGGAGTGCAGATGGGTCGATAAGATGCCCGTTGCGTCCGGCCCCTCGCCTTCACTGGCTTCCAGGACTAACGCGCCGGCGCCATCGCCGAACAGCACGCAGGTCGTCCGATCTTCCCAATCGAGGATGCGCGAGAATGTTTCGGCGCCGATGACCAACGCACGCTTGCACTGCCCGGCCTTAATGAAGTTATCCGCTGTCGCCAGGGCAAATATGAAGCCGGAGCATACCGCCTGCACATCAAACGCCGCCCCGCCTTGCATGCCAATTGCAGCCTGCACGGTCGTAGCGGTGGACGGAAACGTGTGGTCTGGCGTCGCGGTCGCCAGCACAATCAAGTCGATGTCTTTGCCTTCGACGCCAGCCGCCGCCATGGCCCGGTTGGCGGCTTGAATCGCCAAGTCAGACGTCAGCTCGCCATCGGCTGCGATATGGCGCTGCTTGATGCCGGTGCGGGCTTGGATCCATTCGTCGGTGGTATCAACCTGGGCGGCCAGTTCGTCATTCGTGACGACGCGCTCCGGCAGGTAGGCGCCGCAGCCGCGCGCAATGGAACGTATCGCCATAGTCACGCGCCGCCCTTCTAAAGTGATGCCGTTTTGTCTTCCAGACTATCAGCCTGCAGACGTTCGAACTCGGTACGCACGTTTTCAAGGAAACCATGCCGCGCCATATCTACCGCGACGCCGACAGCGTTGGCAAACCCAACTGCGTCCGACCCGCCATGGCTTTTCACGGCGATGCCGTTCAGCCCCAGGAAGACCGCGCCATTATACTTGCGTGGATCAAGATGCGTGCTGAGCCGTCGAAGCGCCGGTCGTGCGAACAGATAGCCAAGCCCCGCCATTGGCGAGGACTTAAACGCCCGGCGCGTGAACTGACTAACGAGCTTCGCCACACCCTCCGCCGTCTTCAGGGCCACATTGCCCGAAAATCCATCCGTCACGACGACATCAACGATGCCTGCGCTGATATCATCGCCTTCCATGAAACCATGAAAACTCAACGGCAGGTCGCCCTCATGCAGGCGCAAATTCTGCGCGGCGCCTTTGATCGCGTCAGAGCCTTTGAGTTCTTCCGCGCCCACGTTCAGCAAGCCGACGCTCGGCTGGTCAATCGCGAGTGTCGAACGTGCGAATAATGCGCCGAGGATCGCGAATTGGAACAGATTGTCAGCGTCACATTCTAGGTTCGCGCCCAGGTCGAGCATGACCGATTCGCCAGTCGCTGTCGGCATGATGCTGGCCATCGCCGGGCGATCGACGCCGATGGGCGTGCGCAGAACAAATTTTGAGATCGCCATCAGCGCGCCAGTATTGCCTGCCGATACGGCGGCGTCGGCTTCTTGCTGGCGAACGGCATTCAGCGCTTGCCACATGCTGCTGTCACGGCCATTACGCAGTGCTTGCGAGGGTTTGGTGTCCGCAGAAATCGAATCGGCAGCTTCTCTGATTTCACAGGCTCCAGCGAGCAGTTTGTCTTTCTCAACCAATGGCTTGAGCACATCAGGATCGCCAAACAGCAAGAACTTCGCTTCCGGGAACCGCTCGCGCGCAATCGATGCGCCGCCGACAACACTGTCGGGCCCATGATCGCCGCCCATCGCATCTAATGCGATTATTGGTCCTTTGGCTGCCATTGCTCTCTCACGAACTGAACGTGTGGGCCGAAGATAGAATCTGCCGTTTCAGCGCTGCCTTGAATGTAGCCCGCCCGCACAGGGAAAGCACCAGATAAAAACAGTTGAGCGAAGCGGGTGGAAGATTGCCCGGCGAGCGCCACTTAGTGTTTGCTTCCAGAATCATCAGAATCGCCGCCCCGCAGCATATCCGCGAGCCCAGCGAATGGGAGGATTCTGTCTGGGCCAAGCACCGCTGCCCCCTCGGCGCCAGCGCGTTCTTCGGGAGACATCGCCTGAGGAGACCGTGGCGATTGCTCTAACTCCATCGCCAGATACTGCACGACGAGTTCGCCGAGATCGATCGCCTCTTCATCCAACAATTCGACATCGAGCGCATCTAAATCCGCATCAACATCTGCATCCTCGCTGGTCGCCTTCTTTGGATTCGGCGTAAAGAGCTCGTGGATGGCGGTTTGCGTGATCTCGTCGAATGGATCGTTGGTGACAGTGCAAACCCGTTCCGCCGTCATTTCAGCCTGGCCAATCACTTCGTAAATATCGCGGTCTGGCGTCTGCTCTACTTCCAGATTGAAGTTGATCGATCTGACCGCTCGTAATTCCAACCGATCAGCGACGGCTTCGCATTCCTCAGCAGTCACCGCTCGCGATTGACGGCGCGGACCGGACTGCATCCGGTCTAGCCTGAGAATTTCGTTGATCTCGCTCATCGTCACGCCTCGATTTTAATAGCTTCACCGGCCAGTAAGGCCGCATCAGACTGCGCCTGCCACGCCGCGCCCAGTTCGGCGACAGCCTCCCGCGCGGCGGCCAATTGCTCGGCTGCGGGCGCCTCACGTTCCTTGTACATATTACGCAGAAGCGCAGCTTCAACGATTTCTGCGTCTGCGCCTTCAACTAATGCAGCTTCATAGGCCGCCAAACGGCCATAAAGCCGCTCGGTTAGAACTTTCACACGCTTGCCGACGCCAAGATCACCAGCACCCATATCCCTGAGCGACGCATCCATATCCGCTACGAACGCGCTCGTCAGATGCCGTCGCATCCGCCGCAAATCATCATCACCTGCATCCAAGCGATGCCAGACGGCGGCCAAGTGCAGCGCCAGGCACTCGAATTTGTCTTCGGGCTCGTGCGAGAGGCCAAATAGCGTGAGCCGAGCAGGCGCTACAGCCGCTGCGGCAGTCCCGCGATAAAGTCGCCAGGCTGGATTATCGCTCTTCGAGACACGGCGCGCCCACCATTGCCTTAATCTTCGCATTGCGCAGACCTCACTGCTCGACTATCTATTTTGATCATGAGTACGTCCTTACACATCGCCCGCCGCACCCTGCTCGCCATCGCGCTGACGGCTGGCCTCGCCGCATGCACGGATGAGGTCGCGACGCACGGTCATATCCTTAGAACAGCGACGGTGGAAGATGTACGCCCCGGCGCTGCGACAAAGCAGGACGTCCGCGCCGTGCTCGGCACGCCTTCCAGTATCGCCGCCTTCGATGAGAGCGTTTGGTACTACATCAGCCAGGTGCGGGTCAGCCAGGCGTTTTTCAAGCCTGACACCGCACAGCAGCAAGTACTGGTGATGCATTTTGACGATAGCGGCATCCTCGACCGCATCGGCGTGCTTGGCGAGGAAGAGAGCGAAGAAGTCACACTCATCGCCCGCGAAACGCCGACCGCCGGCCATAAGCTGACGTTCCTCGAGCAGCTTCTGGGCAACGTTGGGCGCTTCACGAAGCAGGAACAGGGCTTCTAAGCGCGCGTTCCGCCAGAGCCATCTTGTCGTCCCGCGTGCGCATGATGGTATTGGACGTCACGACAGCCATGCCGAGCGCCTGCAAATCACTCGTGGCCGCCGCATCCTGATCATCAATGATCATCAAATCGACGATGTCCTGATAGCGTTCGGCCACGGCTTGCACTGACGGCTCAACGCCCAATTCCCGGAACATTTTCGCTGTCGGCCCCTTGATCGCATCGCCAGCTACGATGGGCGATATCGCGATTACCGACGCGGCGGCCCCAGCAACAGCTGCACGGACGCCAGGGACAGCGAGCACCGGATCAATCGAAATAAATGGATTGGATGGGCAGATGATAATTCTCTCTGCGGCGTCAATCGCGTCCAGCAATCCGGGCGCCGGGCGCGCGCCATCAATCCCCTCAAACGTGAAGCCGGTCACCGTCGGGGCAGCCTGCCGCTCGACGAAATATCGCTGGAACGGCAGCGCCCCATGCTCAACTGTATGCACGATTGTCGGCGCCGGCTGGTCAGACATCGGCAATATACGTGCAGCAATGCCAAGCGACCTGCGGATATCATCCGTGATCTGGCTCAACGCAGCGCCCTGACCTAGCCGATCCGTCCGCAACACATGCATCGCCAGATCATGGTCGCCCAGATTGAACCAGGATTCGCCGCCAAGGCCGCCAAGCGCGTCCATAAAACCCCAAGTCTCGCCCGCAAGCCCCCAGCCGCGCACATCATCATTCTTGCCGCTGAGCGTGTAGACCAAGGTGTCGATATCTGGCGATACAGCGAGGCCGTGAAAGCGGAAATCGTCACCTGTATTGGCGATCAGGGTTAGATCATCGGAGCCGATGATTGCATTCAGGCCAAGCGCCAGCTTTGCGCCGCCAACCCCGCCTGATAAAGCGACAACTTTCACCGGAACAAATCCTCGCTGGCGGCGCGCACAAGATCTGCGCCGGTCTGCGCCGCATCAAGCATATCCAACCCGCGCACGATGGCGACCGGCGTACCTTCAGCCGCCTCGCCGATAAGCAAGTTGGCGGCGGCGGCGATCTCATCCCCCGCGCCGACGATGGACACTTTGAGCTCCCGCCCCTGTCGGTCTAATTCACCCCTGATATCCGCCATAACTTTCACGCCAGATGCGCCGAGCGCCAGGCCAACCGTGCCGACCCGCCAGGCCCGGCCCACGCTGTCAGCGATAATCACGCCAAGCGGGCCGCCGTAGCGCGCTTCCAGGCCGGTGCGGATCGCAGCGGCCGAGGCGTCCGCGTCAAGCGGCAACATCAAGACCCGCTCGCCCTCATTACCTTCGATGTTTGATTGATCGGCCCCAGCATTCGCCATAACCCAGCCGCGTTTATGTTCTACGACGAGCAGATTGGGCCGCCAGCGCAGCACCTTCTCCGTTTCATCCAGGATCGCTTGGACCAGCCGGGGGTCTTTCTCGGTTTTCGCCGCCCATTCCATTGCTTCCGCGCCCGGCGTCACCTCCGCCAGTTCAATGTACCGGCCCTCAGCCTTCGATACGATCTTCTGCGCCGCAACGACGACATCGCCGGGCTGCAGCGTCTCGCCCGCCGCCTCTAGCGCCTCGGCGATAAGCGCTGATAGATCATCTCCGGCCTGCACCTCCGGGATGCCAGGCAGCGTAAAAACGGTCATGGAACGGACGCCGGGCATGGCTGAGCTCTCGCTGTGCATTGAACATCTCGGCAGACCTAATCCTACCAGTTCGGATCATGCTGAGCGCGGCGCCAACAATCAACATGCCCCTCCCGACTGCCTTACTGGAACGCGACCCAAGACTGCGCGTTACCCTGAAACTGACACATTTCGGCCTGAATATGCCGATCAGCGTTGTGCTAGACTTAGGGCTATACGATTTGGAGGGTATCAAAGATGCTGCGAGTGATTTCTAGAACTGGCTTGTGCCTCGCCATTGCTGGCGGATTGTGCCTTGCGACAACCGCCGCGCCCTCACCAGCTTATGCCGAAAAGCCTGCCCATGCAGGCAAAGGCAAACCCGAGAAACATCATAAACGCGGAAATTCCAGTAAAGCGCACAAGAACAAAGGAAATGCGCCGCAAGCTGTGCGTCAGAGCGGCGGCGATATTGATATCGACATCGTCTTTGATTCGGGTTCAAAGCCAGCCGTGCGCTCGCATTACAGCGGTGGATACGCAGGAAAGTCCTGCCCGCCGGGCCTCGCAAAGAAAAACAATGGCTGTCTCCCGCCGGGCCAGGTCAATAAACATAATCGTGGCGATGTCGTGCCCAAGAGTGTGACGCTCTATAGAATTCCAAACGTGCTGGAAGTTAAGCTGAAGCCGCTGCCTGCGGGATACGTCTATCGATATGTCGATGGTGAAGTGCTTGTTATCGCCGAGGCGGCGCGCAAGGTGATTGATGCGGTCGTCCTGCTTTCCACGCTCTAGCGGACCCAGCGTCTGACGCTAAACTGCAGCCCCTGTTTCATGTGTTCCAGAGTTAGTTTTCCATGACCACGTCATCCAGCGCAGCATTTTCATCTGCGCCCGAATTATTTGACGCCATCATTATCGGCGGCGGAATTTCGGGCATGTATCAGCTCTACCGGCTGCGCGAGCTTGGCATGAATGTGCGGGTGTTTGAGGCCGGGTCGGATGTCGGCGGCACCTGGTATTGGAACCGGTATCCAGGCGCCAGATTTGATTCTGAAAGCTGGTCTTACGGCTATTCCTTCTCCAAAGAACTGTTGGAGGAATGGGAATGGACCGAGCATTTTTCGCCCCAGCCAGACACGCTGCGCTACCTGAACTACGTCGCCGATAAATTCGATCTTCGCCGCGAAATGCGCTTCAACAGCCGCGTCGCCGCAGCCAAATTTGACGATGCGGCGACACTTTGGACCGTGACGCTGGAATCGGGCGAGCAAGCGTTCGCGCCAATCTTGATCACCGGTCTAGGCCCGCTTTCAGCGCATACGTTGCCGAACATCAAAGGTCGCGATGACTACAGGGGCCAAGCCTTCCACACATCGCGCTGGCCGCGCGAGCCAGTGGACCTGAAGGGCAAGCGCATCGGCGTGATCGGGACTGGCGCGACTGCAATTCAAGCGATCACAGAAATAGCGAAAGACGCAGGCACGCTACATATTTTCCAGCGTACGCCAAACTGGGCCGCGCCCCTGCACAACCGCAAAATCACAGCCGAAGAGCAGCTTGAAATCAAAGCCAGCTACGATGAAATCTTCGCACGCTGCCGGGAAACCGCGACCTGTTTTATTCACAACACGGACCCGCGCAACGCCCTCGATCTCCCGGCTGAGGAACGGGAGGCGTTCTGGGAGAAACTTTATTCGGAACCCGGCTTCGGTATCTGGGTCGGCAATTTCAAAGATGTGCTTGTCAACGAGGACGCCAACAAACTTGCCAGTGACTACATGGCGAAGAAAATCCGCGAGCGGGTTCACGATCCTGCAATCGCCGACAAACTGATCCCCAAGAACCACGGCTTTGGCACCCGCCGCTTGCCGTTGGAGAGCGGCTATTACGAGGTCTATAACCAGCCGAACGTGCATCTGGTCGATATCAACGAGGAGCCGATTGAACGGATCACAGCGGCAGGCGTGCAGACCAAAGCGGTGGAATACGAGTTTGACATTCTGGTCTACGCGACCGGGTTTGACGGCGTGACCGGTCCCTATGACCGTATGGATATCCAAGGCCCGGGCGGCAGGCGCCTTAAGGATGACTGGGTATCGCTGCCGCAGACCATGCTCGGCGTCCAAAATGAGGGCTTTCCAAACCTATTCATGATCCTTGGGCCACATACAGCCCGAGGCAATATTCCGCGCAATATCGAGGAACTCGTCGATTGGGTGACGGGCATCGTGAAGTTTATGCGCGACAATGGCCACAGGCGATGCGAACCGCGCGCCGAAGCCGTCGCAGACTGGGTGCGCCAGGTGGAAGCTGCATCGGCCAATTTGTTATCCGCCGGAATCAATTCCTGGCAAACCGGCGTCAACCAGAACGTCGAGGGCCGGCAGGTGCCCAGGGTGCTTGGATATAACGGCGGAACTGTCCGTTACCGCCGAATTTCTGACGCCGTCGCGGCGGGCGGATACAAAGAATTTCTGTTCGATTAGCCGCTCAACGCATACAGCGTTTGCGCCCGACGCAATGCTAGCTGGATTGAATTTCCTGGCGGCGGCCCTAACGTTAGCCGCGAACCCTCTGATCCGAAAGGCTTGCCCGCCATGCAAGAAGCGCCAACGCCAGCTTTCGCCGCTGACTTGAAAGACCGCATCCGCGCCATCGTCGGCGCTGAGGGCATGATCGAGGACGCCGACGCCATCGCGCCGCTCATGTCTGAACCGCGCGGCCTGTTCACGGGCGCCGCCGCCATCGTTGTAAAGCCAGCCAGCACGGAAGAAGTCGCAGGCGTCGTAAAAGCTTGCGTCGAGGCAGGCGTGCCGGTCGTGCCCCAGGGCGGCAACACAGGACTTTGCGGTGGCGCGACGCCGGATGTGGGCGGCGGTGAAGTGCTGCTGTCGCTCTCCCGCATGAACGCCATCCGTGAGCTTGATGAGATGGACTACACCATCACCGTCGAGGCCGGGTGCATTCTGCAGAACATCCAGGATGCGGCAGAGAATGCGGACCGGCTGTTTCCGTTGTCGCTCGGCGCTGAGGGCAGTTGCCAGATTGGCGGCAATCTCTCGACCAATGCGGGCGGCATCAACACGCTGCGTTACGGCAACGCACGCGATCTGGTATTGGGCCTAGAAGTCGTTCTGCCCGATGGCCGTATCTGGAACGGCTTGAAGCGTCTGCGCAAAGACAACACCGGCTATGATCTGAAGCATCTTTTCATCGGCGGCGAAGGCACGCTCGGCATTATCACAGCCGCGACCTGCAAGCTGTTTCCTAGGCCGCGCGAAGAAGTATCGGTATTCTGCGCCGTCCGTGATGTCTCCGGCGTTATTGATCTGCTTTCCCGCCTACGCACATCAACCGGCGACCAAATTTCGGCCTATGAATTCATCCAACGCTTCGGCATCCATTTAGCCGCGAAGCATATCCATGGCGTACGTGACCCATTTGATACGGTTTACGAAAACTACGCGCTTTTCCGCGCCAGCTCCGGGCGGGCCGAAAGCGGATTGCGGGATGTGATCGAGGAAACCCTCGGCCAAGCCTTCGAAGAGGGGCTGGTGCTCGACGCCGTCATCGCTGAGAGCGAGGGCCAAGCGAAAGACTTTTGGCGGGTGCGCGAGGCTGTAGTCGAAGGCCAGATACCGGAAGGCGGCAGCATCAAGCACGATGTATCAGTGCCTGTATCCCGGATCGCAGAATTTATTGAACGCGCACACGCTGCCGTCGCCGAGACCATTCCGGGCGCCCGCCCCTGCGCGTTCGGCCATGCGGGCGACGGCAATATTCACTATAACGTCACCCAGCCGGAAGGCATTGATAAAGCAGAATATTTGAAACAGTGGCATGATCTAAATCATGTCATACATGAGATTGTCGTGGCGATGGATGGTTCGATTTCAGCCGAGCATGGCATCGGTCAGCTGAAGCGTGATGAGCTTGTGTATTTCAAGCCTGCGCTCGATCTCGAGCTGATGCGCGGCGTTAAATCCGTGTTTGACCCACCTGGCCTGATGAACCCCGGCAAGGTGCTATGAGGCGTTGCGTCAGCCTGCTTCTGCTGACGCTCGCCCTCACCTTCCGACCCGCCGCCGCTGAAACTGCCGGGATCGCCGTCGCCGCAAATTTCGCCAGCCCAGCGCGCGCAATCGTTGCTGCTTTCGATGGCGAAACGCGTCTCAGCATGGGCGCCACTGGCCAGCTCTATCTGCAGATCAGCCAAGGCGCGCCATATGATATCTTCCTGGCCGCAGACCAAGCCCGCCCAGCTTTAGCGCTTGAGAATGACCATGCCGTACGAAACTCCCGCTTCACCTATGCGCTTGGCCGCTTAGCGCTTTTCAGCCGAAATTCTGGCATGGTCGAAGGTCCAGAGAGCCTGAAATCCGCCAAGCTGCGCAAACTCGCCATCGCCAATCCTGCAACTGCGCCCTATGGCGCGGCATCCATCGAAGTTCTGCGCGCGCTTGGGCTGGAGGTGACGCTTAAGCCAAAACTCGTGCAAGGCAAGAATGTGGCGCAGGCGTATCAGTTCGCTGCAATCGGCGCGGCGGATATGGCTTTCGTGGCGGCGTCGCTCTTAGCCGATCGGCAAGACGGCAGCCGCTGGCATGTCCCTGCCGCCATGCACCAGCCCATAGCCCAGGACGCCGTGTTGCTTACGCGCGGAGAGGACAACGCGACGGCAAAAGCGTTCCTAGCGTTCCTGAAAGGCCCGGAAGCGCTGGCTATCATTCGCCGCTACGGGTATGACGCACCGATAGCTTCCCCCTCTGATTGACCCTGGCGCTGGCCCTATGGACGACATTTGGCAACCGATTTGGCTGAGCATCCGGCTGGCGGCGGTCACCACGGTGTTTCTGTTGGTGCTGGGCGCGCCGCTGGCCTGGTGGCTCGCGCGCTCCCGCCGCCGCTGGAAAGAAGCCGTCGCCGCCATCGTCGCAATGCCCCTGGTGCTGCCGCCAACGGTGCTGGGCTTCTATCTGCTGCTGACCTTGGGGCCTGATGGACCGTTTGGGTTCATTACCGGCAATGGCCTAGCGTTCACCTTCGAAGGCCTGGTGATCGGCTCGATCATCTATTCACTGCCGTTTGTGGTGCAGCCTATCCGCAATGCATTCGAGGCGTTTGGCGAGAAACCACTTGAAGCCGCAGCAACCCTCGGCGCCGGTCCCTGGGATCGGTTCTGGCATGTGGCGCTGCCGCTCGCGCGTCCAGGAATTCTGACTGGCGCCGTCTTAGGGTTCGCCCACACCATCGGCGAGTTTGGCGTTGTCTTGATGATTGGCGGCGATATTCCTGGCGAAACCCGCGTTCTTTCCGTAGCGATCTATGATTATGTTGAGACGTTGCAATGGCGGAAGGCGCATCTTTTGGCTGGCGGCATGGTGGCGTTCGCTTTCACAGTTGTGCTCGCCGTGCTGATGCTGAACAAGCGCCCGACCCGCCAGGATGCGCCCTCATGACCGGCCAAATCGACGCCGCATTCCAAGGCGCGCTTGGCGGTTTCCGTCTGGATGCGAAGTTCACAGCGCCCATGAGCGGCGTGACAGCGCTGTTCGGACCATCTGGTTCCGGCAAGACGACGCTGCTCCGCAGCATCGCCGGCCTGACGCGGCTGCAGGGCCATCTCACAGTCGGAGGCGCTGAATGGCAAAGCGCTGCCGCCTTCACACCAGCACATCGGCGCGCCGTTGGATATGTGTTTCAGGACGCAAATCTGTTCCCGCATCTCACTGTCGCCGGGAACCTCAACTTCGCGGCCAAGCGCGCGCGCAAACGCCCAGCTGGCGGCGGTATCGACATTGATGAAGCCGTCGCATTACTAGGCTTGGCGCCCTTAATGGACCGCGCGCCCGCCGCTCTTTCCGGCGGTGAACGCCAACGCGCCGCCGTCGGCCGGGCGCTTCTGTCCCGCCCGCAGGTTTTGCTGATGGACGAGCCGCTCTCCGGCCTGGACCAAGCCACCAAGGCCGACATTCTGCCCTATCTAGAGCGCCTGACAGATACGTTGGCGATCCCTGTTGTCTATGTCAGCCATGATATCAGCGAGGTCGCGCGTCTCGCGGACCGGATGGTGCTGCTGAACAACGGGCGCACCGTGGCCTCTGGCCCTATCGGCGACATGCTGGAGCGGCTGGATATCGGCCCGCTAGGGGAGCCGTTTGAAGATAGTGTGCTTGCAACTGCGGAGGTCACCGGCCATGACCCTGCCTTCCACCTGACCCGCCTCACCTGCTGCGGCCAGCCCCTGACGATCCCAGAGGCCGCGCTGACGGTTGGAGAGACCGTGCGCCTCCGCATTCGCGCGCGGGACGTGGCGCTGGCGACCAAACGGCCAGAAGGCATCAGCATCCGCAATATCTTCGAAGGCGAGATCGCGGAAGTTTCGGCAGCCGATGGGGAAGCGCATGCAGAAACGCTGGTTGATATCGGCGGCGCCCGGCTTCGCGCCAGGATTACGCTTGAAGCGCTGGCGGAGCTTGAGCTGACCGTTGGCGCACCCGTCTACGCCTTGGTAAAGAGCGTGACCTTCGATGGCCGCAGCGTTGCGCAGAAGCAACCGGGCTCGATGCGATCTGAGCAAGCGCGTTCAGTCCAAAGCCGCAAGGAGGGTTGAAAATGGCGAGCGGCAAACCCATCAAAACTCGGCTTTTCTTTGCCGTCCAGGCGGCCTTTTACGGCCTGTTGCGGCTAATGCCGCCAACCGTCGCCTCTAAAGCGGGGGATGTGATTGGGCGGATCGCCGGACGGTATTTTCGTATATCTGCAGACGAACGCAGCCTCCAGAATTTAGCGACCCTGCGGCCAGAGCTTTCCCATGCTGAGCGACGCCGCCGGATTAATTTCATGTGGGGCCATATTGGGCGGATTTTTACTGAGTTCGCATGCCTGCAAACTTTCCGCCACGGCGACCTGGTAGAACTTGCAGGCGCCGAAAATTTGCCGCCGCCAGGCTCGCCCTTTGTCGTCGCCGCATGCCATGTCGGCAGTTGGGAAGTCACCTCAATCGCGCTGGCGATCGCGGGCCACGACGTCGCTGGAACCTATCAGCCGCAATCAAACCCCGTTTTCAGCAAGGTCATGATGCAGGAACGGCAGAAATGGGGATGGATCGGCCTCGCGCCAGACGCGGCGCCCATGCGCGGGGCGATCCGGCAGCTGGACCGCGGCGGCGCCGTCGTAATCTATATCGACGAGTATATGAACCGGGTGGTCAACGCGCCCTCCCTCGGGCGGGACGTTCCGCTTGACCATAATATTCAGCTAACGGCCAAGCTCGCCTACCGCTCAGATCTCCCGCTCATCTTTGCGAAATCAGAACGCATTAAAGGCCCCCGCTACCGCGTGACGTTCTCACCAGTGAATACATCAGGCGGCGTCAGGCCCACCGTAAAAGCGCTCGACGCCGCTTTGGAAGCCGCTATCCGCGAACGGCCAGAACAATGGTTCATGCTGCATGCGTTGCGATTTTAAACCGTAGGCATCTGAAGAATTTTACGCGTATCCCAGCGCCCTCTCGGCGTTTGCTGCGCAATCGCCTGCCAGTCTACTGAAACATCAAATTGGTTACCATCGTTTGCTACGCAAAAGATGATGGTGGGCGGTACTGGGATCGAACCAGTGGCCACTGCGATGTCAACACAGTGCTCTACCGCTGAGCTAACCGCCCGTATTTAAGAGGCGTGTTTCTAGCGGCATTCTGGGTGGCTCGCAAGGGCGTTCCGTGATGGAATAGGGTGAAATTTCAAAATTCTTTCATGCGGGGCCAATGAAGGCCCAAGGAGCAACACGATGTCCGCCAACGGCCAAGCCCTTGCTGAACGCTATCTGAAGTTCGGTATTTTCCTGGCGCCCTTCCATCCGATGGAGGAAAGCCCGCTGCTCTGTATGGAGCGCGATATGCAGTTGCTGCAGCACCTGGATATGCTGGGCTATTACGAAGCCTGGGTCGGCGAACATCATTCTGGCGGGTTTGAAATTATCGCTAATCCGGAAATGTTTATCGCCCAAGCGATTGAGCGCACACGACATATCCGCCTGGGCACGGGCGTGATTTCACTGCCTTATCACAACCCCTACACCGTCGCGAGCCGGATGACGCAGTTGGATTACCAAGCGCGCGGGCGGGCGATGTTTGGCGTTGGGCCAGGCGCGCTAGTCGGCGACGCGTTCCGCATGGGCATTGATCCAGAAAACCAGCGCCGCATGCTGAATGAAGCGCTGGACGCGATTGTTCCATTGATGCGCGGCGAGCAGGTCACGATGGAGACGGACTGGTTCAATCTCCGCGAGGCGCGTTTGCAGCTATCAGGCTATACGCGGCCCCACATGGAGATGGCGGTGGCTTCCGCCCGCTCCCCTGTGGGCGCTCTAGCGGCGGGCAAGCATGGGCTGGGCATGCTGTCCATCGGCGGCACATCAGACGACGCGTTGAAGGCCCATGCCTTCAACTGGGGCGTGGCCGAGGACGCAGCAGCGGAGAACGGCAAATCCCTGGATCGCAAGAACTGGCGCATCGTCACGCTGATGCATATCGCCGAAACCCGCGACAAAGCCTTCGAGAACGTCAAATGGGGCATTGATCGCTGGGCCAAATATTTCGGCGAAATCGCAACCTTCCCCATCGTCCCGGACGACATCACCGACGCCGCTGAATACCTGACCGAAGGCCGCATGGCCGTAATCGGCACGCCGGATGACGCCATCGAGTATTTGGAAACGCTTTGGGACGGTGCGGGCGGATTCGGTTGCCTCATGCAGCTGGCCCATAATTGGGCGGATTGGGAGGAGACTAAGCGCTCCTATGATTTGATCGCTCGCCAGGTTATTCCGCATTTCCAAGGCTCGAACGATCTCCGCCGTTATTCCTATGACTATTCCCGCGATAATCGCCCGATGTTCATTGGCAAAGCGGAAAAGGCCGTCTTGAACGAGATTGAAAAGCATGAAGCACGCAAAAAGGGCGCTGCGGAGTAATCCGTCTTGCCGCTCCGCATCGCCCGCATTCCGCCGGTAGAGGTTGACGCTGCGTTAGATGATGTGGCGCGGCTGCGGATCGATGTTTTCCGTGACTTTCCCTACCTGTATGACGGCGATATGGACTATGAGCGCCGCTATATCAGCACGTATCGGGAAAGCGCAGACGCAGTCATCATCGGCGCCTGGGATGGCGGCGCGCTTGTCGGCGCCGCGACCGGAACGCCGATGGAAGATCACGCTCGCGAATTCGCGGAACCTTTCGGTGACGCAGGCTATGATCTGAGAGAGATTTTCTATTGCGCCGAGAGCGTGCTCAGGGTCGAGCATCGCGGGCAAGGCGCCGGTCATGCCTTCTTTGACCAGCGGGAGGCGCATGCAAGGGCGCTTGGCCGCCGGTTCTCATGCTTCTGCGCCGTCATCCGCCCGCCAGAGCATGCGCCAACCGGATACCGACCGCTCGACGGCTTCTGGCAAAAGCGCGGATATGCGCCGATGCAAGGCGTATTGGCGGAATTCAGTTGGAAAGACGTTGGCGATGCGACTGAAACCAAGAAATCCCTGCAGTTCTGGATTAAGGAGCTCGACTAATGAAATCTGCGCCTGAGTGGTTTTTCATTGGCGGTGGCTATGTTTCCGCACCCGGCGGCTCACACTATGCCGGTCAGATGTTTGTCGAGCGGTATCGGCCTGAAGAACGCATCCAAGATACGCCAGTTGTGATGATTCATGGCGGCGTACAGACTGGCACGAACTTCACCTCGACGGCGGACGGTAGGCCTGGATGGGCCTTCGATTTCCTGGGCGCCGGGTATGAAGTCTATGTGATTGACCAGCCCGAGCGGGGCCGCTCTGGCCAGCGGCTGACGGATGGCGAGGCTGCGCCGCAGTTCCGCTATACCGCTGAACGAACGGCGGATTATTTTACAGATCCCGCCGCCTCCAAGCTTTGGCCAACGGCTGAACGGCATACCCAATGGCCAGGAACGGGCCGCATGGGCGACCCCGCCTTCGACCGATTCTTCGCAAGCCAGGTCAACCAACTCGCCGACAGGGATGCGATCGAGGCCGGGACGCGCGACGGGCTTGTAGCATTGCTGGACCAGATCGGCCCGGCGATCCTGTTGACGCATTCGCAATCCGGCCCATTCGGCTGGCTTGTCGCTGACGCGCGGCCTGAATTGGTTAAGGGCATCCTCGCGATTGAACCAAACGGCCCGCCTTTCAAAGACATCCAATTTTCAGGGTCGCCGGATTGGTTCAGCTATGGCGATGAGATGGCGCGCGCATGGGGCATTACGCGCTTGCCAATGACCTTCGATCCACCGGTGGCGACGCCAAATGACCTACTGCCAGTACTTGATCCCGCGCTCGCGACCGAAACGCTTGCGCCAGGGTTTATGCCGACATGCGGACCGCATACGCTGCCGAACTTAGCGGGCGTTCCAATCCTTATTCTGGTCGCCGAAGCTTCATACCACGCCAGCTACGACCACTGCACAAGCGCATTTCTAAACTGGGCGGGCGTCACGCATGACTTCCAACGGTTGGAGGATGCGGGCCACGAAGGCAACAGCCATATGATCATGATGGAGCAGAACAGCAGCGCAGTGGCGACGCTGCTCCTGGACTGGCTGGCGCGGCGCGAGCTTTAGCTCCGCCAAAAGCGGGCGCTGAATAGGATCAGCACCGTGAACAGCTCCAGCCTTCCCGCAAGCATGCCAGCCGCAAGCAGCCACTTCGCCGTATCCGACAGTGGCGCGAAGTTGCCCGAAGGGCCAATGACGGGACCAAGGCCAGGGCCAACATTTGAGATTGCGGTCGCGGCGCCGGAGAGGGCTGTAATCCCGTCCAGCCCCGTCAGGCTAAGGGCCACAGCCAACGCTAGGAAGCTCACGATATACAGGAAGAAGAACGCCATCACGGAGTTGATGGTTTCTGGATGAAGCGGCTTCCCGGCATAGCGCGCGGGCGCCACGCGATGCGGGCGGGCCAGCTTGCGCAACTGCGATTGCGCACTGGCGAACAACACCTGGAAGCGGAAAATCTTGATGGAGCAAGTGGTTGATCCCGCACAACCGCCGACAAACATCAGCGCCAGGAATGTCGGCGTCGCAAATGCGCCCCAGGTCTCGAAGTCGCCAATGCCGTATCCAGTGCCTGTCATAATCGAAACGACGTTGAAGATCGTTTCGGCGAACATCTGAATAATCGATGTCTCTGGCCCCACCGAACGGGCGGCCAGCACGAACACAATGAATGCGCCCGCGATTACGAAAAATCCGCGCACCTGCGGATCATGCAATATGACGGAAACCCGAACCTTGATCACTTTCAAATACATGATGAAGGGGAGCGAGCCGAGGATCATGCCAACGGTCGCAATCATCGGGATGACCGGGCCTTCGAACACGCCAAACGAGGCGTCATAGTTGGCGTAACCGCCTGTCGCCACTGTCGTCATAGCGTGGGTGACGGCGTCGAAGATGTTCATGCCAGCGGCCCAATACGCCACTGCGATCAGTGTTGTACCGCCAACATAAATTCCGCCAATGCCACTTGCGATTTGCGCGGCGCGCGGCAGCACCTTCTCATTCTGCTCCGCCGCTTCGGCGCGGAACAATTGCATGCCGCCGACCTGCAATGCCGGCAATACGGCGATTGCTGTGACGACAATGCCGATGCCGCCGATCCATTGCAGCAACGCGCGCCAGAGCAGCAAGCCGGGTGCGGCGAAATCCAGGCCGACAATAACCGTTGAGCCCGTCGTAGTAAGGCCGGACATCGCTTCAAAGAACGCATCGGTGTAGCTCAGATTCAAATCCGCAAATACAAACGGAAAGGCCGCGAACGCCGCCAGGGCCGCCCAACTCACTGTCGTAAAAAGAAACGTTTCCCTGACGGAAATATTGAAGCCCCTGCCCTGCCAGCAGGAGACAGCAAGACCAACGCCGACAAACAGCGTCAACCCGCCCGCCGCCACAAAGACCAGCCAGTTCGGATTGCCCTCAATGAGGTCCGCCAGCGCAGGCGGAATCATCACCACGGCCAGGGCGGAGAGCAACAGGCCGGTCAGGAATGCGATCGGCCGGAGGTTCATCCAGCAGAGCCCCTCAAAAATGCGTCCAATTCAACAAAACGACGAAAGCCAGGAACCACGCCATTGTAGCGCAATTCCTGGCTCCGTCTAAAGATGAAACGCTTAGAGCATCGTCCATAAAATATGAGGCGTCTCGCCGCCCTGAGCGCGTCTTCGGCAAGGCGCGGTGCGC
>JAYNYG010000086.1:8807-10632 GCA_038102935.1 Alphaproteobacteria bacterium | reverse complement strand
GGAAGCTATCTGACATACATAATCAACGCGAGACGGATGACCTCGGGCGAACTGTTGAAGCAACGGAACGGATTTCTCATCCGAAAACGTTATCCGGCGGCGTAAGTCCGCTCAACCCAGATTGCTCTGACAATGCCGCAACGTTGGCCCTTCTTCATCTTGCGCGTGCTGTAGAAGCAGCGAAACTAACTTCTCTTCTAAGAAGAGTAATGCCCAATAAATTAGGCAGCAAGCAATGAGGCGTCTGGCAGAAGCGGCGAGTCAGCATCGAAGCGCCGTCCCGCTCGCAAGCAAAAAGCCGGGTGCAAAAGCAGCTCCGCGATCAGTTCGGCGCCAGTGTTGTCAGTCAGTCGGAACCGACCCGTCAGCGGATCAAGAATTGAGATATCCGCCACGCGCCCAGGCGCCAAAGCGCCAAGCCTGTCAATTTCCCGCAGCATTTCGGCAGCGTTCGACGTAACAGTCGCAACGACTTCTGGCAGCGTCATGCCCAATGCCAACAACTCGCTCATTGCGATTGGGAGGCTGAATGGCGCAACGCCAAAGAAAGGATGCGACGTCCGCTCATCATTGGCCGCATCGGCTTTAGGTTTTCGCACGTTGAGGCCGTGCAGATCTGCGCCCAGCGTATCGGGCCGCAATCCGGCTTCAATGACTTGTCTCGCCATATCAAAACTAAAATGCGAACCATGACCCACATCAACCTTTACGCCACGGTCAATCGCCTCCCATACGACCGGATGCACTTCCCCCGTCTCGTCAGATACAAAACCGCCTGGGTGCCGGGTGAAAGGGTGGGCCAGCACATCGCCCGCTTCCATCAATGGCAAGAGCGCACGAACGACTTCATCTGCATCGATACTAGCGCTTTCCGCCGTTGGCCAAAGTTGGCCCAGGTGAATGTAAAGCGGGAGATCAGCGGCGCGGGAAATTTCCTTACCGAGCTTGATTACTTCAAGCCCCCACCGCGACGCTCCGCCTATCTCTGCATGGGCCTTGATACCGCGAACAATGTCCGCATTTTCCACGGCTGATCGTGTCGTATGGCCAATATCAACACCGCCGGGCCCATAAAGATCAGGATAAAGGTGGCCTTCCAATCCGCCGACCAAATAACAGCTAATGAAACACAGAACCTGGCTGTCGGACGGCTTGACGATAAACTCACGAAACCCGGGAATGGTCATGCAACTCGGGCCGCCTTGATCAACCAACGTCGTAACGCCTGACCGCACGCCAACCATATCCGCGTTCAGGCCGAACTTACCCGTGACATGCTCGTAGACATGGGCGTGGGTGTCGATCATTCCCGGTAGGACCAACTTGCCGGACACGTCAATCACTTCCAGCGCGTCGCCGGGAGAAATATCGGGCGCAACGACTGCGATCTTTCCATCCCGCACCGCAACATCAAACGCCCCATCTCGATCCATAGCCGGGTCGATAAGGCGCCCTCCCTTAAGCAATAAATCGTGAGCGGGCCGTTGATCTAACATGATTCAGGCTTTCGTTCGGGAGATATCGACGAATGATCCTGCGTTTTTTGTTGCAGTGCAAGACGCACGCAGCCGAACATGGATTATTCCATCCACATCACGTGCTTCGTGTATGGCGAGCGGTTCGGTTCGCCAGCCAGCATTAACGACGCCTGTCGCCAGATCGAAGCTGGCGCGGTGTCCCGGACAGTGCAACCGCCCATCCGCCACATACCCTTCAGCCAAAGGTGCGGCCGCATGGGGGCAAAAAGCGTCGACGACATGAACGCGGTCGTTTGTCCAAAGCAATAGAATCGCCTGCTGACCAACCATTCGTTCCAGCTTGCCAG
>JAYNYG010000086.1:0-8797 GCA_038102935.1 Alphaproteobacteria bacterium | reverse complement strand
CTTGCCAGCGAGACGAAGCGCAACCGTATCGCAAACCGGCAGCCATTCAGACGCTTCAGACGACATCAAAACGCTCCGCCAGCGCTGTCGCCACGCTATCAGCGAACTTGGCGGCGGCGACAGGGAGCGTCCGATTGCGAAGCTGGCCGGTGTAGAGAATTCCAAGTGGCACGTCTTGTGTATCGATTGGCGCGAATGCGTAACGATTGTCATGCCGTAGATCTGGGAGGCCTATTGGAATTTGAAAGGATACTGCCTTTTCCGACCCGGCATACCGGCGAAGGAATTCAAAGCTGTCAGACTCAATAACAACCTTGGGCGCGTGCGAAGAGTTTTGAAGTCCCAGTTCCAACAAGTGCCGCACGCCATAAGGGGCCGTTGGCAACACGACTGGGTATTCCAGACAGTCCCGAAGACGCAGCGTTTCTCTACCTGCAAGCGGATGATCTGGCGAGAAAACGGCGTGCAGTTGCTGGCGCACGCGAAGCAGTGTTTGAAACTCCGCCATTCGAATTGGCTCGAATACGATAGCGAGATCAGCAGAATGGTCCGCGAGGGACGCCTCGGCCGCCGCACGGTCACGCAAGAAAACGCCGAAGGTCACGCCAGAATGCTCAACCCGATAGCGCTCGATCTGCGCTGGTAGAAAAAACGGTAAGACCGCCTGGCTGCAAGCGATAGAAACATGACCTCGGCGCTCTCCCGCCAAGTCTGCGATTTGAGCGCGGACACGTTCCATATCTGAGATTTGATCGCGGATGTGCTGGACAAAAATCTCGCCAGCGCTGTTCAACCTCACACCTCGCGCCAAGCGCTCAAAGATCGGCACCCCCAGCTCATCCTCGACCGCAAGAATTCGACGATTAAGCGCCGTCGAGGTAATCGCCAGCTCTTCCGCCGCACTGCGGATAGAGCCCGCACGCGCGACCGCGTCGATAAAGCGAATGGTCGTCATGTATCGCATGGATGCCTATGCTCCCGCACATCAAACGCTGCAATAAACGCACTGCATAAGGCGAATCATAGCACATTTCTGGCGCAGAAGCCGGTTTTAGACTAGGAGCGCGTCATTTGGCGCACACGCACATTCAACAGCGGCGATTAAGTATGTCATTGAACAACCTCCCTTTTGATCTGGACAGTCTCCACCAAGCCTATAGGTCAGGCGTTACGGCTGCAGACGTTATGTCTGAGAGTTTGCGCCGCATTGAGGCGGCGAACGATCCTGGAATTTTCATCCATGTCGCAAGTGCGGAGTCGCTTGCGAAGGACGCCGCAGCGCTTGGACCATTTGACCCTAAGTCCAAGCCTTTGTGGGGCATTCCGATTGCAGTCAAGGATAATATCGACGTTGCAGGTATGGAGACGACCGGCGGTGCGCCTGCGTTTGCTTTCCAGCCAGCCAAAGACGCCTTTGCAATTGCATGTCTGAAGTCCGCAGGCGCAATCATCGTCGGCAAGACCAATCTCGACCAGTTCGCGACCGGGCTTGTTGGCGTGCGCACGCCATATCCAATTCCACGTAACGCTATAGATCCAGAAATCGTGCCTGGCGGTTCCAGTTCAGGGTCTGCGGTCGCTGTTGCGCGCGGATTGGTCAGCTTAGCGCTCGGAACCGACACCGCAGGTTCTGGACGCGTGCCGGCAGCGCTCAATAACATTGTTGGTTTAAAACCTAGCCTTGGCGTCATTTCATCAGCAGGCATGCTGCCAGCGTGCCGAACACTCGATACGATTTCGGTGTTTGCTCTGACGGTTCAAGATGCAACAACCGCGCTCGAAGCGCTCGCATATTTTGACCCCGAAGACGCATATGCCCGCGATGGCCTTTACCTAAAACAGGCCTCGATGCCGCATGAGTTCAGTATTGGCGTTCCAGATGGGGCGAGCCGTGAATTTTTTGGCGACACGGCGCAAGCCGCATCATTCGACGCAACGCTTGACGCCCTCACCAGACTTGGCGGCGAGTTGAAGCCGATAGACTTCGCACCGCTGTTTCAAGCAGCAAAGCTATTATACGAAGGCCCATGGGTGGCAGAACGGTATGCCGCGCTCAGGAGTGTGATTGAGGATCGCCCCGAAATCATGCATCCAACAACCCGTGCAATTGTTTCTGGGGCGAGCAAATACTCCGCCGCAGACGCCTTTGATGCAGCCTATGAAATGGCTGGGATCAGGCGGATTATGGAACCTATCCTGGACGCGCTTGATTGTCTCTGCGTTCCGAGTGTGCCGACATTCTATTCGCGAACCGATTTGGAGGCCGACCCGATTGGCCCGAATGCACGCCTCGGCGTCTACACAAATTTTGTTAATCTGATGGATATGTGCGGCCTCGCGGTGCCGACTGCGACGCGTCAAGATGGGCGTCCGGGCAGCGTAACGCTTTTGGCCGGCTGGGGCCGTGATCGTTTCCTAGCGACGATCGCTAGTCGTCTACATCAGGAGGCAGGCGTCAGCCTTGGCGCTACGGGTTGGCCCTTACCCGTCCCCGCACCAGCGGCCGAAGATGCGGCGGCAACCGATGAAATAGCCGTCGCCCTTGTTGGCGCGCATATGCGTGGCCTGCCGCTCAACCATGAAGTCGCTGGGCGCGGCGGGCGCTTTTTGCGAGAAGCCCGCACCGCGCCAAAGTACACACTCTATAGCTTGGCCGGAGGGCCGCCAAAACGCCCGGGCATGATCCGGGGCGATGGCGGTGCGGAGATTGCGCTAGAGATATGGGCGATGCCGCAGACAGCGTTCGGCGCCTTTATGGCTGGCATTCCCCAACCGTTGGGCATCGGGACGATTGAGCTTTCTGACGGGAGCCAAGTTAAGGGTTTTCTCTGTGAGCCAGCAGGTTTGGCAGGCGCGGAGGAGATTACGTCATTCGGCGGTTGGCGGGCCTATCTTGAAGCTGATTAGGCGAAGGCTGGCGGCGGCTCAGGCGATGCCGAAAGCAGCGCCGCCGTATAAGGGTCTTTCGGCGTGCTCATGACTTCATTTGCTGGGCCTTGCTCTATCAACTTTCCGGCACGCATCACCATAACCCGGTCACAAAGCAGTCGAACGACCGTTAGGTCGTGGGAAACGAAAAGATAGCTGAGCCCAAGCTCCGCCCGCAGGTCTGCCAGCAAGTTCAGAACAACAGCCTGCACCGATACATCCAGTGCGGCTGATGGTTCATCCAGGACCAAAAACTGGGGACCAAGCGCGATAGCGCGCGCAATGCCGACACGGGCTTTCTGGCCGCCCGAAAGCTGATGCGGAAACCTATCGAGCAGCGCACTGGGAAAGCTGACCTGCTCGGCAAGCGCCTCAACCCGCTTCTTGACATCAATACGCCCGCCTAGACGCAGAATCGGGTCCGCAATGCAGCGTGCCGCAGTAAAACGCGGGTTGAGGGAGTCGGTTGGGTCCTGAAACACCATCTGCAGCTTTGGACGAAGTGAATGTCTTGGAAAGATGCTTGCTGGAACTTTTGCGATGTCGTGGCCGTCGAAATATATCCGGCCTTCACTTGGGTCCATCAGGCGCATCAGCATCAAAGACGTCGTGGACTTGCCGCATCCGCTTTCGCCAACGAGCCCAACGCTTTCGCCATGCCCGATCTCAAAACTGATATCGTCAACGGCGCGCGTCTCTGGCACAGGGTCGCCGCCTCCGCGCTTCCAAAAGGATTTCTTTGGCTGATCAAACGATTTCATCAGCCCTTCAACTGCAATGAGCGGCGACTGGCCAAGTTTTGTAACGATTGGGGGCGCAACGCTGCGCCGCGGATCACCCTCTGGCAGCAAGCTGCGCAAGGTTGCCCCCCGCCGCGGCGTGGCGCGGATGAGCGCGCACGTATACGGATGCACTGGGGATGCAAACAGGGCCTCAGTCGTATTTACCTCCACCACTTGGCCGGATTGCATAACTATGATCCGGTCACAGTATTCAGCCGCAAGGCCAAGATCATGGGTGATCAGCGCCATTGACGTACCGCGAGCGGACGCAAGGTCTCGCACCAAATCTAGAATTGTTTTCTGAGTTGTGACGTCCAGGCCGGTCGTCGGCTCGTCCGCGATCAGCAGGCGCGGCTGGCAAGCAAGCGCAAGTGCAATTACGACCCGCTGACACATCCCGCCAGAAAGCTCATGCGGATAAGCATGGAACCGCTTCTCAGGGTCGTGAATCCGCACGGTATCCAGCAAGTCTACGGCGGCTCTGCGCGCCTTGGCGCCCGCAGCAATGCCGTGCTCGCGCATAACGTCTGCGATTTGCTCGCCAACCTTGCGGATAGGGTTGAGCGCGCTTCTTGGATTCTGAAAAATCATTGAGATTTCGCGACCGCGAATCTCCCGCATTCCGCGTTCGGTGGCGGCTTTCAAATCAATCCCAGAATACGTCAGATCGCCGTTCGCAATCCGGCCATTATCATCAAGAATACGCATGAGCGCGTAGGACGTCACCGACTTGCCAGATCCAGACTCGCCGACAATGCCCAATGTTTCGCCCGGTTTGATCCCAAAGTTAACGTCCCTGACTGCAGCGACGACGCCGTCCCGGGTGTCAAACTCCACAGTAAGCCCATTGACAGAAACAAGGTCCTGGACAGTATCGGTCATGTCCGCTTCCTTGGATCTACGATGTCGCGAAGAGCGTCGCCCATCAGGTTGAACGTGAAGACCGTAATCATGAGGGCCGCACCAGGGAAAAGCGCCAACCACCATTCGCCAGAAATAATGAAGTTCGCGCCCTCCGCCACCATGATGCCCCATTCTGGGGTTGGCGGCCTCACGCCAAGCCCAATAAACGACAAACCAGCCGCGTTCAGGATTGCCCAACCGAGGTTCAATGACGCCTGCACTGCCATCGGCGGTAGCGCATTAGGGAATATTTGAATCGCAACAATGCGAAGCCCGCCATTGCCGGATAACTTGGCTGCCTGAACAAATCCTGCATTGCGGCGGATCAACGCTTCCGCACGAGTGACCCGGGCATAAAATGGGATGTTGATGATCGCCGTCGCGTAAATAATGTTCTCCACCGTGTTGCCCAAAGCAGCCACGATGCCCATCGCCAGAACGAAGAGCGGAAACGCCATTATTGTGTCAATCAATCGCCCTGATAAACGGTCTGTCCAGCCGCCATAATATCCTGATAGCGTTCCAATCGCCGCGCCGACAACGAATGAAAGCGCCACAGCCGCCACAGAAACCATCAAGTCTAAGCGCGTGGCGACCAAAACGCGGCTGAAAACATCGCGGCCAAGCTGATCAGTTCCAAACCAATACGCGAATGATGGCGGTTGCAGTGCGACCGCTGCGTTGGTCGCCAACGGATCGTATGGCGCCAGCAGTGGTCCAAATATTCCAGCAAGCAAGATCAGAACAAATCCGCCCAAGGCGACAAAGCTGACCGGATTTGAGGCGAGTACATGCTGCGTCCGCCGCCAGAAATTTGGCTGCGGAGCCGTCAACGCGCTCGTTGTCATTGAGGGAGACGCGTCAGCCATCAGATGCGACCCTGGGATCGATCAATGTGTAGATGATGTCGACTAAGAGATTTAGGACAACAAACAAGATCGCCATTGACAGGACAAACCCCTGCACAGCGGCGTAGTCAGAAACGACCAAAGCCTCCACGGCAAACGAGCCGATGCCTGGCCAAGCGAAGACCTTCTCCACCAGCACATTTGCGCCAAGCGTAAATGAGAACACCATGCCAAGTGTCGTAACCACTGGCAGCATTGCATTCCGGAACGCGTATTGCCCGACTAAGCGTCGCCGGTTCAGGCCAGATGCGCGTGCTGTACGAATAAAATCGCTTACAAGCGCCTGGAGCATTGCGCCGCGCGTCATCCTTGCAATTGGCGCTAGTGTGAATAGCGCCAACGTAATCATCGGCAGCAATAACTGGCCAAGCGCTGCTCGCGCTGTCTCTATGTCGCCTGCAAAGAGCGCATCGAGAACGTAGAAACCCGTGATGTTATCCGGCGGCAGATAAGCATAATCCAAGCGCCCAATCGGCGGTGGCGACCACCCAAGGATGTAGTAGAAAACGAAGAGCAGCGCCAATCCCGTGAAAAAGGTCGGCAAAGAAACGCCAGCGGTCGCGATGATGCGACAGGCGTGATCAATGGGTCTCCCGGGGTGCATTGCCGCCAGCACACCCATCGGCACGGCGAATGCCAATGAGAGCAAGAGGGCGCCAATTGTTAGCTCCAACGATGCAGGAAGACGCCGCGCAAGCTCTTCGATAACTGGCTGGCCAGTGGAAATCGAAACGCCGAGTTCGCCAGAAGCCAAGTCTCGAAGATAAAGCAGGAACTGCTCCGGCAATGGGCGATCCAACCCAAGCGCTTCACGAATTTGTTGGATCGATTTTTCATCGGCCGCCGGACCGGCGAAATAGGCCGCCGGATCTCCGGGCAAAGCACGTGTCAGCACAAATGTGACAAGAACGACGCCGAAGAGGGCGGGCAGCGACTGAAGTATCCGACTGCCAACCAATTGGAAGCGCGCTAACCCGCCCATCGACCGTCCCTCAGCTTACGGAGAACTTACGAGCGTCCAGTTGGCGATGGAACCAGTACTCATAGCCTTCAAGCTTCGGCGACATGGCCGAGTTCAAGCTTGGTTGCCAAAGCGGAATGCGCGGCACATCTGTGAACGCGATCTCAATCAGACGCTTCACCTTTGGCGCATATTCCGGATTATCCGTCTCCATGTGGAGCGTTTCGCCGACCAGCTTCGCAACTTCAGGATTGTCGTAGTTGGATGAGTTGAAGAGATGGCCTTTGAGGTACGCCCAGAAGAAATAATAGTCGGGATAGTTCAACCAGCCGCCAAAGTTCTCCAGATGAATGGGCAAACGCTTTTCGACGAGAGCAGCCGTTCGCCAATTGGCGCCCGGAATCTTATCGACAGTCGTCTTCACGCCAATCTTGGCAAGTCCTTCCTGGATTAGAAGCGCCGTTGGCTCCATCCAACTCGCGAGCGAGAGGTTGATAGAGATGGTCGTCTCAAAGCCGGAGGCGAAACTACTCGCCGCCATCAACTCTTTCGCTTTTTCAATATTGGTGTCGTAGGGGAACGGTTGAGGCCAAGAGACATCCTCCGGCGTTGTAGATTTACCGCCCCACATCGGCGCGCCCTGGCCGTAACCAGCAACTTTGTGAATGTCGGCATACGGCACGGAGTAAGCGATCGCCTGACGGACTTTGACGTCTTTCAGCGGCTCGAAGTTCAGGTTCAAGCCAAGGCAATAAATGCAATTCTCGATCAGCGACCCCACAACATCGACGTCGTCTTTGGCCGTCAATTCCCGAGCGTCCTTATCAGGAACGGCAAACGCGAGCTGCACATCGCCCCTTTCGACCAATGCGCGGCTTGTGGCCTGGGACGGGACCTCACGAACCACCACCCGCTTCACACCGGGAAGCGCGCCAGACGTCCATTTCTCATTCCGTTGATAGACGATCTGTTGGCCTGGATCCCAGCGAGCGATTGTGTAGGCGCCACTGCCAGCCGTATTGCGATGCAGGAAATCCGTCGCCCATGGGTCATCTGGCGTTGCGTTGGCTTTCGCAACCTTGGAGTTGATGATCATTGGGACTGGCACAGCCAAGTCTGGGATTGTCAGCTTTGATTTACGGATCAAGTCGATGCGGAAGGTTTTGTCATCGACTACAACGAACTGCTCGGGCTTTTCCAGTGAACCCGCCTTCATCTGAACGGCTGGAAAGCCGCCAAGGGATACCGCACGGTCCAAAGACCATTTAACATCCGCCGCCGTTACCGGCGAACCATCAGTGAAGACCGCGTCCTTCCGCAGCTTAAAGATGATTGCCATGCCGTCGGCTGAATATTCCCAGCTCTCGGCCAAGTCGGGTTCGATCTTGCTGTAATCATATGAAAGCGAGCCATCCGTCATCGTCTTGGTACCGAAGGAAACCAGCCGATCGTAGCAGTTCACGGCGATCTGATAACTCGGTCGGTTTGTGCCTTTGCGGTGAATGTCGAGCGAATTGATCGTCTGGCTGATGGCCACGACAGCGACGCCGGTAGGCGCTGCAGCGGCGGGCAAAACCTTTGCGAACGGCACAGCCGCCATACCGGTCGTCGCGGCGGCGGTCTTCAAAAACGAACGTCGATCCATGTCTGCTGCCTCTCCAATTTGGCTTTGATTGATGGCAGGAGACCGTTATTAGACCCGACTGCCCATATTGCGTCGCATCATAGGCAGAGTCGAGCGCTGCAGTCATATGCTTATTATTCACTTCAGTGATGCAATAAACCTCTCACTTAGTTCATTTTGGAAGCTTCAGGCGGTGCTGTCAGAGGTGTCCGGCGGCCGTTGTCACTTTAACTTTGAACGTCACTTCATCAGTGACCTGAGACCCGTTTCTTCCTTCAGATTTGAGTAGAGTCCGTCGCCTGAGAGGAGACGGATTTATGAAGCGCAGTCGGTTCACGGAAGAGCAGATCATCGGGATTTTGAAGGAGCAGGAATCCGGCCATAAGACGGCGGGTGTCTGCCGCCGGCACGGCGTCAGCTCGGAGACCTTCTACAAATGGAAGGCCAAGTATGGCGGCCTTAAGATTTCTGACGCGAGGCGGTTGAAGGCGCTCGAAGATGAGAATGCCCGACTGAAGAAGCTGCTGGCGGACACGATGCTCGACAATGCGATGCTGAAGGATGTGGCGTCAAAAAAGTGGTGACTCCCGCTTCTCGGCGACATGCCGTGGCTCACTTGCGTGCGGCGCACGGGGTGAGTGTCCATCATCAAATCATTTGGGATCAGATTGGGATCGTTTTAACGGAGGAT
>JAYNYG010000032.1:17931-47152 GCA_038102935.1 Alphaproteobacteria bacterium | reverse complement strand
AAGACGCGCTCAGGGCGGCGAGACGCCTCATATTTTACGGACGATGCTCTAAGCGCCTCTGTGCCAAGTTTTAGATTTCATCTCACAATTCTTTCGCGCCCAGGTTTAAAGAAAACACTTGTTACGCCGCTCCATATGGGTGGCCATTTCTAAAGTTGATATTTGTTAAGCCAAAATTTCGGAGGGCTCTATGGCGATGAAATTTGGAATTGTTGTCGGCCACACGCGGACAGCGCCCGGGGCGTCGGGGCATAGTTTGCCATCGGAGTATTTCTATAACTCCGTCGTCGCTGCAGATATGAAAGCATACGCTATCGGGCTTGGGATTGGCGCAGAGATATTCTTCCGCGATACGATTGGCGTCGTCGGGGCCTATCGCCAGGCAGATGATTGGGGTGCGGATTTAACCGTTGAGCTCCATTACAACAGCTACTCAGACGCGAGCGTTCGCGGCACAGAAACACTGAGTTCGGGGACAACCGGCAGCCTACGGTTTGCACGTGAAGCACAGGCGGCGATGTGCCAAGCGCTCGCCCGCAACGGCAATTCCCGTGGCGTCAAAATCCGAAACCGGCAGACGAAGGGCCGTGGCTGGCTCAGCCTTGTTAGCGGCCGTGCCCCCGCAATTCTGACGGAACCCGCGTTCGCCAGCAATTTTGCGGACGCTGCATTGTTGCAAACCCACAATCTTGCGATCGGGCGCGCCATCGTTGATGCCGCACGCCGCGCCGCCAATACCCAATAAGCAGTAGAGCGCACATGCCCCCGACTTCTACAGATCAAACAGCGGTCGCAGCGCCAGGCGGCAATGAAACGGTCCAGCCAGCGGATAATGCCTTCAACAGCATCGCCAAAGCGCTTGTGCTGGTGCTGGGTTTCCCGGTTCTGGCGACCGTTGCCGGCATTTGGCTGAACTCTGAGATTGAGCAATCGAACTTGAGCTGGATCACATTGGTTTTTGGCTCGTTCGGCGTATTCACTGTGCTGGTTTTCCTGGGTGCTGTCTGTTTCCATCGGCTCGGTATCGGTGACCGCACTCAATCGCTTGGCCTGCCTCGAAATACTGTCCGCAGCTTGCTGACGTTTCTGATCTTCATGTTCTTGATGATATTCATCATTTTCTCGGCGCAAAGCGTCATGAACAATGGCAAGAATGGGGAGTTGCAATTGAAGGACCTGGAAGCAGCACAGGCCATGATTGATAAGCTGGACCTCAAAGACCGGGTTCTAGGCATGAAAGTGGGAACAGATGGCAGCGTGACAGTCGAATACCGGGCGCGTCACGAAGAAATCTTGATGGAGTATTTTGATAAAATTCTGCTGGCTATCCTTGGGATCACGAGCTCAATCATCGGGTTCTACTTCGGCAATCGCGGGCGCGAGGCGGCGGAGGAAAGCAAAGGTTCGACAAATGCTAGCGGCGATGGAGCAGGCGACGGGAAAACCGGAAAAAGCGATAAGGGAGATGGCGTAGGTGCTGCCGGAACTGGTCAAGCCGGGGAGGGCGCTGAAGCGCCGGCCATAGAGGATTCTTCAGTTAGCTTCACCGTCAGCGAAGGCGGCGGGCTCAAGGCCGCAATCGCCATGGCGCCTCTGCCCAGCGGCGCGCCCATCCCGGATTATGGCGCCGCGTTTGAGCCATCCAAAACCCATGATACACCGCTAGATAAGGCCGTGGTGAAAGCAGTGCGGGCGGGGAACACACTAGAAATCACCGTCACAGGCGTTGATACCGTTGAGGCGACGGCGAACGCCAATCTGGCGCTCTTCTTGGCAGGTCAAGAGGAAACGACCGTCACGTTGCCGGTATTAATCTGAGACGCCGAAGCCCTGGAAGGCGTCTGCGAAAGTTTCCTTAAATGCGACGTCTACCTCGGGCAGCGTCACATATTGGCCGAGGGCGGCGAGGGATGTGACGCCGAAGTCTTGGATGCCGCAGGGCACGATGCCGCCATAGTGGTCCAGGTCCGGGGCGACGTTCAGGCTCATGCCATGCAGCGTCACCCAGCGGCGGACGCGGACGCCAATGGCGCCGATCTTCGCTTCATTGCCGCCGCCCAGATCAACCCAGATGCCGATCCGGCCTTCCCGGCGCTCGCCTTTCACGGCGAAGCGGGCGAGGGTGAGGATCATCCATTCTTCCAGTGCGCGCACATATCCGCGCACGTCTGGACCTTTGCCGTTGCTGCGCGCCTTCAGGTCCATCATGACATAGGCGATTCGCTGGCCTGGCCCATGATATGTGTGTTTGCCGCCGCGCCCCGTCTCAAACACCGGAAAACGATCCGGCGTTAAAAGTTCGGAGGCGTCGGCGCTGGAGCCAGCCGTATAGAGCGGATCATGCTCTGTCAGCCACACCAGTTCTGGCGCTTCCTGCGTGCGAATGGCGGCGACCCGGGCTTCCATCTCGGAGACTGCGTCCAGATAGGGGATACGCGCATCGTCGATCCGCCATTCAGGGTTTGGAATATTTTGACGCATTTCAGCGTTCTCTGGCATGAGGCTGCTTGATCCTGGTTCTAACATCTGGTAGCGCTTCGCCCTCAGTTTGGATGAGGCTTTCATTTGAACATAAGCGGTCGTGGCGGAATTGGTAGACGCGCAGCGTTGAGGTCGCTGTGGGATAATATCCCGTGGAAGTTCGAGTCTTCTCGACCGCACCAAAGCTTTTTCCGAAGGAAAAGGCACGGAGTTCGAGGTCAGTCTGGTCGACTGCACCAAAAACTTTTACTCAGGAAAAGGCTAGGCGCTCGATTTTGGTAGAATTGGGCGCGGCGTGAATTGTTTGCTGGGCTCTGACGGCTAGCGTTGGCTATCCGGGCAAACTGCTAGGTTTCCTCAATGATTACCAATCAAGTAACATAATAGTGGCATTTCGGGCGAATATCGCCTACAAATACTATTATGATAGTGTTTATGACGCCAGCGAAAGCCCGTGCTGCGCTTGCCGCTAACATGCGCGAACGGCGGTTGGCGATAAATCTCACGCAGGCGGGGTTAAGCAAACGGTCCGGCGTCGCGCTCGCGACATTGCGCAAATTTGAACAAACCGGCGCTATTTCAATCGACGCGCTGTTCAAGCTCATGTTGGTGGTTGGCGGATTAGACCAGGTGATTGAGGCCAGCAAACCGGATCAAGCGCGCTTTGCATCTATCGACGATGTGACATCTGGCGCTGAGCAACCAAAGCGCCAGCGCGGCTCGAAGACATGAATGCGCAGCCGATTTTGCAAATTCGTGTTGGATTGAATTTCAGCGGCAGCCAAATGCCTGTTGGGCGCTTGGCGATGCGGGACCGCAGAATCTATTTTGAATACGATCAGGAGTTCCTTGCTGGAGGCCTGGAAATCTCGCCATTTCAACTGCGGGCGATTCCTGGCGTTCAGACGTTTGATCGCCAGTTGTTTGAAGGGCTGCCCGGCGTATTTAACGACAGTTTGCCTGATGGTTGGGGCCGACTACTGCTCGACCGCGCAATGCGGGCTGAAGGCGTCCTGCCCCAACAATTGGGCCCCCTGGACCGTTTGGCCCATGTTGGTTGTTCAGGCATGGGCGCCTTGACCTATGAGCCAAACCATTCCAAAGGCGGGGCAGGCGGCGAGGTGGATCTCAATCACCTGGCAGCGCAATCGCAAGACGTCCTGGAGGGGGAGGCCAGCGATGTTCTAATGGAGCTTCTGGCGCTGAATGGATCATCTGCTGGCGCACGGCCAAAAGCGCTTATCGGCTTTAACAAGCGAACAGGGGCTATCATTCATGGCGCTAGCGAGGCGCCTGACAGTTTCGCGCCGTGGCTTGTGAAATTCCCGAATATACAAGATGGGCTGGATGCCGGCGCCGTAGAGTTTGTCTATGCTGAGATGGTCCGTCGTGCAGGGTTAGATGTAATGGAGACCCATCTGTTTCAAGCCAGCCGCGGCGCTGGTTATTTCGCCGTCAAGCGCTTCGATCGCAAAAATGGCGAGCGCCTGCATATGCACACGGCCTGCGGCTTGCTCCATTCTGATTTCAGGACGCCCGCGCTTGATTACCGGGATTTGCTTGAACTCACCGCACTGCTCACACGGGATGTGCGGGAGGTCGCCAAGATGTTCCGTATCGCTGTGTTCAATGTTTTGGCCCATAACCGGGATGATCATTCAAAGAATTTTTCTTTCCTGATAGACCAAAAAGGTGATTGGCGGCTGGCGCCAGCCTATGACTTGACCTTCTTGTCCGGGCCGGGCGGAGAGCAAAGCGCCACGGTTTTGGGTGAAGGCAAGGCGCCCGGTCCCGGCAACTTGCGGGCGCTTGGCGCTACGGCGGACTTGGATAGGGATGAAGTCGCGCGCATTATTGACCAGACTGAGGCCGCGCTTGCTGAATGGCCTCAACTCGCAAAAAACACGGGCGTTACCGCCGAAACCGTCAGAACGATAGAGGCGCGGATCAACGTTTCTGCCTGATTTTCTTTAAGGGCATGCGCAAGGATGGATAGCGCCAGCCGCACCCGTATTTTGGGCGTCCGGCCTTGAGATTCCAACGCTGATCTTGTAGCTGATGACCCACCGGAGGCAGGGGCTGATATGGCGGGCGAAACATCCACTGGCGATACAGTCGAAGCCCGCCCCGTTGTCGATGACGACTTGGGCGTTACCTCCGAATTTGTTGCGGACGTCGTTGGGCGCTTGGAATCAGGCGATACCGAATGGCTGCGTGATTCCGCCTCCGATATGTGGGCGGCAGACGTTGCGGATCTGATTGAGGCGCTGGACCCGGATCGCCGCGAAGAATTTGTTCAGACCGTTAAGGATGTCGTTGATCCAGAGACCTTTACGGAGGTTGACGACGATATTCGCGAAGCGGTTCTGGATCAGCTTGAACCGGAAGAACTGGCCTTTGCCGTCCAGCAGCTCGATAGTGATGATGCGCTGGACATCGTTGCAGACTTGGACGAGGCGCAGCGCGAAGACCTGCTGGCGCGGTTGCCGGATGCAGACAGCGTCCTAATTCGGCGTGGCTTGGAATATTCCGAATATTCTGCTGGCCGCTTGATGCAGCGTGAATTGCTGGCGATTCCGGCGTTCTGGACGGTCGGCGACACCATCGATTTCATGCGCTCCAGCCCCGATCTGCCGGATGAATTCTACGATATCTATGTTGTTGATCCGCGCCACCGGCCTTTGGGATCGCTGGCGCTTTCGCGGTTGCTCAGGAGCCGCCGCGGCGTTCACATCCAGGACATTATGGATGACGACGTAACGCCGGTACCGGTCGATATGGACCAGGAAGAACTGGCGGATATGTTCCGGCGGAAAGACACAGTCTCGGTTCCCGTTACCGATGAGACGGGCCGGTTGATCGGCGTCGTGACGATTGACGATATCGTTGATGTTATCGACGAAGAGCATGAAGACGACATGATGCGCATGGGCGGCTTGTCCGGGGATGATTTATATCGCGCCGCCATGGAAACGGCTAAATCCCGTTTCCCGTGGCTGCTGACGAACCTTGTGACGGCGGTATTGGCGTCCCTCGTGATCGCGCAGTTCGATGCGACCATTCAGCAGATCGTGGCGCTGGCAGTGCTGATGCCCATCGTCGCCTCTATGGGCGGGAACGCCGGCACGCAGACGCTCACTGTCGTCGTCCGCGCGCTGGCGACGCGAGAGTTGAGCCGGGGCAATGCGCTTCGCCTGATCGGTAAGGAAGTGATTGTCGGCGGGGCGAACGGCATCCTGTTCGCGGTGCTGGCGTGCGGCATGGCCTGGGTTTGGTTTGGCGACAAAGCGCTTGGCGGCGTGATTGCGGCGGCGATGGTCGTGAACATGATTTCCGCCGGGCTATTCGGGGCGGCGATCCCCGTGGTGCTAGAGCGTATGAAGGTGGATCCCGCAATTGCGTCCACCGTACTGCTAACGACGGTGACAGATGTTGTTGGTTTTCTGGCGTTTTTAGGTCTTGCAGCGGCCGTACTGTTATGAGTGAGCGTTGTTATGAGTGACAAAGCAGTTATCCGCCCAAGCCGGGCCGAGGATGGGGACGGCCTCTCCCGCCTGATCGCCCGGTGTTGGGCCGATTATCCAGGCTCCGTTTATGACCGCCACGGCGAAATGGCGCCGCTTGATGATATTCAGGCCTATTACGAAGCTATGGGCGGCATCCATTGGAGCGTCATCCGGGATGATAGGATCGTTGGCTGCTTGGGCGCCGCGCCAATTGAATCCGAGGTCGGTCAAGCCTGGGAAATGACGAAGATGTATGTCACGCCCCTACAACGCCGTTCCGGCTTCGCGCGCCTGCTCGTCGGGCTCGCGGAAGAACACGCTGCGGAACGCGGCGCGGATCAGATGATCCTCTGGACGGATACCCGCTTCCAGACAGCTCATCGATTTTACGAGCATCTTGGCTATCAGACGGACAACCGCACCCGCGCGATTGACGATCTCTCGCGCTCGGTCGAGTACTTCTATTCCAAGCGGCTCGAACCCGTCTTATAGTCGCCGTTAAACCACATTCAGGAGATGAGTTATGTCTGACGATCCCGTCGTCATTGTCGGTATGTCCCGCACGCCCATGGGCAGCTTCAACGGCGTCCTTTCGGACGCCACTGGCCCAGAACTTGGCGCTGCCGCCATCAAAGCAGCGCTTGAGCGCGCTGGCGTGGCGTCGGACGATGTTGACGAGGTGATCATGGGCTGTGTGCTGCCGCATGGTCAGCGCCAAGGGCCTGCCCGGCAGGCGGCGATCTATGCAGGCGTGCCGGAAGCGGCGGGCGCGACGACGATCAACAAGCTCTGCGGTTCTGGCATGAAAGCCACGATGCAAGGCCATGACGCGCTGGTCGCAGGTTCGGTTGACGTCGCCGTTACCGGCGGTTTCGAGAGCATGACGAACATCCCGTACATGGTGCCTAAAGCACGCCAGGGCATGCGCATGGGCCATGGCCAATTCCAGGACGCCATGTTCTGGGATGGCTTGGAGGACGCCTATGAAGTCGGCCAGTTGATGGGCCATTTCGCCGAGGCGACCGCCCAGCATTTCCAATTCACGCGCCAGGAACAGGATGACTATGCGATCCGCAGCCTCCAACGCGCCAAAGCCGCCAACGAAGACGGCAGCTTTGCTAACGAGATGACGCCCTACACCGTGAAAACCCGCCGGGGCGAGACGGTTGTCTCCCAAGACGAGCAGCCATTCAGCGCTGACATTTCCAAAATCCCTGGCCTTCGCCCCGCCTTCGCCAAAGACGGCACGGTGACGCCGGCCAACTCTTCCTCCATCAGCGATGGCGCTGCGGCGCTGGTGCTGATGCGCCGCTCAGAAGCCGAACGCCGGGGCCTGACGCCGCTCGCGACCATCGTTGGCCACACGACCCACAGCCAGGAACCGCGCTGGTTCACCACGGCCCCGATCGGCGCCATGCAGAAGCTCTATGACAAGACAGGCTGGAACAAAGACGATGTTGGCCTCTACGAAATCAACGAAGCCTTCGCCGTAGTTCCCATGGCCGCAATGCGGGAATTCGATCTCCCTGCGGACAAAGTGAACGTCCACGGCGGCGCCTGCGCCCTCGGTCACCCCGTCGGCGCATCCGGCGGCCGCATCATCGCTGCGCTGATCACAGCGATGCAGAAAAATGACGTCCAAAAAGGCGTCGCAGCGATCTGCATCGGCGGCGGCGAAGCAACCGCTGTCGCAATCGAACGCGCGGCTTAGCTACAGGCTTGCATGGCTGCGGTGATAGAGTGCGTCTGGAGCAGATAATGTCTGAGCCGACCCACTATCATCGCTGCCAGTTCCCGCCTGACATGCAGGCGCTCGATTGGGTTCAGCTTGTACCCCTGATTGGGCCTGCCATTGGCGCCATAACGCGTTTTGAAGGCGTGTTAAGCGGTATACCGAATTCGGATGTATTGCTTGCGCCATTGCTGACCAACGAAGCCGTAATGTCGAGCCGGATTGAGGGAACGCAGGCGACCCTCGGTGAGGTGTTGCAGTTTGAGGCGACCGCGGAAGACGATGATCCGGCATCTGCGAATGCTGATATTCAGGAGGTTCTGAACTGCAGGCTTGCATTGCGGCAGGCGTCATCAGACCTCGAGGCACTGCCGTTATCGCAACGCTTAGTGCGAAACGCGCATCACGTTCTAATGCGCGGAGTGCGCGGGCAAAGCAAAGACCCAGGCAATTACCAGCGCATCCAGAATTGGATCGGCGCGCCGACATCAACCATCGACTCGGCTCGATTTGTACCATGCGCTCCGCAGGAGTTGCCTAGTGCGATGGCGGCCTGGGAATCATACTTGAACGCGGCTGCGCCTGATCCGCTCGTTCAACTTGCAATTATTCATGCAGAGTTTGAAGCGATACATCCGTTTCTGGATGGAAATGGCCGGATGGGGCGTTTGCTGATTCCGCTGTTCCTATTTGAACGGAAAATTCTTTCGCGGCCTAATTTCTACGTAAGCGCATTCCTGGAAGCCAACAGGGATGAGTATTACGCGCGCCTCCGTGCTGTTTCCAGCAGTGGCGATTGGTCGGGGTGGATCAAGTTTTTCTTGCATGCCGTTCGTGAGCAGGCGCTACAGAACGTACAAAAAGCTGAAGCGATTCTAGCGCTATATAGCGAGCGTAAAGACTGGGTCGTGACTGTGACCAGATCGCAGTATAGCGTTCGCGCGCTCGACTTTTTCTTCAGTCGGCCCATTTTTGAGACAACCGAGTTTATCCGCCGCAGTGGAATTCCTGAAGCGACCGCAAGGCGAATGCTGCGGGTATGCCGGGATGAGGGCTTATTGGCTGAGTTGCAGCCTGCCAGCGGCCAAACTCCAGCACTTTTCGCCTTCTCGAATTTGCTGAATATTGCCGAAGGTCGCCAGGCTTTTTAGGTTGCCACGCATGGGAGGGGCTTTCATGATCGACAAGCCTGTTTGTGTTGCATCTATGCACAACAAATCTAGTTGTCGATCATAAAAGCCAATTTCATGCATGATAAATACATTTGTCATGCATCTAGGACAGCCTCTCTTAAGCCCCCAGCAAAACCGGAAACTCCGGGCCGGTGAGGGCGTCGCCGTGCTTTAGTGTGACGTTGGGGAAGGGCGGGGATGTCATCCGGCCTTCCTGGCGGACAAACGTTGCGTCCTCGCCGACCAGCCTGAGCGAGAAAGCGCGGCGTTGAGTGGACGGGCTATCATTCGCGGGCGCGCCGTGGACGATGCGGAAATCGAACGCGACGGCGTCTCCTGGGCTGACAGCCCAGCCTTTGATGTCATATGCAGCCCGGTCGCTGTCATAGTCTGGCAGCACAGGCAGGCCGTCGCCTTCATTCAGCGCCTGGCCGTTGAAGCGTTGCGGCTGGTATCTGGCGCCGCCTAGATGCGATCCGCCGATGAATTCAAGCGTGCGTTCGCGCGGGATATCGTCCAGCGGAATCCATAAGCTCAAGGTTTTCGGGCCGCTAACGCTGTAATAGGGCGCGTCCTGGTGCCAGGGCGTGGTGACGTCGGTCGCGGCCTCTTTAACCAGGACATGTTCGTGGAAAAGCTGCACGCGCTCTGCGTCCATCAGCGCCGCGGCGACGTCTGCAGCGTTCGAGTTGAAGATGAAATCGCGGTAGCCTGGAATGCGCGTCCAGTTGCAATAGTCGGTCATGAACCGCCCGCCGCCTTTCTTCCCGGTATAGAAGCGCCCGTCGGGGCCAGGATTGGCGATGTTGAAGTCGACCGCTTCGCGCAACACGTCCACCCAATCGGCGAATACGCCGCGCAATACCGCAACGCCATCTGTCTGAAATGCTGTGACAGTGGCGGGATCAAGCGCTGCAGCGGATAGTTCAGTCTTCATAGCCATAATCCCGTTTCGCGGCTTCGCGTGTCACGAGCCCCGCTTTGATATCGCGGGCGATGGCGGCGTGGCTGCGGTCTGCAGCGTCGCCGATGCCGCCGCCGCCGGGCATTTCGATCACCAGGCGTTCGCCCGCCGGGATCGTTTGGAAGCCTTTATTCCGAAGATCCGTTCCTGACTTCGCGAGACTGATCCGCCCATTGGCGCCATTGCCGCCGCCAGCCCGGCCGCGTGGCGGGTAATGGACGCGTTCGAAGGTGGCGAAAATGCCGAAGGGGGCGTCCTCACGGTTTTCGATCTCCATCACCTGGCCAAGCCCGCCGCGATATTTGCCAGCGCCGCCTGAATCCGTCCGGAATTCCTTGCGCCAAACGACCATGGGCGTGATCGCTTCCGTCGCCTCAACCGGCACATTGCGCACGCCGGACGGGTAAGGCGTCGCCGAAAGGCCGTCCTGCGCCGGGCGGGCGCCCGCCCCGCCGGAATGGAAGGAATTCACCATGAACGCCGTTTGTTGGCCGACGCCTGCGGTGCCCATGCCATGGCCTGCGCCCAGTTTGACGGTCCAAAGGTTGGATGTGCCTTCCGCCGGCACCACGCCGGGCATTGCTTGCTCAAGCGCGCCGAACACCACATCCGGCAGCATATGGCCAATGGTGGATCGGGCGACGACGGCGGCTGGATGCGGCGCGTTCACAATCACATTTTCGGGCGCGGTGACTTTAATGGCGTCCAAAGTCCCGGCGTTGTTCGGAATATTTGGGGCCGCGACGCATTTCACGCCAAAGGACGTATAGGCCTCCGTGTAGCACATGGGGCAGTTGATGCCGCGATCAACAACGCCGGAGGTGCCGTCAAAATCGACCGAGATTTCGCCATCGCCGATGGTGACGATCGCGACCAGATCAATCGGCGTTTCATAACCGTCAATCCGCATGGAGGCGGTCCAGGTTCCCTTTGGCATTTTGTTGATGGCGTCCGCCATGCCCTGGCGGCTTTCTGTGATGATGTGATGGCCAAGCTCGTCCAGGTTATCCAGGCCATATTCATTCATCATCGCGAGCAGGCGCGCGCCGCCGGTCTCATTGCAGGCTGCGAGCGCGTAGATATCGCCTTCAACCTGGATCGGCTCCCGCACATTGGCGCGCACCAGCTTCAGCAGCCATTCCTCCATCACGCCCTTCTTCATCAGCGGCAGCAGCGGGATATACAGGCCTTCGTGATAAACCTGCCGCCCGTCCGGTGATTGCCCAACGCCGCCGATATCAACCAGATGGCTGGTGCAGGCAAAGAGCGCGACCATCTTGCCGTCCTTGTAGCAAGGCGAAACGACGGTCAGATCATGCAGATGGCCAGTGCCCATCCAGGGGTCATTGGTGATGTAGCTATCGCCCTCGCTCATCGTCTCCACGGGAAATTCGCGGATGAAGTGAACGACGGCGCGGGCCATGGAGTTGATATGCCCTGGCGTGCCGGTGACGGCCTGGGCCAGCATTCGCCCATCCAGGTCGAACACGCCGGCGGACACATCGCCCGCCTCACGGGTTGATGTGGAGAAGGCCGTGCGGACAAGCGTCTGCGCTTGCTCTTCGACCACAGACAAAAGCCGATCCCACATGACCTGGAGGCGGATGCGCTGCATGACGTCTTGGTTGGCGCTATCAGGCATGGCTCAAGCCTCCCCCTGGGAATGTGTTTGGGCAGAGAGAACGATATGACCGCCGCCATTTACGCGGGCGGTGAAGCCCGGAGGCACGACGGTCGTTGTTTCATCTTCAACGATCAACGCGGGACCAGAGAGGCCAGCGCCAATGGCGAGGCTTGTGCGAGCGTAGATTTGGGCGTCATGGGCGGCGCCGGTCGCCGGATCGAAAACTTGGCGGCTGCCGATAGGGGCGGAGGCCGCCGCATCGCCCACATCCGCCAAAGCCTCAACGGCGTCTTGCTCTGTCGCCAGCGCCAAGGTCCAGGTGATCGCTTCAATTTCTAGCTTTGGAATGATCCGGCCGAAGAGCGCGGAATATTCCCGCTCGAACGCCGCTTTCAAAAGTGCGGCGTCATCCGCGCCATAGTGCTGGGAGGGCAGCGGCACAGCAATTTCATGGCCCTGGCCGCGATAGCGCATATACGCGACGCGGCGCTCGACCAGGGGCGCGTTATCGCCAGCGCCGAGCTCGACGACGGCCTCAGCCTCGCCGCGCATTTCCGCGAACAGCGCATTCAGGCCATCTGCATCGAACGGGCTGAGCGTGATAAGCTTGGAGCGGGCGACTTCATAGGCGATGGGCGCAGCCAGGAAGCCGAAAGCGCTGCCGACGCCGGCGCCCTTCGGCACGATCACGCGCGGAATGCCAAGCTTCTGCGCCAAGCGCGCCGCATGCAGGGGAGCGGCGCCGCCAAAGGCGATCATAGCGCGGCCTTCGGTATCCTTGCCGTTTTCAACCGCATGAACGCGCGCGGCGTTCGCCATGTTTTCATCCACGATTTCGCCAACGCCCGCCGCTGCGGCCAGTGCTTCAAGGCCAAGCGGCTCGCCAACATCGCGGGTGACGGCGGCTTCAGCGGCAGCGCCATCCAGCGCCATCTTGCCGCCAGCAAAATTCGCGGGATCAATCCGGCCCATGACGATATCTGCGTCCGTCACCGTTGGGTTGTCGCCGCCCTGGCTGTATGCGGCGGGGCCGGGCGCTGCGCCCGCACTATCTGGGCCGACAGTGATGCGCCGCAAATCATCGACGCGCGCGATGGACCCGCCGCCAGCGCCAATCTCGACCATGTCGATCACGGGAATGCGCAGGGGCAGACCGCTGCCTTTCAAGAACCGGTATGCGCGGGCGACTTCAAAAGAGCGGGCATATTGCGGCTGCATATCGTCGATCAGCGTAAGTTTGGCGGTGGTGCCGCCCATATCGAAGGCGAGCGCCTTGGGTTCGTTGTTTTCGGCGGCGATTGCAGCAGCCAGAATGGCGCCGCCCGCCGGGCCAGATTCCACGAGCCGAATCGGCTGCCGCATCGCGGTATCCACTGTGACGACGCCGCCGGAGGACATCATCAGCAATAGCGGACAATTAACGCCAGCGTCCTGCAAGCCGGTTTCCAGGCGTTGCAGATAGCCTGCCATCAGCGGCTGGACATAAGCGTTGGCAAGTGCGGTTGAGGTTCGCTCATATTCCCGGATTTCGGGACAGACTTCGTGGCTCAAAGTGATCGCGACGCCTGGTAGCAATTCAGCCAGTATCGCGCCCGCCCGGCGTTCATGATCCGGGTTTACATATGAATGCAGGAAGGTGACAGCGACGGCTTCAACATCATCAGCTTTAATCTGCGCTGCAACGCTTCGAACGGCGGATTCGTCGAGCTCCAGCAACACTGTCCCATCAGCCGCCATGCGTTCCGGCACTTCCAAGCGGCGCCAGCGTGGGGCCAGAGGTTCTGGGCGTTCCATATAAAGGTCGTATTGGTCGAAGCGGTGCTCATAGGCGATTTCAACAGAATCCCTGAACCCTTCGGTCGTCACCAGGGCCGTCTTGGCGCCTTTGCGTTCGATGATCGCATTGGTCGCCAAAGTCGTGCCGTGGATGACGAGACCGACATCCGCAGGCTTGAAACCGCTGGCGTCCAGAATTTCGGCCACACCCTGCATCACGGCCCGTTCGGGCGCCTCTGGCGTCGTCAGAAGCTTGTGGGAATGGGGGCCGGATGGGGTTTCCAGGGCCAAATCTGTGAAGGTGCCGCCGATGTCTACGGCGAGCCGGATATCTGCTGTCATAATGCGCTTTCGCTGGCGAAGACGGTCATATGGAATGGAACCACCTTGGCCAGCGCTTGTCCATGTTTCACAAGCGCGGCGCGAAGAAGCCGAATTCTGAACACATTTCAGGTCATTCTAAGGTATACCGAGGGCAATGAGAGGGCAGATCCGATGACGCAGAAAGTCGCTTTGGTCGATGACGACCGTAATATCCTGACATCCGTTTCCATGGCGCTGGAGGCCGAAGGCTTCGGCGTGGATACATATACCGACGGCGAACAGGCGCTGCGCGGCATTGGCCAGACGCCGGTCGACCTGGCCGTGCTGGACATCAAAATGCCGCGCATGGACGGGATGGAGCTGCTGCAAAAGCTCCGCGCCCGCGCCTCCTCCCTGCCGATCATCTTCCTCACATCAAAAGATGATGAGGTGGATGAAGTGCTGGGCCTCCGCCTTGGCGCGGATGATTATATCCGCAAGCCTTTCTCCCAACGTCTCCTAATCGAGCGTATCCGCACGCTGCTGCGCCGGGTCGAGCTTGAGGACCAGACGGCGCAAACCGGCGCTGAGCAATTCACCCGCGGCCATCTGGTGATGGATGGCGCGCGCCATCTTTGCGCTTGGAAAGGCAAGCATGTGACGTTGACCGTCACAGAATTTCTGCTGCTGAAGGCGCTCGCCATTCGCCCCGGTTTCGTGAAGACCCGGGACCAGCTGATGGATGCCGCTTACGGCGACAGCATCTATGTGGACGACCGCACCATCGACAGCCACATCAAGCGCCTCCGCAAGAAACTCCGCCAGAGCGATGAGGAGTTCTCTGAAATCGAAACGCTTTATGGCGTCGGCTATCGCTACAAGGCTGAGTAGCGGCGACCTATGACGCGGGGGGCGTTACAAGGCGAAACGCGGCCGGCCGCCGCGTCAGAGAAAAAACCGGCGCGCCAGAAAAAGGCAAAGGCTGCAAAAACGCGCCCTGGCCGCCGTAGGCGTCGGCGGATTTTTTCGCCCCTTGCGCGCGGCATGCTGCTGGTCAATTTGATCGGTCCGGCGATGCTGGTCATCGGGCTCTTGTATCTTGAAGATTATGAAACCCGGCTGATCGATAGCGAGATTGATATTCTTGAGGCGCAGGCGACACTGATCGCCCAGGCGCTCGGCGAAACTGCAAGCGTCGAGGATACCGAACCCCGCCGCTTCAACATCGCCCTGGATCCAGAGCTTGCGCGCCGCCTCGTCAACCGTGTCGCGACGCCGGAAGGTCCGCGTATCCGCTTGTTTATGCCAGATAGCAAGCTGCTGCTCGATAGCCGCCGTGTCGTCAGCAAAGGCGGGCTTATCCACATTGAAGCACTCGCCCCGCCAGACCGGACGAGCGGCGGTGAGCGTGCGTTCAACGCTGTATATAATTTTATCTCTCCAGGCTGGGAGCGGTTCATCCGTCGCCGACAACTCTATCGGGAGCGGGAGGATCAGTCGGCAGAGGATTATTGGGAATCCGCCGCTGCAATTGCAGGAGAGACCGGCGGGTCTGTTCGGCGGATGGAGGATGGCCGGTTGATTGTCAGCGCTGCCGCCCCTGCGCAGCGCTTTAAGAAAGTCATTGGCGCCGTGATGCTGTCGAGGCCTGCTGACCGCGTGTCTGAGGCCGTGCGATCTGTGCGCTTTGATATCTTGCAGATATTCGCGCTCGCTGTTGCGATCACTTCTATCGCCACGCTCTATCTGGCGGGGGCGATCGCCCGGCCGCTTAGGGTGTTGGCGCTTGCGGCGGATAGGGTGCGCGGGCGGATGGTGCTTGATCAGCCGATCCCGGACCTGTCGAAGCGCCGGGATGAGATCGGCGATCTTTCGACCGCCCTCAGAGACATGACCGATGCGATCCGCCAACGCATGGCGGCGACGGAACGGTTTGCAGCGGATGTGGCGCATGAAATCAAGAATCCGCTGACATCGCTCAAGAGCGCGGTTGAAACCGTCGCCCGTGTCGATGATGAGGAGCGCCGCAATCGCCTGCTCGCCGTCATCCAGAACGATGTCCAGCGCTTGGACCGGCTGATCAGCGATATCTCCGACGCGTCGCGTTTGGATTCTGAATTGGCGCGGGAACAGGCTGAACCGGTTGATCTGGCGCTGATGATCCGCACCTTCATAGATATCGAAACGGCGGCTTTGGATGATGATGACGCAACGGCGCCGCGTCTCCGTCTGGAGTTGACGCCGGGCGTCGCTGCAAATGGCGGCAGCGCGGTGACAGAAGGCGTTGAGGTGCGGCTGGGGCAAGTCTTCCGGAACCTTCTGGCCAACGCTCGCTCGTTCAGCCCGCCCGGCGGCCGCATTGATGTCAGCATCAGCCGTCGGGCGGCGGGCACGCCGGATGATGATGATGTCCTGACAGTCACTGTATCGGATGAGGGCCCCGGCCTGCCGCCTGGCAAGGAAGAAGCAATCTTTGATCGGTTTTATTCAGAGCGTCCGGCTTCAGAGGCGTTCGGCGGCCATTCTGGGCTAGGCCTCTCGATCTCCCGCCAGATTGTGACGGCTCATGGCGGCGCGATCCGAGCGGAGAACCGGCTCAATCCAGATGGCGCGGTGATCGGCGCTCGTTTTATCGTAACTTTATCTGCATTGGATGGCGTGACCCTGAACGACCGTAAATAGGTTGGCTTAAGCGAATTGTGATCCGAATTAAGTTGTCTTTCCGGCCCGTCCGCATGATATTCGGCGTCCTGGAGGGATGCTGCGATGGCGGAAGACTCAGTCGATATTTCGAAATTTCTTGAGGTGGGTCGGCCTAATGTCGTCATCGTCACCGGCATCTCGGGCGCGGGTAAATCAACGGCGCTCCGCGCATTGGAAGATACGGGCTTTGTCGCTGTCGATAATCCGCCGCTGACTTTAGCCTCTGCCCTCATCGCAGAGGGCGCGGATGGTCCGGGCCTCGCCATCGGTGTCGATATCCGCAGCCGTGGATTTTCTGTCGAGGCGGTCGTCGACCTGCTCACGGAATATCCAGGCGCGCGATTGGTGTTCCTGGATTGCGAAGTCGGCACCGCTATTCGGCGCTTCACGGAAACTCGCCGCCGCCATCCCATCGCCGATGCGCCATCCCCAGCCCAAGCGATCCGGCAGGAGAAAGCGCTGCTCGAGCCTTTGCGCATCCACGCCGAACGGCTGATCGATACCTCGCTGCTCTCCGCGCGCGATTTGCGCCGATTGGTTCAGGCAGCGTTCAGCGCGGGCGGTGTGCAGCATCTCTCCGTCGCGATTGACAGTTTCTCCTTCGCCAAGCGCAGCCCGCGCGGCGCTGACCTGGTATTTGACGTGCGGTTCCTGGCGAACCCGCATTATCAGGATGATCTTCGCGCTTTAACGGGCTTGGATAGCCGCGTGAACGAATTTGTCGCCGCAGACCCAAGCTATGACCCATTTATGTCGAAGCTTGAGGACATGGTCGCATTCCTGCTGCCGCTCTATGAACATGAAGGCAAAAGCTACCTGACTGTCGGCATTGGCTGCACTGGCGGGCGCCATCGGTCTGTTACGGTGGCGGAGCATCTCGGCAAGCTGTTGACGGAACGCGGCTGGCCAGTTCAGATCACCCACCGGGAGATCGAACGGAGAGCAGATGTGAACCCGCTTGAGGCCGCTTCATGATCGGCATTGTCATCGTCAGCCATGGCCGTTTGGCCTTGGAACTGCTGCGCGCGGCGGAGCATGTTGTTGGCCAGATGGAGCAGGCCGAAAGCATCGCCATTGGTCCGAAGGACGATCCAGCGGATTGCCGGAAGGAAATATTGGCGGCCATCGCGCGGGTAGATGGGGGCGAAGGCGCAGTTGTGCTGACGGATATGTTCGGCGGCACGCCATCAAATCTCGCCATTTCAGTGATGGAGAGCGCGCCCGTTGAAGTGATTGCAGGCGCCAATTTGCCAATGCTGGTGAAACTGGCGCAAGTGCGGAGCCGCATGAACTTGAAAGATGCGGCGCGGGCTGCTGAAGACGCTGGCCATAAATATATCCGAATGGCCAGCCGTGTATTGGATGATGTCTCCTGATGCAGCAGGCTGCGAAGGCCGAGGACGATGCAGTTCGCCAGAGGGTCTCGATCTGCAATGCGCGCGGATTACACGCCCGGCCATCTGCGGCGATCTCAAAGCTCGTTGGGAATTATGAAGCCCATGTCACGATCAGCGCCTCTGGCGAGGTGGCTGAAGCGGATTCGATTATGGATTTGTTGATGCTAGGGGCAGGGCCGGGGACCCAGGTCGACTTGGCGGCCCATGGCAAAGATGCGCGGGCGGCTGTCGCTGCGTTGGCGGCATTCATTGAACGCGGCTTTGACGAAGCGCCGCGATCAAGTGGCGATTAAAGCAGAAATACCTTAGCGCCCGGCGCCAGCAGCGCGTTTGTGGCGGTACATCGCCTGGTCGGCGGCGAGTAGGGCTTGGCTCGGCTCTTCTTTGCCGCTGAAGGTATATTGGCCGTGGGCGACCGCAACCTTGATCTCGCGGCCATTCCAGGTCGCGGGATGATTATTGATAGCGGCGGCCAGTTCTTCAGTCTTGCGCTGGGCCGCCTCTTCGTCTGCCTGGGCCAGGACAACGCCAAATTCATCGCCGCCAAGCCTGCCGACGACATCCGAATGGCGCACATGCTCCATCAGCTTCTCGGCAACGTGCATAAGCGCTGCGTCGCCAGCGGCGTGGCCAAGCTCATCGTTGATGGTTTTCATGTTGTTGACGTCAAAGAACGCAAGGCTGGAAGGCTATGTGTAGCGTTGCGCAAAGGACATGGCGCGGGATAGTTCGCGCACAAAGGCGCGTCGGTTGATGACAGGCAGGAGAGAATCTTCGTCCGCCAGCTTTTCCAGATGTTCGTTTTGGTGCTTCATTTCGTCGATATCGCGGCGGAGGCGCTCGACTTCGTTCATCAGCGTTTCAATGGCGACGCGGACTTTGGGCGTCAGCTCTTCGGTCGGAATGCCCATGAGGGATGTTGTCGGCGCAGCCGCCGCTGCTTGTCCAGAGGGGCCTGCTTTGGCGGGCGCTGTCGTGCGCCCGGCAGGACGAGGCGCAGCAGCAGCCCGAACCGGCGCCTGAGAGCTGATCTTCATAAGGCTTACGACTCCTTGGGTCATCCGATCCAGCACGTAAAACCGCGCACTGATTCACGGGAGTGCCGATAAGCTAGAGCGCCGCAATTAAGTTGAGGTAAAGAAAAGCCAGCCGCATTCGTCGTTTTGTAGCGCTGGATCTGCTTGCGTGAGGTCATTCGCGCCCTATACTGCCGCGCTTTCGTTAAGTCGGGCTAACCGCCTGGCGCCGTGGGAGCCTGGAAGGCGTGACAGATAAAGATACGCCGCTGGTCGGCATCATCATGGGCAGCCGTTCAGACTGGCCGACGATTGGCCGCGCGGCAGAGGTGCTTGAAGCGCTGGGCGTTCCTCATGAAAGCAAAGTCGTCTCCGCCCATCGCACACCGGACCGGCTGTATGATTATGCCCGAGGCGCCGAAGCGCGCGGTTTGAAGGTGCTGATCGCCTGTGCAGGCGGCGCTGCGCATCTGCCGGGCATGGCAGCTTCTATGACCGCGTTGCCTGTGCTTGGTGTTCCGGCGCCCAGCAAGGCGCTGAACGGGCTTGATAGCTTGCTTTCCATTGTCCAGATGCCCGGCGGCGTTCCGGTCGCGACCTTGGCGATTGGCGAGGCTGGAGCAAAGAATGCAGGCCTTCTGGCCGCCCAGATCCTAGCGCTCAGCGATCCAGCGCTTGGGACACGGCTGGCAGCGTGGCGCGAACAACAAACAGCGGATGTGCCAGATGCCCCCGAAGACTGATTCGGCCATTCCCCCCGGCGGCGTTATCGGCATTCTGGGCGGCGGGCAGCTTGGCCGGATGACGGCGCTGGCGGCGGCTCGGCTCGGCTACAAAGCGCATATTTTCGCTCCCGAGGCTGACACGCCAGCGGGGCAGGTTGCGGCCTCGGTGACGCAGGCGGACTATACCGATACTGCGGCGCTTCAGGCTTTCGGGGCGGCGGTCGATGCGGTGACGTTAGAGTTCGAAAATGTGCCGGTTTCGGCCTTGGAAATACTCGCCGCGCATGCGCCAGTCCGCCCTGGGGCAGATTGCCTTGCTGCTGCACAGGACAGGATGGTCGAAAAGCAGTTTCTGGAAAGCGTCGGCGCTGGCGTGGCGCCCTACCAAGCCGTGGATAGCGCCGCTGATATTGTGAAAGCGCTGGATGTGCTTGGCGCGCCAGTCGTCGTGAAAACACGGCGCTTTGGTTATGACGGCAAGGGCCAGGTCAAAGTCGCATCGCCAGCTGAAGCCGAAGCTGCATGGCGGGATCTTGGCGAAGCGCCATCGATTGCTGAAGGTTTTATAGCCTTCGAACGGGAAATTTCTGTTATCGCGGCGCGCGATATCCATGGCCGGACGGCTGCGTATCAGCCGGTCGAAAATATCCACGAGAATCACATCCTGAAGACAACGCTAGCGCCCGCAGAAAATCTTGGCCCGCTGGCGGCTGAGGCCGAAGCGATGGCCATGCGGGCGATGGATGCGCTTGGCATGGTCGGCTTGCTTGCAGTCGAGATGTTTGTGACGCCCGATGGCCGCCTGCTTGCCAATGAGATGGCGCCCCGCCCGCACAACTCCGGCCATTGGAGCATGGACGCGGCGCTCACCTGCCAATTTGAACAATTGACCCGCGCCGTTATGGGCCTGCCGCTCGGCGATCCGTCGGCGACGGCGAAGGCGGAAATGCACAATCTCCTCGGCGATGAGGCTGATAGTTGGCCTGAATTGCTGGATGAGCCGGGCATCGCCTTGCATCTATACGGCAAAGCGGAAGCGCGCCCAGGCCGCAAGATGGGCCATTGGAACCGCCGCACCGGCCCTGCGCCAAAACAAAACGGCGGTTAACCGTTCTGTGACAAGCCCCTGATATAGTTCTCATCAAGGACTTAACTGAGAGGCCGATATGGCGCGGATTTTACTTGCTGAAGATGATGATTTTATGCGGGCGTTTCTGAAACGCGCGCTTGAGCGTGCGGGCCATGATGTGGAGGCTGTCGGCGACGGCGTGGATGCGCTTGCGGCGTTGATCGCGGATCGCTTCGATCTGCTATTGGCGGATATTGTCATGCCAGGCCTTGATGGCATTGAGCTCGCGCGCCGCGCTTCGGACGATGATCCGGCCATGCGTGTCGTGCTGATCACCGGATTCGCCGCTGTCGCGTTGCGCGCCCATGACGAAGCGCTAAGCGCCGCCCAAGTCCTGACGAAGCCGATCCATTTGCGTGAATTGGTTAGCCAAGTGGATGACATTTTGGCGGCATAGCCCTTTCGGTCTACAGTAGCGTCCTCGGCACGACCGGAGGCGCGCAGATGTCTTATGATCCCAACAGTTTTCGCGGGCTGACATTCCATGATGTTCGGCCAGCTTTCCAGGCGGGCGCCGATACGCCGCGCGCCTATCTTGAACGCTGTATGGAAACGGTCGCTCAGCGCGAGCCAACCGTTCAGGCGTTTGCGCATCTGAACGAGACGGCTAGCCGCGCCGCCGCTGACGCCAGCACAGAACGCTGGCGGAGCGGGCGTCCGCTTTCCCCAATTGACGGCATGCCCATTGGCGTCAAAGACCTGCTTGAAACCAAAGATATGCCGACGGAGATGAATTGCGCCATCCTCAAAGGCAATTTCCCGAAGCGGGATAACGCCGCCGTCCGCGCGCTCCGGGAAGCGGGGGCCGTGATCTTCGGGAAAACTGTAACCGCAGAATTAGGCGGTTCACATCCAGGACCGACAACCAATCCGTTTGATCAGGCGCGGACGCCGGGCGGATCGTCGTCTGGGTCCGCTGCAGCCGTTGCGGCGGGTATGATGCCTGCAGCGATCGGGACGCAGGTTGGCGGATCGATCATCCGGCCTGCCGGGTATTGCGGCAACGTTGCGCTGAAGCCGAGCCAGGGCGCGATCAATCGCGGCGAGCGGCAGGCGACAAGCATGAGCACCCACGGCGTCCATGCCAATGCGTTCGAGGATATGTGGCAGGTCGCGTATGAAATTGCAGTGCGCGTTGGCGGTGATCCCGGCAAACAGGCGCTCAGCGGCCCGCCCGAAGCGCCAGCGGCGATGAAACCGGCGACGCTGATCGTGCTAGAGACGGCTGGATGGCCCAGTCTGGATGCGCGGACCGTCGACGCGTTTGAATTGTTGCTGGAGCGCTTGGCCGCAGCGGGTATTCGGTTGTTGCGGCGGGCTGCGTCGCCAGAAGCCAGGCGGCTGGAGGATGCAATTGCGGAGGCCGCGCGCATCTGCGTCCAGATTACCGGTTGGGAGAACCGCTGGGGCAATCGCAATCTGGCGGATATGGGGGAGGGCGCCATCAGCGCCCGTGCGCTTGCGGTGTTGGAAGCGGCGGAGCGGATGACGCCGGCGGATTATCAGGCGGCATTGGCGGACCGTGCAGCGGCCCAAGCCGCGCATGCGGAGATCGGCGGCGTCGCGGACGCAGCGATCAGCCTTTCGTGCCCCGGCCCAGCCTCGCTCTGGGCGGGCGATGCGCCTGGCGAACCATTGGCGCGGAGGCCAACGGGCGATGCGATCTTTAACTATCCAAGCTCAATGCTGTTCGCGCCCGTGGTCACCGCCCCAATGCTAAGCGTTGGCGGCATGCCTGTCGGCGCGCAAGTAATCGGCCTGCCGCACCAGGACGCCCACATGGCCGCAATCGCCCGCTGGATAAGGGAAAGCATTCCGCCGGTATCCGCCTAATCGCAGCATTTCGGCGGTTGCAGGCGTTTGCTCGTCCGTTGCTCTCATACCCCGTTGCATCCTCGGCGCAGGCGCGGTACTGAATTGGGGGATCGCTATCGGCCTATAATGAATAGCGAAATGCAGTATCAGGGAGGGTCTCGCGTGGTTGATGCAGTCAACCTTGCGATTGCTGAGCGCGCAGGAGAAATCTGGGCATGACAGCATTGCTTGAAGTCAGCGGCGTTGAAGTGCGCTTCGGCGGCATTATCGCGCTGGATGGCGTGACGTTCACAATTCCAAAAGGCGATATCGTCGGGCTGATCGGGCCGAATGGCGCGGGGAAGACGACGCTGTTTAATTGCCTGTCCCGGCTCTACACGCCGAATTCGGGCGATATCACCTTCAAGGGCGAGACCATCCTTGGCAAAAAGCCGGATGATATCGCCCCATTGGGCATCGGCCGGACATTCCAGAACTTGGCGCTGTTCCCAACGCTTTCAGTGTTGAACAACGTCATGATCGGCGGTCATTGCAAGACTGAATCCAGCTTTATCGCTAACGCTTTCCGCCTACCTAAAGTGGGCCAGGAAGAGCGGGCGCTCCGGCAGCGGTCGATGGAGCTGATTGAATTCATGGAGCTGACAGACGTGATTGATAAGCCCGTCGGCGGCCTGCCGTTCGGTTATCAAAAACGCGTTGAGTTGGCGCGCGCGCTGGCGAGCGAGCCGGAGCTTTTGCTGCTGGATGAGCCTGCGGGCGGGTTGAACCACGAAGAGCTCGATCACCTCAAACAGCAAATCCGCCAAATCAGGGACGAGCGCGATACGACCGTCCTCCTGGTGGAGCATCACATGAGCCTGGTCATGCAGGTTTCCGACAAAGTCGTCGCAATCGACTTTGGCCGCAAAATTGCGGACGGCACGCCGGCGGAAGTGCAGCAGGACCCCAAAGTTATCGAAGCCTATCTGGGGACGACTGATGCCGCTGCTCAAGGTTAAGGGACTCAAGGCCTACTATCGCCAGACACAGGCTTTGCATGGCGTAGATTTCGAGATCGACGAAGGCTCGATCACAACAATTCTAGGCGCGAATGGCGCCGGTAAAACGACAACGCTGCGCGCGATCAGCCGGATGGTGCGAACCGAAGGCTCGATTGAGTATCAGGGTGAGGACATCACCGGCCTCGCCTCTGAAAAGATCGCACGGCTCGGTATCGCCCATGTGCCGGAGGGGCGTGGCACCTTTGTGCGCCAGTCGGTCGAGGAAAACCTCGAGCTTGGCGCTTATACCCGGAAGAACAAGACGGAAGTGGCGGAAGATGTCGAGCGCGTCTACGCTTACTTCCCACGCCTCAAAGAACGCATGAAACAGCAGGCGGGCACGCTTTCTGGCGGTGAGCAGCAGATGCTGGCCATTGGCCGCGCGCTGATGCTTCGCCCCAAGTTGATGCTGCTGGACGAGCCATCCTTTGGCCTTGCCCCGCTGATTGTTCAGGAAATCTACGAAATCATGGCGCGTATCCGCGAAGTGGAAGGCGCATCCATGCTGCTGGTCGAGCAGAACGCGAATATCGCGCTGAACTTGGCCGACCACGCCTATTTGATGGAAACGGGCAATGTGGTCATGAGCGGCGAATCATCTGTTTTACGCGACGACGAAACCGTCCGTCGCACATATCTCGGTTATTAGGAGGGCTAGCGCGTGGATCTTTTTCTCCAACTAACGCTTGCTGGCCTGGCGATAGGCTCAATTTACGCCTGTGTAGCGTTAGCGGTCGTCATGATCTACCAGGCGACGGACCACTTTAACTTCGCCCAGGGCGAAATGGCGATGTTCTCGACCTTCGTCGCCTGGGCGATATTCCAGTCGACGGGGTCAATCTGGCTCGCTTTCGTGTTGGCGGTGGCGCTTTCGTTCGTGGCTGGCATCCTGATTGAGCGGATCATCGTTAAGCCGGTCGAATCTGCGCCGATCTTCAATCAGATCATTGTGTTCATCGGTCTGCTGATGATCTTCAACAATCTTGCAGGTTGGTTCTGGGAGCACACGACAAAATCCTTGCCGAGCTTGTTCCCGGAAGACATGGGCTTCTCATCGACGCTGATTAGTTCTCATAACCTGGGCGTCATCGTTTTCACGCTGGCGTTGTTGCTGGTCGTGTTCATGTTCTTCAAGTTCACAAAAGTGGGCCTGGCGATGAAGGCGGCGGCGGCAGATCCAGATTCAGCCAGACTGGTTGGCGTATCGGTCGGTTGGATGTTGGCGCTCGGCTGGGGCTTGGCCTCTGCCATCGGCGCTGTCGGCGGCGTTCTTGTGGCGCCGATTGTGTTCCTTGAACCGAATATGATGTCTGGCGTGCTGCTCTACGGCTTCGCTGGCGCGTTGCTTGGCGGGGTAAATAGCCCTGGCGGCGCGGTGGCAGGCGGGTTGATCGTCGGCGTTCTGGAAAACTGGGCGCGCCAATACGTTCCAGGCGGCAGTGAGCTCGGGTTGACCTTCGCGCTGGTGCTGATTGTTGGCGTGCTGATGTTTAAACCGGCGGGGCTGTTTGGCCGCGTCGTGATCAAGCGGGTGTAGCAGAGATGATTCGTCCCAACGCCCTCACGCCTAAACTGGCGCTTTCCTTCGGCGCGCTCGTCGCCTTCGGTTGTCTCGTGCCGCTGATCGTGGAGGATTACGACTCCTACCAGATCACGGTGGCCTTCTCCTACGGCATCGCCATTCTGGGGCTGAATATCCTAACCGGATATAATGGCCAGTTCTCCATTGGCCATAGCGCTTTCTTTGCGATCGGCGCCTATACGGCGGCTATCATGGTCAGCCACTTTGGCTGGCATCCCTATGCGACGCTGCCATTTGTGGCGATGGCCGCCTTTATTGTTGGTTTTCTATTCGGTTTCCCTGCCCTCAGGCTTGAAGGCTTGTACCTGGCGCTCGCGACCTTCGCGCTAGCCGTCGCGACGCCGCAAATCCTGAAGGTGGATGCGCTCGAACATTGGACCGGCGGCGTCCAGGGCCTGTTCTTCGATAAGCCAGGCGCTTTGCTTGGCTTCAGCATCGATCAGTCGCTTTACTATGTGACTTGGATTGTGTTTGTAGCGCTTATGGCGTTGACCTGGGCGTTGCTGCATAGCCGGTCCGGGCGGGCGATCATGGCGATTCGGGATAACCCGATCGCCGCCAGCACTATGGGCATCAACACCGCGCTCTATAAAACAACGACCTTCGGCATCAGCGCGATGTTCGCAGGCTTGGGCGGAGCGTTTTTCGCCTTCGCCAACGCGTTCGTGTCGCCAGACACGTTCAACTTCTTCATTGCTGTGTATCTGTTGGTTGGCTCCGTGGTCGGCGGCATCGTCTCAATCCCGGGGGCTTTGCTGGGCGGCCTGTTTTATGTGTTTGGCCAGGAATACGCGGAAGAAGTCAGTAATCTGTCAGACCTGATCCCACCGCCTTGGGTGACTTTCGGCATATTCCTGATATTAATGATGTACTTCGCGCCCTTCGGGATTTGGGGCGCTATCGAACGCGGGATGGCGCGTCTCAAGCGCGTGTCTTCCAGCTAACGTCAACAAACTAAGAAACGTAAACCGAGGGAGGTTTTATATGAAACTGAAACGTATTCTGCTCGCCGCCGTGGCGGCCAGCGTTATGTCCGGGGGCGCCGCTGTTGCGGACTCTACCGGCATCACCGATACGTCGATCAAGATTGGCAACACGAACCCGTATTCCGGCCCAGCGTCTGCGTACAGTGTTATCGGCAAAGCGATCTCTGCTTACTTCAAGGAAATGAACACGAAAGGCGGCATCAATGGCCGCACGATTGAGTTCATCTCCCTTGATGACGGCTATAGCCCGCCGCGCACAGTGCAGCAGGTTCGCAAGCTCGTTGAAAAAGAGAAAATCGCGTTCTTGTTCCAATCTCTGGGCACGCCGACGAACTCCGCTATTCATAAGTACATGAACCAGAAGAAAGTGCCGCAGCTCTTTGTAGCGACTGGCGCTTCTAAATGGGGTCAGCCGGAAAAATACCCTTGGACGATGGGTTTCCAGCCGACTTATGACGTGGAAGGCGAAATTTACGCCAAGTATGTTCTCGACAATGTAGAGAACCCGAAAATCGCCGTCCTGTTCCAAAATGACGATTACGGCAAAGATTACCGGGACGGCTTCCTGCGCGGTCTTGGCGACAAAAAAGACCTGATCGTCTCAATGCTGCCATACGAGACGACTGATCCGACAGTTGATAGCCAGATTCTTGCGATGAAAGACTCCGGCGCCAACGTCTTCGTGAATATCTCCATTCCGAAGTTCGCTGCGCAGGCCATTCGCAAATCCTGTGAGATCGATTGGAAGCCTCTGCACCTCCTGAACAACGTGTCCTCCTCCGTGAGCGCTACGTTGAAGCCTGCCGGGCTCGATTGCTCTGAAGGTTTGATCACTGCTCAGTGGATGAAAGATCCAACTGATCCGCAGTGGGCCGAAACGGACGGCTTCAAAGAGTGGTCCGCATGGATGGACCGCAACCTGCCCGATGCTGACCGTGGCGACGTGAACTATGGCCTCGGCTACAATGTCTCCAAGCTGCTCCATCATGTTTTGGACAATTGCGAAGACATGACCCGTAAAGGCATCATGGGCTGTGCAGCGAACGTGAAAGATCTTGAGCTGCCAATGGTTCTTCCTGGCATTCTGGTCAACACCAGCCCAACGGATTTCTACCCGATCCAGGCAGCGCAGCTGTCTAAGTTTGACGGTCAGAAATGGGCTCTCTTCGGCGACGTCATCGACGCTTCGAACTAAGCCTATCCAAGACTGGACGATGAGGGAGGCGGCGCTCGAACGGGCGCCGCCTCTTTCGCGTTTACGGACGATGCTCTAAGGAAAATTTGCAACATTCCCCGGTCAGCAAGGATGGAAATCCGCCTGTTGGCCAGAATCTGAATTCATGGGGAGCCGTCTGACATGCCTAAAACCTTCACCATCGCTGCAACTGCGATATTCGCCGCCATCGCAATCTCAAGCCCAATCGCGAACGAATTCAGCCCGCAAATTCAGAAATTCTTTGCTGAGTCGGTAAAGCCCAATCTCTCAGATCCGGCAATCGTCGCCGAGGTCAAGCGCCAGAACGGCGTTCATGCGGATATTTCCGCCGAAACCATTCAAACGCTGGACCAGCAATGGCGGGCTGAGGCGAAGCAAGGCGGCGGCGCATTGATTGATAGAACGATGGCGAGCGCCGCTTCCAAAATCCTGAAGCGTTTGAAGGCGGCCCATCCAGATACGGTGACAGAAGTTTTGGTCATGGATAACCGTGGCCTGAATGTCGGCCAATCCGATGTGACTTCAGACTATATGCAGGGCGACGAAAGCAAATGGCAGAAAACCTATGCCGTTGGCGCCGGGGCGATTTTCATCGATGAGGTTGAATTCGATGAAAGCACGCAGAAGTTCCAAAGCCAGATCAGCGCAACAATCTCTGACCCAGCGACCGGCGAGCCCATTGGCGCGATCACTGTCGGCCTGAACATCGAGAGCCTGCTGTAACGGTCCGGCGCGCGGGCAGGCTGACAGCAAATGAGCGTTCTCGTTAAGCTTGCCAGCGGCTTCGGCCTGCTTTTGCTGATTGCGGCCAGTATTGTCGGCGTCTATCAAGTCTCCGCAGACGCGGTTTCTGAGGCCAGTAAGGCAGAGCGCCAACTGCATGATGTCCAGACAGGTATGCTGGACGTCCGCCTCGCGCAGCGCGTCTACCAGCTTGGCGGTGCGCCAGAGCAGGCGGAAGCTGTCCTCAATCAAACCGATAGGCTGCTTGCCCGAATCGATGAAATTGCGACCAGCCAAGGGCTCGCAGACCAATCCGGCGCGCTACAAGAACACCAGGCGTTCAGCGCCGGATATCGATCAGCGTTTGTGGCGCTGACAGACGCCACCAATACGGCAACCGCCCTTGAGGCGGCGAATAGTGACCACGCGGAGATGTTCCAGGCGGAGATGATTGCGCTGGCAGCGAGTGCGCAAAGGCGTGCGGTGCTGCTCAACGTGCTTGTGCGCAAAATCGAGAAGCGCCTCGCCGCCGCGTTAAAGGCAGGCAGTCAAACGGGCCTGCCGAATATGATCCGATCCGCGCAGAAAACAGAACTCAAAGCGGAGGGCGCGCGGGCAGTCGAAAAAACGTTGCGCACGATGGCGGCGCTCAGCACCGAAATGCGCTTGGCGCAGGCGAAATATATGCGTACCCGAAACCCTGCCGTAGCCGAGCTTATCGACCAAAAAGTTTCGCGCATCGCTGAAGGCGGGGCGACGCTGCTGAAGCTGGATCCATTGCGAACGGGCAAGAAGGCGCCGCCGCTCATCGAGAGCATCAAGGCCTTTCAAAACGGATTTAAGGAACTGCTCATTGCGGACGCGGCTAATGCGGAAGCGCAGATGATTGCGCTTTCTGCGAGCGCAGATCTGCGCCTCGCCGCTACCGGCATTGCAACAAAAGCCATTCAACGAATTGAGAAATTGAATGCGGATAGCCGCGCAATGTCGCTTGCAGCTGTGTTGCTCGGTCTTTTGCTGAGCTGCGGGGTGGCGGTGCTCATCAGTCGGATGATCGTCAAACCGATCAATCGGGTCATTCAATGTTTCGCTGCCCTCGGCGCTGGGGACTATTCAAGCCCAATTGATGTGGGCGGGCGGCGTGATGAATTTGGACGGTTGCTAGAAGCAGCAGAACCCTACCGGCTAAGCGGTCTCGAAATGGAGACCTTAAGGGAAGAGCAGGAGAGCGCTGAACGGAAGGCTGCGTCCGCCCGCCGCCATGCGCTTTTGGAGATGGCGGATCAACTGGAAGGCCAGGTCCGCTCCGCTGCAGGCGCAATCGAAACCTC
>JAYNYG010000032.1:0-17831 GCA_038102935.1 Alphaproteobacteria bacterium | reverse complement strand
GCATCTGCGTCCGAGACGATTGGGGCGGTTGTCAAGCTGATCGACAGCATCGCGGGCAAGACCAATCTGTTGGCGCTCAATGCGACGATTGAGGCCGCGCGGGCAGGGGAAGCCGGCAAAGGTTTTGCCGTCGTCGCTGCCGAGGTGAAGTCGCTCGCGAACCAAACTTCCAGCGCAACGTTGCAGATCGACGAACAGATCACTGAAATTCAGGATCAAACGAAGTCTAGCGCCACAGCGATTGATGGCGTGGCTGGCATGCTGCGGGCGGTTGAACAACGCGCGGGGGCCATGGCGGCTGCAATCCAGCAACAAAGCAGCGCTACGAGCGATATCGCCAATCGCGTCGCCGACGCCGAACAACGGACGAAGGCGATAGACGACGGCATTCGCGAAGTCGCGGCGGCGTCTACAGATGCGAGCAATCATGCGCAGACCTTAGCGACAGCTGCGACCGTGCTTGAGCAGGAAAGCGACGCCCTGACGGCAGGCCTTGATGCATTCTTGAAAGACCTTCGCGCAGCTTAGCGCATCATCAACGCTTTAAATAATCGCATGACGGATCTTGGCTGAAATCCATTCGCTTATAATCACGGTGCCTAAGATCACCAGTAGGATCATCGAGACCTGCGTCCAGGCCAGCGTGTTGATCGAGCCGTTGAGCTGAAGGCCGATGCCGCCTGCGCCGACCAGGCCGAGAATCGTCGATTCCCGGATGTTGATGTCCCAGCGGAATACGCCGACGCCTGCGAATGTCGGCAGCACTTGGGGCACGATGCCGAACATGATTTGCTGCGCGCGGCTGGCACCCGTCGCTTCAATCGCTTCGACCTGCGTGTGGTCGATTTCCTCAATCGATTCGTACAAAAGCTTGGCGCAGAAGCCGATGGAGCGGAGGCCGATGGCGATGGTGCCGGCCAATACGCCAGGGCCGAAAATGAACACCAGCATCAACGCCCAGATCAGCGAATTCACGGACCTGGACGAAACGATCACGAACAGCGCAATCGCGCGCACTATAGGATGCGGCGTCGTGTTGCGGGCCGCCGCGAAGGCCACGGGAACCGCAATGATGAGCGCAATCACCGTGCCAAGGGTCGCGATATTGATCGTGTCCCAAATCGGTATCCACAGCTTCTCCATGTAGGAGAACTTTGGCGGGATCATGCGGCCGCCGATATCCAGCGCCTGGGTTCCCGCATCCTGCACAAAGAACCAGATCGTCTTCTCAGAGATCGGTATCCAGGCGTAGACGACGATGGAGATGCCGATCAGCCAACCGAGCCAAATAGCCAGTTGGCGCTTGGTGGTGCGACGGCGCCATTCAGGCCCGTCCGGGGTTTCGATCATGGGCATCTACTGGACCCACTTCCTGAGATAACCGGATGTGTATTCCAGCACGAGTACAATGCCGATGATGATCAACAGAATGGCTGCCGCTGTATCAAACTCATAGCGGTCAAAGGCCGTATTCAGCGTGGCGCCAATGCCGCCGCCGCCAACAATGCCGACCACCGCTGATTCGCGGAAGTTGATATCAAGGCGGTAGACGGCGAGGCCGATCATGCGCGGCATGACCTGGGGCTGAATGGCGTAGTTGATCCACTGGAACCAGTTGGCGCCGGTCGCTTTCACGGCTTCGGCCTGGCTGGCGCTCATATTCTCGATGTCTTCAGCAAGAAGTTTGCCGTAGAAGCCAATAGTGCCGATGCTGAGCGCCACAAACCCTGCGAAAGGCCCAAAGCCAAATAGCTTCACCGCGAAAATCGCCAGGATAATTTCAGGGAATGTTCGGGAGCCTGCGATGATCGCGCGGCAAGACATATAGACCCAGCGCGGCGCCAGGTTTCGGGCAGCTCCAAGGCCAATAGGGATAGAAAGCGCGATACCGGCAACGGTCGCGATGATCGCCATCCAGATGCTTTCCTGGATGCCATCCCATACCACGCCGCGATTATCTGCGAAATTGGGCGGAAAGAATGCGTCCAGGAAGCGTTGGCCGCGCGGAATGCCTTCCGACACCCGTTCCCAGTTGACGTCCATCGTGCCGAGCGCGGTTGCGAGATATGCCGCCGCGCCAACCACAATCGCCCAGCGCAGGGCCGGGTTTTTAATGAAGGGTGGGCGTTTCCACCGCGCCGCGTAAACTGTGTCAGGGGTTTGGCTGCTCACGGCTGCGCAGCCCCGGCCAGCGCTTCTTCAGCCTTGACGAAATCAGGGTCTTCTTCGTCCTCGTCCTCGACCTTGCCGATTGTTTCGGACCAATCTTCTTCGCCGTAAATCCGGGTTAGCACTTCTGGCGTCAGGTTATCCGGCGGTCCGTCATAGACGATTGAACCAAGCTCTAGGCCAACGATGCGCTCGCAGAACATCTGCGCCAACAGCACGTCATGAATGTTGATGATGGCGGCGAGGCCGCGTTCCTCACAGAGCTCTTTAATGAGCCGCATGATCTGGCGCGAGGTTTTGGGGTCCAGGCTGGCGGTCGGTTCGTCGACCAGCAACAGGTCCGGATTCTGAACCAGCGCCCGGCAGATGCCGACGCGTTGGCGCTGACCGCCAGAAAGTTCATCGGCGCGTTTATCCGCCATATGCATCAGGCCAACGCGATCTAGCAGGCGATAGGCCTCGCGTACATCGTCGGCTGGGAATTTACGGAACCAGCTTCGCCAAAAGCCCACATAGCCCAAACGGCCCGACAGCACGTTTTCCATCACCGTCAGCCGCTCGACCAGGGCGTATTCCTGGAAGATCATGCCCATACGCCGCCGGGCTTTCCGCAAACCGAACCGGGATAGTTTGGGCAGGTTCATATCCTGCAGAAAGATGTCGCCTTCCGTCGGCTCAACCAATCGATTGACGCAGCGGATCAGTGTGGACTTGCCAGCGCCAGACGGGCCGATCAGCGCCATCACCTGGCCTTCCGGCACCTCCAGATCAACGCCCTTAAGCGCCAAATCACCGGTTTTGTACTGCTTTTTCAGACCTTGGATGCGCAACATTTGCCGATACCTAACTTGATACGCGTATGAAACGGGGCGGCAAGGTTTCCCCAGCCGCCCCGCGTCGTTTGAGCGTCAGACTGCGTTATTTGCAGTCGTAGCTGACGCCATTGGCGCTATCGATTTTCCGGATCACGTCCCAATGGGTGGCGTGGCGGATATCGATGAAGCGATCAGCGCGCTTGAACTCTTTCTTGAAGTTCTCGTCCCACTTATAGGTCCAGAAAGCGTTCTTAACCTTGGCGACCAGTTCCGGGTGCAGGTTATGGGCATGGCCATAGCCGGTCGTCGGGAAGGTCTGGGATTTGTATACGGTGCGGATCTTGCTCTGATCGATCACGCCACGACGCGCCATGCGGAACAGCACGGAATTCGCGATCGCCGCAATCTCATAATCGCCGTTATAAACGCCGAGGATCGAGTTATCATGCTTGCCGGAGAATACGGGCTTGAAGTCCGTTTCCGCGACCAGGCCGAATTCGCCTTTCAGGATGGCGCTTGGCGCTTTGAAGCCAGAGTTAGACGTCGGCGAGGTAAACGCCATCGTCCGGCCTTTGATGTCAGCGGCAGATTGGATCGGGCTATCGGCGGCGACGATGATTTCCATCTCGTAGCCGAAGGACCCGTCGTCATAGGCCATCATGCCAAAGGGCACGAAACCGGCGCAGCTAACCGCAATCGGGTTGGAGCCTGTGTTGAAGCCAGCAACATGCAGGCGGCCAGAGCGCATGGCTTCAAGTTGAGCGGCGTTGCTTTGCACTGGGAAGAACACAACCTTCTTGCCCGTCACATCGGACATATGCTTGATGAAGCCGTCCCAAATGCTGGCGTATACAGCCGGGTCTTCGACAGGCGTATAGGTGAAGATCAAAGTGCTGGGATCGACCCAATCTTTCTCATCCAGCGGCAGATCTGCCGTGAGATCAAGGTTCCGGTCGCAATAGGCTGCGTCCAGCGTGCCGCGATGGCAATCGTCAGCCGCGAATGCGCTGCTTCCCATCGTGGACAACGCGATGGCGGCAGCGCCGACCGCAAGTTTCTTCAACAAATTCATAGGTTTCCCTCCCTCGGCCTGGCATGGATTCGCCAACGCCTTTTTATGTTCGGGCGAGCCTAGGCGAAACCGCAGCCGGTCGCAATTCAAGCTGTGGAAGATTGGCCTCAAGCGCGGCTGATACGGCCTTCCAGCGGGTAGCCAGGGTCATTTTAGCCAGGCGTTGAGGGATGGCCGGAGGGCACCAGCCCATCCACAAAAGCCTCATCTTCCGCCGTGAAGACATAGGCTGGCGCGCCGAAATAATCGCGCATCTGTTCCGGCGTACGCGGGCCAGCGATCACGCCGGTGACGAGCGCATTGTTCAACACCCATGCCGTCGCGAACTGCCCGGCGGTGATGCCTGCAGCCTCTGCGCGCGCTTTCACCTTCTGGGCGATCACGAGCGATTCTTCGCGCCATTCCGTTTCCATCATCCGCTTGTTCTGGCGAGCGGCGCGGGTTCCGGCTTCAGGCGTGGAGCCTGGCGCGTATTTGCCTGTCAGCAGGCCGCGTGCGATTGGGCTATAGGGGAAAACGCCAAGGCCGAAGTGATTGCAGGCGGGAAGGTGCTCCGTCTCCGGCATGCGGTTGACCAAGTTATAATATGGCTGGCTGACGACGGGTCGATCCGCGCCCAAATCATCCGCAATCCGGCAAAGTTCCGCGACCCGCCAGGAGCGATAATTGGAAACCCCGAAATAGCGGATTTTCCCTTGCCGCTGCAGGTCAACCAACGCCCGCGCCGTTTCTTCCAGCGGGACCGCATGGTCTTCCTTATGCAGATAATAGATGTCGATATAATCCGTGCCGAGCCGCTTCAGGCTGCGTTCACAGGCGTCCATCACCCATTTCCTGGATGTCCCGCCGCCATTCGGTCCATCACCTAGGGGATTAGCGAGCTTGGTGGCCAGCACCCAATAATCCCGCCGCCCTCGGATGGCTCTCCCGACAACTTCCTCAGACCGCCCGCCGTTATAAGCGTCCGCCGTATCGACAAAATTGACGCCCTGATCCGCCGCCTCATCCATCATCGCGATAGACGTCGTCGCATCAGTCGGCCCGCCAAACATCATGGCGCCCAAACAAAGCGGCGAAACACGAAGGCCTGAGCGGCCAAGACGGCGGTATTCCATGGGGGCAAAGTCCTGTTTTAAGTATCAGACGAGTCGGTATCCGTCCTATTCGATCCGCCGGTCGCTTTGATGGCAGCAGAAACGATTTGGCCCATAAAGTCGCCAGATGCCTGACCGTCCATCAAGAAACCGTCAGAGCCATCTAAATCTGAGAAATTGAGCGTGCCCGAAAATCCGTCCGCTTTACCGAACACGACCGCAACCTGCCCCGCCCTGAAGGCGACGCTGCTGTCGTAATGCGCGCCAATGACAAGGTCCTCAAAGCCGTCGCCATTGATGTCGCCAGCTGTCTTATTACCGCCGCCAGTGTGGTCGGAGCCCAATACGCGGAACCCACTGACGCCATCGATAAAGCCTGTGATATTCGTAGCCATGATCGTCCTTCCAGAAATTGAACAGGGACCTGTCTGACGACAGCTGCTTTTCCGGAAGGTCTAAGTTGTGAACCCTAAAAAGCGTTTAAATTGAATCGAAAATTTAATTTTTTGGCGGCTCCGAAAATATCAGGCTTCGCGCTCCTGCTTCGCATGGGCGTAGTTCCGGTCGTAGAACCAAGCCATGTATTCGGCATAGCTGGTTGTGCCGTATTTGGGCGGGTTCTCGGCATCCTTGCAGGTGGGAAGGCATTCCATTGGGTGATCTAGGGTGCAGTCAAAGAAGAAGGGGGCGGCGTAGCGGTCTGCGTTTGGGGTGCGGTTGATGACGCGGTGCGGGGTCGCGAGGAAGCGTTCGTTGGTCCAGCGCTTCATCATCTCGCCAGAATTCACGACGAAGCTTCCGTCAATCACCGGCGGTTCAATCCAGTTGCCGGATTGGGAGAGCACCGCAAGGCCCGGCAGGTCGGATTGCGGCAACAGCGTCATGAAGCTTGAATCCGTATGGGGCGCAATTCCGAACTGGCCGGGCGCTGGTTCATGCGGCGGATAGTGGGAGCAGCGCAGCACATATTGCGGCTCACGGAATGCCTCCTCAAACCAATCAGGCGCTAAGTCGAGCGCGGTTGCATACAGCGGCAATAGGCTTTTGCCGAGCCCCTCAACCGCATCCATATAGGCCGTCATGGTATTGCGGAAATCTGGCAACGCCGCCGCATCGGGCCATTGATTGGCGGGGCGAAAGCGCTTGCCTGCGACGACATCCGGGTGGTCCAGCGGCAGGTCCCGCTTCATGAAGAAGGCTTCGACCAGGTTCGGCTGCGGCTTCACGCCAGCCACAGGCGTCGCCTTAGTGATCGAGCCTTTAACGGGCATATAGCCGACATTGTCTTTGTTGGCTTTCAGCGCCAGCTTCGCGTCCAGCGGCTGTGCGTGAAAGCGGGCGGTTTGTTCAAACACCGCGTCGATCAATGCTTGATCAACGCTGTGCCCCGTCAGCACATAAAACCCAACATTCTCCTGCGCATGCTGCAACGCAGCCGCCGTGGCGGCCAGCGCGCCCGGCTTTCCGGCCAAGTAATCCGCGATATCGATAACGGGCACCGCATCATCCGGGCTGGATGCGATAGATGGCGCTTCGGCAAGGCTGTTGGTTGTGTCGGGCATAGGAAATCCTCCTTGAGGCCTGGTATTCTCCCGCTAAGGCGCAGAATTCACAAGCCCGACCGCCAGCGTCACGGTAATTATGCTGAGGCCGGTGGATAGCACGATGGCGGCGCTGGCGCGGCGGGTATAGGCCTCGTACCGGCTGGCGAGCAGGAAGGGGTTGATGGCGCAGGGTAGGGCGGCCATTAGTGTGACAGCGGCTAGCGGCAGGCCTGTCAGCCCAAGGACAGGGCCAGCGATCGCCCAAGCGATCAGCGGATTAAGCAGAAGCTTGAGGGCGCTGAGGCTTCCGGCCTCGGCTAAGTCACCCGAGATTTTGAACTGCGCCAAGGATACGCCGAGCGCGAATAACGCCGTCGGCGCCGCCGCCGCAGCGCCGACATTGACGAAGTTTTCTGCGACAGGGTGCAGATGCAGCCCGCTCGCGCCGAATAGAAGGCCCGTCCCCATCGCCAAGATCACGGGTGTGCGCACGAGCCCAAGCGCTGTTTCTTTCAGAATGCCGCCAGCGGATGCGCTTTTATGCAGGCGAAGCTCGATGAGCAGTGTCGTAACGCCGTAATACAAGATGGCTGACATGGCGATGATCGCCGTTGCGATCGCGAGCCCAGCCGCGCCGAAGAAGAGTTCGGACAAAGGGATGCCCATCATGACGCTGTTGCCGTATCCAGCCGTCATGCCCGCCAGCGGCGGCTCCGCGCCTTTGCCTTTGAAGAGCGCGCCATTCGCCAACATGGCGATGAGGTAGATAGCAGCCGACGCTCCGAAATAGGCGAGCAGCACCCGCGCATCGAATGCCGCGGCCTCTCCGCCCGCTAGGTTGGCCCCGGCCCGGAACAGCAGCATTGGCACCGCAAACCAGAATACGTAATTCGTGACGCCTTTGGCGCGCTCGGCGTCAAACAGCGGCGTTTTCCCAAGCACGTATCCACCCGCGACGAAGCCGAACACGGGTAAAGCCACAAGGAGTGTCTGAAACATCGGCGCGGACGTGTATTCCGGCGGGCGCGCAGCCGCTATTTCACCGTGATAGTGATTTTCTGGGAGAGCACGGACGGGTTATGCGGAATGTGGTTCGCGTCCCCCAGCAGCAGCTGCAGCGTATGCGTGCCCTTAGGTAGGTCCACCATAGTCTCCGTTTGGCCGCCGCCAAAATGGCGGACGTTGTCATCTGCCGGCAGCGAATAATCCAGGTCTTCGCCCTTGGGTGGATCTATATTGATCAGCAGGTCATGATGCCCTGTCTTCGCCTTCTCGATGCCAGCGGGCGCAACGCCCATGCCCTTAAGGCCGAACTTCACCGCGACCGGGCTTGAAACCATCGCCCCATCCGCAGGCGCGATAAAATACACAGCAGCGCCCGCTGGCGATGGCGTTTCGCCAGCGATAGCGACGGGAGCGGCGAGCAGTGAAACTGCGGTAAAAACTGCCAAAGCGAGATAGCGCATCTGGAATCTCCTGGTTATATGTTCTTGATTGAGCTTTAGCGCCCAGCCGCTAGTTTGGCTAGCGCTTCAGCCTCCAACGGCCCTGCCGCTTGGGCCGCGAGGGCTATGTCTATGTGGGCCATTTCTGCTGCGCCGAATTCGATGGTGCTGAAGCTTTCGTTCGCCAGGCCGTAGCGGATGGCTGTGGCGGCGTGAGGTTCGTCGCGGTCGCCGAGTCGGCGCCAGATTTCAGCAGCGCGGGCGTCTTCGGTTTCGGGGTCCGAGTTGTCGGTGATCGGGATTTCGCGGCCATGGCGTTCATTGGTCGCCAATACGCCCGCCGCCAGAATACGAATGCCGATCACGCCAAGGCCATGCTTATTGCAGGCGCTGAGGAGCCCGCGGAAATCTGTCGTGTCGAACTTCGGCGGCGCGTTCTGGGCCGCCGTTGGGTTCAGCATGTTGTAATAGACCTGGGCGGACTGAAAGCGCTCGGCGGCGATCACATCGCGGACGGCGCCGGTATCGCCAAGCGCCGTAATGCCAGTGAAATCTGTCAGGCCGTCTTCCTTCGCCGCCTCAAACGCATCAGCGATGCCGCCTGGGCGCAGCACGTCATAGGGCGTGAACCAGTCACGCCCTCGGGAGCCGCTCCACCCGATGCGATTATGAAGTTGATAGAGTTCCAGCTTGTCCATTTGCAGCCGTTCCAGGCTGGCTTCCAGCGCGCGTTTGACGGCAGTTTTTGGGTCTTTGATATCCTCTGGCATCAGGCCGATTTTGCTGGAAACGCGGGGTCGCCTGTCTGCCGGCATTTCCTGCAGCAACCGTCCGATATTGGTCTCGGACTGGCCCTTGCCGTAGCTTGTCGCCGTATCGATCCAATCGGAACCGGCGTCCAGCACTTTGTTAAGTGCGGTGCGGCGCGTATCCTCGTCGGAGTTGATCATGATGCCGCCGACGAACCCGCCGCCGAGCATCAGTTCAGGGGTCGTTAGGCCGGTCCGACCAAAGGGGCGCTGCCGCATTGCCATGAGATTTCAATCCTTACTGTCTTTCCAGCGGTAATAGCCGATCATCGCCCGGCTCATCGGGGCGACGATATCATGCATCGGCAGCGTCTTCACCGGCATGGGCGGGGGTGCGACTTCATCTGGCCCGGCGCCCATAGCGCGTTTCGCCAGGGCTGCTCCCATGCTTGTCGCCAACGCAATGCCGCGGCCGGAATAGCCAAGGCCTGCGTAAACGCCGCCCGCCAATTCGTGCAGCCGGGGCATGCGGTCCACGTTCATCGCGATGAAGCCTTCCCAAATGTGGGAAATTTCAACGCCGCTTGCCTGCGGAAACGCCGCCGCGACTTTGGCTTTGGAGGTCCGCTCGATCTTGCTTTGCGCGCCGAACGGGATCATCGGCGCCGCTGTCATGACGAGGCGGTTGCCTTGGTCCTTGCGAAACGCCCAAAGCGCTTGGCGTGTATCAGAGAGCCCGTGATTATTGGGCAGCACAGTCTTGGCGACATTGTCGCTCATGGGCGCTGTCGCGGCGTGAAAACTGCGTAACGGCACAATGGATTGGCGCAAGCGCGGCCAGAGAGACGTCGTGTAAGCGTTGGTCGCCAGCACCACGGCATCGGCTGAAACGCTGCCGCGCGGCGTTTTCGCTTTCCATTTGCCCTCTGCGCGATCCAGCGCGGTGACGGGCGATTGGCCGTGGATGAGAGCGCCTGCCGCCAGCGCGGCATGCGCCAGCCCACGTGAATATCCAAGCGGCTGAATATGCCCGCCGCGTTCATGCAGCCATCCGCCGTGATAGGCAGGAGAGCCTGTGAGCGCCTCCATTTCGGGCTGGTCTAGCAGCCGGGCAGGGGCGCCGCGCGCCGCCCATTGGCTTTGCTTGGCGATCACGCCTCTCATGCGGCTGGGGTGATGGGCCGGTTGCAGCCAGCCATTCTGCGCCGCCTCACATTCCATGTTGTGCTTGGCGATCAGTCCAAAGACGAGGTCGGCGGAGTCAGCGACCCAATCGTTCAGCCGCCGCCCCCGCTCCTCGCCAAATTCGCGTTCCACATCGTCTGGATTGTGGCGGACATAGGCTGGGATTACCTGGCCGTTATTGCGCCCAGATGCGCCGAAGCCCGGCCCTTCCGCTTCAAGAACGATCACCTTTGCTCCAGCCTCCGCCAGATGCAGCGCGGTTGAAAGCCCAGTGAAGCCTGCGCCGATCACCACAACATCCGCCTGGAGGTCGCCTTCGAGGCGCGGGCAATCGGGCGCGGGTGGGGCTGTATGCGTCCAGAGGTTGGCGGCGGGATCGTTCGTGGCAGGGCGGGTCATGCAGTGACGCCGCCATCGATTACCAATTCCGCGCCCGTCATGTACCGGGAAGCGTCAGACATCAGGAATACGATGCCGTCCGCGATTTCGGATGGATCGCCGGAGCGGCCCATGGGCGCTAGTGCTGCGGCCCGTTCCGCCGGAGGGACATTGCCCGTGCCTTCCATACCCATCTTTTCCCAGATTGGCGTATCGATAATACCCGGATGCACGGAATTGACGCGGATGTTGTCGCCGCCGCGCGCACATTCCAGGGCCGCGCATTTTGAAAATAGCCTGACAGCGCCCTTGGTCGCGGAATATGCGCCAAGCCCGACAGAGTTTCCGCGCAGGCCCGCAATTGACGAGAGGATGGCGATAGACCCGCCGCCTGCCCGCCTCAGCGCTGGGATCGAGTGTTTTACGCTCAAGAACACGCCATCAACGTTGATCGCCTGCTGCTTGCGCCAGTCTTCCAGCGAGAAGGTTTCGATCGATCCTGTGAGTGCGATACCGGCGTTGGAGACAAGGCCGTCCATGCCGCCAAGTGCAGCTTCGGTCGCCGCGACGGCGCTGATCCAGGCGTCTTCGCTGGTGACGTCGAGCTGGAGGGATTCGGCCTTGCCGCCCATCAAACTGGCGGTCTCGGCGGCGTCGTCAGCGATCAGGTCGCTCGCCATGACGCGCGCGCCTGCGGCGGCCAACGCCTTGGCTGTCGCGCGGCCAATTCCGGACCCAGCGCCTGTGACCAGAATGCGCTTTCCGTTCAAACTCTCGCTCATGTGATTTTCTCCCAGAGGTGCTTTTTGCCAGAATGCCCAAGGATGCGGGCGATGGGTAGTCTTCTCGAACAGCTTAGTTCGGCCCCAAGTCCTTGACGTTCGTGGACATCGTCCAAAAGTTACGCGGAATGCAGGCGCGCTGAGGGGGCGGATATGTCGGTCGTCAGACGGATTTTGCTGGTAGATGACGAGGCGGACCTTCGGGATACGCTGGCCGAACAATTGAAGCTGCATGACAGCTTTGAAACGGAAACCGCTGGCGATGGCGCAGGCGCCATCGAAGCCGCAAAAGCCGGTCGTTTTGATGCGATTCTGCTGGATGTTGGCCTGCCCGATATGGATGGCCGCGAGGTCTGCCGTGCGCTCAGGCGCACAGGGGTCGCCTGTCCCATCATTATGCTGACGGCGATGGATGGCGAGGCGGATACGATCCTTGGCCTGGATTCAGGCGCCAATGATTATGTCTCGAAGCCATTCCGCATGCCCGTGCTGCTGGCCAGGCTGCGCGCGCATCTCCGCCAGCATGAGGCGAGCGAGGATGCCGTATTCACGATCAACCGGTTCGTGTTCAAGCCCGGCGGCAAAATTCTGGTTGATGAAGCTGCCAATAAGAAAGTGCACCTGATGGAGAAAGAAACTGCGATTCTCCGCTACCTCTACCGCGCCGGCCGCAGGCCCGTGCCGCGTGAAACGCTGCTGAATGAGGTTTGGGGCTACAACCCCGGCGTCACCACTCATACGCTTGAAACGCATATTTATCGTTTGCGGCAAAAAATTGAGTCGGATCCATCGAATGCGGAGATTTTGGTGACCGAACCTGGCGGATACAAGCTCCAGCCGTGACAAAGCGCACACTTCGGGCGGAAATCTTCCATTGATTCATTTTGCCGCTAGCCTCACTAATGTGTGATGGGACGAATCTTTGGCGACCGGCACTTTCAAGCCGGACGAAGGTGTAGCGGGTGAGTGACGCGTTTTCAGTGACTTTTTGGGGGGTGCGCGGCAGTATTGCGGCGCCTGGCCCAACGACTGCGCGTTATGGCGGCAATACGCCCTGCCTCGAAATTCGCTGCGGCAAGCGCACCATTGCTGTTGACGCTGGCACCGGCCTCCGCCCGCTCGGCGGCAAGCTTGCGGGCGAAGGCAATGGCCAGGATTTGAACGTTTATTTCACCCATACGCATATGGATCATTTCGTCGGGCTGCCGTTTTTTGCGCCTGCGTATAATCCAACCAACAAGGTCAGCTTCTGGTCTGGCCATCTCCGCCCGGACCGCACCTTGCGCGAAGCCTGCGAACACCTGATGTCGAACCCGTTATTCCCGGTGCCGCCAGATGTGTTTCAGGCTGATGTCAGTTTCAATGACTTCGACTGCGGCGAAACCCTGCAGCCGTTCGATGACGTTCGCCTGATCACAGCGCCCTTGGATCATCCGGGCCGTTGCACCGGCTACCGTATTGAGTATCGCGGTAAGTCCATCGCCGTCGTGACGGATACCGCCCATGTGCCGGGCAAGCCGAATGAAGGCGCGCTCACGCTGATGGATAAGGCGGATATCGTGATCTATGACGCGATGTTCACGGAGGAAGAGTTTGCGGGGCGTCCTGACTGGGGCCATTCAACATGGAATGAAGGCATCCGGCTGATGGAAATGGCCGACGCCAAGCAATTGGTGCTGTTCCACCATGACCCAGCCCGCACCGATGACGCGATGGATAAGATCGCGGCGGAAGCGGCGGCGGCGCGCCCTGGCACCATCGCCGCCATCGAAGGCGAGACGCTGACGCTTTGAGCGCCAGCCTTCAGAAAAACTCCAGACTGCCGCTCTCAAAGCGCTGGCGCCGTATGCGCTTCCAGATTCTGGATGCGCTCGGCTTTGGCCAACATGGCTGGTTCATTCCCTACCGCTATCGGGCCGGGTCGCCCGCGCCGATAAGCCCCTACCCGGAAGCGCCATTTGAAAATGCGCGCACGGCGATGCTGGAAAGCCTCAAGCAGACCGCAGAGTTCAGCGACGCGTGGCCGAAGATGGATGGCCGTGATCCGCCGCCCGCGCCGCGCTTCAATCAGGATTGGTTTCCAGGTCTGGACGCCGCACTGCTCTACGGCTTGGTTCGGGCCAGAAAGCCAAGCCGGATTATTGAGATTGGCAGCGGCCACTCTACGCGCTTCGCCGCCCGCGCCGTCGCGGATGCAGGTTTGGATACTGTCATCACAGCCATAGACCCAGCGCCGCGGGCGGATATCGCAGGGCTGTCCGCTCAGGTTACGATCCAGCGCGCGACGATCCAGCAAGCGGACCTCGCTGTATTCAGTGAATTGTCCGCGGGCGATATTCTCTTCATCGATTCAAGTCACGTGCTGATGCCTGGGTCTGATGTAGATATTTTATTCAATTGCATCATGCCTCTGCTGCCTGCAGGTGCGCTCGTCCATATCCACGATATCCTTCTGCCAGACCCCTATCCCGATGCATGGGAATGGCGCGGGTATAATGAACAGAACGCTGTCTATGGGCTGATCGCTGGCGGCGGCTATGAAGTGATCGCATCCAGCCACTATATTGAAACCCGCATGGCGGATGACCTGGCGCAACTGCTGCCAGATTTGCCGCCGAAACCAACGGGCGCCTATGCGACAAGCATCTGGCTTCTGAAGCGCGCGCCGGCGGTGACGCATGATTGATCACAGAGATATGAAGCGGCGGATATTGGATCGTGCGCCAATCCTCGCGCCGCGTGCTGCATAACGCTCACATGCAAACGCCAGCCCCCAATCCCGTGAACAAACCCTCCGCCCCAGTCCCGGCATGGCGGCGCTTGCCGATATGGGCGGTCCGCGCAGTGTTGGGCGCGCCGGTCGGCCGAGCGATGCCCGCGCGGGTGCGGGAGCGGATCGACGCCGCGCAGAACCGCAGTGAAATTCTGATCGGCTGGCTGCAGCTTGGCGCCGTGATTGTGTTTGCAACGCTTTATGCGCTGTCGACGAAAACTGCGCCGGATGGGGCGGGGTTTCAACCGGCGGCTCTGGCGCTGGGGGCGTATGGAATATTTACGGTGCTGCGACTGGGCATTGCCTACCGCCGCCGATTGCCAGGCTGGCTGGTCGCGATTTCTGCGGTGGCGGATATGGGGCTGTTGCTCGGCATGATCTGGAGCTTCCACCTCCAGTATGAGCAGCCGCCGTCCTTCTACCTGAAAATCCCAACGCTCTTATATGTATTCATCTTTATCAGCCTGCACGCGCTTCGGTTTGAGGCGCTTTATGTGATCCTTGCGGGCGCCGCCGCCGCCCTTGGCTGGAGCGGCATGGTCGCTTACGCCGTCATGTCGGACGATGGCGGCATGATGGTGACGCGGGATTACATTTATTACATGACGAACAACGCCATCCTGATCGGGGCGGAGTTCGACAAGATCATCTCGATCCTGATGGTCACCGCTGTGCTGGCCGTCGCCATCGCGCGCGCCCGGCGGACTTTGGAGCATGCCGTGGCGGATGCGGCGGCGGCGGAGGATATGTCACGCTTCCTGGCGCCGGAAGTAGTCGATCAGGTGACGACCGCCGAAGCCAAGGTCGCGGCGGGGGAGGGGCAGACGCGGGAGGCCGCCGTCCTATTCCTCGATATCCGAAACTTCACGCCCATGGCCAATGCGCTGCCGCCGGCAGAGGTCATCGCATTGCTGACGGATTATCAGGCCCGATTCACGCCGATCCTCCGCGCTCATGGCGCTGCAATCGACAAGTTCTTAGGCGATGGCATTCTGGCGAGTTTCGGCGCCGCATCCGCCAGCGAAACCTATGCGCGGGACGCCTGTGCGGCGTTGGAAGCTTGCATGACGGACGCGTCGGCTTGGAATGCGCAGCGGGAAATGGCGAATCTGCCGCCGATCAATATCATCGGCGCAGCAGCCAGCGGCCGCGTCGTTTACGGCGCCGTTGGGGATGCGGACCGGTTGGAGATGACCGTCATCGGCGACGCGGTGAATTTGGCGGCAAAGCTGGAAAAACATACCCGCGCCGAAGGCGTTCCGGCGCTAGTCTCCGGCGAACTATTCGCCATGGCGGAGGCGCAGGGCTTGACCTCCGCAGCGCCAAAAATGCTCCCGGCGCGCCAAGTCGAAGGCGTATCCCGCCCGATAGACCTTGTGGCCTTATCTTCCTAAGTAGCCATGTTCTGCTAAGCCATGGCAGCATGGCGTTCGCCCATCAAGGAGTACGCCAGCCCATGCCCCAAACCCACCACATCCCCGCTAGCGGCAAGACCTGCCATTGGGGCGTTTTCTCTGCTGATATTCCAGCTGTTCTGGAGATCGATTCTGGCGATACGGTCGTTATTGAAGCGATTTGGGGCGCGCCCGCCGGGGGGCCCGGCCCCCCGGTCACCGTGCCGCCCGCATATGCGGATGTGCATGCGCATGTGAAACCGCCGTTTGGCTCTGGCCATATTTTGACGGGTCCTGTGCATGTGCGCGGCGCGGAGCCGGGCGATGCGCTGGAGGTCCGTGTGAAGGACATCAAAATCGGTTGTGATTGGGGCTGGAACTACATCAAGCCGCTCGCGGGCGCGCTCTATGAAGATTTCCACGAATATAAGCTGATCCATATCGCCCTTGATGGCGATGCGATGACAGCCAAGCTGCCCTGGGGCGTTGAACTCCCGTTGGCGCCGTTCTTTGGGGTGATGGGTACAGCACCGCCTGCCGAATGGGGCATGCAGCGTTCCATTGAGCCGCGCGCGTTTGGCGGCAATCTGGATTGCAAGGAGCTTGGCGTCGGCGCCTCCATCACCTTCCCGGTGTTTGTGGAGGGCGCCAATTTTTCTGCAGGCGATGGCCATGCGCGGCAAGGCGATGGCGAAGTGAACGTCACGGCGATTGAAGCTGCGCTCACCGGCACGTTCGAATTCCACCTGCATAAGAAGCGGAATTTGGCGCTGCCGATTGCGGAAACGGATACCCATTACATCACGCTCGGCCTTGATCCTGATTTGGACCAAGCGGCGAAACAGGCCCTGCGCGGCATGATCGACCTTGGCACGAAGAAAACGAATTTAAGCCGGGAGGAAGTGTATGCACTGCTCAGCATCACCGGCGATCTCCGCGTCAGCCAGGTCGTGAATGGCGTTAAGGGCGCCCATGTGATGTTGGCGAAAGATCATCTGCACGGAAGCACATCATGAGCTACTTGCCGGAACTCAGCGAAGCCGATGCGACGGGCGAATTGGCCGCGATTTATGCCGAAATCCGCCGCTGCTCTGGCGTTCCCTATGTCTCAACGTTGCAACGCTTCCTGGCGACCTTGCCGGGCGTGCTGGAATGGGGTTGGGCGGTTGTCAGCCCGGCCATGACATCCGGCAAAGCGCCAGAAGCCGCATGGGCCGCCGCTGCCGCCGCGGACCAACCGCCGCTACCGCCTTTCACGCCGCCCGTGCTCAGGCTCTTAGGCGTGCCGGACGAAGATGTTGAGACCATCCGCAACATCGCCGCCAATTTCGCGCGTGTTTCGCCGGTCAACGTGATCACGGGCGCGCTGCTGGAACCGCTGGCGACAGGCAAGCCAGCGCCATCTGGCTCTGGATACGGTAATGCGGACTGGCAGGCGCCCACGCCCCTCGCCGATATGCCGAAACTGCCGGGCATGGACGGACTATCTCCGGATCTTCGCAACGCCATGGATACGTTGCTGGTCCCCATTGGCGGCGCGCCGTTTCTTCCGGCGCTTTATCGCCAGTTCGTGCGTTGGCCAGCCTTCGCGGCCTATCTCGCCGCCGTCATCCCGCCGCGCCGGGCTGATCCGGCAGTGCAAGCGGCGGAGGCGCGGGCGATCAACGGCATTGTGGAGGCAGGCCGCGCGCTCTATCAGGACCTCCCGCCGCCGCCAGCCCATCTCCCGCCGCCAGACGCTGCAACGGCCGCGCTGATTGACGAAGCCATCCAGCGCTATCGCGGCACCAGCGCCGATATGATCTGTACCGGCAACGCGTTGCTGGAAGCCTTGCCGCCGTCAGCTTGAAGCCGGTTTGATTCAGCGCTCGGACGCGATAGATTGAGCGCAACCAATTCACGTATCCGGGAGAAACCTCATGGGTTACACGTTAGATCAATTGTCAGCGGATTGCCGCGCAGCGCTGCAGGCGGACGCAGGCATTGGCGGCCAGCAAAAAGTCGTCGGCTTTGTCGAAAAAGCCCTAAAGGACGCAGAATTCGTCGAAGCCCAGCTCGGCGACGCTACGGCGGAGCGGGAAATCATCTATCAGGATGCAGACCTTGGCTTCTGCATTTGCGCCCATAGCTATGTCGGCGAAAAGCAGGGCAACCCGCATGATCATGGCCCGACCTGGGCGATTTATGGTCAAGCGGTTGGCGAGACCAGCATGACCGATTGGAAGATCGTCAAGCAGCCGGATGGCAACGCGCCGGGCGAAGTCGTGAAGACTGATACCTATGTGATGAAGCCGGGCGACGCGCATCTCTATCCTGTCGGCGCTGTCCACGCGCCATACCGTGATGCGCCGACCAAACTGATCCGCGTCGAAGGCGTCGATACGGCGACGATCAAGCGGACAGCTTTGAAGGCCGCTTCCTAGGCTAAATG
>JAYNYG010000085.1:0-11061 GCA_038102935.1 Alphaproteobacteria bacterium | reverse complement strand
TCACCTCTTCGCCTTCCGTGAACCTAAGCACCGGCCCAGGCGACGAGCCGTTGAAACCGACGCCTGTCCGCTTGAAGTCGCCCGCGTCAATTTCCACCCGGTCGACGGTGATTTCGTACTCTCCGGCGAGGGCGTTGGCGGCGAATGCGACGCCTGCCAAAGCTGCGGTTAAAGCGGTTGCAAATTTCTTCATTGATCTTCCCTTTGTCTTCGGTGTCCGCTGCGACGGTCGGCGTCGGCGGTCTATTCTGAACAGCTCCAAGCGCTACCGCTTGGCTCGGTATGTCTTGTGGCAGGCGGCGCAGGCGCCAACCAACCGTTTGAAGGCTTGATTGGGCGGTTTGCTGGGCGCCGCCGTTGACTTGAGCGCGATAGCCGCAGCTTCAAGCTCCGCCGCGCGGCGATCGAAAGCAGCCCAATCGTCCCAGATTTCCTTGCGCGCTTCGCTTGGCCCGCTGGCGCTTCCAGGCGGGAATAAGTCTGTCATAGCGCTCCCGCCATGACCTGCGATGGCTTCAGCCTGGGCTCTAACCTCGGCAGCGCTATATCCGGCGCCCTTGCCCAATTCTCCCTTGATCGCTTTGAGAGAAACGGCGATGGATTTCATGGCTTCCATGCGTTCTTTCACGACGCCCATAGCGCCGTCGTGCGCGCCGCCCGGTGCCGGCGATAACGCAACGCCGGCGGCGATAGCTGCGGCGCAGGTTAGGATTAAGTGTTTGTGCATATTGAAGACTCCTGTCTGCATCCTCCCGGCTGCGCTGAGCGCCAGCCAGATGATTGCGCAAGATGGGTAGAGACGTTCGTTGCAAGATGAGCAGCAGCGGTTATCGCCGTGTATTGGTTATTTGCTATGCGTCTCGAGGAGGCTTGAATATGCCATAGGGCGGACCGGCGATGCCCGCCTCGTCGCGCCCGAATATGCTATCGGCGGCGGCTCGCGGAAAGAAATTAACGATGGCGCCAGGCGCAATCGCCGCTCCGACAGCGCTCGCGATACAACAGTGATTGTGATGACCGCCGTGCGAGGCATGTATGTCCGCGCAGTCGGCTTCAGCGCCGTCGTGGTATTGCCCCATAGGGCTTTCCGCCGCCGCCAAAACGTCGAAAGTACCCGGCCCTAGGACCAGTCCCAGTCCGACCAACAGCACAAACGATATGCGAATCCAGCGTTTCACTTCGGCACCCACATGTCGGGAGCAGTTTCTATAACATATTCTCGTATTTGGGTAACAGCGGACTTATCAAAGATAGAGCACGTATTGTTGATCCCGTTTTCGGGGCCGTCGAATTTCTGTTCGTTTGGGAAATCAATAGGAACCCCATTATGTGATAACGTCCTGTATCAGATATTGATCGCAGCGGCTTTCCCCTGAAAACACGGCAGCGGCATCCGCACCCCGTCACCTCTGATCCATTCAAGCTTGTGCACCTGGTCGCCGGCCTCGGCAAACACATGCTGCTCAATGAAATAAAACAGTTGGCGATTTACGTGGGCCGGCATCTTCTCAAGACATGTGCGCACCCGAACGCTCGCACCCCGCTGTGATTTGTCTTTGCCTTGGACGGTGAAGGGGACACACCACTTCTTGTTCGGTATCCCGTAGGCGGCTAGCGCGTTCTTTCGTTTCAGCCAATCGTAGGCCAGCTCTTTCCGGTAGATCGAGCGCACATCGATGCTCTCCGGCCGCACATCCATCGATCCACTGATGGGCGTCCATCGGGACCATTTCTATGCGATCCTGTTGGAGCCAGTCGCCATCGACAGAACGATTGAGCATGTCGAGATCTATTATACCCACGACAAGACTGAGACATCTGACTTGGACGGTATGCGCGCTGCCAACGCCAAGCTGTGGCGCGGGGTATTCGACGAGGACATCTATGTGGTTGAGGGTATGCAGCGCGGCCGTCACGGCGCGCTGTTCGATGGCGGCAAGTTCTCACCGGTAATGGATGGACCGACCCACGCATTCCATCAATGGATCGCCAAGAACGTAGCAATGGGCCGCAATTCATGAGAGCCCATGCCCAAGCCGTCGTCATAGGCGGCGGCCTCGTCGGCTGCTCGATCCTGTACCACCTGGCGAAGCTTGGCTGGACGGATAGCGTGTTGCTAGAGAGGGACGAGTTGACGAGCGGCTCCACCTGGCATGCTGCGGCCAATATTCACGGCCTGCATGACAACACCAACATCTCCCGCATTCAGCATTACACGATGAATTTGTACAAGGAATTGGAAGCCGAAACAGGCCAGGGCTGCGGCGTGTTTCAAAGCGGCAGCCTGTATTTGGCGCAAACGGAAGAGCGCGAGCACCAGCTTCGCCTGCAAGCCGCCAAGGCCAAATACTACAACATGAATTTCCTCGAAGTCAGCCGGGATGAGGCTGAGCGGCTGCATCCCCTGATCGACTTCGACGGCATCCGCTGCATCATGTTTGAGCCGGACGGCGGCAACGTCGATCCCTCGGGCGTCACCCAGGCCTATGCCGCTGGCGCGCGCCAGATGGGGGCGGAAATCAATCGCTTCACCCCAGTCACCGGAACAGAGCCAAAGCCGGGCGGCGGGTGGATCGTGCGCACGACGAAAGGCGATATTGAGGCGGATTGGGTTGTCAACGCGGCGGGCCTCTGGGGCCGGGAAGTGGGGGCGTTGGCGGGTCTGGAATTGCCGCTGATGCCTGCTGAGCACCAGTATTTCGTCACAGAAACCATTCCTGCCGTCGCTGATATGGCCCGTCGCTTGCCGTCCATCGCAGACCGGGACGGCGAATATTATTTGCGCCAAGAAGGCCTCGGCCTGCTCGTGGGCGCTTATGAAAAAGACATGCGGTTCTGGGCGGAGGACGGCACCCCGCTCGACTTCGGCCATGAACTCTTTGATGACGATTTGGATCGCATCGAACCCAATATGATGGCCGCCATGCGCCGCGCGCCGGTGCTGGAAGAAGCAGGCATCCGCCGCGTCATCAATGGCCCAATGATCTGGTCGCCGGATTCAAGCGCATTGTTCGGGCCCGTGCCGGAACTGGATAACTACTTCTGCTGCAACGGTATTATTCCAGGATTCTCGCAGTCTGGCGGGCTTGGGATGATCGCAGCGGAATGGATCGTTTCGGCCGAGCCTGTGCTGGATATGTTCGGCTGGGATATGGCCCGCTTTGGCCACTGGGCGAATAAGGCCTTCACCAAGGCCCGCGTTCAGGACCAATACGCCAACCGCTTCGCCATCCACTTCCCGAACGAAGAACGCGCCGCTGGGCGACCGGTCCGCACGCGTCCTGTCTATGAGGCGCAGAAGGCGCGCGGCGGCGTGTTTGGCCTAAACTACGGCTGGGAACATCCCCTCTGGTTCGCTGATAGCCCTGATGAGGCCTTCGAAACCAACGGCTTTACGCGCCAAAACTGGTTCGAGCCCGTGGGCCGCGAATGCCGGATGCTGCGGGAGCGGGCCGGGATCATCGATATCTCCAACTATGCGAAATATGAAATCAAGGGCGCTGGCGCCGGGGATTGGCTGAACAGTCTGCTGGCCAACACCATGCCGAAGTCCGTGGGCCGTTCCTGCTTGACGCCGCTGATCGGCAAGCGCGGCGGCATTGCTGGCGATTTCACTGTGACGCGGTTGGATGAAGACGAATATCTGATGGTCGGCTCCGGCATGGCCGAGCGGTATCACCAGCGCTATTTCAAGCAGGTTCCGCTGCCGGACGGGGTGACCTTTTCATCCCGGACAGAGGCCTTGGCAGGGTTCAACGTGGCCGGGCCAGAATCCCGTGCGCTCTTGCAACGCATGACCAACGCCAGCCTTGCGACGGAAGACTTCCCGTTCATGCGCTCTAAGCGCTTCGAGATCGCGGGCGTCGCCGTCATCGCCATCCGGGTGTCCTTCACTGGCGATCTTGGTTGGGAGCTGCATTGTGCGGAGGCCGATCAGCTGCGTTTATATGAGGCGCTGCTTGAGGCAGGCGAGGACTTTGGGGCTGGCCCCGTCGGTTCTCGCGCGCTGGCGTCGCTTCGGATTGAGAAGGGCTATGGCAGTTGGGGCCGTTAATACTCGCCGGAATATTGGCCGCAGGAAGTTGGGTTGGACCGTTTGGTGAAGCCGACCAAGGAATTCCTGAACAGAGACGCCTATCTTGAAGTTCAGGCCAATACCGCGCGTGAGACGCTTGGCATGGTGGAAGTAATAGAGACGGACGGCGCAGACGCTACCGGCGGAGAGCCAATTTTCACGCCGGAAGGCAAAGCCGTCGGCCGCATTTCATCTGGGGCCTATGGCTATCACGTACAGAAATCGCTCGGCCTCGCGTTTTTAAATGGCGCAAGTCCGGGAGACGCCGTGGATGTCATGATCCTAGGTAAGCCGCACCGGGCGGTCGTATTGGAAGCGCCGCCGTTTGACCCCGAGGGCATACGCCTCCGCGCGTGAGCGTTATTCTGCGGCGTTTGGGAACGCGTGGGGCCAGAATGTAGGGAACCCGCGGCCATGCTGGGCGGGCGAGGCGATTTCAGCGCCAAGTTCGTAGGCGGCGCGCCAGGGCCATTTCGGCTCGTACAGCATGCCGCGCGCCAGAGCGACCATCGCGACTTTACCGCTGGAGACCAGGTGCTCCGCCAAGGCTGGATCGCGGATCATGCCGACGGCCATGGTCGGCACGCCTGTCGCTTCTTGAACGGCGGCGGCGTGGTCAGCTTGATATCCGGGGCCGAGGTCTGGGCGTGCGACGGGGCTATTGCCGCCACCTGAAATATCAAAAAAATCGCAACCGAGTTGCTTGAGTTCCTGCGCGAATGCGATGGCATCCTCAACCGTCAAACCCCGGTCGTCCCAATCGACGCCGTTCATGCGCACACCGAGCGGTTTGTCGTCTGGCCATGCTGCGCGGAGCGCCTCGAAGGCTTCCAAGGGGAACTTCATGCGCCCAGCTTGATCGCCGCCATAGGCGTCATTCCGGCGGTTCGCGATTGGCGAGAGGAAGGAGGAGAAGAGATAGCCATGGGCGCAATGCATCTCGGCGGCTTCAAAGCCCGCCCGGTCGGCGCGTTCTGCTGTGGCGCAGAAATCCTGGGTGACTTTATCCATATCATCCCGGTCCATAGCTCTAGGCGTGTGCCAGCCGTCAGCGAACGGTTCGGCTGATGGGCCAACGGTCTGCCAAGCCCCGTCGCTTTCGCCCAGTGGACCGCCGCCTTTTTGCGGTGCGAACGCAGACGCCTTTCGGCCTGCATGGCCAATTTGGATCCCAAGTGGGGTGACGCCATGGGCCGTGCAAGCGCCAACAACGCGGGTTAGCGCGCGCTCATTCTCATCGGTCCAAAGGCCGAGGCAATCTGGCGTGATCCGGCTTTCAGGCGAAATCCCTGTCGCCTCTACGAACGCCATGCCGGCGCCGGAAAGCGCTAGCTGGCCGACATGGATCATATGCCAATCCGTCGCTGTGCCATCGACGGCGGAATATTGGCACATCGGCGCCACGACGATGCGGTTCGCCAGCTCCAGGCCGCGCAGACGGATCGGTTCAAATAGCTTGCTCGCCATGCGGCGCACTCCAAAAAGCGAGAGGAAAATACAGGAATTTCAGATTTAGCAGACGCTGACCATTGCCGCGAGAGACTTAGGTTTATTGGTCTTTCGGGTGATTCTCGCCGTCGAACGGCATGACCTCGGCGGAGGCCAAAATCGTCCTGAAATCATCAAGACAACGCGCGTTCACCGAGTACCGATCCGGGCTGTTGCGCGGGCGACCGTAAACATGGATACCGCAATCCGGGCAGTAATTATGCTGCGCCGCGCCACTGCCAAACCGGTAGGTAGACGTCTTTTCGGCGCCTTTCAGGACTACAAGTTCGTCATCCTGCACCGGGGCGTGGAGGACGCCCTTCTTGGTGCAGATCGAGCAATTGCAGTCGATCAGCTTGACGATAGGCGCAGACTTGGTGACCTGCACTCTGACCGCGCCACAATGGCAACCGCCTTGATAGACGTGACTCATCGGCTGTCAGCCTGCGCCGAGCAGAGCCTGACGGCGCGCTTCGAACTCAGCGTCCGAGACGAGGCCGGCAGCGCGGGCGTTATCAAGCTGTTTCAAGCGGGCGCGGAGGCGCCTGTCATCCACCGGGACCGCGGCTTCAATGGCTGGTTGGGTCGGCGCAGCTGCGGGTTGCGGCTGAGCTTCAACAATGACCACCGGTTCTTCCGCGCGGCGTTCGCTCTGGTCCGCGACACGTTCGGCAGCGGCTGCAGCGCGTTCTGCGGCATCAGCGGCGCGGGTGGCCGCGCTCGCTTCTGCGGCAGCAGCAGTTGCGGTCGCCGCCGCAGCGGTTGCGACAGCAGCCGTTGCCGTTGTGGCTGCTGCTGATGTCGATGTGACAGCGACTGCGGAGGGCGCAGGTTCAGCTGCGGTCGGATACGATGATCCGCCGTAGCCAGGAGCTTGCGGCTCGACAGGCGCGTTCCGCGAGACAGGTTGACCGGCAGGCGCGGACCAAGCACGGGCGATGAAATCATCATTTGGCGGCACGCGGCGGGCGATTGTGACGTTCATCCGCTGGGATAGCATCACGTACATCGTTGCGAAAATAATCGCGATTACGCGGAGCGCTACGCCCCACCAAACGATCGTCGGGACAGCATCCACAAGTCCGCGCCACCCGGCGCGGGTTTCTTCAACCGCACCGGAAGGGACAATTTCGCGAACGTCGCTCAGCCCAATGCTGATAAAGGCTGCAAGGCTGCAGAGCCCAAGCATGATCGCGATGATGAACCACGCATAGAAGCCCTTTTGCTCAGAGCTAAGCTTGCAGCAAGCCGTCCAGCAGGCGATCAGCAACACAGCGTCAATAGCGACCAGGATCCAGGCGTCTTGCGGCGCATCATAGGCGCCAAATGCGATCTCAACGTCCTGCCATAACAGCACCATCGGGCCGACAAACAAGACGGCGAGCAAGAACAACGCCCAGCCGTATACGCCGTAAGAGGGATGCGCGCGCGCATCCTCAGGATCGAGATAAACCCAACCACCGGATTGTCGCGCTGGCTGCGCGCCCGGCGCTGTCATGGTTGCCTGTTCCGCCATTATCCAAGCCCCTAGCTTTAAGACTTGGCGCAGCCCCATCCGCGCCGTTGTTCATTCTTAGAAGATTCTGGTCCGAAAGTCATTAACAGCACGTGGTCAATTCGATTGAACCCAGCGCATCGGCATTAATCCAGCGCGCGCCAGCCAATATCGGACCTGTTGAAGCCCTCTGGCCAGTCAATTGCGCCGATCCCCTGATAGGCCAGATCATGCGCTTGCTGCAGCGTTTCGCCCAGAGCCGTGACACAGAGCACACGCCCGCCGCTTGCCAGCATGCGCTCGCCATCTTGCTTCGTGCCGGCATGAAACACAGTGACCCCCGGGATGGCGTCCGCAGCTGATATTCCCCGGATTTCTGAGCCATTTTCGTAGCTTGCAGGATAACCATTGGTCGCCATGACAACCGTCATCGCCGCTTCGTCCCGCCAACGGAGGTCAAAGTGCTTGAGCCCGCCTTCTGCCGCGACAACAAGTGCGGGGAGGAAATCTGAGCGGAGCCGGGGCAGGATGGTTTGAATTTCTGGGTCGCCGAAGCGGCAATTAAATTCGATAACCTGCGGCCCTTCAGCCGTAATCATCAGGCCCGCAAATAAAACGCCTTTGAAAGGCCTGCCTTCGTCCCGCATCGCGTCGACAACCGGCTGAACAATCGTGGTTAACACGTGATCCGCCATGTCGTCTGTCATGATGGGGGCTGGAGAATATGCGCCCATGCCGCCGGTATTCGGACCTTTATCGCCATCGAATGCGCGTTTGTGGTCCTGCGCAGATGCGAACGGCATGGCGTGATCGCCATCACAGAGCGCAAAGAAGCTGACTTCTTCGCCGACCAGGCAAGCTTCAACCACCACTTCAGCTCCAGCGGCGCCGAAGCTTTCGTCTCGCATGGCGGCGTCAACGGCAGCGATCGCCTCATCCACTGTTTCCGCGACGACTACGCCTTTGCCAGCGGCTAAACCATCGGCCTTCACAACAATCGGCGCGCCTTGTTCGCGAATATAGTTTGCCGCCTCATCAGCCTCTGTGAAGCGCTTATAGGCGGCAGTCGGCACGCCGATATGCGCGCAGAGGTCTTTCATATAGCCTTTGGAGGCTTCGATCTCAGCCGCGGCTTTGGAGGGACCGAACGCCAAAATCCCTTCTGCCTCAAGCGCATCCACCACGCCAGCGGCGAGCGATGCTTCTGGCCCGACGACGACAAGATCGATCCGCTGTTTCAGCGCATAATCAACGATGCCATCTACATCGAGCACATCAATCGGCGCGCATTCAGCATCTTCTGCGATGCCAGGATTGCCGGGCACACAGAATATCTCTGTCGCGAGCGGAGATGCTGCGATTGACCAGACCAGTGCATGTTCCCGACCGCCTGAGCCGACAACGAGGACTCGCATACCGTTAATCCCTTGGGTGCGTGTCATTATCTTGTATCATTAGCGCCATGAAAACGGAAAGTGACCCCGGATTGGCGTTCTTGAGCGGCGGCCTCAATGCAGATGGCGAGCCAGCAGCGCCCACAAACGCGCCCTCTCTCTCGGTGGGCGAACTCTCCCGCAACATCAAGCGCACGCTAGAAGGGGACTTCGGGCATGTCCGTGTGCGCGGTGAGGTCAGCGGGGCGAAGCGTGCGGCGTCGGGTCATTGGTATTTCCGCCTGAAGGACGAGAAGGCCGTTATCGATTCGGTTTGTTGGCGCGGCTCTGCCGGGCGCCTCAGCACCTTGCCGGAGGATGGGCTGGAGGTGATCGCAACGGGCCGGGTCACGACCTATGAAGGCCGCTCGGTCTATCAGCTGATCGTGGAGCAGTTGGAGCCTGCGGGCGCGGGTGCCTTGCTGAAGCTGCTGGAGGATCGGCGCAAGAAGCTCGCGGCGGAAGGCCTGTTCGACGAGGACAGGAAGCACGCGCTGCCGTACCTGCCGGGGCGCATTGGCGTCGTCACATCGCCAACGGGCGCCGTTATCCGCGATATCCTGCACCGGCTGGCGGATAGGTTCCCACGCCATGTGCTGGTGGCGCCTGTGCGGGTTCAGGGGGAAGGATCGGCAGAGGAAATCGCCGCCGCCATTCAAGGCATGAATGCGCTCGAAGGCGATCTCCGCCCGGATGTTCTGATCGTCGCGCGGGGCGGCGGCAGCCTGGAGGACCTGTGGGCCTTCAATGAGGAAATCGTTGTTCGCGCCGCCGCCGCCTCAGCAATCCCATTGATTTCCGCCGTCGGCCACGAGACAGACACTACGCTGATCGACTATGCCAGTGACCGCCGTGCGCCGACGCCAACCGCTGCTGCGGAGATGGCCGTTCCCGTGCGCCAAGATCTGGTTGGCGAGACGAGGCGGCTTGGCCTCCGCTTGGCCGAAGCTGCCGAACGTGGCGTCGCCCAGCGCCAAGACCGTCTGATGGGGATCGCACGTGGCCTGCCGCAACCAGCTAGATTGGTAGAGACGGCGGCGCAGCGCCTGGATGATTGGGGTGAACGCCTGGCGCTTTCTTTGCGTACAGGGCTGGAGCGACGCCAGAACATGGTGGCGCGTCTCAATGCCGCCCTACCAAGCCCAATGCGACAGCTTGAGGCGAAACAGGACGGTCTTCGCCAGCGGGCAGGTGCGCTTGACCGGGCGGCGGCGAAAGCGCTGCGTGATCATGCCCATGCGCTAGACCGCCTGGACCCCGCCCGCCGCCTCGTCAAAGCCAGCCAGCAGGGCCTCCAGAACGCAGAAACGCACTTGGCCGCCGCCGCCAGCCTGCTCGAAAGCTATTCTTACGAGAATACGCTAGAGCGCGGCTTCGTCCTCGTCCGCGCGGGAGACGCCGTTATTGCAAACGCAGAAGCCGCCACGCCAGGCCTCTCGGTCGAACTCCAATTCGCGAAGGGCCAACGCCGGGCGGCTACGATCGGGAGCGACGATGTAAAGCCGACTTCACCCCCGAAGCAGTCCAAACGCACTGCCGCAAAGAAAAAGCCCCGGCCATCAGATGACAGCCAGGGCTCTCTGCTCTAAGCGGCGTTATGCCTGATTATTACAGCGATAGCTGGTAGCTGACCGCGTTGTAGCGGTATCCGCCGCCGCTCATGGATTCCACATAACCGACTGCCGGGAAGGGCATGTGGTACCCAGCGATGGGGATGCGATCTGCCGCCGCCATGCCCAGAAGCTTCTTGCGGGTTGCGGCTGCGCCTTGCTTGTCCATATCAAAGCGCACATGCCAATCCGGCTTCTGCATGGACATGATGTAGTGATTGCAAGCGTCAGCGATGAACAAAAGCCGCTGGCCTTCGCTTTCGATGTGGAAGGCGGTGTGGCCGGGCGTGTGGCTAGCCGCTGCGACAGCGTCGACGCCGGAAACGACGCTGTCCCCGGCCTTTAGCATGGTCATCTTGCTGGCCACGGGAACTACGTTGGACTGCGCCAACTTCGCGACCCGCGCCGTGCCGCCAGTCAGCTTGTCTTGCGGCGTCCAGAAATCATAATCCGCCGCGTTCGTGACATAGCGCGCATTCGGGAATAGCGGCTTGCCAGCTTCCATCAGCCCGCCGATATGGTCTGGGTGGAAATGGCTGAGGACAACGATATCAACCTGCTCAGGCTTATATCCGGCGGTCATCAACGCTTCTTTCAAGAGGCCCCGTTGCGGACGCCGCGCTGCGCCATTGCCGGTATCAAACATAATGAGCTGGGAGCCGGTATTCAGAACCATCGGCGTGAACCCAATTTCCATGCGCTTTGGCGGAAGGTTATTGGCGGCGGCATAGGCCTGGACCGTCTCGGCGGTCTGGTCTTGGCCGAAGATAGGATGCGGGCCGTCTAGCTGAACCGCGCCGTCGCGTATCGCCGTTAACTCGAACCCGCCGAGCTTAAAACGATGGAAAGCCGGGGCTGCTGTGCCCATCATCGGCGCCGCTGCTCGCGCTGTCCCGATTGAGGTCAGTACAGCAGGCGCAGCTAATACGCCCGCTGCAGCGGCCATGGCGCCACGGCGCG
>JAYNYG010000004.1:90286-127423 GCA_038102935.1 Alphaproteobacteria bacterium | reverse complement strand
CAATCCTCCGTTAAAACGATCCCAATCTGATCCCAAATGATTTGATGATGGACATATTGGCAAATACATCGCCCGCTCAGACCTCGACCTTGTAGTTCAGCGTTAGCGCATCGGCGACTTTACCGCGGATGCCCCAATGGGATTTGGGCGTTTCAAAGACGGTAATTTCAATGTCTTGCGGCGCTAGTCCAGCGTTCTCGGATAATGCGGCGATCAAGCCTTGGACAAGGCTTCGTTTGGTTGCCGGGTCACGCCCTTCAAACATCGAAATCTCAATAATCGTATAGGCGCCGCTCCTGTCCGCCGGATAGATGAAATTCTCTGGATCAAGCGGGATGAACCGATGAAAGCGCTTGTCTTCCGGCAGGCCAAGTGCGTCCTGTGCGACCTGATGAATGCAGTCAGACAGGACGCTCCGATGCTCCGTCAGATGCGCCCGTGCGCCGTAGATTTTGATCTGTGCCATGTCTTGCTCCCTTAAGTGAGAGCTGCCGCATCCGTTGGCTATGTATCATCAATGTCCGCGCCATCCGCAATACGGCAGCTACGGTTGATGTCATGATGGCCCCGCGCCGCTCCTTAGAAGCAGCGCCGCCATGCGGTTGGGGAATTTCGGTTGAACACCATCATGCCTCAGCCTACCGCCGCCTCTTACAGGAAGGCAAGCTCATTCAGCCAAAGGCAATTCGTCGGCCCAGAAAACTGAACAGCGCGCCTGCTTTCGTGTTGCGCGTACTGCTCGGGGGACCTCGATAATCTTCTGATCGTTCAAATGCAAACAGGGAAGAATGGAAAGCTGTTTGATGAATAACGGAACAGACCACACCAGCGAAGGCGAGCGCCCGTATTTCCTGATGTTATTCGGCACGCTCGGAGCGCTTGGATGCGCGGCGCTGATCATTGGCACGCTCGCCGCGCAGATGATTGTGCCAGGCCACGATTGGATCGCGGATACGATCAGCGATCTGGGCGCCGGCGATTGGGAAATCATCATGGACGTTGCTCTATACGGGTTTTCCGGGGGATTGCTTGCGACATCACTGGCCGCATCCCATGCGCATTTGGGCGCGGTCGGCTGGTCCACTGGCGTTCTATCGCTCGCTGTTCTCGCGGCGCTTGTCATCATCGTCGGGGCGCGCAACGAGTATGGCGACAATGACAATGAAGGCATCGTCATCCACCGATATCTTGTTTACGGGCTCGGCGCGCTCTTTCTGATCATGCCGCTTGCGATGTCGGTAGGCATCAGGCGCGATCACCCCAAAGCAGGGTGGGCCCTGATTGGGCTCGCCATTGCATGGGCAGTCGTCGCGCCGATTTTCTTATTGGTTCCGACGTCGATTGACGGCCTGATGGAACGCGTTTTGGGCGTTATCGCCTGCGCCATCATATCATCCCTGTCCTGGGTGTTCTTCAATAGAGGCCGCCACGCCCTGCAGATCGGAGAAAAACGTTAATGCTCGAAGTTATTGCGCAGACAGCGCTCGCAGTCGTGGCGATCATAGTTCTGGTGCGTTTGAACGGCCTAAGGTCATTCTCGAAAATGTCGAGCTTTGATTTCGCGCTGACAATCGCGACCGGATCACTGCTAGCCGGCATGATCACGAGCGATGGCTCTCCCTGGCCAGGGCTGGTTGGGATCACCGCCCTGTTTGCGGCGCGGTTTGCGATTTCCAAAGGCCGCGTTTTATCCGGGACGATTGAAGGCGCAGTCGACAATCGCCCGCTCTTCCTACTCTACGAGGGAGAGGTTCTTAGCGAGAATCTAAGGTCGGCGCGCATTACCCCTGCGGATCTCATGAGCAAACTGCGTGAAGCGAATGCGCTGAATCTCTCTGACGTGCGCGCTGTCGTGCTGGAGGCGACTGGTGACGTTAGCGTGCTGCACGGCTCTAACATCAGCCCCGAATTGCTGGAAGGCGTCGCTTGGGGCCGGGCTAAAGAACGCTAGAATGCGTGCTCGGATCAAGATTGCGCAACGTCGCCAAGCGAGCGGGTATAGCGATTCCGGCCCACCCGGTGACGGTGTCAATTTGAATGGCTCCGAGTGAGGCAGCACCGCAACGCTGCTTGCCACAACTGAGATACAGGTACAGTCTGCGCATACATCCCTTAGCCATTGGCGCGCTCCATGCCTCTCCCTGATTTCTCCCATTCTGAGCCGGATGGTCCCTATGCCTGGGCCAGGATGACGGCTGCGTTGGCGATGATGACGGTGGGCGGCTTTGGGATGTTTGCTTGCGTCGTGGCGTTGTTGCCGGTCGCGACGGAGTTTGGGCTGACGCGGGCGGAGGCTTCGCTGCCCTATACGCTGTTCACAATCGGCTTCGGCGCGGGCGGGATCGCCTATGGCTGGGCGGTGACGCGCTATGGCGCCGCCACGATCACTTTTGTCGCCGGGTTGATCTATGGCGCTGGGTTCCTTTTGGCGGCGAGCGCGCCAAGCTTCTGGGTCTATGCCTTCGCATTCGGCGTGCCCATCGGCCTTTTGGGCGCTGCGGCGACCTTCTCGCCTTTGGTCGCGGATATCTCGTTTTGGTTTGAGAAGCGGCGCGGATTCGCCATCGGCATTGTGATCTCAGGGAATTATATCGCGGGCGCCATCTGGCCGCCGATTGTGCAAGCGCTGATCGACGGCGTCGGCTGGCGGAACGCGTTGGCGCTGATCGGCTGCTTCTGTCTGGCGATCATGCCGCCGCTTGCGTTGATGCTGCGCCGCCGCCCGCAGGCGCTCGCAGAGGATGCGGACGAAACCACCGCCCGCTCGCCCGCTCGCCCGCTCGGCCTGGACCGCAACGTCATGCAAGGCGCGCTTTGCTGCGCTGGCATCGCCTGCTGTATCGCCATGTCGATGCCGCAGGTGCATATCGTAGCGTTCTGCGCAGATCTGGGTCTCGGCGCTGTGCATGGCGCGAATATGTTGGCGATCATGATGGGCGCTGGTGTGGCCAGCCGCCTGATATCGGGCTGGATATCGGACAAGATCGGCGGGTATCGCACCTTGCTGTTGGGCTCCATCCTGCAGATGGCGACGCTGTTCTTGTTCCTGCCGTTTGATAGCCTGACACCGCTTTACATCGTCTCCTTCCTATTCGGGTTGAGCCAGGGCGGCATCGTGCCCTCATATGCCATGATCGTGCGGGGCGCATTTCCGGCGAAGGATGCAGGCTGGCGCATAGGCATGGTGATGAGCTTCACGTTATTTGGCATGGCCATTGGCGGATGGATGTCCGGCTATGCCTATGATCTGACGGGCAGCTATGAGGCGGCGGTGTTTAACGGCATCGGCTGGAATATCCTGAACATCGCCATCGCCACCTGGCTCTTGTTCCGCGCCCGCCGCGCCTTTATCGCCATGGCGGCGGCGCCAGCTTGAAGCTGCGCTTTATTTGGCGGATCGCGCGTAGCGAGCGCAGTGTTCAGCAATGGTGCGGGCGTCAGGCGATAGCTGTTTTTCCGCCAAATCAAGCGCTTCAGCGCAGATCAGCCGTGCCTGATTTCGATTGCCAAGGGCGAAATGTGCGGCTGCAAGCGTATCAATAAATCGCGGGTCCGTCCGTTGACTAACCTCGACCGCTTTCTGGGCCAGGGCGAGCGCACGCAGAGGTTCAGCGCCAGCGGCCTCGGGGGGCAAGATCATACGCCATGCGGCGTTATTCGCCGTCAGCGCTTCGTCGCCAATTGCGGCAGTATATCCGGCGTCAATTTCACGAATTCCAGCGACAGTTTCATGCGCCTGCAGCCAGGCGGATATCGCAGCGCTCGGGTCTGGACCACGCTCAATCATTCGCGCGCGCCGGATCAACGCGCCGCCGAGGGCATGAATAGCGATTGCGTCGCCGGGGCGGCGGGAGACGACGTCGGTATGCATCTCTACAGCGGTGTCATAAGCAGCCTGGGCGGCGTCCAAATGCGCGAGTTCCACCGACACATCGCCCAGATGCTCAAGGCTGATAATAAGGTCGCTCCAGAGATCGATGCTATCCGGCCGCAATTTCCAGGTTTCTTTCGTGAGTTCAGCCGCTTCCGTGAAGTCAGCAGCGGCAGGGCCAAAGCTTCGGCTCGCCTTCAATTGGCCCATGCGGTCCTTGATACGGGCGAGATCCCGTTTCAGAACGATGTTTGAAGGATCTTCCGCAATCAGTGAGAGCGTCACATCTCTGGCGGTGCGAAGTTGGCTACGTGCGGCTTTCCCTGTCTTCCGGTCTGTCCCGTCAGCCAGATACAGGCTGGTCATCACGCTGCCCAGATTATACCGAGCAACCGCAATATCGCGTTGAGCGCGCTTGGTTTGGTTTGCTGTCGCCAGTGCGTCCGCTATGTCGCTGGCCTCTTCAAACCCTGACTGCGCCTTTGCGAGATCGCCAAGCGCGATGTCCGCGTATGCGATCTTGTTCAGCGTCACCATGATGTCCCGCTGCACTTCGGAATCGCCTTTGGGCAGTGCATTCAGGTCTGTCCATGCCGAAACGTAGAATACATGGGCTGGTTTGGGGTGGCCGCGCGCTAATTCCAGATCACCAAGCTTCTGCTTGACCGCTGCTAACGTCCGACTTTGCTGAACGTCTCCGGCGCTTTCGTCTTTCAGGATTCTGCGGAGATTGAGAGCTTTGCGATAGGCGCTCTCCGCCTCATCGAAGCGGCTGCGCGCGGCCCATGCGTCGCCGAGGGCGGCATGGGCGCTGCCGAGGAGGTCTGTCAGCTCGCCTTCAGGCGAGTCCAGCACGAGTTCCGTCGCCAACATCTGCGCTTCTTCCGCGCTTTTGAGCCGGCCTTCCTGGTCGCCGCTTTTACCATAGGCGTCTGCGAAGCCAAGCAACATGTGCGCCCGAACTTTCTTCAGCCACATGGGATCGGCGGCGCCCTGGCGGAGGCGGTCCAGAACGGCCTCGGAATCGCGCAGCATCTCCTCAACCATGGATGTGGAAACACCGGTCGCCTGGCCGACGCCGGTGGTGATGGCGGAGACGAGGGTTTCAGCGGCATCTTGGGCGGCGCGTTGGTCGCGTTCAGCTTTACCCTGCTGCTCGGTTGCGTAGAGCGCGGCGCCGACAGCGAAAGCGCCAAAGATCGCTAGCACAACGGCTGCGGCGCTCACCATCCGCAGCCGCCTGTTACGCCGTTTGCGGTCAGCCCGGATGGATCGGCGGACAAATTGCGCGACATCTGGCTTGAACGCGACGGCCCAAGCATCCCGAAGCGCTACGGCCTCGCTTAACTGCGCGCCGGACTGTAGGAGGAATTCGCCCGATTTGTCTTGCGCCGCCCAAATTTCGGTGGCCGCCTCAATGCGGCGGAGGGCGCGGTAATGCTCCCGGTCCTGGTCAATCTGCGCGCGGGCTGCGGTCCAGTGGTTCAGCAAGGCCTCATGGGTGACGCGAACCATGGGCTGCTCGGACTCGTCCGGATTGTCGTAACCAAGCACCCGTGCTTCCCGCAACGCGTCGATCAGCTTGCGGTGATTGGAGCCCTCGGGAAACTCACTCAGCGGCGCCGTGCGGGCCGTCGCATGGTCGTCGTCGCTGCTGCTGGGGTTGACCAGCAGGCCGAGCACTTGCGGCAGCGCGGCTTGTACTTCTGGAGGCTGTTCGTCGAATACTTGATCTGCACGTTTGCCGAGCGCGCCGTTGAGGCCGCCAAGTTCGTCATAGGCGTCCAGCTTCAGCACGCGTTCGTCCCAGCGGCGCTCGTAAAGTTCCTGCAGCATGAACTCAAGCAGCGGCAAAGCGTGTGGCGCATTGACTGCCTCATCCTCGATCAGGAGATCAAGCGATGTGGCGCGGCCTGGATCGAATTCAAAGTAAAGTCCGGCGGCTTCAGCCGGGCGCAGGATGATATCGCGGATTTCGCGGGAGCGCGGCGGCAGCAGATGATACGGGCCGTCGCCGCCGACCAGCCGCGTAAAGCCGTCCGCTTGAACACAGCGATGGTAAAAATCCCCGCGAACGGCGGAGATTACCCACACAAGATCAGCAGGGCGTGGGTCCGCCGTTTCATCGGCCGTGCTGGCTGATGCGAGTGCAAACAGCAGCTTAAACAGCGCGGATCGTGCGGCCTCGTCGTGGTCTTTTGATGTAAACAGCTCTTCCATCTGGTCGAGCACGAGCAATAGCCGCGAACTTCCGGGTGCGGCGTCTGGCCGTGCGGCTGCACGGTCGGCCAATGCGCCCGCGATCAGCGTGGCGGCGGCATCGGGCGCATCGCGCAGCGTATCCGCTAGGCGAGCCGGCGACAGCCCGCCCTTCGCCAGGCCGGGCAGCGCCTTCTCATCCATCAACCCTACTGCCAGGCCGAGGAAAATATCGGAATTGTCGCTTGGGCGGATGATGCAATAGCGCCAATCCTTTACGCCGTTCACGACGTCTGGGCCTGTCAGCGTCGCAATCACTCCGGCGCGGAGAAGCGAAGATTTGCCGCTGCCGCTCATGCCGAAAATCGGCAGGAAGGCGATACCCGCCGCCGCCCGCGCCGCCGCCTGTTCAATGATTTCGGAAACAGCGCGGGTGCGACCGAAATAGATCGGCGCATCCTCCGGCTCGAACACCTCCAGCCCCTTGAAGGGTGAGCCGGTGGACCAGCTAATACCTTCGTCATCGCCATCGGTTGGCAGCAACTGCTTTAGGATCAGCTCGCGGAGATGGTCTGTCAGCTTGCGCTCAAACTTGTCCGCCGTTTCAAATTCATGGAAACCGCGCTTGAACGTGCCGTCTTCGTTGCGGAACCAGCCATTGATGAAGCGGTCTAGCGCCTGCCATTGCTCGTGAAAATCTTTGAGCTGTTCTGGATCTTTGACAGAGACCTGCGGGTCTCGGTTCTTGCGGTATGCCAGAAGGTCCGGCTTGCCGGTTCGGTCGAAGGCGGCTTGGGCGTCTTCGAATTCGAACGCTGTGCCGGATTCATACGGCGTTCCATCCGGGCGTGTTTCGAACCCTTGAGGCAAGCGCGTGCCGAGCCGCGTCCATAGAATGCAGACGACGATATCAGCTTCAGAGGTGCGGGAAATCTGCTTCTGGAATGTGTCCGTCGAGACGATCGCCTGGTTTTCCCAGAGAATCGGCGTCAGCTTGGCGCGGGCTTGGAATTCATAGGCCAAGCGCTTGATGACACGGGCCGCAATCTCCCGCTCCTCGCCCACATCGCCGGGGGAGGAGATAAAGATCGTGATTTCCTGCAGCTTGCGCGCCCGCTGGTCGCCAGCGCTCACGACCGCAGGATCAGCAGGCGCGCCGTCTAGGCCTGGGTCTGAAGAATCGGGCATGAGTCAGGCAATGGGAACCCACGTTCCGGAATGAGAAAGCCCAGGCGGCGGCGATATGGTTCAACACCGCAGCCCAAAGCGCGAATGCAGACTATGCCCCAGCATTCTGCGCGCCGCCAAACTTTCCTTTCAGCGCTTCCTGGCATTGCTGCTCAATCTCAGGGAAGGAAAGTTTACACTCCGCCGCTAGCGCCAATGCCTGTGTGTTTCGCTTAGCGAGCGCCAGCAGAGCGATGTTTTGCACCATGATCGGCGCAGCCTCGCCATAGCGTTTGCGGCCAGCGGCCACTGTTTTGACTGCGGATCCAAGATTCCCGTTCTCCGCCTGCAATTGCGCTAACACCATATAGGTTGAAAGCGCAGGGTTCGGCCCTTTGATCGCCCGCCGCAATGACCGAATTGCGTTGCGCTTGTCGCCATCCGCCAGTTCTGCCTCGCTTAGAATAATTAATGGATAGCTATGATTGTTCGTGACGCCCCTGGCGGCGCGGGCTGCGTCCCGGCGGGCCTTTTTCAGCTGGTTCTGGCCGATTAACGAATAGGCTTTCGCTGCTTTGTCATATTGCGCGATGACTGTCCGGGTGCGGCGCTCATTGCGTGCGGCCTCAAAGCGCTTTGTGACAAATGGCGGTCGGATTTTTCGGTATTCCCGTCTAGCGTAAATTCCGATGGCGGCGATGCGCTCTTTTGCTTCCGCGTATTTCTTGCGCGATTCGGAGCGGGCTTTCTTAAATTCAGCCTCAATCTCGCTGAACATGCTGCCGAAGATGCCGCTGGTTTCTTGGTTCTTATCCCACCAATCCGCGAATTCGCGTTCGGCTGAGATTGAAGCTGGGTCTGAAGCTGCGGTCTCCATTCGGCCAAGGAAGCTGCCTACGGTCGTCGCAGCGCGCGAGCTGTATCCAGCTGCAACCATCAAATCGACGCCGAGCAGGTCGGCTTCAGATTCGTTCTTCTGTGAGAAGCGGGCATTAGCACATCACGGCTTAGAATGAGTGCGCCGGATGCGATCAGCCTGTATTTTTGCAGCTCACTCCCGCCGAGATTTGGGTTGCCCGTTGCCTGCCCAAGTGACGCTAAGGCGGACATGCCCATTTCAGCCGTGGTCAGCGTGTGGCGCTGAGACTTCACGACCCAGTCGTTATCATGATGATCAAGCAGAACGTGTGCGGCTTCATGCGCCAGCACAAAAGCCAATTGATCCTCGTTCTTCAACGTTTGGATCAAACCGCGTGTCACCACGACCGCGCCCGAAGGCGATGTAAACGCATTCTCGCTATGCTGCGCCGATACAGTCACATGCGGGCTGAAATTCGTGACGCCCAGGCGTTTTTCCGCAGCCTGCGCGATATTCCGCATCACAGTGTTCACATAGTTTTGTAGCCGATCTGATTCGAGGCGGCCTTTTTCATTGAACATGATGATCGTTTGCTCGCGCGGAACCTTGGCCTGATATGCGGAATAATCCCGTCCTTTCAGGCCAAATGTATTGGCGAATTGGCCTTTGGTGTCCTCAACCATACCGGTGGGCGATGGATCGAATACTTGGCCGACCGATTGAACGGTTTTTTCTGGCTGGCAGCCTGCAATCACAACGGTGATCGCGGCGGCGCCGGCGGCGTATTTGAATGCGCGCATAACGTCTTTCCTCAAGTATGAAGCGTGATGTGTGTTTGTTATTTGCACTTATCGCCGAGGCCACGGCTGGATTGCGACGGCGCGGCCATACGTGATGCGATAACGATGCAATCCCGCTGCTTCGGCCCAAGCTCCGGCGTTTCTACATCAAATGAATCGACCCAAACGCGCCGCCCGTTGTAGATAATGCCGATCATGCCATTGTCCGCGATTTTGAAGACGTTAAATCGTCCATTCAGCGCGCTGGCAGGCGCAGTGTCGACCTCATTATTGCCAGATGAGGATGAGAAAAGCGGCACGTCGGAAACGCCGGCAGCCGGTTTGAGTTGTGTCTTGAAAGTCTGCGCCACGGCAGGCGAGGCAATGCCGCCCGCCAGCCAGAACATCATCGCTAAGCTTGCGAACAATATTGTCGAGTAAAGCTTCATAAAATCTTCCCCCATCGTAAACGCGCTCTGGCAGCGTGAAGCTATTCGCTTTGATGAGACTCGCGATTATCTATTGCCGCCACTTTGAAGTCTAAGCGGGCTTGGCTCTGAAGGGGAAGGGGGAATGCACAACTTTAAGGATATTTTTCGAGCAAGCGCCGCGATCCTAGCAAAACCGCGTGACCCATGTGGCGGCTGCTATTAGCATTGCGCCATGGCAAATGAGATCGCACGGCCTTTCCTCGCAAACGACGCCGCTAGGCGCTTGTTTCTCCAGCGGCATTGCTTAACAGGCGATTCGCCCGGCGCGCCTGGCGTTACGGGCGTTGGCGCGTTGATTGATCAGCTCGGATTTGTGCAGATCGATAGCGTCAATACGGTCGAGCGCGCGCATCACATGATCATGGGCGCGCGTCGCCCGTCATACCGGCAAGCCAATCTGGCGACGCTCATGGAACAGCGGCGCGGGCTGTTTGAACATTGGACCCATGACGCAAGCTATATTCCGATGGCCTTCTATCCGTATTGGCGCTTCCGCTTTGAGCGGGACCGCGTGCGGCTCGCGGAACGGTGGAAGAAGTGGCGACGCGATGGGTTTGAACAGAAGTTCGATGAAGTGCTGGATCACGTCGCCAAGAACGGCCCTGTCATGGCGCGAGATTTGGGCGACGGCGAAGCGCGCGGCAACCAAGGTTGGTGGGATTGGCATCCAAGTAAGACGGCGCTAGAATACTTGTGGCGAACGGGCGCGCTTGCCGTCAAACAACGGCGCGGCTTCCAGAAAGTCTTTGACCTATCGGAACGGGTGATCCCGCCTGATATTCTGGGCGCGACGCCGTCGCCGGAGGAAACAGTCGATTGGGCGGCCGCCAGCGCCATTGGCCGACTCGGGTTTGCCACATCCGGCGAGATTTCCGCGTTCTGGGACACAATCAGCCCGGCCCATGCGAAAACCTGGGCCGCAGAGCATCTTGGCGATGATTTGATTGAAATCGATGTCGAGGGCGCGACAGGCGTCATCCGCCGCTGCTTCGCCCGCACATCGGTTTTGGCGGATGCAGAGACCGCGCCAGAAGCGCCAGCGGGCGTTCGTATCCTCAGCCCTTTTGATCCCGCATTGCGGGATAGGAAGCGGGCGGAATGGCTGTTCGGGTTCCGCTATCGGATTGAGATTTTTGTGCCGGAAGCCAAGCGCCAATATGGCTATTACGTTTTCCCCGTCCTTGAAGGTGATCGGCTGATCGGACGGATCGACATGAAACGCGTGGATGGCCGGATTGATGTACGTGCATTCTGGCCGGAGGCAGGCGTTCGCATGGGCAAGGGCCGAACGGCTAAGCTTGCCCGCGCCGTTGACCGGATGGCTGGGTTCGTCAACGCCGAAAACTCAAATTGGGCCAATGATTGGCTCCGAGAAACGCTGTAAGTGCTGGAGCACCTATGACTGATTTGATCCTGACTGAAGACAAGGGCGCGGTTCGCCTACTGACCATGAACCGCCACAACAAGATGAACGCTTTCAACGGCGCACTTTCATCGGCATTGATCAGCGCGCTGGAGCAAGCAGGCGCCGATGACAAGATCGTCGCCGTTGTCCTAACCGGAGGTCCGCGCGCGTTTTCCGCTGGCGCGGACATGAAAGAAGCCGCGAGCCATGCTAGCCGCACCCAGCGCCAGGCTATCGCCGCCGCGCAACTTGGCACGGCGCTCTATGACGCTGTTGCGCGGCTGGATAAGCCTGTTATCGCCGCCGTGACCGGCTATGCGCTTGGCGCCGGCTGCGCCGTCGCCATTTCCTGCGACATGGTCATTGCGGGCGAAGGCGCCGTGTTCGGCTATCCAGAAGTGAAGCGCGGACTGGCGGCGACGGCGGTGACGCCGACCCTCGTTGCGCAGATTGGCCGGAAAGCGGCTTCAGAATTACTGTTGCTGTGTGACAATGTTCCGGCGGCGCAGGCGGCGGCGCTTGGTCTCGCAAATCGGGTCGTCGCGGATGACGCGGCGGTATCGACGGCGCTGGACGTCGCTGCGGCGATGGCGGCGTTCGATCATGATGCGCTCTGGGCGACCAAACGCATGATCCGCCGCTCAGCCGATTTGCCGTTAGATCAAGCGCATCAGATGGTGCGCGATAATATGTTGGTAATGCGCGGCTTTAGCTGAACGCCGCGTCATAAGCCCGGACCGCCGCCTCAGCCTTCGCTTTGATGGCGCCGGCGCTATCGCCGGGTTTGTAGAGGCTGGAGCCGAGGCCGAATGTGCGCACACCGACGGCTGCATAGGCCTCAAAGGACTTCTCCGATACGCCGCCGACGACGCCAACGGTGGTATCTGGCGGCAGCACTGCGCGGATGGCGGATACGCCGCCGGGCCCGAGCACGCTCGCCGGAAAGAATTTCAGCGCGGATGCGCCGGCATGCACGGCGGTCAGTGCTTCCGTCGGGCTGAACACGCCGGGCATCGTCACCATACCGTGGCTGTGCGCCTGCGCCAGAACGCTTGTATCGACATTGGGGCTGACGAGCAGACGCCCGCCTGCATCCGCCAACCGGTCAACATCGGCGGGGGTCAAGACTGTGCCGGCTCCGATGAGGCAGCGCTCCCCAAGGCGCTTTGCCGTCTGGTTGATGGAGCGGAACGGATCTGGCGAATTCAGCGGAATCTCGATGGCTTCGAGCCCGGTTTCGGCCAGCGCGTCAGCGATTCCGTCGATTTTGTTCGGTTTCACGCCCCGCAAAATAGCCACGAGCGCGCGTTTGAACTTGGGCCAAGGGGCGCCTGTTGCGGCTTCACTCATTATTTCAGCTCCAGATCATCTTGGCGGCGCGCAATAGGCCTCGCTGTGAGGCGGTTTCAGCGTCCCTGATGTTCACTTTGATTCCCACCGTAGCCAGCGCCGCCCCATAGAGATCAGATGCGCCGCCGGATGCCAACAGCGTCACAAGTCCTTCCGGCTGCGCCGCCGCGATTTCTGCGCCGATCAACAGGCCAGACAACCGCGCCGCGCCGCTGGCGCTGTCGGCTTCGCCCACAAGCCCACGCGCGCGAACAGAAAACAGTTTGGCGGTGAGCGCCGCATCTACCGCCTGCATTTCCATGACGGCGTCGAGGAATGCAGGCGCATCGGGCGCCACCGGCGCATCCAAATCAACGCCGTGCTGCAGGATTGAATGGGCGCCCAGCACAGCAAATAGCTCACCGGTCATGAAGGTGTTGAAATGCGTTATGCGCCCGTCTTCGAGCCGCACCCATTTGGAATGTGTACCCGGGATGCAGATGGCGCCGTCGCTGATGTCAGCGCCAAGCAGCTGCGTTTCTTCCCCGCGCATAACATCTTCCCGGCCCGTTTCGGCCTGGGCGACACCAGGGAGAATGCGGAGATCCCGCCCTTCGAATGCAACAGTGACAGCACTAGCGGCGATATCGGCGAGCGGGGCGGGAGCCAGAACATAGGGCGCTTCCTGCCAGCCTTGGCGCGCGCCAGCCATGCCCGCAACTAGGATTGGGATATCTCCGGGTGCATTCGCCGCCGCCAGATGGCGCTGTAACAAAGCCGGGAACCCGCCGGGCGCTGTATTCGCGTACGCCATGCCTTCAGGACCGCGGCTGGTTCCGAGCACCGCGCCATCTGCCGCCAGAACCCAGAGCCGGAAGGATGATGTGCCCCAATCAACGGCGACGCAAAACGGCTGCTGGTCCTGGTTTCCTGGCTTTGTGGAGTCTGTCATCATCACGGCTCAAATCTCTGCATATTCCGCCGCACCATAGCGGTTCGAGATGGGATATGCATCGAAAGACATAAGGACCTTCGCCATGGCTGACGCCGCCCCAGAGTTACCAGGCCCAGAGTTTCCAGGCTACACGCTCGATCCCGCAGCAGACGAGCGGGCGAAGAAGGCGCAGGCGGCGTTCAGACAAAGCTTCGCTGATCTTGCGCCAGACACGATGTTCGATACGGAGCCGCAGGGGATTGAAACGGCGCTGAACCGGTTGGCTGGGGATGCATCCAAATGAGCCTGATGGATTTATCGCTGGCGGACGCCGCCGACGGCGTCGCCAGTGGGGCTTTCACCGCCCGCGAATTGACGGAAACCGCTTTGGCGCAGATTGAGGCGCGCAATCCCGCGCTGAACGCAGTGCTGAGGGTTGAAGCGGATGGCGCGCTCAACGGCGCGGACGCCATTGATAGCGCCCGGGCTAGCGGCGCTGCGCTTGGTCCGCTTGCGGGCGTACCTTTGCTGCACAAGGATATGTTCTACCGCAAAGGCGGGCTCACGACGTGCGGCAGCAAAATCCGCAAGAGTTTCCGTCCGGATTATACGGCGACCGTATTAGAGCGGCTTGCAGGCGCCGGCGCGCTCTATCTTGGCGGCCTCAATATGGCGGAGTTCGCGTTCGGCCCAACAGGCCACAACGATCATTACGGCCACTGCCGCAATCCCTGGAACACGGATCATGTGACGGGCGGGTCGTCCTCCGGCTCTGGATCTGCAACGGCGGCGCGGATGACATTTGGCGCGCTTGGCTCGGATACGGGCGGGTCCATCAGGCTGCCAGCAGCACTCTGCGGGCTTGTTGGCCTAAAGCCAACCCAAACACGCGTCAGCCGCTACGGCGCGATGGGGCTTTCGTTCTCGCTGGATACCGTCGGCCCGTTGACGCGGACAGTGTTAGACAACGCCCTGATGCTGCAGGCGATCGCGGGCGCCGATGAGAATGACCCGACGGCCTCTCGCCGCGCGCCAGATGACTATGTCGCGGCCGCCCGCGCGCCGGATGCAAAAGGGATTCGGATTGGCGTCGCGCGCGGATATTTCGAAGACCATGGCGATGAAGCGTCGATCGCGGAGCGCGATGCGGCGCTCGCGGCTTTCAAAGGCATCGGCGCAGAGTTGGTTGAGGTTGATGTTGGCGATATGGCCAAAATCAACACATTTGCCGCCGCTGTCATGGGGCCTGAAGCGGCGACATTGCATGCGGGATGGTTGCGGGATCACCCTGAGGATTACGGCCAGCAAATGCGCGCCCGCTGCGAAATTGGGTTCCAGTTCACTGGCGTCGACTATTTGAGCGCTCTGCAGCTCCGCCCGAAAATCGTGAGCGATTTCTGTGAGCGGGTGTTTCGCAAGTGTGATGTGCTGCTGGCGCCAAGCTTCAACATCCAAACGCCTCGGATTGACGAAAGTGACGTCGGTTCGGGCCAAGGTTTTGAACGCGTCGTCGCGAGCCTCTCCCGCTGCACCCGGCCCTTAAATTTCCTGACGCTGCCGGGGTTGGCGCTACCGACGCCGGGCTTGATCGGAGGCATGCCAGCATCGATCCAGCTTTCAGCGCCGCCATTCGCTGAGGCGGCGATATACAAGCTGGCTGCGGCCTATGAGGCCGAGGTGCAGTATCACAAGCGCACGCCGCTGATTTAGCTCTTAGCGCCGTCGCGGATGCCGGCGACTTTGTCGAAAAGCGCTTTCGGCGTGTAGACGCCGTCGCTTGGCGTCCGCGCGCGGTTTGCAAGGCGTCGGTCGCCGGGCAGGCGTACGCCTTCATCCGCCAGCATGGTTTCAAACATGCCTTCGACCCGTTCGAGGAACCGATCATTGCCGAATTTCGATGGGTCGATTGCGATCACGAGATGGCCTGCTGCGGACGGGCCGCCATGGCCAGTGTATGAGGCTTCCCCTTCAAGACTGGTATCGCCGCCAGTGACGCAGGCCGCCAAGATTTCAACCATCATGGCGATGGCGCTGCCCTTGTAGCCGCCAAACGGCAGCTGCACGCCTTTCAGAATTGCCGCGGGGTCTGTGGTCGGCAGTCCGTCAGGGCCTAACCCCAAACCTTCCGGCACCGTATGTCCATCCCGCGCCGCAATCATGATTTCACCGCGGGCGGAGGCGCTGGACGCCTGGTCGAACACCATTGGCGGTTTGCCAGGCCGGGGTACAGCAAAGGCCATAGGATTGGTTCCAAAGATGGCTTGCTTGCCGCCCGCTGGCGCGACAAACGCCCGACTGTTAACGAAGTTCATGGCCACAAGCCCAGCTTCTGCCAAAGGTTCGACATCTGGCCAGAGGGCGGCGAAATGGGCTGAGTTGGCGATGCCGAGCGTCGCAATGCCTTGTGACTTCGCTTTCTCAATCAGCGCGGGCCGCCCGATTTTCATTGGCAGAGGCGCAAGGCCATTTTCCGCGTCGACGCGCACGACGCCGGGTGCCTGGTCAAACACTTTCGGCGCCGCATCGCCGTTGACCGCGCCTGCTTTCAAGGCGTCGCAATAGCCTGGCACGCGGAAGATGCCATGGCTCAGACACTCATCCCGCTCTGCCTTCCATACGATTTCGGCGACAGCCTCAGCGTTCTCCCGGTTCGCGCCGGAGGCCATGAGCGCTCCTGTTGTCAGGTCAAAAATCTCGTCGAGCGTGGAATGAACGGCGTCTTGGGTCATGGCTGGCGGTATGTCCTGCGTTGTGGCCTCGCATTTGCGACTCATACCTCAAAACCAAGCGCCGTCAGGCGATTGTGTATCAAAATGAGACATGCGGCGCCGGGTGCGCTTTTGGGGTGATTGACAATGAGAATGATACGGCATGACTTGGCGCGCGGCTAGCGCGTCTCGGATATCATCAATCTATGGAAAGGCTGCGCTGGAACTGGCCTTCCCACTTTGTCGGCGCTTGATCCGGTGCGCAACGCGCCAAAGCATGTCGGCTGGGCGATGTTGATCAATCGGGATGGCACATGCCGTCTCGCTGGCGGCGACGCCGAAATATTTCTGGGCCGGGAATGTAAGGATATGTTGACCACAACGATATTCAGCGGCCGCGCAGGCGCCTTGGCGCTGGATGTAATCACCGCCAGCTTGGGCTCAGAGCGCCCGCATATCCGCGAGATTGCGAGTGAGGGCGTTGAATTTGCAGTTGCCGCCGCACCCTACGCATCGGTGAGCGAGATTTCTGCCCAACACGAGCTTGCGGGCGCGATGCTTGTCTTTGCGACGGATGCGTTGACGCTGAAGTTATTAAATGCGGCGCTGGACGGCGAACGCCGAATGGACGTCGTCAGCCGTGTCGCCTGACGAACGCGCCAAGTTCTGCAATTGCATCTCTTGAGGCTTGCAGTAGAGGCGCGAAAATGTGCCAGATATGGGGCATGTCGGCCCATTCGACATATGTAACGTCTGTCCCCGCATGCCTGGCCCGCGCCGTCAGGCGGCGGCTGTCGTCTAGCAGGGTTTCCGCAGTGCCGACCTGAACCAGGAGCGGCGGCAGGCCGGACAAATCGGCATAGAGCGGCGAGGCGAGCGGTTGGGCTGCATCCGCGCCATTCATGTACAGATCTGCGAAGAAATTCAGCGCCTCGCGGCCGACCATTGGGTCCGCGCTGGCTTTCGTTTCCATGGTCTGGCCCGTGCCGACTAAGTCCGTCCAAGGGGAGATGCAGCAAGCGCATCCGGGCAGGGCGATACCTTTATCCCGGGCCGAAACGAGCGCCGCGATCACAAGTCCGCCGCCCGCTGAATCGCCGCCAAATGAGGCCTTCTTCGGATCAATGCCGCTCGCCAGCAGCGCTTGTCATGCCGCCGCCATATCTTCGACCGCAGCCGGAAAAGGCGCTTCTGGCGCAAGGCGGTAATCTAGGTTCAAGACGCGGCCATCAATTGCCCGGGCGATCTCGTAGACCATATTGCGGTGGCTGTGGAGCGAACCCTGCACGTACCCGCCGCCATGGACGTAGAGCATCACACGTTCCTGATCCGCGCCCGGAGCGGACACCCATTCAGCCTTGCAGCCCGCGATCTCAATGGATTCAATGACTGCGTCGGCAGGCGCCGGAAACCGGTCGCCGATATCATCCATCCTTGCGCGGCGTTCCTCCAGCGAAAGCCCTTCCGGCGTGCCGCGTTCCCGCAACACTTCGATCAATTTCTCAATGCCGATATCGGTTGGCGTGTCGCTCATAGGGCGGGTCCTTAGATATTTGTTGCGGACAGGGTCGCGCAACGGGAGGCGTCAGGCAAGGCAGATGGCGGAAATCAGCCGGGCATAATCCGGCTCGCCCAGATGCTGTTTGCGGCGGTAGCTGAAAAACAGGTCCGGCTCGCTATAAGTATCAGCCTCAACCGCCGCCGCATCGGCTAAGCCAAGGTTCAGCGCGCGATTGACGACATAGCCAGCCAGATCGAATTGACGCTTATCCAGCGAAACGCCGAACTTAAAGAACCTGTTGTTGGCGCGGTCAGCCTTCAGAAATTCAGCTTCAAATTCTTCGCCGACTTCATAGGAATCCTGCGCGATACAAGGGCCGACCACGGCATGAATGCGGCGCCTGTCTGCGCCGATGCTTTCCATGGCGTCCACTGCTGCATCGACAACGCCGCCAAGAGCGCCGCGCCATCCGGCATGGGCGGCGGCGATAACGCCTGCTTCTTTGTCCGCAAACAGGACCGGCGCGCAATCTGCCGCCAGCGCTGCGATAACAACGCCCCGCGCCTTGGTGACGATTGCATCCGCTTGCGGCGGCGTTCCAGTCCATGGGCGATCCACGATGACGGCCCGGGCGGAATGGACTTGATAGGCCGTCAGTGGCGCGGCATCGCGGCCTGTCAGCCAAGCGCCGATGCGCCGCCGGTTTTCGCTTATGGCGGCTGGATCATCATCTGAACCTGGGCCGCAATTCAATGACTCGTACACACCGGTGCTGACGCCGCCCTGCCGCGTGAAAAACCCATGGGCGACCGCACTCGATGACAGCAATTTGTGGGTGATCGGGTGGAGGGCGTTTTGAGGCATCAATCGAATCCAGGCGGCGGGGCTACATCTTTTTGCGTGATCGCCATAACTTTGAAAAGGCTGCCCATGGCAAGCGGATGGATCAGACGACGGAGGCTTTGGCTGATCCGCACCGCCTCTTCTGGCGGAGCGTTCCGGCAAAGCTGTTCTGCACGCGCCTCAGCGCCGAGCCGCAGCAGAAATGTGCCTTGGTCGACCGGCCCCCAAGCTTTCGCACCCAGGCTTTCAGCCACTCTAGCGATACGCGCGAAATCCACATGGGATGTGATATCAGCGCCGCCTGGATCGGCCAGCGGATCCGCTGGTTCGCCGTTCTGGAGCGCTTGCAAACTATCGCCGAAACGGGATGACGCATGGCCGTAGTCAATGAATAGCGCGGCGCCGCCACGCTCGCGGACGTTGATCGCAGCGAGGCCTACGGCTTCGTCCCGCTGGATCGAGAACTCGTAGATTGATCCTTCTGGCGGCGCCGAACCCAGGAGTGTGGGGTCCATTCCAGGCGGCTCAAGCGGATTTGCGCCACTTACGAAAGTGAACCCGCCATGCTCATCCAGGCTAATCAGCCGCTCGCGCCAAGCACCGTCGCTGAATTGGAACTGCCGGATTGCCAGAACGTCCAAATACTCATTCGCGGCCATCAGCACGGGGCGGTTCAGCCCACCGGACAACAGGTATGCTGGATGGTCGACATAGCGCACGCGCACGATGCCGCGTTTGGCCAGAACTTTGGCTTGCAGCGCGCGCATGGCCGTGGCGGGCTCAAGCAGCGCCACGGATATGTCGGTCGGGAAGCCGGGCTGGGCTGTGGCTACGCGGAAGATATCATCGAGCAGCTGGCCGCGTCCGGGGCCTGGCTCTGCATAGGCCGCTTTTTCGGGCGCGCCTGCCGTACGCCATTGATCCACCAACCAAAGGCCGATGAGTTCGCCGAATATCTGGCTGATTTCGGGCGCCGTCGTAAAATCGCCACCGTCGCCGATCGCGGCTTGCTGCTGGTAATAGCCATGGTCTGGGTCAAGCAAGGCCAGATGCCAATAGCGATCCAGGCCTATCGGCCCGTGCGTCTTGATTTCATCAGCGATCCGCGCCGCCAGCGCCTCAGCCATTCTTCGCCTCACCGTACGTGGCGGCGCGGGCGCGCCAGATGAGACACAGACCCGCTAAGATCATCGGCAGCGAGAGAAGCTGGCCCATGGTCGCCCATGCAATGATCTCGCCCAAATGCTCATCCGGCTCCCGCGCGAATTCAATGACGAAGCGGGAGAGGCCGTAACCGGCCATGAATATGCCCATCAATAGGCCATATTTCCGTCGAACCTGCTCTTTGCGGGAGGCGATAAAAAGTATGATGAACAGTACTAGGCCTTCCAACAACGCCTCATAAAGCTGGCTTGGGTGGCGGGGGACCTGCAGCCTATCGCCGGGAAACACCATCGCCCAAGGCACGTCGCTCGCGCGGCCCCAAAGCTCGCCATTGATGAAGTTCGCTAGGCGGCCAAGCAGCAATCCAACTGGTGCGGCGCAGGCCACGAGATCGCCCAGATGCAGCGGCGGCAGCTTGTATCGTCGGGCAAACAGATATGCCGCGAGGACTACGCCGAGAAACCCGCCATGGAAAGACATGCCGCCTTGCCAAACCTGTAAGGCCTCAAGCGGATGGTCGATGTAATATCCGGCTTTGTAGAACAGCACATAGCCAAGCCGGCCGCCCAAGATCACACCAAGCGTCATCCAGACCATCAGGTCATCGACGTTCTTATCCGTCAGTAGACTGGGCGGCTTCTGGCTGAGCCGGCGCACATAGCCCCAGCCGATCATGAGGCCGCCGATATAGGCTAGCGCATACCAGCGGATCGCGAACGGCCCGATCTCCACCAATGTGGGATCAATCGCAGGGAAGGGGATGACAAACATGGGCGGGACCAAGCGACCTTATGTTACGGCGAAGCGGCTCTTGGTCTGATATACAACGCCTTGACCAATAAAGGGAGTTCGGCGATGGCGAATGATGGACCTTTCAATTCAGGCGGCGGCGGCAATCCGGGCGGTGGTCCGGCGGCTGGGCGAATCTTTGAAGATTTGGCGCGCGTCGCAGGCGGGGCGCTGGGCGCAGCAGGCGGCTTGAAAGCAGATGCTGAGGCGCTGGTGCGAACCCAGGCCCTGCGTATCATCGAGGAATTTGACCTCGTCCGCCGCGAGGATTTTGATGCGGTGCAGGCGATGGCGGCAAACGCTCGCGCCGGGCAGGAGAAAGCTGAGGCGGCTTTGGCTGATCTCGAGGCCCGCGTCGCGAAGCTAGAGGCGAAAATGGCTTCAGCCAGTAAGTCAGAATAGGTTTCTCCACAGGAATCTTCATAAAATCCCCTAGAAAATTGATTCTTCGACGAATCTTGACTTGCAACGCCGATTCGCGAGTGTCAGTTTCTATCCGTTCCAGGGCGTTTCGTCGCTGATGGAACGTGAGAATGCGCTGACTGTGGCGCGTTCGCCGGTATGCGAGGGGATGTTCCATGGAAGTTGATGTCTTCCACCCGCTAGACCTTGTTGAAGAAATCGTCGCCGCCAATGATTGGCAGTTCGAACGCGCCATTGCGGACGAACTCATCGCTGGCGTCTCAGGTCGCTGGGCCGATTACAGCCTGATGTTCGCCTGGCGCGATGATGTGAATATGCTGCAATTCGGCTGCGCTTGCGATCTCCGCCTGTCGCCTGAACGCAGGACCGCCGTTCTGGAAATGCTGTCTCTGGTCAATGACCAGATGCCGCTTGGGCATTTTGGCATAGATGTGGATTCCAACCTTTTGGTGTTCCGCCATGCCTCGCTGATGCGCGGCCTGCAGGGCGCCACGGTTGAACAACTCGAAGATCTGGTCGAAATCGCGCTTGAAGAATGCGACCGGTTCTATCCGGCCTTCCAATATGTACTATGGGGCGGCAAGTCCGCGTCAGACGCCGTCGCCGCCGCCTTGCTGGAACCTGTCGGGAGGGCTTAAGCCATGACGGGCGTGTTGTTGGTTGGCTGCGGGAAAATGGGCGGCGCGCTACTGGAAGGCTGGCGCAAGAGCAAAGCCGCAGACTGCTTTGTCGTCATTGAGCCGACAGAAGCCGCCGTCGCGCACTTGGCGGGCGCCGCTGGCGTCACCGTGGTTAGTGATGTCGCCGACGTTCCCGCTGATTTCTCGCCAGACGCCATCGTTATGGCCGTGAAGCCGCAAAGCATGGGCGATGCGGCGCCCCCGTTCGCCGCCATGGCGAAATCCGCCGTAACGCTTTCCATTGCGGCAGGCACGCCGATTGCGTTCTTCGAGGACGCATTTGGCAAAGAGGCCGCCATCGTTCGAGCGATGCCGAATACGCCCGCCGCCATCGGCATGGGCATGAGCGTTCTCTGCGCCAACGCGGCGACGACGGACGCGCAACGCCAGCTCAGCGATACGTTGATGCAGGCCGCTGGCGTCGTTGACTGGATTGACGACGAAGGCCTGATGGACGCTGTCACCGCCCTTTCCGGCAGCGGTCCGGCCTATGTATTCCACCTGATCGAGGCTATGGCGGCGGCAGGCGAGGCCTTAGGCCTATCTCCCGAACTCGCCGCCAAGTCCGCGTTGCAAACGGTGGCAGGCGCCGGTGAACTCGCCCGCACGGCAGCCGAAAACCCCGCCACCCTCCGCCAAAATGTGACCAGCCCCGGCGGCACCACCGCCGCCGCTCTGAACGTCCTCATGGCCAACCCCGGCCAAACCGACCTCATGACCCGCGCCATGACAGCCGCACGAGACCGCGGGCGGGAATTGGCGAACGGTTAGGCGTTGCACCAAGCGCCCAAAGTATCGCCTTAATTGGGTAGGGTCCCCCGATGCTGAACTTGCAACGAGCAATGCCATGACGGGAACTATGACCTATATCGGCTACACAGCACGCATCGAATATGATGACGAGGATGAAATACTCTACGGCCAGTTGACGGGCATTTCAGATGTGGTGGGCTTCCATGCGGAGTCTGTCAGGGCATTGCGGGCGGCCTTTGAGCAGGCTGTCGATGACTACATTGATGCCTGCGCCAAAGCCGGGAAAGCGCCGCAGAAACCGTATTCAGAATGTGTGACGTTTCGGATCAACCCTGAAACCTATCGGTGGATGGCCGTCGCGGCCGAAGTCGCAGGCGTGAGTTTGAGCGTCTGGGCGGATGACGTGCTGTCTGCCGCCGCTGGCAAGAGCTGAGGGCGCCTTCCCCTCCGCCGCATCTCCGCTTACTCTCCTTCTCAACGCATAGGAAGCCTGTCTTGAGGGAGACGATTGTCCGATGACTATTCGCTGTAAAGCCGCCGTGCTGCGCCAATCTGGAGCGCCGTTCCCATTTGTGGAGTCTAAGCCGCTGTCGATTGAAGAGGTTGACCTGCTGCCGCCGGGGCCGAATGAGGTCGTCATCAAGATCGCTGGTGCGGGGCTTTGCCATTCTGACCTCTCCGTGCTGAACGGCGATAGGCCGCGTCCGACGCCAACGGTGATGGGCCATGAAGGTTCTGGCGAGATCGTGGAGCTTGGCTCTGCCGTTACGGACGTCAATGTCGGCGACCATATGGTCTTTCAGTTTTCATCCTCATGTGGCCGGTGCCGGCGCTGCCTTGAAGGCCGCCCGCAGATTTGTGAACTGGCCGCCGCCACCAAGGGCGCAGGCAATCTCATGTCCGGTGAAAGCCGGATCCGTGACATGAATGGCGAGCGTGTGAACCATCACGCTGGCGTTTCCTGCATGGCTGAATATGCCGTCGCAGACCGGGGCAGCGTCGTTGTGATCGACAAAGACGTTCCCTTAGCTGACGCAGCCTTGTTCGGATGTGCTGTGATGACGGGCGTTGGCGCAGTCATCAACACGGCGCGCATTCTGCCCGGCGATACGGTGGCGATCATCGGCTTGGGCGGCGTCGGTTTGAACGGCGTGCTGGGCGCGAAGCTTGGCGGTGCGGAAAAAATTATCGCGATTGATTTGGAAGATTCGAAACTTGGCCTCGCCCGGCAGCTGGGCGCGACCCATACTGTCAACGCGCGGGACGCTAACGCAGTCGAGCAGGTCCGCGATATCAGCAATGGCGGCGTCGATTATGCAGTTGATCTGGCGGGCACCATCCCGGCCATGAACACGGCTTATGCGATCACGCGCTATGGCGGGTCTGTCGTAACGGCGGGTCTATCGCCTTCAACGGCGGAATTCTCGTTCAATCAGGGTGATCTGGTGTCCCAGGAAAAGTCGATCCGGGGCAGCTATATGGGCTCCTGTGTGCCAGTGCGGGATATCCCGCGCTTCATCAACCTCTATAAGCAGGGCCGCTTGCCGGTCGATAGCCTGGTCGACGGCCATATCGGCTTCGATGAAGTGAATGCCGGGTTCGATAAGCTGCAGGGCGTCAAGACAGTCCGCCAAATCCTAGCGCCCCACGGCGTCCACTGATCGGGAGAAATATCATGGCCAACTGTATTGTCTTTGTTCAATTCCCGCTGGCGAAGCGGACGGAAGATCAAGCGATTTCCGGCGGCACATCAACCGCGCCGACCTACCGGGGCCTCGCCGCCAAGGGGTTGATCCGCAAGGATTACCTGAATGGCGACACAGGGACCGGCGGCGTTTATCTCTGGGAAAGCCGGGTGGCCGCTGAAGCCTGGTTCACGCCGGAACGCGAAGCCATGTTGACGGAGAAGTTTGGCGCTGCGCCGACCCTCACCTGGTACGATACACATGTGACCGTGGATAACCTCAAGGGTGAGACCCGCGTCAACGGGGCGGCGATTTCCGAAGCGCAGGCAGCGGAATAGCTGTGGCTGAGACGCCGGTCGGGGACCTGCCAAAAGGTCTCGCAGCGTTTGATCTGGCAGGCCATGTCGCTTTCGTGACAGGCGCATCCAGCGGCATTGGCCGCTCGTTCGCGCGCGCCATCGTCGAGGCTGGCGGCAAGGTCGTCATGGCGGCCAGGCGGGAAGAGCGGCTGATCGAAATGGTCGCCGAGCTTGGCTCAGAGAACGCAGCCTATGTCACCGCGGATGTCGGCGACCTGGATAGCCTGCCCGCTGTCGGGGCCGCCGCCAGGAAGCCATTTGGCGATCCGGACATTGTCGTCAACGTCGCTGGCAATACTGTGAGGAAATCAGCGGAAGATTTGCAGCCTGATGAATTTCTGGAGGTGATCAAAGTCCAGCTAATGGCGCCCTTGCATGTCGCGCAGCAATTTCAGGGCGGCATGAAAGCCAAGGGGTGGGGGCGGGTGATCAATATCGGCTCCATTACGACCAGCCATGCGCTGCCAGGCACGACGGCCTATGCCGCCTGCAAATCCGGCATTGCAGGGCTGACGCGAGCCATGGCGAAGGATTGGGGGCCGGACGGTATTACCGCCAACGCCATTTGCCCCGGCTTCTTTCCAACAGAACTGACAGAGCCTGTCGTCAATGATGAAAAGCGTTGGCAGGGCAATGCCGACCGGACGTTCTTGGGGCGCAATGGCGTTACGGAAGATATGCACGGCGCGCTCGTCATGCTGTGTTCGGAGGCTGGGCGGTATATCTCTGGGCAGATGATTTACGTTGATGCAGGGTTCACTGCGAACTGAGTGGAGGAGAAGGCATGGCCGAACCAATCACCCGTGACGTCATCGCCTACCTGTCTGTTAATGGGGCAGATAAAGCCATCGCTTGGTATAAAAACGCTTTGGGTGCAATTAACGTCGGCTCGCCTTTGCGCATGCCGGACGGCGCCATTGTTCACGCCGAAATCCAGATCGGCGACACGCCGATTTTCCTGGCTGAGGCGTCAGATGATGGCGTTGGCGGATCGCCCAATGATTTAGGCGGAACAGCTGTCCGCCTTGCTCTGCACACGAAGGATGCAGACGCCACGATGGCGGCGGCTGAAAAAGCAGGCGCAGAAGTCCTGATCCCGGTCGCGGATCAATTTTACGGCCAGCGGGCCGGGCGTATCCGGGACCCGTTCGGCCATGTTTGGATAATCTCGCAGCCGATTGAATATGTGTTGCCAGAAGAAATGCAACGCCGCATGGACGCCATGATGCAAGGCGGCCAAGGCTGATCAACCTCAAGGATATCGCTGGCGGTTTGCCGATTGAAGCTGTGCTGCCAGAACTGCGGGCGGCGCTGGCTGACGGACCTAACGCCGTCCTCGTCGCACCGCCGGGCGCGGGGAAATCGACGCTCGCGCCGCTGGCGTTGCTGGATGAAGCATGGGTGAGGCGTGACCAGCGCATCTTGATGCTCGCGCCACGCCGTCTCGCTGTCCGCGCCGCTGCGGGCCGTATGGCGACGCTCCTCGGCGAAAGGGTCGGCGAGACCGTCGGCTATCGTGTCAGGATGGAAGCCAAAGTCTCCAAGCGCACGCGGATTGAGGTGATGACCGAAGGCGTCTTCACTCGCATGGCTCTGGGCGATCCGGAGTTGGCGGGCGTGGCGGCTGTCTTGTTCGATGAATTTCACGAGCGCAGCCTGGACGCGGATTTTGGTCTAGCGCTGGCGATCGATATTCAGCAATCGCTCCGCCCCGACCTCCGCATCCTGCCGATGTCTGCAACGCTGGATGATACGCGGCTGGCCGCACTCCTTGGTGGCGCGCCCGTTGTCCGGTCTGAAGGCAGGGCTTTCCCAGTTGAGACGCAGTATCTCGGCCGCCAACGCGAGCGCCGGATTGAGGACGCCATGACGGCAGCCATCCGCAAGGCGCTTGCCAACGAGACAGGCGGCGTCTTGGCGTTTCTGCCTGGGCGCGGGGAGATCGGGCGGACGGCTGAGCGGCTGAAAGAGGCTGGCCTGATTAGCGATGCGATGGCCCTCCATCAGCTCCATGGCGGGCTGGATCCGCGCGCCCAAGATCGGGCCGTGAAACCGGAGGCGGATGGCAAGCGCAAGATCGTGTTGGCGACTTCCATCGCTGAGACGAGCTTGACGATCCCCGATATCCGCATCGTGATTGATTCAGGCCTAGCCCGCGTGCCGCGGTTTGATCCGGCTGTCGGCCTTTCCCGTTTGGCGACAGAGCGCGCGCCGGTTTCGGCGGTTGATCAGCGCCGGGGTAGGGCAGGGCGTGTCGGTCCAGGAGTTTGCTATCGGCTTTGGGATGAGGCGGAAACGCGCGGGCTTCCCACATATCCTCGGCCCGAAATTTTGGAGGCTGATCTGGCGCCTCTCGCGCTGGCTTTGGCGGATTGGGGTGCGGCTGATCCCAATGACCTTGCATGGCTTGATCCACCGCCCGTGGGGCCGTTCACAGCGGCAGTCGAAGGCCTTCGATTGATTGATGCAATGGATGAAGCAGGCGGCATCACACCTCACGGGCGCTCGCTTTTGAACATCCCAGCGCCGCCGCGCGAGGCGCATATGATCGTCGAAGCGGCTAAGACTGGTGACGCCCTGCTCGCGGCCCGCATTTCCGTTTTACTGGCCGAGCGTGGATTGGGCGGCGGCAGCGTGGATTTGGCGGAGCGTGTCCGCCGGTTTGATGGTGGCGGGGGCGTGCGGGCAGATGCGGCGCGGCGGTTGGCGGACCGGATGGCGGGATCAATCGAGACGCATGTTCGGTCAGAAAATGCCGGCGCTGTGTTGGCGCTCGCTTGGCCAGACAGGATTGCAAAAGCGCGCGGAGACGGCGGTTTTCAAATGGCGAATGGTCGTGCGGCCAGCGTTGATGCGATGGATCCGCTCGCAGCGGCTGAATGGATTGTCATCGCCGATGCGACGGGCCGTGCTGGCGCCGCCCGCATCATCGCCGCCGCTGCGATCTCGGAAGAAGCCGTATTTACTGCTGCAGGGGCGCTCATTGAAGAGCAAAGGATTGTCGCCTTCAATCGGGAGGCGGGCGCCGTTCAAGTCCGCGTCGAGCGCCGGTTAGGCCGCCTCAGATTGTCGAGCCAGCCGGATGCGCCCGATGAGGCTGAAGCGCTTAAAGGTATGTTGGATGGCGTGAGGACGCATGGCCTCGATCTTTTGCCATGGCCTGATGCTGCGGTGCATTGGCTGGCCCGGGCGCGCTATGCCGCTGAGCGTATGCCCGATTGGCCAGATATGTCCGAAGCCGCATTGCTGGCCTCCGCCGAGATTTGGCTTGCGCCAGCGCTCGATGGCGTTCTCGCGCTTCGAAGCATCCGCGGGGATGCCTTGTCCGCCGCGCTCAAGTCCGCGTTGGATTGGCGGCAGACGGAGGCGTTGGCGAAAGCGGCGCCGGAGCGCATTGCGTTGGCTGATGGACGCACGGCAAATGTGCGCTATGAGCCAGAAACTGGCCCCGTCGTAGATATTATTCTTCAAGATGCGTTTGGCCTGAAGGCGCATCCATTGGCGGCAGGGGAGCCAGTATTGTTGCGGCTGCTGTCGCCAGCGCGACGGCCGGCCCAAACGACCCGGGATATCGTCGGCTTCTGGTCTGGCAGTTATCAGGCCGTGCGGGCGGATTTACGAGGGCGGTATCCGAAGCATCCGTGGCCCGATGATCCCGCGAACGCAGAGCCGCCCGTGCGCCGAAAGCGTAAATAGGCAATTCGCGTTATGAAATACAAAACGCCCACTCTCCGTTAGGAGAGCGGGCGCTTGTTCGATACACGCAGCGTCAAGGCTGCGGAAATCGTAGCGAACTAGGCTGTCAGACCTACGGGAAGATGAAGTCCCCGTTATCCAGCACCAGGCCAGCTTGGCCGAGCAGCAGGATATCGTTCTGAGGCGCATCCGTGACTGCGATCAGAAGATCGCCGCCACGGTCGCTGATGGTCAGGTCCGTGATGTCGTCAACGCCTGCATTGAAGAAGCGCAAGCGATCCGAGCCATCCGTGAAGTCGGTGACGACGTCATGGTTGAAGTTCGGGGTGAAGACGAACACATCATTGCCGGCGCCGCCGGTCATAACGTCATCCCCGGTCTGGCCGTTGAGGGTGTCATTGCCAGCGCCGCCAACCATAACATCCTGGCCTTGGCCGCCGATCAGCACATCGCGCTCAGCGCCGCCATTCAACTGGTCATCGCCGTCATCGCCGAACAGGATGTCGAGCGCCCCGTCGCCTGCGTTCAGGGTGTCTTGGCCCTGGCCGCCACGCAGCGTGTCATTGCCGTCGTCGCCGTTCAGCGTGTCGTCGCCGTCGCCGCCGATCACAAGATCATTGCCGGCGCCGCCGTCGAGCGTGTCCTGGCCGTTCTGGCCATCCAGCGAGTCGTTGCCAGTGCCGCCGATGATTTGATCATCGCCGTCGCCACCGCTCAGGAAGTCATTCCCGGCGCCGCCGTCCAGTATATCCTGGCCATTTTCGCCAAGCAGACGGTCATTCGCGTCGCCGCCCGTCATCTGATCATCGCCGTCGCCAGCGCGGCCAGCAATGCGAAGGCCAACGCCAGGACCAGCGATCAGGATGTCTTGCCCGTCGCCGCCGCCCATGTTGACGCCGAGCAAGCCGGTCGCGTTCGTCGCTGTAATTGTCAGCGTATCGTCGCCGCCATTGCCGGAGAACACGATGCGTTCAACATTGGAGACGAGATTGGAGAACGGCTGATCGCCATCGCCAGAAACGCGGGTGAATGTGTTGCCGCCGACGACGACGTCTTCGATAACGACGTTATCTGCCGGTCCATCGGCGCCGTCGAAGCGCGCGATATCGATCCCGTCGCCGCCATCAATGATGTCATTGCCATCACCGTAGCGCCATACGATGAAGTCATCCCCATCGCCGCCATTGATTGTGTCGTTGCCGCCTTGACCAATAATGCGGTCTGCATCGGCTGTGCCGTTAATTACGTTGTCGGCGTTGTTGCCGCTGATAATCGCCATCACGAATTCCTTCCGTGGTTTAAGCCTCTACCTGAGCCGCGCTCCAACGCCATCCTAGTCCGCCCCCGAATCAGGGATGGCTTAATACGTTTGCGCAGTCCGATAAGCGCAATGGCTTAAGTTCCTATGGTTCGCAAGAGGTAAACAGGTAAACTAACGTTGAAATGCGTTCGGAAATTGTCGCATTTTCATACAGATAGTAGAATCTGGCCGGACGCAAACTTGGAGGAATTCAATGAAATTAGGGCTTTCCATCGGTTATTCGGGCGCTGAGATGAACTTGCCGATCGAGCGCGTGCAGCGGGCGGAGGCGCTTGGATACGACTGCGTATGGACGGCGGAGGCCTATGGTTCAGATGCCGTCACTCCATTGGCTTTCCTGGCTGGGCAGACGAGTCGCATAAAATTAGGCACTGCGATCATGCAGTTAGCCGCCAGGACTCCAGCGAATGCAGCTATGTCTGCGGCGACGGTGGACGCGATGGCCGGCGGCGGGCGATTTATCGCTGGATTGGGGGTATCTGGCCCGCAGATTGTCGAGGGCTGGTATGGCCAGCCCTGGGGGCGACCTTACTACCGGCTGAAAGATTACGTGGAGATCATGCGGAAGATCTTCGAGCGGGAAGGCCCGGTTAGCCACGAAGGCCGCGAAATTAGCCTGCCTTATGAGGGCGAGGGCGCGGCGGGGGTCGGCAAACCGCTGCAGTCAATCCTGCATATGAACCCCAATATTCCGATATTCATCGGCGCAGGCAATGCGGCGACAGTCCGGCTGACAGCGGAAGTTTGCGATGGATGGCTGCCGCTTGGCCTGACGCCCGCCGCTGTTCAGGAATATACGCCCTGGGTCGAGGAAGGCTTTGCCCGTGCGCAAGCGAAGGGCGTCGACAAGGGCTTCCATAATTTCGAAATTGTTGCGTCAGCGCATGTGGAGATCGACGAGGATGTGCAGGGCGCGCTCGACCGCTTGAAGCCTGAAGTGGCGCTTTATGTTGGCGGGATGGGCCACAAGAACAAGAACTTCCATAAGGAAATGATGGTGCGCCGCGGCTATGGCGACGCCGCTGATCGCATCCAGGAACTCTTCTTGGCTGGCCACAAGAAAGAGGCGACGGCAGCCGTGCCGGACGAATGGGTGGATGAAAAATCCCTGGTCGGCCCAGCGGTCCGGATCAAGCAGCGCTACAAGCGTTGGGAGGATATCGGCCTCGCCTCGCTCACGGTCAGGACCAAGCAGGACGAGGCCGTTGAGGTGATGGCGGACGCAGCGCGGCTCAACCAGCCGCGCTGAGGTTTTAGGCGGCGCTGCAGCCTTGTTTTTCTGCAGGGTCGCCGCCCGCTTCAAGCTCTTCGACGCGAGCGCGCAACGTCTCTAGCTCTTCCTGCATCGCGGTGATGCTGCGCGCGACCGGGTCCGTCATATCTGCGGCGACGCCATAGGCGGCGAAATCCGCAGGCTCCGGCGTTGGCTCCGCCCGTTTCACGATTTTCGCTGGAATGCCGACGACGGTAACCGCTGGCGGCACGGCGGCCACGACGACAGCGTTGGCGCCAACCCGCGCGCCTGCGCCTACGGTGAACGGCCCTAAGATCTGTGCGCCAGAGCCGACGATCACGCAATCCTCTAGTGTTGGGTGCCGCTTACCTTTTTCGAGTGATGTTCCGCCGAGCGTGACACCTTGATAGAGCGTAACGTCATTGCCGACCTCCGCTGTTTCGCCAATGACAACGCCCATGCCGTGATCAATGAACAGCCGTTTGCCAATCGTTGCGCCAGGATGGATTTCAATGCCCGTCAACATCCGCCCGATCTGTGAGACGAAGCGGCCAAGCGTGAATAGCCGCTTCCGCCAAAGCCAGCTCGATGCGCGATAGAATGTCAGCGCGTGAAAGCCTGGATATGACAAGATCACATCCCAGCGGTTCCTGAGCGCCGGATCGCGGGCGACATAAGAGTCGATTTCCTCGATCAAACCTTTGAACATCGTGCTCTCTCCGGCGCTTTCGCAAATCTTCAGGGGCGGCGTGAAAAACGGGTTGTCCTAATATGCGTTTCGCCCCATAAAAGGAATAGTGGCAAAACACTGTTTATCTTTGCAGTTTACGCAAAAATGCCCGGCATGATCTGCATGATCTGCCTGACGGGCCGAGCGCTTAGAAGGGATGACGCGGATGGAATTCCGGCAGGACTTTATCGATGCGATCGGCAATACGCCGCTTGTCCGCCTGACGGCGGCGAGTGAAGCGACGGGCTGCGAAATTCTGGGCAAATGCGAGTTCATGAACCCAGGCGGCTCCGTAAAAGACCGTGCTGCTCTGGCGATTGTCCAGGACGCTGAAGCCAAAGGTTTGTTGAAGCCAGGCGGTGTCATTGTTGAAGGAACGGCGGGCAACACGGGCATTGGGCTCGCGCTTGTCGGCAATGCGCGCGGCTACAAGACCGTGATCGTGATCCCAGAAACCCAGAGCCAGGAAAAGAAGGACATGTTGACCTTGGCGGGCGCGGAGCTCGTGCAGGTCCCAGCCGCGCCTTATCGTGACCCTAACAACTACATCCATGTCTCCCGGCGCTTGGCCGAAGAGCGCGCAAAGACAGAGCCGAATGGCGCGATCTGGGCCAATCAGTTCGATAATGTCGCCAATCGCGAAGGTCATATCCGCACTACTGCGGAGGAAATTTGGGCGCAGACAGATGGCAAGATTGATGGCTTCATCTGCGCCGTCGGCACAGGCGGTACGCTCGCCGGTACAGGCATTGGCCTGAAGGCCAAGAACCCGAATATCGCCATCGGCATCGCTGATCCGCCGGGCGCCGCACTCTATGAGTATTATAAGAATGGCGAGCTCAAGTCCGAGGGCGGATCAATTACGGAAGGCATCGGCCAGGGCCGGATAACGGCGAATTTGGAAGACGCGCCGGTCGACCATGCCTATCAAATCCCCGATGAAGAGAGCCTGACAGTCGCCTTCGATCTTTTGCAGCATGAAGGCTTCTGCCTTGGCGGATCGTCTGGCGTGAATGTCGCGGGGGCGATGCGGCTGGCGAAAGAGCTTGGGCCAGGCAAGACCATCGTGACCATCCTTTGTGACGGCGGCGCGCGCTATATGAGCAAGATGTTCAACCCAGCTTTCTTGCGCGAAAAAGGCTTGCCGACGCCGCCTTGGATGGACTGATCCTGCTGGTCTGTCGCTGCAACGCTTTAGCGGGGCAACTTGAGCGCCCGCACGGCTGAATGATTGCGGATATCGATCTCTCCCGCACTCTCAAATCCGTTGAGCAATGCTTCTGCGCGCACTGGCTCTTCCTCACGAGCGCGATCCGCCGTCGCTTCGCTTATAACCACGCCGGCGCCGAGCGCACGGGTTGATTGCTCAAGCCGGGACGCAAGATTAACGGCATCGCCGATGGTGGCGAATTCAAGCCGCCGCTCGGACCCGATATCGCCCGAGACGACGGGGCCGAAGTGCACGCCAACTGCGAGTTTGACGGGATCAAGCCCCGCTTTGGCGCGGATTATGTTCCATGCGCCCTGCTCTGCGATGATGGCGCGGGCGGCGGCAATGGCGCGGCTAGCGTCGTCTGGCCCGGTGCGCGGGGTGCCGAAGGTCGCCATCAGGCCGTCGCCCATATACTTGTCCAGCGTACCGCCATTCTCAAAGATCGCTCGCTCCAGCCGCATATGCAGATCGCGCAGGAAGCCGATGACGCGCTCTGGCGGTTCGTTCTCCGCCGCTTTGGTGAAGCCGACGACATCCGCAAACAGCACAGCGGCGTTCTGGGAGGTGATGACATCAAACGGCGTATCTTGATGCGCTAGGTCTTCCGCCATGGAAGGCGCGAAATAGCGGGCCAGGTTCGCCCGCTCGCGGGTCGCGCTGATCTCCGAGCGCACAATCCGCCGCGCCCTATACGCGACAGACGCCAGAATGGCTGTAACGATCACAACCACCACAATGACCTCATATAGCTTCTCAACATCGACGAAATAGGGATTCGTTGTCAGGGTTATCCAAGCTTCGCGGTTGATCGGGTTGGGCACGTCAAAGATCGTGAAAGCGTCGGGCCGGGTTGTGAGATAGTAGAAAGCCCCGGCCCAAGACGTCACAGCGCAAAACCCGCCCCAGAGAACTCGCCTCGGGTCGTAGCATCCGGCGACAGACGCCAGCAGGATGAACAAATAAACCGCCCGGCCCTCAGCCGCGACCTGCCCGGGCGGTTTCAGCGCTTCCGCCATCGGGTTTTCCAGGACAAGCGTGCAGGCCATCACCAGAAAGTCCGCCAGGATCAAAGCGTAAAGCAGCCATACCCGCTCCACTTTGCCCGCCATGTATTGGCCATAACCAATCGCGACATAAAACGCGAAAAACGGAAGGTAAAAGCTGACAGTCTTAAATCCGAGCAGAAACAAAAGCCAAATCATGATGACGCCGAGCGACACCATCCTGATCCAAAACCCAATCCAGAGCGCTTTGACATCCGCCGCATAAAATGTCGCCCGCGCATCCAGGCGGGAGCGGACATCACCCACTGGGGCAGTCGTCTCACTATCAAGCGCGCTGGCGGGCGCTAATGTTGCGGCTTGAGCCATGCCTCGCTCTCCTTCATGCTGGCCGGAGCCGGTATAATCTTGATCTCACGCGTTAGATAGGTGGCATTTATGGCGAACGAACCAAACGCAAAAATTCGGCGCTGGGCTGATTTGATTAGCGAGGCCGAAATGCAGGCCTATGCCAAGGCGAAGTTCGGCGAGAAAATCGGCCTTGGCGAGCGCGTTGCGCTCTTGAACATTGATACGACGAATAATTTCGTCGACCCCGCATATGATATGTGCGCGGAGCGGGATGATGCGCTGGTCGCCAACTTCGTGCGCATCACAGAGGCGTTCCGGCGCCTCGACCTGCCTATCTTCTACAGCCGCCGCGATGATCGGAGCCACCCGACGAAGCGCGGCGTGTGGAACCTGAAACTCGGTACTGCGGATACGTTTCAATACACATCGGACCCGAAGGCGGACCAATGGCCAGACGCCTATGCGCCGCGCGAGGAAGACGTGATTGTGCTGAAAAACAAGCCGTCGCCATTCTACGCGACGCCGCTTGAATCCTGGCTGCGTTATGCGGACATCGATAGCCTCGTCGTCATCGGCATTTCTACATCCGGCTGTGTGCGGGCGGGCGTCCTCGACGCCTTCAATCACAATTTCCGCGTGACGGTCGTGGAAGATTGCTGCGGCGACCGCTCGCCGACGGCCCACCGCGCAAACTTGTTTGATATGGACATGAAAATGGCCGACGTAGAGCCGCTGGACGCCGTGCTGGCGGAACTAGAGGCCCGCTTCGGCGGGAAAGCGGCGGCGGAATGATCAATCCTTCGTCACCAGGGTGATTTTTGCGCGGCCGTAGCGCCTTTGGTCCTGAAGGGTAAAACCGTCCGGCAGATCAATATCTTCTGTACGGCCAGTTTCGATGGCTATCAGCGCGCCGGTTGATATCCACCCGGCTCCATCCAAGCCTTTGAGCGCTAGGGGGGCGGTATCCTTGCCGTAGGGCGGGTCCAGGAAGATGAGCGTGTGGGCTTCGGGCGCCGAGGGCGGATGGCGGGCGTCGGCGCGGAGTAGCATTGCCGCTGCCGCCTCGCCAAGGCTGGCTACATTGGCGCGGGCCGCACTGAGGGCTGCGGTAGAATTGTCGATCAACGTCGCCGACACCGCACCCCGCGACAAGGCTTCAAGCGCTAGGGCGCCCGTGCCGCAAAACGCATCCAGCACCAGCGCTCCAGATACACGGGAGCCATTGCTGGCGAGGCGGCCATGCTCTAGCAGATTGAACAGTGATTCCCGCGTCCGGTCCTGGGTCGGGCGGATATCAGCGCCCGCGGGGCCAGCGAGTGGGCGGCCTCTATGTTTGCCAGCGACGATACGCATCGGGGCTAGAATCCAAGCTCTTTATAGGCGCGGCCAAGCTGCTCTTTCAGCACTTTTCCGGTGACTTCCTCAACGGCGTTCTGGGGCAGGCGGCCAAGCTGGAACGGTCCGTAGGCCGTGCGGATCAGCCTTGAGACCGGGTGGCCGACATGTTCTAGCGCCCGGCGCACTTCGCGGTTCTTGCCCTCTGTCAAAGACACTTCCAGCCAGACATTGGAGCGGCGCGGCGCACCCTCGGGCGCTTCCTCAAGCGTCGCTTCGATGGCGCCATAATGCACGCCTTCAACGGTGACGCCTTTCTTCAGCTGCTTAAATGCGGCGGCGCTTGGCGTCCCGTAGACGCGTACGCGATAGCGGCGGATCCAACCGCGTGAAGGCAGTTCCAACATGCGCGAAAGCCCGCCATCATTGGTCAGCAGCAGCAGGCCTTCGGAATTCATATCCAAGCGGCCAACGCTCACGACACGCGGCAGATGCCCTGGCAATCGTTGAAACACGGTTGGCCGACCTTCAGGATCGCGTGCAGTGGTGACGACGCCGGAAGGCTTGTGGTACCGCCATAGCCTTGGTTTTTCTGCAGCGGGCAGAGGCTTTCCATCTACTAAAATCACATCTTCGGCCGTAACGGCGAGCGCTGGCGAGGACAGCGTCTCCCCATTCACCTGTACGCGGCCAGCCAATATCCAGGTTTCCGCCTCCCGCCTTGAGGCGAGGCCGGCGCGGGCAATCCGCTTGGCGATCCGTTCTTTTTGGGGGTCAGCTTGTGCGTCATTCATCGTGGCAGCTCCGCAGCGGCAGCGACGAGGGCGCGCATAATCGCGGCATCGCCTGGGCTGATGGCGTATTCGGGGTGCCATTGGACGCCGAGGCAGAACCGGTAGGCCGGCGCTTCCATCGCCTCAATCAAGCCGTCTGGCGCATGGGCGGAGATCACTATGCCGTCCGGGCAGCCTTTCGCCGCTTGGTGATGCGCGCTGTTGACAGGCATACGCTCCACGCCTGTGATCTGGCGCAGCAATGTTCCGGGCTCAATGATGACGTCATGGCCAGGTTCTGTACGCGGGTTCGGCTGTTCGTGCTTGATATTGCTCGGCGCTTCATCGGGGATGTGTTGGATCAATTGGCCGCCGAGCGCCACATGCAGCAACTGCTGCCCGCCACAGATGCCGAGCACTGGCATATCGCGGGCGAGGGCGCCGCGGGTCATCGCCAGTTCGAAATCCGTTCGCGCGGGCTTGAGCACGACCTCGGCATGTTGTTCCGCTGCGCCGAATAACGCGGGGTCAACGTCAAACGCGCCGCCGGTGATCACCAGGGCGTCGATCTGGTCCAAATAGGCCTCAGCCAATTCGGGCTGATGCGGCAGGATAAGCGGCAGGCCGCCTGCGTCCGCCACGGCGCTCGCATAATTTTGGCGGAGCGCGTACCAGGGCAGGTTTGAATACCCGCCTGCAGATTCCGCGTCTGCCGTAATGCCGATAATTGGATGTGTCATACGGCCATGGATTAGCACGGATAAACCCAGGCCGCGAAGCTGATTTTTCAAGCCAAGACAGGTATTGATTTTGCAAGTATTTGAGTATTGGTTCTCTCGTATTTAAGCTTAATTCAAATATTAACAATGTATAGAATGGCGTAATACTAATTTTCTATAGAAAATATATCTAAAATCAGCGATAAATCCTTCACGAAATCGCGGGGTATTGCGCAGTAGACGCCACTCAAACGGCCCCGTCCAAACATTCGAATTCAGGAGACGAACACAATGGCTCTTTTCAATGGTACCGGCGGCGACGACTTCCTCTCAGGCACAGGCGAGAACGACGTACTCAAAGGCTTCGCTGGCGATGATCAACTGAGCGGCGGCGACGGCATGGACGAAGTGGTCGGCGGCGCCGGCAACGATAAAATCCATCTCGGCAACGGCGATGACTGGGGCTATGGCGGCGACGGCCATGACGAGATTGGCGGCGGCAATGGTAAGGACACCATTAAAGCTGGCGGCGGCAATGACAAAGTCGGCGGCGATGCCGGCGACGACGAGATATTCGGCGGTCGCGGCGATGATTACCTGGACGGCGGCGAAGGCAACGACAAGCTGTTCGGCGGCGGGGGCTACGATGTCGTGAGCGGCGGCGCCGGCGATGATTTCCTGGCAGGCAATGCTGGCGACGATCAACTGTTCGGCGGCGAAGGCAATGATGTTGTCGTCGGCGCCCATGGCAAAGACCTGATGACTGGCGACCAGGGCGACGATCGCTTGGTCGGCGGCCAGGATGATGACCGCATGCATGGCGGC
>JAYNYG010000004.1:70642-90186 GCA_038102935.1 Alphaproteobacteria bacterium | reverse complement strand
CTGGCGACGACGTGCTTGATGGCGGCGAAGGCAACGATCAACTGCACGGCGGCAAAGGCGAAGACGAAATCTATGGCGCTGCCGGAGATGACTTCATCACAGGTCACAGCGGCGATGACGGCATCTGGGGCGGCCAAGGCAATGACGTGATCCACACCGGCTTCGGCGATGATCTGGCGGACGGCGGCGAAGGCGATGACCTGCTGACCGGCGATTTAGGCGATGACGTCTTGTATGGCGGCGACGGCAACGATGTCATCTATGGCGGCAAGGGCAATGACTACCTAGACGGCGGCAACGGCGAAGACGCGCTCTGCGGCGATGATGGGTGCGACACGCTCAAGGGCGGCGCGGACAATGATTGCCTCTTTGGCGGCGCAGACGATGACTGCCTATATGGCGGCACGGGTACAGATTTGCTTGTTGGCGGCACGGGCAACGACGATCTTCGCGGCGGCGCTGACGCCGATACTTTCACCTTCATCTGGGGTGACGGTTATGACGCGATCAAAGACTTCGAATCAGGGTCCGACATTGTTGATCTCGGCGCGCTTGGGCTCGCTGAATACGGTTTCGACGGCCTGAACATCCAGGATATCGATGCGGGTGCGATCCTGACCCTGAACGAAGAACAGTCCATCGTCTTCGAAGGCGTTTATGCAGAACACCTGAACGCCTACGACTTCATCCTCTAAGCGGTTCGTCTCCTTAGAGGATGAGCATTCCCCCGGCAGCCAGGAAGGCCCGCCGGGGGTTTCTTCTATCTACCAACCGTTAATGCGGCTCCACTGGCCATTGAGCTTGCCAGCCTCCAGCAACTGATATCCAGGATATGCAGCGGCGGTGAAGCAGGCGTGGTTCGGCAGGATGCGGACCTGCGCCCCAACCGGCAGCCGCTCAAACCAACCCGCATCGGTGACATCGATCTTCCCGTGTTCCTGGCTGGCGGCGTTGACGGCGAGGCCATGGAGCGGCGCCAAGGTTTCAGCGTCCGCCACAAGGCCATATCCCGCATCGGGCATGAAGGCTTGGGCGCTGATGTCTTTGGAAAGCGCGAGCCCGCCTGCATCCACCAGGATCCGCATGGCCTCCCGGTTATGGCCGATTACAGTGGCAAGCACGCTGAGCGCCAGATCATCCGGCTTGCAGAGGCCACGGGACATTTGGTCCAAATCGAACGGCATATAGACCCCGGCGCGAACTTCCGTAACGCCCGTCAAATCCTTGGCGTAAGCGACTGTCGGCGTTGAGCCGATGCTGACGATGGGCGCTGGATGCCCGGCGGCGCGCAACCGTTCTGCTGACAGTACGGCGCTGGCGCGTTCCTCCTCGGCAATCGCCTCGACAGCGGTTCGTTCCGCCGCGCCATAACTATGGCCAGCATGGCTGAGAACGCCAGCGACGGTCGCTCCGCCCTTCGCCAACGCATCCGCGACGGCCAGTAAATGTGGGCTATTGGCAGGCAAGCCGCCCCGCTTGTCGCCGCAATCGATTTCAAGCAGGAAGTGGAAATCGGCGCCATTGGCTTTGGCATAGGCGCCCGCCGCTTCGGCCAGGACGGTTGAGTCCGTCACCAATAACAGTTTGGCGTCAGTGTCGCGTTGAATACGGTCGACGCGGGCGAGCTTATTGGGCGCCATCCCCACGCCATAAAGAATGTCGCGATAACCTGCCGCCGCAAAAGCTTCGGCCTCGGCCAGCGTTGACACGGTAATCGGGCCATTGGGACCGACGGCCATCCGCGCGGCTTCAACCGATTTCAGCGTCTTGAGATGCGGGCGGAGCGTGACGTTATGGCTATCGGCTATCGCCTGAAAGCGCGTGAGATTGCTTTGGAGGCGGTCCGTATCCAACAGGAGACATGGCGTTTCGAGGGCGGCAAGATCGTTACGCAGGCTCATTCTGCGGCGTCCTTGCCTCGGCGTTCGCCGAGTTCTGCCCGAACTTCATCATCATGCTGGCCAAGCGCCGGCGCCGCATGCCGAACGCCGCCCGGCGTTTTCGAAAGCTTGATCGGCGTGCCCAGGGTTTTGGTGGCGCCCGCGATCGCGTGATCCACGGGCGCCACCATATCGCGCGCCAGAATGTGTGGGTCGTTCAGGGTTTGCAGGTGATCCATCACCGGGCCACAGGGAATGTTGAGGGCGTCCAGCGCTTCAAACCAATGTTCCGTCGTTTGTTGCTGGAAATAAGGCGCCAGCAATTCCGCCAGCTCCTGCTGACGGGCGACGCGGTCGGCCTTCACTTTAAAACGCTCGTCGTCCAGTAAATGCGCTGCGCCGATGACCTCGCAAGTCTGCTCCCAGAAGGATTGTTGCGAGGCGCCGAGCGCGAACCAACCATTTTTCGTTGGGAAAATCTGATAGGGCGCAGAACCGCGATGACCTTGCCCGAGCCGCTCAGGCTTTTCGCCGGTCGCGAACACGCTCGCTGCTTCGTAAACGCACATGGAGAGCGCGGAATCCAAAAGCGAGACATCAACCAGCTGGCCTTCCCCGGTTTTGTTTTTGTGCTGCAAGGCGGACAATACGCCGATGGCGCCGTTCATGCCGGCCGCGACATCAGAGATCGCGATGGGAATGCGATAAGGGCCGCCTTCGGGGGGGCCGTTGATCGTCATCAGTCCAGACATCGCTTGCGCCACCAGATCAAACCCGCCGCGCTTGCTGTATGGGCCTGTCTGTCCGAATCCAGAGATGGAGCAGTAAACCAGCCCTGGATTGCGTTCTGCCATCGCCTCGTAGCCAATGCCGATCCGGGCCGCGACGCCGGGGCGCATATTTTCGACCATCACGTCGGCGCTATCGATCAGCGCCAGAGCGGTCGCCATATCATCCGGGTTTTTGAGATCAAGCTCGATGGAGCGCTTATTGCGGTTCCACAGCATGAATGGCGCGCCTTCGCCTGAAACGAAGGGCGGAGATTGGCGCAGATCATCGCCTTTGCCGGGTTTCTCGATCTTGATTACGTCCGCGCCTTGGTCGGCCAGGATCATCGCGCAATAGGGGCCGGACAGGTGGCTCGTGAAATCGACGACCTTCAGGCCGTCCAATGCGCCGGGCATGGGCTTTGTCTCCGTGAATGGGTCCTGGCGGCATGTTGACAAGCAGGGCCGCACATTGGCAACGATGGGCCATCCATTTCAGCCGCACAAGGTTTTCACAAATGCCCGCCATCACCCATGAAATTCGCCCCGACGGCGTCGCCATCGTCACGATCTCCCATCCAGAGCGGCGGAACGCCTGCACCCAGGCGATGTGGCGGGGGCTCGGCGAGACCTTTACGGCGCTGAAGGATGACCCAAACGCGCGCGTTATCATCCTAACGGGCGAGGGCGATCATTTCTGCGCTGGCGCCGATATCAGTGAATTCGCGACGGCCCGTAATAATGCGGAAGCCGCAGCGATCTATTCGGCGGATGTGGACGGGGCGGAAATCGCCATCAACACGATCCCGAAACCTGTGATCGCGGCGATCCGCGGTTCCGCCATCGGCGGCGGATGCGGGCTGGCGGTCGCATGTGATTTCCGCATTGGCGACGCGGCGACCAAAATGGGCATTCCGGCAGCCAGGCTTTCGGTCGTGTATTCCATGGAGGAAACGCAGATGTTGGCGACCGTCGTCGGATCAGCCAATGCCAAGCGCGTGCTTTTCTCCGGCGATTATTTTGACGCGGAAGAAGCGGTCAATCTCAAGCTGCTGGATGAAATCGTTGAGGACCCGATGGCGGCGTCGCTCGCCTTCGCCTCGCATATCGCCGAGCGCGCGCCTTTGTCTGTGCGCGGCGCCAAGATCGCGATTAATGCGATTTCTGCTAATAAGATTGATGATGTGCGCGCAGGTTATGAAGCGCTGCGTGAGCAGGCAGCCGACTCGTTTGATTATAACGAGGGGCGCGAAGCATTTATGGAAAAGCGGAAGCCTGTGTTTAAAGGCGAGTAGCGCCGGGTTTCAAGAATTAGGATCCGGCGCCTTGGTCAATCGCTTGCAGCGTCGTGGCGTCATTGAGCCCGCCGCTGAAATACACCACGGCGATGATCGCAGCGATGAACAAGACCCCGAGCAAGAATGAGACCGGGCGAAATTCATTGCCCCGGTTATCGGATAGCCTGCGGCGCTCGTCATCAGTGTGGACGGCTCTGTTCCTGACTGTTCTGCGTTCGTAACGTGCCATGACCAGCGCCTTTTCCTGTGTGGTCCTTTCAAGTGAGCGCACACGGTAGCGTGATCCTGCCGTGTGACCGAATTGGCGATTGGCTTAACCGTTTACATTGGCTTAGCCGTTTACATGGCTACAGCTCCCGAATAGAGGCCCGCCCGCACCCCTTTGTCGCAGCGCAGCAATCTTGCGCGGATGCGCCCATTCTGGCATAGCCCATTTCATATGCGCTGCAAGGCCCAGTAATGGGGGGATTGCGGCGCGTTTTGTGTGTCCAACAAATTGATCGGAGGGGCCTTTACCGATGACCGTGGCCTATACAATCGTAATGCTCTGCGGCTTGGCCGCTGTGGCATACGGCATCTTCACCGGACGGGCTGTCCTGGCGGCAGACGCCGGCAATTCCCGCATGCAGGAAATTGCAAAAGCCATTCAAGAAGGCGCTGCAGCCTATCTGAAGCGCCAGTATATGGCGATTGGCATCGTCGGCGCTGTCATCTTCGTGCTGACCTTCATCCTGCTTGGCGCTAAGTCTGCTCTTGGCTTCGCCATTGGCGCGACGCTTTCCGGCGCTGCCGGTTATATCGGCATGATCGTTTCTGTCCGCGCGAACGTGCGCACGGCGGAAGCGGCGCGCTCCAGCCTGGAAAAAGGCCTGGACATCGCGTTCAAATCTGGCGCTGTAACGGGCATGCTCGTCGCCGGCTTGGCGCTTCTAGGCGTCGCCGGTTACTACGGCCTCCTGCAGAGCATGGGCTCCACGGGCCGTGAGCTGATTGATCCGCTGGTGGCCTTGGGCTTCGGCGCATCCCTCATTTCCATCTTCGCGCGCTTGGGTGGCGGCATCTTCACCAAAGGCGCAGACGTTGGCGCTGACCTGGTGGGCAAAGTCGAAGCCGGCATCCCGGAAGATGATCCCCGCAACCCCGCCGTTATCGCGGATAACGTTGGCGACAATGTCGGCGATTGCGCCGGTATGGCCGCTGACTTGTTTGAGACCTATGCGGTCTCCGTCGTCGCGACCATGGTGCTTGGCCTGATCTACTTTGGCGGCACAGCCAATGAAGCGCCGATCCTGATGTACCCGCTGATGATTGGCGGCGTATCCATCATCGCATCCATTATCGGCACGTATTTCGTGAAGCTCGGCAAGTCCAAGAATATCATGGGCGCGCTGTATAAAGGCTTCATCGTTTCAGCGGCTCTGTCGCTGGTGCTGATCTTCGCAGCAACGTCATGGCTCTTGGACCTCGGTACGGCGTTCACCGCTGGCGGCGCGACCTTCACTGGCGGCGGCTTGTTCGCTTGCGCTGTGATCGGCGTCGTTGTTACAGGCCTGATCATCTGGATCACGGAATACTACACCGGCACGGAATACCGTCCCGTTCGTAGCGTGGCCCAGGCATCCACCACCGGCCACGGCACCAACGTCATCCAGGGCCTCGCGGTCTCCATGGAAGCGACGGCTGGTCCGGCTCTGGTCATCTGCGTCGCCATTGTGCTGACATTCATGATCGCAGGCATCTTCGGCATCGCCATCGCCGTCACCGCCATGTTGGCGTTGGCTGGCATGGTAGTCGCCCTCGACGCTTATGGACCGGTGACGGATAACGCCGGCGGCATCGCCGAAATGGCGGAACTGCCTGAAGACGTCCGCAACACGACTGATGCGCTCGACGCGGTCGGCAACACGACGAAGGCTGTCACCAAAGGCTACGCCATTGGGTCTGCTGGCCTCGGCGCGTTGATTCTGTTCGGCGCCTACACGGCGGATTTGGAATACTTCGAGGCGAATTCGGATACCTACACCTTCTTCGATGGTGTGAAGCCGAACTTCTCCCTGAACAATCCATATGTTGTGGTTGGTCTCTTCTTCGGCGGTCTGCTGCCCTTCCTGTTCGGCGCTATGTCCATGACGGCTGTTGGCCGCGCGGCTGGCTCTGTTGTGCAGGAAGTGCGCCGTCAGTTCCGGGAAATTCCGGGCATCATGGAAGGCACGGGCCGTCCGCAGTATGACAAATGCGTCGATCTGCTGACCAAAGCGGCGATTAAGGAAATGATTATTCCTTCACTGCTGCCGGTTCTGGCGCCCATCGTGCTGTACTTCGTGATCTACGCGATCGCAGGCAAATCCGCAGGGTTTGCTGCGCTTGGCGCCATGCTGCTCGGCGTGATCGTCACGGGCCTCTATGTCGCTATCAGCATGACAGCTGGCGGCGGCGCCTGGGACAACGCCAAGAAGTACATTGAAGACGGCAACCACGGCGGCAAGGGTTCTGACGCCCACCATGCCGCTGTGACAGGCGACACCGTCGGCGATCCGTACAAGGACACCGCCGGCCCCGCCGTTAACCCGATGATCAAGATCACGAACATCGTGGCCTTGCTGCTGCTGGCGATCCTGGCGCACTAAGCCAGACGCTACGGCTAAACGAATAAACCCCCGCTGCCAGAGATGGCGGCGGGGGTTTTTCTTTGTGTATCCTGCACGTTTTCGGGCCAAGTTCGGCACGCTCTATTATGGGAGGGGAGAGTTGTGCAGCGCAGTAATGGACTCAGCTTACCGAGGGTCTTACCTCTTCGGCCAAACGCTGCAGCATCTCCGCATGGGCGGATTTATCGGTGCTGCCAAGCGACAGAACCACCTCTTGAACGCCAGCATCACCATAGGCCTTGATGGTGGCAGCAACGTCTGCCGCCTCGCCCTTCAAGCTGGTTTGATCCTCCGGCGCACGTCGCGAGGGCGGCAAGCCGAAAGCGACCGGTAGGCTGATCGATATGTGCAGTTTGCTTGGATCACGGCCTTCTGCCTCCGTCAGCGCTGCGAGATCACCCAGCGCCTCGCGGATTTGGTTGGGCGTCTTGCGGAGCGCGTGCCAGCCATCGCCAAAGCGTGCAGTCCGGCGGAGCGCGGCTTTGCTGCCGCCGCCGACCAGGATCGGCGGGTAGGGCGTTTGCTTCGGCTTCGGTGAAAATTTTAGGCCGGAATAGTTGTAGAACTCGCCCGCAAATTCCGGCGTTTCCATGGTCCAGAGCGCTTTGAGGGCGCCCAGAATTTCGTCCGTGCGCCGTCCGCGCGTTTTGAAATCGACGCCGAGATTTTCGAATTCATCCTCCGTCATCGCGACGCCAATACCGAGGTTAACACGCCCGTTGGACAATTGATCCAGCGTCGCCACTGTTTTGCCAAGGCGCGCCGGGTCATGCCATGGCAGCACCAGCACCGATGTGCCGAGCCGCACCTTAGAGGTAACGCCGGCCACTGCTGTCAGGATCGTCAGTGGCTCAAAATAGGGCCGATTGTCCAACCGCTCAGCGATATAGGATGAGTGAAACAGATGCTCGCTCGTCCACACGCTATCGAAGCCATGACCTTCAGCGAGAACCGCCAAATCGACCAGTGCGTGGACGTCTTCGAAGCCTTGATTACTGGGAATGCTGTAGCCGAATTTCATGGTATCAAACCTTACACAACGCTAGCGGCGATGGATTGGGGAACGGGAACGGTGCCCGCGAAAGAGGGGCGTTCTGCGAGCCTGTCTACAGCTCCTGCCAGTTCTGGGTGACGGCTCCGCCAGTCATATTCCGGGTAGCGCCGGTCCAGATACAGCATCACGGTTCCAACGGCGATGTCTGCAATGCTGAATACGTCGCCAACGCAAAAGCCGTCTGCTGGAACGCGCTTGGCAAGATCCTGAATGCCGCCATCCATCTTGCGTTGCTGGCGATCCATCCATGGCTGGCTCTGCTTATCCGCGTCCCGCATCCGCTCGAAGAAGTGCAGCACGAAGGCGTCGCAAATGCCGTCGGCGACAACCTCAAAGCGCCGGGCCGCCAGGCGCACATCGGGGTCTGCTGGATACATGGGCGAATCAGGGAATTTCGCCTCCAACCACTCCAGAATGTAATCGCTTTCGAACACAGCCTCGCCGTCGTCTAGGATGAGGACGGGCAGCTTCTCCAGCGGATTGTAATCGGGCGTGGTGGTTTCCGCGTTCCAGGGCACCTCTGTCACGAGTTCAAAATCTATCCCCTTCTCCGCGAGCGCGATGCGCACTTTGCGGGCATAGGGGCTGGGTGTCGCACTAAGCAATTTCATCATGAGTTTCTCCTATGCCTTCGCCAAACCATCCCTAAGCTCCCGGCGCAGTATCTTGCCAGACGCGGATTTGGGAATGGCGTCAAGGAAAGTGACCTGACGGATATGCTTGTAGTTCGCGAGGCGCTCGGCGGCATGAGCCATAACGGCGTCCGGCGTCAGCACATGTCCAGCCGCTTGAACAACGAACGCCGCGGGCAATTCGCCCGCCTCATCATCCGGCACGCCGATCACAGCGGCGTCTGCGATGCCGGGATGCGAAAGCAAAACATCTTCAAGTTCTGCCGGCGCCACCTGGAAGCCCTTGTATTTGATCAACTCTTTCAATCGGTCGCGGATGTAGAGATAGCCGTCGGCGTCAAAGCAGGCGAGGTCTCCGGTCCTTAGCCAGCCGTCGCTGTCGAGCGTTTGCGCCGTGGCTTCAGGATTGTTGAGATAGCCAAGCATAACCTGTGCGCCCTGCACCCAAAGCTCGCCTTCTTCATCAACGTCCAAATCGGCGCCAGAGTCTGGATCAACAATGCGACTGCGCGTGCCGGGCAACGATAGGCCGACGGCGCCCGCACGTATCGTCTTTAGGGACATGAGATGTGAGGCGGGGCTGAGCTCCGTCATGCCATAGCCCTGCAAGACATGCGCGTTCAGCCGTTTGGCGCAGGCGGCGGCGGTATCCTCGCCCAAGGGCGCTGCGGCGGAGAAAACGCTGGTCAAGGCGCTCAGGTCAAACTGATCTACGAGCGGATGTTGCGCCAACGCAATCGCCACCGGCGGCGCCACGAACATGCGTGGCGTGCGGTGATCCTGGCAGAGGCGGAGGAACATCTCCAAATCAAAGCGCGGCATGGTGATGATCAGTCCGCCCGCCGCCAAATACGGGTTGAGCAGCGCGTTCAGGCCATAGATATGGAAGAACGGCAGGAACACGACCGTCGGCTCGCCAGGCTCAATCTGAAAAACCTCCAATATCTGATCGACATTGGTAGACATGCTGCGGTGGGTAAGGATCACCCCCTTGGGCAGCCCCGTCGTGCCGGAGGAATATGGCAGCGACGCCGGATGCATATCCAGATCAACCGGCGCCTGGGTTTCCAAAGGCTCGCCCATCATCGTGGCGAGTGGGAAGACATCGCCGCCGCCTTCGCCGCTGCCGCCCAGCATGATGATGGTTTCGACGCCTGCCTCTGCCGCCGCCGCCTTCGCGACCTCGTAGCATGCAGGCGCCGTAATCAGCAGGGTTGCGCCTGCGTCCTTCAACTGGTGCGTCACCTCGTAAGACGTATAGGTCGGGTTGACCGGCGTTACCGTCCCCCCGGCCCAAGCGATGCCATGAAACGCGACGCAGTAATCCGGCATGTTCGGGGCCATAATCGCCGCCGTTACGCCAGCGCCGAAGCCTTTCGCTGTAAGCCCGCCAGCCAGGCGCTTCACCTGGTCCACAAGCTCAGCGCCCGTCAGCGACGCGCCCGTTACGCCATCGATCATACAGACCGCATCCATCCGCCCTTCAAGCCCAGCGAAGACGCGCTCCGTAATCGTCAACGCGCTTGGCGGAATATCGTCATAGAGGCTTTCGAATACGGCCATGGGTACATCCGATCAAAGTGTATTTTCGCACTACAGGGATCGTGGACGATGGCGGCCTTGAGAGCAATCGCGGCAGAGCGCCAATGCTGCATTTGCAATTCGAAAAGCATACCGGCAATGTTGCTGGATCAGCACTCTAATCGGCGTTGGCTCGCCTAACCGTATTCCGTTTGAGCACATGAAGGATTGCACCATGGCCCCTCATTTAAGCCGCGAAGACCTTCTGGCCGGCATCCCAGATATCCTAAGTTCGCCAAAGGATGCAGGGCCGATTGAGATGATCACCGTGCGGCCCGTTGAGAATGAGCGCCGCAACGTCAACAGCATTGCAATCAGCCTCGCGGGCGGGCTTGAAGGCGACCATTGGGCCAATGGCTGCTGGAAAACCACCGAAGCGGGGGACCCGCACCCAGACGTCCAAATCTGCATGATGAATTCCCGCTGCATTGATCTAATCGCGGGCGACAAGGACAATTGGGCGCCAGCGGGCGACAATCTGTTCATCGATATGGACCTGACGCCGGACAATCTGCCGCCAGGAACCCGCATCGCCATGGGAACAGCCATCCTGGAGATTACCGACACGCCGCATAAAGGCTGCGCCAAGTTCATTGAACGCTATGGCCGCGACGCCTGCGTTTTCGTCAATACGGGAGAGGGCGACCGGCTGAAACTCCGCGGCATCTATGGCCGGGTCGTACAGGACGGCGTGATTTCCGTCGGCGACGCTGTGACAAAGCTGTGAGCCATGAGCGGTGATAGCGGCGTCCGCGTTGTCAAACCAGGCGGGACATATGTCGGTAAGCAAGGGTTCGTCTATGGGGCGGGAGCATCAGCTGAAACGGTTGGCGCCGCCAGCGTTTGCATGAACGTTCTGCCCATGCCGCCCGGCGCCCGCGCCAAGGCTCACTATCACGACAAAATCGAAACAATCGCCTACCTGCTGGAAGGCCAATGCGCCGTTCGCTACGGCGACCGCCTTGAGAGCCAAGCAGATATGACCGCTGGCGAACAGATGTTCATCCCGGCAGACATTCCCCACGCCCCCTGCAATCTAAGTCTAGCGCCCTGCACTTGGATCGTTGTTCATTCCTCCGGCAGCGACCAGGACGGCATCGTCCTACTGCCGGAACTAGATGCATTGCTGGCGGCGGAGTTCAGCGATTAGCGTCTGCACTGGCGGCAGCCGCCAGCGCCAGAACGCTGCGGAGGCGCACGTAATACGGTACGGCGACTTCCATGGGCGTCTTATTGAACCGCTCGTAATCAACCTCTAGCGGCTCTTGTGCGAATGGCATGGCGAGTAATATTTCCCGCCGTCCAATATGCAGTCGGCAAAACGACTTGGCCGCTAAGCCAAGCAACCAAGCTTCAACTGCATCCCCGACGACGCATTTTTCGCCTGCCTGAATGAGTCCATAATACCCGGCTTTCCTCAGCGCTTCTGGTAAATCCGCGAGGAACTCCCCGGCTGCCTCATCTAGCTGCGGCGGTGTGCTGTCCTGGCGAGGATCGGCTTGCTGATCAGGCCGGGCCATATGACGCCAGAGCGTAATTGTATTGGTCCTCGGGCGCGGCAAGGTGAGCCTTGCGACGAGCGTTGGCCGGATGTCTGTAATAAAATCAACTTCCGCCACCTCAACTTGGACACCGGCCGGTCCGCTTTCAGATTTGTTCCAGCTTCGGACATGTCCGCCCGGCGGCAACAGTCCAACTGCGCGAAATGGCGTTAGGTCATAATCATCCTGCGGCGCTACAGCACCCATTCCTAGCTGAATGGACACCCGCGACCGTACAGACCAAGCTAGCATCCGAGCACGTGCTGCATCACGGTCAGCAATGCCTGATTTATGGAAAACGCCCGCTATCATTACAACGAATAACGCAACCATCGGCGCTTTTCCTGGATCGTACTGCCCAAAAAATCCGCCAGCAAGATATCCAAATAAGCCTAAGATCAACGCCCAGAAAACGATGCGGATATACCAGCGATCGCGCCTAAGCTTCTTGTATGCAGCGCGGCTAAGATCGGCGATTTCCGCCTCAGCCCAAGCCAAAAATTCATCTGGCGATTGCATGAGCGTGCAGGCAGCCTACTTCGCTGGCCAATCGCCCTTGAAGGGCTGCTTTAGGGCGCGGGCGACGAGTTCGAGGCGGTCTTGGCCGTAGAACATGTCGCCATCGACGAAATATGTGGGCGAGCCGAAGACGCTGCGGGCGATGGCTTCTTCTGTGTTGGCTTTGTAGGCCGCAGCCACAGCGGGGTCGTCCGCCGCTTTCAACAGTGGATCAGCGGCGACGCCGACAGCGTCACAAATTTGCGCGAGCGTTGCGCGGTCAGCCAAGTCTGCGTCTTCGCGCCAATGGGCTTCCAGCATGCGGTTCGCCAATGCGTCAACGGCCAATCCTTGGTCCTGTGCGACGATCAGCATGCCGTTCGCTAGCGCTGGATCATTGTGATGATATTTGGGGATGCCGCCAATTACGGGCGCATCGCGATATTCAGCCCAGCGATCAATTTCGCGGCCAAAATAGTAGGCCCGATGATTGGGCGGACGGTTCCGCGTATCACTGGAGCCGACGCCTGGAATGCCGATCCGCAGATCATAAGGCCGGTGCACGATCTTCCGCCCCGCCGCCTTCGCGATATCCATGAATGTTTGGGAGCCCAAATACGCAAAGGCGGAATGGGCTGAATAGAAATACTCGATCTTGGCCATATCGGCGCATCCTCCAAAGAATTGCCAGGGACTGTATACCAAGCCAGAGTGCGGACCAATCGAGTACCATCAAAGCAGAAAGCAAGCCCATGAGTGATGATCTTTGGCTGGTCACACCGTCTGGCCAACGTGGCGACGGCGCATGGATCGACGATGTGCTGCGCGAACGGGCAGCGGAGTCTGGGCTCTCATGGCGTTATTCGGAAGCCGGGAATTTCCCGCGCGAACGGATCGAAGTATTCCGGGGCAAGAGCCATACCGCCATTGAGCGGCTTTACTACCAGCGCGGTTGGACCGATGGCTTGCCTATCGTCCTGCCAACGCAAGCTCGTGTCAAAGCCATGCTCCGTCGCTGCCGTATAGCGCCGGACAATATGCTCGGCGAAGCGGAACCATTATTCGGGCAAGCCACAGCCGAGAAAGCCGCCGCCAATGCTGTAATGGCGGGCTGTGACGCCATCCACTTTCCGTTTGTGCTGGCGGCCCTCGGATCTGTGCTCGACCCAGCGTTTAACCTTCGCGGGGTGCAAACAACGGATGAGAATGTCGCGCCGCTACTGCTGCTCTCGGGGCCAGATTTAGAGCGCGCCGATTTGCATGGCGGCGTCGGCGCGCTTGGGCCAGGGTGGTGCGGCAATATGGTTATCGGGCGCGCGCTCCGCCTGGCGATGCAGAATATCGGTGGGGGCTGGCCGGGCGCCACGAACTTGGCCGGATTGGGCCAACCGGGGCGACTATGGCTCGTGTTGCCAGAGAACCAGGCTCGCTCGCCTTGGCCGAGCCTTAGGGAGCGCGAAGGTTATGGCGCTGCAGAAACCTTGATGCTGACGCTTCGCGCCGAGGCGGCAGTGACGGTAACTGGGAAAATCGATGACCTTGGCAACGTCATGCGCTCTTCGCTCTCGGCGTTTAGCAGGCTGCATGGCGGCTTTTGCGCCGTCGCCATCGCGCCGTTCGTGGCGAAGACGCTTGCGGATGATGGATGGTCCGAGCAGGACGTGCAAAAGCGCCTTTGGGAGTTGTCGCAGGCGGATGCGGATGACTACGCCCGAAGCTGGATTAGATCAGACCTGAAGCCACGCACGGGCCTCGCAGATTGGGTGGAAACGGTATTAGCTGCAGGCGGTCAACCGCCAGCCGTAGAGAGCCCAGACCATATCGTTCTGGTCGTCGCAGGCGCAGACGCCGCCATCCCGCAGCATGCCTATTTCCCAACCTGGGGCTTCCCCGAAGCCCGGATCGCCAAGCGCGTAAAGCGGATCGACTAAGGTGTTGCGGCTTGCAGCGGGCGATTGGGGCGCTCAGATCACAGGCAACTCCCGCTCTGCCCGCACCGACAGCAGTTCCGGCGGCCCTTCCCGGATCAGGATGTTTTCCTCATGCACCATAATTTTGCCGGGCGTGACTGTCAGGCTTGGCTCTAGCGTGATGACCATGCCGGCTTGGAGTTCCGTATCGTCGAAATCGATCAGTGACGGCGGTTCTGTCAATTGCATGCCGAGGCCATGGCCATAGCGGCCGACATCACTGGCGCCGCCGCCGATCACGCCAGCCATTGCCTGAAATACATCAGATGCCCTAGCGCCCGGGCGGGCGGCGGCGAGGCCTGCTTCGGTCGCGCGCCACAGCGTTTCATGCGCGCATTTTGCGGCGTCCGAGGCATGGCCGATGGCGAAGTTTCGGTCGAAATCAGCGAAATAGCCTTTGAGGCTGGCGCCAGTGTCGAGCATCAGCACGTCGCCTGCCTGCAATGGTGCATCGATAGGCGGGGATATCACGTCGCCATAGCCGCCCTGGCCAGCGCCGCCAACGAGATAGGGCACGTCTTCCGCACCCCCTTGCAGCAGCGCGATTTTGAATGCGCGGAAAGCCACGTCGAGCGGTTGGCCTTCACGGAATAGTTCGGGCGCCCGGGCGAAGGCATTGGATACGACGCCGCAGATTTCTCGGATCAACGCAATTTCTGCGTCAGACTTCACCATGCGCAAAGTTCGGATTAGCGGCGTGGCATCCGTAAACATTGCGCCGGGCAAGCGCGCACGGAGGGCCTCGAAGTCAGCCAATGGCATGCGCAGGCTGCTTTCGCGACCCATGGGTATGCCAATCACGCCAATGCCGCGCAGCGCGCTCTCTAAAAGCGAGAGGCCGTCGTCATGCGCGTTGGGGGAAGACCACGTGCGGATGTCGTCTACCCAGGTCTTGCGCATCAGCGCCGCGCCAATTTCTGGGATAATGGCGATCGGGTTTTCGTCTGCAGGCAGCACCACGAACCAGGGCCGGGTCGGGCTTTGCCAAAACGCCGTGCGGAAGCCGGTGAAGTAGCGAATCTCTGCTTCTGTCGTTAGCAGAAGCGCCTGCATTCCGGCGGCATGCATCGCCGCATGGGCTTTGGCTGTCCGAGCCGCGAATTCAGCGTTGGGGAAGTCCCCTGTCAGCGGCGATGTCACACGCGGCCGGCGGATACGCCGCCATCGACCATATAGACGCCGCCGGTGGAGAAGCTTGAATCTTCGGAAGCGAGGAACAGCATCATGCGCGCGACCTCTTCCGGTTTGCCGTAGCGCTTTAAGGGCGTGCCATCCGCCAGGGCGTCAGCGTTGCGGCGGTCCGCGGCGACGCCGTTCATATCCTCCATCGCTTCCATCATCGGCGTCGCGATAGGGGAGGGGTTTACAGTGTTGACGCGGATATTGTCCGCCGCACCCTCCAACGCCGCCGTCCGCATCAGCCCGATCACTGCGTGCTTGGAGGCTGTATAGGCCGCAAGACCCGGCAATGCGCGGATGCCAGCCGTAGAGGACGTGATGACAATGCTGCCGCCAGTCGCCTTCATCGCAGGCATGACATGCTTCAGGCCAAGGAATACACCGCGCACATTGATGGCCAGCACCCTGTCAAAGAGGTCCAAGTCATACTCCACCGTCGGCGATATCTTGCCGACAATCCCGGCGTTCAGAAGCGCTGCGTCAACGCTGCCGAAGCGCTCCATCGTGGCGGCGACGATGGCCTGGTTGGCAGTGTCATCCGCTACATCCGCCGCCATATGGCCTGCGCCCAGTTCCGCAGCCAGCGCGGCCAGCGGCGTCTCGTCGACATCAACGAGCATCAGGTTGGCGCCTTCCGCATGGAACAGCCTTGCAGCGGTCGCGCCGATGCCAGATGGCGCGCCGGCGCCCGTGATGATCGCCGTTTTGCCAGAAAGCTTGCCCATCAATTTTCCCCTGTTTTCCAATCGCCATGCTGGGCGCGCGGCAGGCCCAGATGATCGCGGAGCGTCGGGCCGCTGTAGTCCTTGCGGTAAAGGCCGCGCCGCTGCAGCTCCGGCACCACATGCTCGACAAAATCTTCGAACGAACCGGGCAGTACGGAGGGGCCGATCACGAAGCCGTCGCATGCGGGCGACGTGAACCATTCTTCCATGATATCGGCGATTTCCTTCGGGCCGCCGACCCAAGCGTGATTGAGTCGGCCACGTTGTGTCAGGTTCATGAAATCGCGCGGCGTCGGGTTGGCCACGCCCTGCTGCACCACCCGGTCCCGCAACGCTTGGATGCCGGAAAGGCCTTCCATGTCGTCATCGGTGAAGGGCTCGTCCATGCCCTTCTGGCCGAAATCATAGTTCAGCGCTTCTGAGAGTAATGAAAGCTGGTCGATCTCATTCGGCAGCGTGTCATAGAGGGCGCGCTTGTCTTCCGCCTCCATCTTGGTCGCAGCGGCGACGGGGAATCCCAGCGCAGCGATCTTGAAGTTGTCCGGGTTGCGGCCATTGGCGGCGCAGGCGGCTTTCAGGCTGTCATAGTTCTTCTTGGCGATATCGAAGGTCGGGAAGGCCGTGAACAGCAACTCGCCCCAGCGCGCCGCAAACTTCTGGCCGCGTCCGCTTGCCCCCGCCTGAATAACGACCGGGCGGCCCTGCACGGAACGCGGCACAGTAAACGGCCCGCGCGCCTTATAAAATTCGCCCTGATGATCCAAGCGGCGCACGCTGCCGGGCTTTGCGAACACGCCGTTCGATTTGTCTAGGATGATCGCATCGTCATCCCAGCTATCCCATAGGCCGAGTGCGGCTTCCATGAAATCATCGGCGCGGTCATAGCGGTCATCATGAGCGATGACTTTATCGCGGCCCATATTGCGGGCCTCGTTGTCATTGACGGAGGTCACGACGTTCCATGCAGCCCGGCCCTTGGTCATTAAATCCAAGGTCTGGAACAGGCGGGCCACATAGAAAGGTTCGTGATATGTCGTGGAGAAGGTTGCGCCAAGGCCGAGTTTTTCCGTCGCCATGGCCATCGCCATCAGCACGGCGACCGGGTCCATTTTTACCGCGCGGATGCCATGTTCGATGGTGTGCGCATGGTCGCCGGTATACATATCCGGCATGGCGAGGCGGTCATCAAAGAAGCCGATGTCGAACTTGCCATGCTCCAGCACTTTGCCGATATGCTGGTAATATTCGGGCGATGTGAAGTCCGCGCGGGCATCTGGATGGCGCCAGGCCGCAGGGATGGTCGTGCAGTTCTGCGCCTGCAAAAACGCGACGAGATGGATTTGGCGCATCATGGCCCCTCAACGAATGCTCAGGTGATTTCAACCCAAGTTTCGGCTGAGGGTGCGGGCCGGGTCAACCGCTTGCCATAAGGCGCTGTCGTCGCTGATCAGCGGATGCGGCGGCCAGACTTGCCGCGATTGTCGCGCACGTCTTCTACACAGAATTTCACTTGGCGAAGGTCGGGGCGGTAGCGGGCGTCGCAGCGGCTCACGATCCGTTTGGCCATAAAGCGCGGATATTCGCCAATTTCCTGCCAATTATCCAGCCACTGACCGGCGCGTTTCTGGTCAGAAAGGCAATGCTCAGCGTCGTCAGCGGGACCGGCGGTGCAGAACGCGCGCGCCTGGTCGATGTTGAACACACTGGCGCTTGCCGGGGCGGCGATAGCGGTTAGCAGGGCGGCGGCAATGACAGATTTGATGATCATGGGGCTTTGCTCCTTGATCCTGAGATAGGCGCTGCCCGCCCGGGAACCAATACGAAAACGGCCCGGAACCATGGGTTCCGGGCCGCAATTCGTTCACTTGTCCGTCAGCGTCTATTCGCGGTCGCCGAAGAATGTCAGCAGGAACATGAAGATGTTGACGAAGTTGATGTAGAGGCCGACTGCGCCCATGACAGCCAACTTACCCGCCAGCTCATAGCCGTGGTTGACGTGATATTCCTCCTTGATCCGCTGGGTGTCCCAGGCGGTAAGGCCTGTGAAGATCAGGATGCCGACTGCGGAAATGACGTAGTGCATCACCGGGCTCTGCAGGAAGATGTTCACGATCATGGCGATGAACAGGCCGATCATGCCCATGAACAGGAATGAGCCGAACTTCGAGAGATCACGCTTCGTCGTGTAGCCATACACGCTGGTCGCGGCGAACATGCCAGCCGTCATGAAGAAGACTTTAGCGACAGACATGCCAGTGTAGACCAGCAGGACTGATGCGAGCGACAGCCCCATAGTGGCCGCGAACGCCCAAAACACGATCTGCAACGTGCCGAAGCTCATGCGGTTAATGCCGAAGCTCATCGCCAGGATGAACGCGAACGGCGCCAAAGCCAGCACCCAGCGAAGCGGCGTCCCGTAGATCATCTGCACCGTTTCAGGCGATGTCATGAGATATTGCGAGAAAGCGAATGCGACAACGCCCGTCAGCACCAGCCCGGCGCACATGTAGTTGTACACACGCAGCATATGCGCGCGGAGCCCGGCGTCATATTCTGCCGCCGCTGTACTAGCGCCGCTCCGGATATAGTCACGATCTTGGAGAGCCATGTCCTGTTCCCCTAATTGGTTGAGTTTCGCGAAATCTTAGAAAGCATCAGCACACGCGTAAAGCACGCCGCTGCCCCATTGTTCGCGCTCGTCCCTAAAATATCGTTGTTTAAGCGCCTGAATTCAAGGGGGGCAGGCGGCGCGCGGCTGTGAATTTATTTGTTTTTTGCTGCTGAACGCGGGTCAGGCGACCAACTTTTTCACATACATTGGCAGCGCGAAAGCGGCGCGGTGGATTTCTGGGGAATAATATTGCGTCTCAAACCCGGCACTGGCGTAGCGCGCCTCGAGCGTTTCGAGATCAATGGAACGCAAAGCCGTATCATCTGTAGCCCAGCCAAGAGCCATCATACCGAAGGCGTAAGTCGGCACTGTGATCACATAGGCCGATCCTTCCGCGAAGAGATCGCGGAAATAGCTGACGGAATCTATCAGCTCCTGTGGCTGCAAGAACGGCACGCCGTTTTGCGTCACCAGAATGCCGCCAGAATTCAGGCAGCGTTTGCAATCGGCATAAAACGCCTTTGAAAACAATACCTCGCCCGGGCCTTGCGGGTCTGTCGAATCGATCATGATCACATCGAAACGCAGGTCCGTCTCCGCCACAAACTTGGCGCCGTCGCCGATAATCAAATTGGTGCGCGGATCATCAAACGCGCCATCGCTGATCTCGGGCATATGCGCCTTAGAGATTTCAACAACGCCGCCGTCCAGCTCTACCATGGTCACATGCTCAATGGATGGATGCTTCAACGCTTCGTTCAAGAGCCCGCCATCGCCGCCGCCGATAATCAGCGCAGTCTTGGGCGCGCCATGGGCGAAGAGCGGCACATGCGCCAGCATCTCGTGGTAGACGAACTCGTCGCCGAGCGTCGTCTGCACCACATTATCAAGCACCAGCACTTTGCCGAGCCTGCCATTGGCGAAAATTTTCGCGTCCTGGAACTCCGTTCGACCTTCGAACAGAAGCTCCGCGACTTTCAACTGCTGCGCCAAATCGGCGTGCAGAATCTCCGTGAACCATTTCTGGGTCATCGTTCTAACCTATCTACCGTTAGCAGGCGATTCTAAACCTGTAGGCCCCGGCGGCTTTCGCTGACCTGGATCGCAGTCGGTTTGAAAGCGCGCTTGAGCACCGGGATCGACTTGTAGGGATCGCATTA
>JAYNYG010000004.1:48950-70632 GCA_038102935.1 Alphaproteobacteria bacterium | reverse complement strand
CATGAACACGTCCAGGGCGGCGAAGCCCTTTTCCGGCCATGTGTGAATGGTGATATGCGATTCCGCCAGGATAACGACGCCAGAGACGCCGCCATTCGGCTCGAAGTGATGCAGGTCGGAATTCAGAATAGTCGCGCCGCCGGCCAAGGCCGCCTCTTTCAGCGCGCTTTCAATGCCGTCCAGATCGTCGAGGTTCTCAGCGCCGGAAAGGTCGATCAGCAAATGTGTGCCAGCAAAGGACATACCGTCCTTCTGCACGAAGAAATCGCGCTGCTCTAGCTCAGTTTTGTGGTCGACCTCGACCGTATCGGCTGCGACAAGCTTAGGGTGAAAACGCTCGGAAGGCTGAACAGCGGACGCTGAGTCAAAAGACTCCTCGTACCCCGCATCCACAGCCAGCTCTGCGAAAGGGCGATCTTTGAGCATCGCTGCCTCCGTAAAACCGGTGGGGGGGTCTCGTAAAGGCGCGCGTTGTGCTTCAATCGCGCCGGGTTTGCAAGGATAATCTTGGGCTTGGCGGCCAAAAAGTCAAAGCCCGCGACCTTGCAGCGCGGGTTAAGCCTGCATCAGAAGCTTGCCGCCTTGGTGAGCCATGCGCTCTCGGGGTGGAATATTAATCGCCTGAACCGCCCGAAAGCCGCGGCTTTCGTAGAGTTTGAGCGCCGCGTCATTGTCGGCCCAAACATGCAGCGCCGTGCCGAGGTAACCTGCGTCCGCGCCCATCGCGATCACGGCCTCTAGAAGCAATGCGCCAACGCCTTGGCCGCGCGCGTGTTCTGAGGTCCAGATGGCATGAAGGTAGAAGGATGCGGGATCAGGAATGGCGTCAAATAATGGCTGTAAGTCCACCAGCGCATCCTGGCCAGCCGCTTTGGCGATGCTTGGGTGGAGCCGAAATTCCGGCGCTGGATAGGCGATGGCTGCGCCAAGATCGCCTGTATCCGAGGTCGCGATGACAGCGTTCCGCCAAGAAAGCCCATCCGTTCCAGCGGCGATTGCCGATGCCAGCACGGTCGCCGCATCCAGTCCGCTCGCAGCCTCCGCCAACAGACGCTCATAGATGCCGCCGCCAGCCGCCAGCGCCGCCTGGCCAAGCAGAGGCGCGTCGCCAGGTTCAGCAAATCTGAGGCCGATGTTTGCGAGCGTCGTCATGGGGGCCGGTCATAGTGTGCAATTCCCGTAACGGCAATCACAGAATAAGCCCGCGGACCCCCTTGGTTTGTTTGACATAAGGCCCCGGATTCCTATATCGACCACCATAGGTATTGCGATTGGCGCGGATGGGGCTGCGGCGGTCGTTCGCGATGCTGGCGAGCAAGCGCTCAGGGGCTATATATCAATGGCTCGGGCAGGGTTTGGACCGTGAGGTTCGCGACCGCTCGCTGGCGCCGAGTAACAAGGGCGGCTGGCGCTAAATCCAGCCGATGGTAGGCGCAGATGGCCCCAGGCCGCATGGATATCGCTATCGTCGGCGCCGCATGCCGCCTCCCAGGCGGCATAGGCTCCCCAGACGCGCTTTGGCGCAAGCTGCGCGCTGGCGAAAACCTGATTTCCGAAATCCCAGCCAGCCGCTGGAACAAAGATCTCTTCAAGCACGAGAATGTCGGCGAACCCGGTCGGAGCTACACGTTCCGCGCTGGCGTGCTGGATGACGCCGCAGCGTTCGATGCAGGCTTCTTCGGCATTTCCCCGCGTGAAGCCGAGCAGATGGACCCGCAACAGCGTGTTCTTTTGGAAACGGCTTGGGAGGCTGTGGAGCGCGCTGGCTGGACCGCTTCTGGCCTCGCCCGCTCGGATTGCGCCGTATATGTCGGCGTTTCGGGCACAGACTACGCCAATATCCGCCTTGGCGATCCTGCAGGCGGCAACGCGCATTTTATGACCGGCAACACGCTGAGCGTCGTCGCCAACCGGCTCTCCTATGCGTTCGATTTGGCTGGTCCCAGCATGGCCGTCGATACGGCCTGCTCCTCCGCCGTCGCTGCGCTCTATGAAGCCTGCGCTGGATTGTCGGAAGGCCGGTTTGAGTCTGCGCTTGTCGGCGCCGTCAACCTATTGCTGTCGCCATACCCATTCATCGGGTTCGCGCGGGCGTCGATGCTGTCTGAATATGGGCAGAGCAAGGCGTTTGCAGATGGCGCGACCGGTTATGTACGTGGCGAAGGCGCAGGCGTTCTAGCGCTGAAGCCGCTAGCGAAAGCACTGGCGGATGGCGACCCTGTGCGCGCCGTCATCCGCTCCGTCGATCTCAATCAGGATGGCCGCACGAACGGCATCGCGCTCCCGAGCGGCACGGCCCAGGCCGCGTTGCTGCAGCGGATTTATCCGGGCGCCGATGTCGATCCGGCGGATCTAGATTACTTTGAAGCCCACGGCACCGGCACCGCTGTCGGCGATCCGACGGAGGCTGGCGCCATCGGCCATTCGCTTGGTCAGCACCGCCAATCCTCAGATCCGCTGACAATTGGCTCCGTCAAAACGAATATCGGCCACTTGGAGCCCGCAGCCGGCCTCGCCAGTGTCCTGAAGGCCGTGCTGTCACTGGAAAACGGTGAAATTCCGCCCTCACTGCATTCGGCAACGCTCAATCCCATCATCCCGTTTGACGAGCTGAACCTTTCCGTCGCGCAGAAGCTGCAGCCGTTGAAGCGGCGGGCGGGCGCTGGCCTCGTTGGCGTGAACTCGTTTGGGTTCGGCGGATTGAATGGTCATGTCATCGTGGAAGGCCCGCCGCGCCGTGCCGCCCGCCGCCGCAGCCTCGCCCCGGCCAATGATGGCGCGCCAGAGCCAGCGCCCTGGCCGCTCCCAATCAGCGCCCGCAGCAATGAATCGCTATTTGCATCTGCGGCTAATCTTGCCGACGCGCTTGAGCACGACCCGACGCTGGCTTTACGCGATGTGGCGTTGACGCTTTGGCGCCGCCGCTCGCATCTGGAGCGACGCGCTGTCCTTAAAGGCGACGACCGCGAGCGGCTTATCCAGAACCTCCGCACATTCGGCGCCGGTGACGCTGATGGCGCTGGCGCAGTCACTGGAACAGTGCTTGCGCCAGATGTGAAGGTTGGCTTTGTCTTCTCAGGCAATGGCGCGCAATGGGCTGGAATGGGTCAGAAGCTGTTGGCCGAGGACCCGGCCTTCGCTGCAGGCGCCCGTCGCGCGTCTGATGCTGTCGCCGCCGTATCGGGCATGTCGCCGCTGGATATGATGGCGGGGCCTGTAGACGCCATCGACATTGATCGCACTGAAATCGCGCAGCCGCTCTTGTTCGTGTTGCAAGCTGGGCTTGTCGCCGCGTTTGAAGCCAGGGGCATTTTGCCGGATGCCACGGTCGGTCATAGCGTCGGCGAAATCGGGGCGGCCTATGCTGCTGGCGCGCTTGACCTTGAGCAGGCTGCCCGAGTGATTGTCCGCCGCTCTGAAGCGCAAGCGATGACGCGCGGGCTTGGGCGCATGGCCGCCGTCAATCAGGATGCCGTCGCCATCGGCGCGCGTCTGCAACGCCTTGGCGGCAAGGTCGAGCTGGCGGCGATCAACAGCCCGAACGCTGTAACGCTCTCCGGCGATGAAGCCGCTCTGCAAGCGCTCGTCACGCATCTTAAGGCTGAAGGCGTTGAGGCGATGATGCTTGACCTCGATTACGCCTTCCACAGCCATGCCATGGAAGCCGCGCGGGCGCCGCTTGCCGCTAGCCTGACGGGTCTAGCGCCGCGTCCTGCCCGCCTGCCGTTCTTCTCTACTGCGGATGGCGGGAAGGCTGATGGCGAAACCCTGGACGCCGATTATTGGTGGCGGAATATCCGCGCGCCAGTCCGCTTCCATGATGCGATCACGGCGCTTCTGGAGCATGATCCGGCGCCTGGCCGCGCTTGGACATTGTTGGAAATCGGCCCGCACCCAATCCTGCAAGGCTATCTCCGCCAAACGGCCCGCCCGCTCTCCGTTCCCGCTCGCCCGCTTGGGGCTATGACGCGGAAGGCTGATGGCGCTGATCGCCTGACCGCCATTGCAAATGAGGCCTTCTGCCTCGGCGCGCCCTTGAATTATGACGCTGTATCGCCAGCGCGCGGCGACGTTGTTGACTTACCGACTTATCCCTGGGCGCACGAGCATTATTGGTTCAAGCGCACGGAAGAAGCTGAAGGTCTGCAATTCGCTTCCAGGGAAGGCGCATTGCTAGGGTTCCGCGCGCGCTCGGACCAAACCATCTGGGACGCGCAGATCGACACGACCATTTTCCCAGACTTGGCGGATCATAAGGTTGGCGACGCAGCGATTTTCCCAGCAGCCGGATACGCCGCCATGCTTTTGGAAGCGGCGGCGGCGATGCAGGCAGATGCGCCGGACGCGCCAGTGGCATTGGAAGAATTCGAAATTCGCCGCCCGCTGGTGCTAGATGACGAGCGCTCCACGATGGTCCGCGTCGTCGTCGAGGGCGATGGCCGGGCGGATCTTCTAGCAAAGCCGCGCCTCGCTGATGCGCCTTGGGCGCTCCATGCCCGCGCGCGGATCGTCAAAGGCGCCAGTTTGCCTGCGCCACTGCCAAATTCTGAAGGCATGGAGCCAGAAGAAATCCAACCAGAAACGCTGTACGGCTTTGCTGAAAGTATTGGTTTGCAATACGGCCCAGCTTATCAGCCCGTCGAGGCCATGACTGTTGGCGGTGATTGGGCGCTGGCGGCGTTGGCTGAACCCCGAGACGCCGCCCGTGGCGGTCCGCGTGTGATCGCGCCGGAGCAGCTCGACGGCGCAATGCAGGCGCTGATCGCGCTCCTAATGCAGTCCGGCATGGATGCGGGCGGGGATGCGATGCTGCCGGTCGCCATCAACCGGGTTGTCGCCCGCCCGAATGCTCTGGCCGCAGCAGCTGGCGCGCGGTTGCTACGCGCAGGCCCTCGCGCCGCCGTCGCTGATCTGGCGTTGTATGATGAATCGGGTGACGCCGTGCTCTCGGCTGAGGGTGCAAGATTCCAGCGGGCGAGCCTGAATGGCCAGCGGTCTCTCAGCGAGCAGGTGTATGTGTGGCGGGATCATCCGTTGACGGGCGCTTTGGCGCGCGGTGCGGCGCATGTTCCGGCGCGCTCTGCCGTCGCCAAAGCCGCTCGGCTTTCGGCCCCGGTTGTTCCTGAAATCGCCGCTGCTGCAAAACGCTTGGGCGCCGTAAAATCTAGAAAGGCGTGGCGGATTTTCTGGGAGGCGCATCCTGGCTGGGCTGCGGAAGCAAGCCTGCGCGCCGGTCTGCTTTCAGAAACCGCGCCAGACGCCGCCCGTATCGAACATCTATTGAGCGGCGGGCCTTTGTTCGCGCGCCTTCGCCAAGCGGTAACGGGCGCTGTAGACGCCGTTGTCGCCGCCGCTAGTGACAGTCAACGCTTGCGCATTCTTGAAATTGGCGGCCCGGCAGGCCCATTGGCGGCCCGATATGCTGACCGCATCGGCGCCGATATTGACTGGGTGTATGTGGACGCCGCCCCAGATAGACGCGCGCGCGCTGCCGCCTTCGGCGCTGAAGTCTTTGAGGATGTGACGGACAACCACGCCATCAGCTTTGATTTGGCTATCGCGCCGTTCGTTTTGTCGCCAGAAGCACTCTTGGGCGCGGAGGGTGCGTTGGCGCCCGGCGGCATAATTCTCGCGGGCGCGCCGAAGCAGAAGCATTGGCTGAATGCGGTATGGCGTGAAGGTTTGGGATCAGAAGCGTCTGACGATAGCGCATGGCGGGAGGCATTCGTCGGCGCCGCCAAAGTCGACTGCGGCGCTGGTTCGCTCTGGCTCGGCAATGCGAATGCCGCCGCCGAAAGCGGTGCTGATGCTGATGCGTCGCCATCAGAGCCTCGCACTTGGCTGATCATGGCGGGCGCTGCTGAGAAAGCGGCGGCGAATGCCGCTGTCAAAGCGCTCGGAGCGCGTGGCGATACAGCGACGGTGCAGCAGATCGGCGGCGAGGATGGCCTGAACGCTCTGGCCACAGCACTTGATGGCGCTGACGTTGTCGTGTCCATAGCAGGCGCGCGCAGCGGTGCTGACGACGTGCTTTCGGAGCAGATAGTACAACGCGCGCTTCCGGCCCTAGCCGCCGCGCGCAAAGCAATGGCCGAAGCGCCGCCGCGCTTGATCGCGGTTTCGGCGGATGAGGGGCCAGTTTCCAGCGCGATGGAAGGCCTGATGTCGGTTCTCGCCAACGAAGCGCCGGACCTGCGTCCGTTGTCGCTGGTCGCTGCGAAGGGCAAAGGCGGATGGCCTGCTTGGGGTGCGGCGCTTGCAGACGCGTTGCCTGCGGCTCTCGCCCGGCAGAATGCTGAAGACGAAGACCGACTGACGATCGCGCCAGATGGCGGGGTGCGCGCAATCCGACTGGCGCGCCTGCCTTTGGTTGACCCGAAACCGGGCAGCCTTGGATTCAAGCAGGGTGCGCTAGATTCTGTAGCCTGGCGGTCCGCCGCGCCGGAGCCGCAAGCGCTTAATTCTGGTGAAATCACCGTCGATGTGCGGGCGGCGGGCGTCAATTTCCGGGACATTATGTTTGGTCTCGGCCTGCTCCCGGAAGAAGCTGTGGAAGCTGGGTTTGCGGGGGCAACGGTCGGCATGGAAGCCGCTGGCGTCGTCAGCGCTGTCGGCCCAGATGTAACGCGTTTGAAAGCGGGCGACCGCGTTGTCTGCGTGGCGCCGGCCTGTTTCAGCAACCAGGTGACGACCCTGGCGAGCGCTGCAGCGCGCATCCCAGCAGGGCAAGATTTCGCCGCCGCTGCGACGCTGCCGATTGTCACGCTGACGGCCTATTACAGCCTCGCGTCTCTGGCTCGGTTGGGGCCGGATGACACAGTGTTGATCCATGGCGCTGCGGGCGGCGTCGGTTTGGCGGCGATCCAATACGCTCAGCATGCCGGCGCAAGGATCATTGCGACAGCCGGGTCTGACGAGAAGCGCAATCTACTTGAAATGCTGGGCGTCGAGCTGATCACGGATTCCCGCAGTCTCGCATTCGTCGATGATGTGCGGCGCTGGACGGATGGGGCGGGCGTCGATGTCGCGCTCAATTCGCTTGCGGGCGAGGCTATGGAAGCGACATTGGCGTTGATGCGCCCGTTTGGCCGCTTTATTGAGCTTGGCAAGCGCGATTTCTTTGAGAATACACAAGTCGGCCTTCGCCGGATGCGGGAGAACGTCTCCTATTTCGCGGTGGATGCGGATCAGCTTCTGGCCGCCAAGCCTTTGGAGGCTGCGCGCCTCTTTGGCGAGGTTGAAGGCTTGATTGCGAAGGGCGTATTCCGCCCGCTGCCCTATCGCGCGTTCCCGGCTGAAGCTTTGCCCGATGCGCTCAAATGGATGCAGCGCGCACGCCATATCGGCAAGGTCATTGTCGAAGCGCCGAAAGCCGCAGTATCGACGGTGAGCGCTCTGCCGGTGCGCAAGGATGCGGCATATTTGGTCATTGGCGGTTTGGAAGGCTTTGGGCTGGAGACCGCTCGTTGGCTCGCAGACAGGGGCGCCGGGCGGATCGTGCTCGCCAGCCGCAGGGGCGGAGATGCGCCGGATGCGGATGCGGCAATCGCTGATCTCACAGCACGCGGAGCCAAGGCCAGCGTTGCCCGATTGGATGTGACGGATGCCCGCGCTGTTGATCGGTTGGTTCGCCGCCTCGACGGCAAGCGTCGTCCGCTGAAAGGCGTTATCCATGCGGCAGCGCTTTATGCAGATGGCCTCGCGGCTGAAATGAGCATTGAGCAGTTCGCCAGCGCCATTCGCGTAAAAGCCGACGGTGCGGCGGCGCTGGACGCCGCCACACGGGGCTTGGCGGCGGATGGCAGGGCGCTCGACTTCTTCATCCTATATTCCTCCGCGACGACGCTACTCGGCAATCCGGGCCAAGCGAATTATGTGGCGGCGAATGCAGCGCTTGAGGCGATCGCCGAGGCGCGCGCGAAGGATGGTCTTCCAGCATTGACCGTCGCGTGGGGGCCGATTGCAGATACGGGCGCACTCAAACGCAACGCCGCCGTCTCCGAGCATCTGGAGCGCCATCTTGGACGCCCGCCGATGCCGCCCCGCCGAGCGCTTGATCTCCTGGATGGCCTCTGGGCGTCCGGCGCGCCTGCGCCGACGGTGCTCGACGTCGATTGGCGCGCGCTCAGCCCACGAAGTCTGGCGCCGGCCCGGTTCGAAGCCGTTGCGCCAACGCGTGAGAATGATGGCGGCGTGGACTTCCTTGAGCTGATCGCTGACCTAGAAGAAGCCGACGCGCGTGATGTCGTAGCAGAGGTGATTGCTGAAAAAGTCGCCGAGGTGCTTGGCATGACGGCGGACTCGATCGATCTGGCAAAACCGGTCGCGGACCTGGGCCTCGATTCGCTGATGGGCATGGAACTGAAGCTAGGCCTAGAGGAACGCATCGGCGTTGAATTGCCGCCGATGCTCCTGGCGGAGGGCGCCAGCGTCAACCGGATTGCGGAGAAAGTAACGGCGCAGCTGCGGTCTGGCGGCATGAAGGCGACAACCAGGGAGCGGAATGTCGTAGATGCGACCTTGCGCCAGCATGCTGGAGCCCTTGACCCAGAGGCCCTAGATGAGGCGATAACAACCTTCCGTAAAGACGATTCGCGCAAAAGGCTGCTGTCATGAGCCCACCCAAAGGGGCGGCGTCCAATCCCGCTGTAGAAGCCTTGCTCGCCCGCGCCCGCGCGCGCCGTGCGACCGCGACCGCCAATGATACGGATGCGCCAGAGGCCACAGCAGTTGCATCGCCGCCGCAGCCAGCGCCCGGCGAAATTCCTGAATCCAGCTATCTGATTGAGCAGTTTGACAGCTACCAGACGCTCAAACTGCAGAAAGTGCTAGCGGATCAGGCCGGGTTGGAGAATCCGTTTTTCCGCCTGCATGATAGCGTCGCCAGCGCTACCAGTGTGATCGATGGCGAAGAGATTTCGAACTTCGCGACATATAATTACGCCGACTTGAACGGTCATCCGGCCGTTGCGTCCGCAGCGATTGACGCGATCCGGCGCTATGGCGTGTCAGCGTCGGCGAGCCGCCTCGTTTCAGGCGAACGCCCGCCGCATCGCGCGCTTGAGCAGGCGCTGGCTGATTTCTACGGCGTCGATGATGCGGTGGCGCTGGTCAGCGGCCACGCAACAAACGTGACGACGATTGCGACGCTGCTTGGCCCGCGTGATTTGATCGTGCATGACCGCCTGATCCACAACAGCATCTACGAAGGCGCCAAGCTGTCTGGCGCACAGCGGCGGGCCGTTGCGCATAACGATTGGCAGGCGGTCGATGCGCTGCTCGCGCGCGAACGCAGCCGGTTTGAGAAGGTGCTGATCGTCGTCGAAGGCGTCTACAGCATGGACGGCGATGTGGCGCCGCTCGACAAGCTGATTGAGGTTAAGAAGAAGCATAAAGCGCTCTTGATGGTCGATGAAGCGCATGCGCTTGGCGTTCTAGGCCGGACGGGCCGGGGTGCGGCGGAGCATTTCGATGTTGATCCAAAAGACGTCGATATCTGGATGGGCACGCTCTCCAAAACGCTTTGCGGCTGTGGCGGGTATATCGCCGGGTGCTTCGAACTGGTGGAATTGTTGAAGCTAACAGCGCCGGGCTTTGTGTTCAGCGTCGGCATGCCGCCTGGCATTGCGGCGGCGTCCGCTAAGGCGCTTGAAGTGTTACAGGACGAGCCGGAACGTGTTTCGGCGCTGCAGGCCAATGGCCGGTTGTTTGTTGAAACGGCGAAGGCGGTTGGGTTAGATGTCGGGCGGTCTGCCGGATACAGCGTTGTGCCGATCATTGTTGGCGGCAGTGCGCTGGCGGCCAGGCTTTCAACGGCGCTTGGCGAGCGCGGATTGAACGTGCAGCCGATCACCTATCCGGCGGTGGAGGAAGGGGAGGCGCGGCTCCGCTTCTTCGTGACGTCCGCCCATACCAGTCAGCAGATCAAGCAGGCCGTGCAAACGGTTGCGGAAACCTTGGCTGAACTCAAAGCCAGCCATGGCGACGGGTGAGGCTGTAGACCCGGCGTCGCCGGTCGTCCTGTTCCTACAAGGCCCGATTTCCCCATTTTTCCCGATGCTGGCCGAGACGCTCGAAGCAGGCGGCGCGCGTACGCTCCGGGTGAATTTATGCGTGGGAGATTGGTTGTTTTGGCGCCGGTCGGGCGCTGAGAACTTTCGTGGAAAGCCAGCGGATTGGCCAGCATATGTCCATGGCCTGATGGCGCGGGAAGGCGTGACGCATGTCGTCTTGCTCGGCGAACAGCGCGATTATCACAAGGCCGCCGCTGCCGCCGCCGACGCGCTCGGCGCCCAGGTTATTGCGACGGATTTCGGCTACTTACGGCCGGACTGGATCGCGTTTGAATATGATGGCCTGACCGGCGCCTCCCGCATGCCAAAAACGGCGGACGGTGTGCTGGAACTCGCGGCGGCCTGCCCGCCGGTTGATCTGACGCCTCAGTTCCGTGACCCGTTCTGGCCGATGGCGCGGGCGGATATGCTGTATCATTTGAGCACATGGGCGCTCTGGTTCCTTTATCCCCGATACAAAACCCATAATCCCAATCATCCACTGGTGACGTATTGGGGAATGTGGCTGCGGATGTTGCTGCAAAGCGGCCGCACGAAAGCTGCGACAGCAGAAATAGCGGCGGCGGAAACGGCGGATGGTCCCGTCTTCACCTTCCCGCTGCAAATCGCGCGAGACTTCTCTATCCGCGCATACTCGCCCTACCCGGATTTAGAAACGCCGATCCGCGAAGTCGTGGCGTCCTTCGCTGCGCATGCGCCAGAAAACGCGCGGCTGATCGTGAAGGTGCATCCGCTTGATCCGGGCTTGCGCAGTTGGCGGAAGGTTGTGATGGATGCAGCTTCGGCAGGCGGAGCTGAAGGCCGAGTTCGCTATATTGATGGCGGCGACCTTGGGCGACTGATCGACGCGTCCGCTGGCGTCGTAGTCATCAACAGCACGGTCGGTTTGCTTTCCCTGCAACATGGCGCGCCGACGATTGCGCTCGGACAAGCCGTGTACCATGTGCCTGGGCTGACCGCGTCAAATGGATTGGATGCATTTTGGGGAAATCCTGAAAGGCCCGATACTGAATTGGTCGAGGCTTTCCTGCGTGCGGCGGCAGGCGCGCATATGGTGCGCGGAACTTTCTATAGCAAGCCGGGGTTGTCCGCTGGTGTTCAGGCGGCTGCAGCGCGTATCCTCCAGAATAAGATCAATCAGCCGATGGGTGATCCATCTACCATGCCGAGCGATGCAAAATGACAGACGCCGCCGCCCTGATCTATGGCGTCAAGTGGTGGAACAAGCCGCAGGTCGCGGCTATGGCGGGTGGCAATGTGCGGTTCACCAATGATGCGGATGCGCTACTGACGGCGATCGATAAGCGCCAGACGGCCATGACCTGGGCTTCCCGTGAGCCGGAGGGCGCTGCCGGCCTCGCGCGATCGCGCGGCGCTACATTGGTGCGGATTGAAGATGGATTTATCCGCTCGCCCGGCCTCGGCGCCCATTTCAGCCCGGCGTTCAGCCTGATTTTCGATGATGTCGGCGTTTATTATGACGCCACCAGGCCAAGCCGCTTAGAGATCTTGCTTGCCGAGACTGAGTTCAATGATGCGCTGCTGGCGCGCGCGGCGGCAGTTCGGCGGCGACTGGTTGAGCTTGCTGTCAGCAAATATGCGGTCGGTCGAGGCGGCGACCGGCTCAGCAGTCCGGAAGGGCGTGATAAAATACTGGTTGTCGGCCAAGTCGAGGATGATGCGTCGATCCGGCTTGGCGGGGCGGAAGTGCGCACGAACATCGAATTGTTGCGGGAGGCGCGCGCGGCGCATCCTTATGCCTGGATCGCCTATAAGCCACACCCCGATGTCATGCGCGCCGGACGGCCTGGATTTGTTTCCAGGAAGGCGGCGCTGGAGCATGTAGATGCCTATTCGCCAAAGGCGCCTATCGACGCCACGCTTGATTGGGCGGATACCGTCCATACAATTTCCTCCCTGGCGGGCTTCGAGGCGCTGCTTCGACAGAAGGCGGTGCATGTGCATGGCCGCCCCTTCTACGCGGGATGGGGGCTGACAAAGGATTATGCCGAAGCGCCAATCCGCCGGGGTCGCGAACTGCCGCTAGATGCGCTGATCGCCGCGACATTGCTTCTCTATCCGCGCTATCTCGACCCCTACACGCAGAAGCCTTGTGAGGCCGAAGCGCTGTTGGACCGGTTCGCCGAAGGGTGGCGTGATCCCTTGCGGGGCAGGCCGCTCTGGCATCGCACGGCAGCGGCGGTCAAACGCACGCTTGGCCCTTTGCGCGGACGCCTTTAACCTCTCTCCATACAATCTGAGGAGAGAAAAATGGCGCGGCGCATTGTCGATATTTCGGCCCCGTTGGAGGCAGGCATCAAGAGCGATCCTGAAGGGCTGAACCCCAGCATCGAGTATTTGAACCATCAGGATACGCGCGAGCGCGTCGTCAGCTTTTTTCCGGGTATGTCAGTTGATGACCTGCCAGACGGCGAAGGCTGGGCGTTGGAGAAGGTCGAAATGTCGACCCATAACGGCACCCATTTGGATGCGCCATACCATTTCCACTCCACGATGAACCATGCGCTGAAGCCCGGCGGCGAGCCTGCTTGGACGATTGACCAAGTGCCGCTGGATTGGTGCTATCGCCCCGGCGTGAAGCTGGATTTCCGCCGGTTTGAGGATGGTTATGTCGCGACGGCGGCGGATGTGCAGGCCGAGCTAAAGCGCATTGGGCACGACCTGCAGCCATTGGATATCGTTATCGTGAACACCGCCGCCGGCGCCCGGTATGGCCATGATGACTACACTGATACCGGTTGTGGTATGGGGCGCGACGCAACGCTCTGGCTGGTCGAGCAAGGCGTTCGCGTAACGGGTACGGACGGATGGAGCTGGGACGCGCCATTCTCCGCCACCGCCAAGAAATACGCAGAAACGCCTGATCCAAGCCTTGTGTGGGAAGGCCATCGCGTCGGGCGGGATATTGGCTATTGCCACATCGAAAAGCTGCACAATTTGGAAGATTTGCCAGCGACCGGATTCGAAGTCTCGTGCTTCCCGGTCAAGATCAAGGCGGCGTCTGCTGGCTGGTGTCGCGCTGTCGCGATATTTGATGCCTGAGCTTCGCGCATAAAAAAGCCGGGGCGACGGTCGTTAAACCATCGCCCCGGCCTTAGTTTAGTCCCGCCAGATTATTGTTTCTGGACGAGATAGAGCAGCAGAACGTTGTCGGCGCGCTGGGCTACCTGAACGTCTGTCGCCACGCCCCAAGCCAGACCCTGCTGATGCAGCGGGATATAGGCGAGGTCTTCCGTGGTTTTCTGGTAGGCTTGGTTGATCAGCTCGACGCGTGCGTCAGCGTCGTTCTCAACCAGCACCTTGGCAGACAGCGCATCGACTTCTGGGTTGCAGTAGCCGCCCAGATTGAACATGCCGCCTTTGCCCTTGTCGTCCCGGCAGCCGTGCAGGTTCGTCAGCACGTTCCAGGAATCGAGGGAGCCTGGCGTCCAGCCGAGCAGGTAGAAGGACGTGTCATAACCGCCTGACGCCATTACCTTGGCGAAATACTGCGCTTTCGGCTGTGCGTTCAGGTTAATTTTGACGCCGACACGAGCCAACATCGCGACAGTCGCCTGGCAGATCGCTTCGTCGTTGACATAGCGGTCATTCGGGCAATCCATGCCGACTTCAAAGCCATCTGGATAGCCGGCTTCAGCCAGCAGCTTCTTGGCGCCGTCGGGATCGTAGTCGTGGCGTTTGAAGCCTTCGGCCTTAGCGAACTTGAACGGAGAAATCATGATCGCGGAAGGGGTCGCCAGGTTCCGCATGACTTTCTTGCGGATCGCTTCGATGTCGATGGCTTTATAGAACGCCTGGCGGACGCGAATGTCCTTGAATGGGTTCTTGCCTTTGACATTGGAGTAGATCAGCTCATCGCGGCGTTAATCAAAGCCGAGGAAGATCGTGCGAAGTTCCGGGCCTGTCAGCGCTTTGGTGTTCTGGTTGTTGTCTACGCGTTTGATGTCCTGAACGGGAACTGGATAAACGAGGTCCATTTCACCGGAAAGCAGGGCCGCGACGCGCGTAGCGTCGGACGCGATGGTCGAGAACTCGACCTTATCGGCGTTGCCAGGTTTGGTCGCTGCATCCCACCAGTCAGCGTTGGCGACGAACTGCGTTTTCACAGCCGCAGCGTGGCTGGCGATCTTGTAAGGACCGGTGCCATTGCTTTCGAGCGAGATTTTGGTGGCGCTCTGATCGGAAGCGGAGGTCACGCGGACAGAATCGTTCGCTTCAGCCCATTCCTTGTTGATAATGCCCCAGGTCGCCCATTCGTAATGCAGAATTGGGTTCGGGGATGTCAGCACCACGTCCACGGTGTGATCATCGACTTTGACGAATTTGGCGTCCGCCGGAATGCGGGTCTTGAGGTCAGAACCTTCGGAGCGCACGCGGTCGGCGGAGAAAATCACGTCATCGGCGTTGAAATCATTGCCGTTGTGGAATTTCACGCCCTTGCGCAGATTAAAGCGCCACCGGGTCGGCTCCATCACTTCCCAGCTGGTCGCAAGCGCGGGCTGGATGGATAGGTCCGCGCCGCGGCGGATCAGGCCTTCATACACGTTGTTCAGCGTGCCGAGGGTGAAGGTTTCGTTCAGCGAATACGGATCCAGAGATTTCAGGCTGCCCTGGAAGGCGAACTTGAAGGTGGTTTCCGCCGCTGCGGGTGTCGCGAGCAAGCCAGCCGCGATGGCTGCGCCCAATAAGCTTCGTCGCAATCACATCGGTTTCGTCTCCCTTGTTTTAAGCGCTGGCGTGAAAAGGCCAGCGATTGAACGGGAGCATATTCCGAATCAAGCCATGCGTATATGTGGATTTTGGATGCGGGATTCTGCGCGCTTAGAGCGCCGGAACATCCAGGCCGCGCCTGCGGCAGCTCGCGACGAAGGTATTTTCGATTAAGCAGGCGATGGTCATTGGCCCCACACCGCCGGGAACGGGCGTGATGGCGCTCGCTAATTCTGCGGCCTCTGCGTAAGCCACGTCGCCGACAAGACGGCTTTTGCCATCATCTTTCGGAATACGGTTGATGCCGACGTCGATCACGATAGCGCCCGGTTTGATCCAATCGCCGCGGATCATTTCCGGTCGGCCTACGGCAGCCACCAGAATATCCGCATTCCGACAGCGCTCGCGGAGATCGGTAGTACGGGAATGCGTCATGGTCACGGTCGCACTCTCCGCCAGCAGCATCGCCGCCATCGGCTTCCCGACGATATTCGAGCGACCAACGATGACAGCCTCTTTGCCGGAGATTTTCGTGGCTTCACGGATCATTCGCATGCAGCCCGTTGGCGTGCAGGGCGCCAGCGCCGGTTCGCCCGTCCAGAGCCGTCCGACATTGATTGGGTGAAATCCATCAACATCTTTGTCCGGATTGATGGCGTTCAGCACAAGATCTGCATTGATGTGGCTTGGTAGCGGCAGCTGAACCAGGATGCCGTCCACGGCCTCGTTAGTATTGAGTTGCTCAATGAGCGTGAGCAATTCCGCCTCAGACACTGTGTCTGGCAGCTTATGCTCGAAGGATTGCATGCCGGCGCCGGTGGTGGCTTTGCCTTTGTTGCGCACATATACGGCGCTCGCGGGGTCTTCACCGACGAGGACGACGGCCAGCCCAGGCTGGAAATTCAGGCCGCCAACGGCTTGGCCAACACGTTCACGGAGTGCGGCGGCTGTCGCTTTGCCGTCAATGATGCGGGCGTTTGTCATGGGCCATCCTCAATCCAGGCAGTGATTCGGGCCGCAAGGTCGTCCGCCCGGCCTTCGAGCGCAAGTGTTTTTGACCGCGCCTTAGCGCCGCTGGCCAAAGAAACGGCGCGTTTCGGCAGTTTTAGAGATTTGGCGACGAACGCGATCACTGCTTTGTTTGCTGCGCCATCAACAGGCGGCGCTGCGATGCGAATTTTGAGGCGAGGCAGTCCTGTAGCATCGTGCTCAACTGGTCCAAGCGCAGTCTTGCCGGCGCCGGGCGCCACACGGATATCGAGCAGCACACCGGGACCGGCGGCACGCCATGGCGGCATAACGCTCGCTTAGCTGAAGAGTTTTGCCGCAACGTTGCTCAGCACACCCTGTAGGAAGAAGATGAACAAGATCAGCAGGATTGGCGAAATATCGATGCCGCCAAGGTCCGGCACGATCCGGCGGATTGGCCTGAGCGCGGGTTCCGTCACACGATGCAGGAAATAGCCGATCGTCGAGACGAACTGATTGCTCGTGTTGATAATGTTGAAAGCGACGAGCCAACTCAGTACGGCTGAAATAATCAGCGCATAGATGAAGAGCTGGAGGGCGATCTGGATCACCTGGATCAGCGGCAACAACACGATATCCATGAGCGCGAAACCTTCTGGCATTTTGTTGCGCCGGAAGCTAACGATGGCCGGGCGCTTAGGCAAGTAATCAGGAACTTGAGAGCGGCTTATACATAACGCGCGACGATTTACCCGGTCCTAACGGGCGCCGTGTGGTTTCACGCCGCCGCGAAACGCGCTATGCGATGCACGAAAAACAACTGAATTGGCTGAGACCAGCTCTGCCCATGACTTATATCCAATGACCTACTCAACGTCCCGCCCCGCCTTGCTGCCAACCGGACTGGCAGACGTTTTGCCGCCCGATGCATCGGCCCAGGCCGCCGCTTCTGCGCGAGCGATGTCCGTTTTTCAGCGCGAAGGCTATGAACACGCTGAGCCGCCGATGCTGGAGTTTGAGGATAGTTTCCTCGCTGGCGGCGGCGATGGGCTGACACGCGAAACCTTCCGCATGATGGACCCACAGTCCCAGCGCATGCTGGCGCTCCGTTCCGACATGACGCCACAGATGGCGCGGCTTGCTGCGACTCGTTTGGCTTCTGCGCCTAGGCCTTTGCGGCTCTGCTATGCTGGCAGCGTGTTGCGCGTCTCCGGCGGCAGCAATGCACGGGACAGGCAGTTGCGCCAAGCAGGCGCCGAACTCTTCGGCTCGCGCGCAGCGGATGCAGATGCGGAGATTGTGCTGCTGGCCGTCGCCGCGCTTGAGGCCATCGGCATCGCCAACATCAGCGTTGATCTGAATGTACCGCGCATGGCGGGCGACTTGACAGCGGAGCTTGGCCTTTCACCGAGCGCCAAGGCTGCGCTCATGACGGCGTTGGATCGCAAAGACATGGCGGAGATGCGCCGCCTGGCGCCCGGCGCGGCTGATATGTTGACGGCGCTCACCATTGCAGGCGGCAGGGCTGAAGCGGCGTTGGAAGCCGCGCAATCGATCGCCCTGCCCGCAGCGGCGGCGGAGCGGCTCGCTCGAATGGCTGAAATCGTGGCGCTAATCCGCGCTGAAGCGCCCGAACTGGACCTAACCATCGATTTCGTTGAGCACCGGGGCTTTGACTACCACACCGGCGTCGCCTTCTCGCTGTTCGCCGCCGGTCATGACCGCGAGCTTGGCCATGGCGGTCGCTACCGGGCGCCAGCGCTGGACCGGGAGAATGGCGAGCCCGCCGTTGGGTTTTCGCTGTTCATGGACGCTGTCGAAGCCGCAGCCCCGGACCCTGAACCGCCGCTGCGCGTTTACACGCCGAAAGGCATGAGCGCTGACGAGCGGATGAAGGTCCATGCACAAGGGTATGTCACCGTGCGCGCGCTCGAGGCGGATGTTGACGCTCACGCCGCTGCTGAAGTGCTGCAATGCGCCGCGTATTGGCGCGATGGCGACGTTATTTTCTTGAAGGATGAGTAGATCATGGCAAGCGTTGTAGTTGTCGGCTCCCAATGGGGCGATGAAGGCAAAGGCAAGATCGTTGATTGGCTGGCGGACCGGGCGGAGCTCGTTGTGCGCTTCCAAGGCGGCCATAATGCTGGGCATACCATTAAGACTGGCGACACGACCTATAAGCTGAGCCTGCTGCCATCTGGCGTGACGCGGGGAACGCTCTCGGTGATCGGCAACGGCGTTGTGATCGACCCTTGGGCGCTGTTCGAGGAGATTGAACGGGTGCAGGGCCAGGGCCTGACAATCACGCCTGAAGTCTTGCGGATCGCTGAAAACGCGACCGTCATCCTGCCGTTCTATGCAGAGCTTGACCGTGCGCGGGAAGTTGCGCGCGGCAAGGACGCCATTGGGACGACGGGGCGCGGCATCGGCATCGCTTATGAGGACAAAGTTGCCCGCCGTGCCGTGCGTGTCGTGGATTTGGCGGAGCGGGAGACGCTGGAAGGCAAAGTCGCCGCATTGCTTCATCACCACAACGCGCTGCTGCGCGGCCACGGCCAGGATGAAATCAGCGATGAAGGCCTGATTGAGAAGCTTTTGGCTATCGGCGAAAAACTAGCGCCCTTCGTGGAAGCGACCTGGGATCGAGTCGAGAGCGCCGCCCGTAAAGGCACACGCATGTTATTCGAGGGCGCACAGGGCGCGTTGCTGGATGTTGATCACGGGACGTACCCGTTCGTGACGTCGTCAAACACCGTGGCGGGCGCAGCGGCTGTCGGCTTAGGGCTTGGGCCGCGGTCTGTCGGCTATATTCTGGGCATCACCAAAGCTTACACGACACGGGTCGGCTCCGGCCCGTTCCCGACGGAATTGCTGGACGAGATCGGCAAAGGTCTGGGTGAGCGAGGCCGCGAGTTTGGCACCGTCACCAGCCGTGCGCGGCGCTGCGGATGGTTTGACGCCGTACTCGTTCGCCAAACGGTACGCACCGGCGGCATTGATGGCCTGGCGCTGACCAAGCTTGATGTCCTGGACGGCATGGATGAGGTCAAAATCTGCGTCGGCTACGAAGGCCCCGATGGCGAAACCTATGACCATTTGCCAGCGTCCATGCGCCTTCAAGCCGCCGTTCGACCGGTTTATGAGACGATGGAAGGCTGGTCCGGCACGACACAGGGCGGTCGCAGCTGGGTCGACCTTCCGGGCGCCGCGATCAAATATGTGCGCCGTATTGAAGAATTGGTCGGCGCGCCGGTGTCTCTCCTCTCCACCAGCCCAGACCGCGATGACACAATCATGGTGCATGACCCGTTCTCTGACTGATCGGATAGCGGACCGACTTCAAGCGCGACTGCGCCTCAATCCGAGGTTAGGAGGCTCCGCCGATGCCGCTCCCTATCATCTTTGATTGCGATGGCGTTCTGATCAATTCAGTAGGCATTTAAATTGATGTTGAGTTGGAAATTATGCGGCGGGCCGGGCTGGATATCGGCATGGCCGAGTATCAAGCGCAATTCGTCGGCATTCCACATAATGCGCTGATTATTGCGCTCCGGGCGGCATGCAAGGCTCGGGGCCTGATTTTCCCGGAAGATTTCGAAGCGCTACACCACGTTGAGGTCGAGCGACGGTTTGCCAAAGAATTGGCTGCAGTGCCCGGGCTGATTCCACTGCTTGAAGCGCATACAGGGCCGCGCGCCGTCGCCTCATCCAGCAATCCAGATGCATTGGTTGAAAAGCTGAAGTTCACTGCGCTGGACCATTATTTCGCACCCCATATTTATTCGACCAAGCAGGCGGGCCGGGGAAAACCGGCGCCGGATGTGTATTTGATGGCGGCGGACCGGCTTGGCCTGGCGCCAGAGGCCTGCACTGTCATTGAAGACAGCGTGAACGGCGCGAAAGCAGGGATTGCCGCCGGAATGCGCGTATGGGGCTTCACCGGCGCTGGCCATGGCGATGAGGGGCTGGCGGCGCGGTTGCTGGAGGCTGGCGTCGCGCGTGTATTTGCTGATTATGCCTCCATGCAGGCGCATCTGGCCGCCGAAGGATTCTTATAGGAGCAGCGGACATGCGGTTGTCCATTATCGGTTTCGGCGTCATGGGCGAACGGTTGACGCGGGCCGCACTTGATTTCGATCCGAATATCGTTGAGCTCGCAGGTGTTTGGGACCCATCCGGCCGCCAGATGGAGCGCTTGAGCGCCGAATTGCCGAATGCGCCGCATCTGGCTTCCGCTGAAGCTGCTGTCGCAGAGGCGGATTGCGTCTATATCGCCTCCCCGCCCTTGACGCATTTAGGCCATGCCCGCGCCTCGCTGAATGCAGGCAAAGCCGTGTTTACGGAAAAACCGTTGGGCGTTGATCTGGCCGATAGCCGGGCCTTCGTACAGGAGGCGGCAGGCGCGCGCGCCGCTGTCAATTTCGTCTTCGCCTCCTCGCCAGCCGTCGGCGAACTCAAAACTTGGATCGCCGATGGCGCCGTCGGCAAAGCAAAGTCGATCACGGTTGAGGCGGATTTTGCCGCCTGGCCGCGCGAATGGCAGATGGATGCGGTCTCCTGGCTCGCCAAGCGAGCGGAAGGCGGGTTCACCCGTGAAGTCCTCTCCCATTTCCTGTTCCTGACGGCACGGCTTGGGGGCGATATGTCCTTGCTTGATTCCCAGGTCGAATACCCACCGGGTGATATGGCGGAAACGTCGGTCAGCGCAAAGATGCAGGCCGGATCAACGCCGGTATCGCTGCGCGGCGGCGTTGGCACGATTGATGAGATGGAGAGCAACCTCTGGCTGCTGGAAGGCGATGCGGGGTCGATCCGCCTTCGCAATTGGTCGACAGCAGAACGGCTGGATGACCAGGGCGTTTGGCGAACGGCGCCCGACACACTGCCTCATACAGAAGCGCGGCCGCTCATTCTGAAAGGCCAGCTTCATAAACTGGCGGCGATGACGGCAGGCAAAGCCCATGACCTTGCGACCCCGGCAGAAGCCCTGGCCGTGCAGGAAGTCATTGAAGCTATCCTGAGCAGCCAAACCCCATGATCTATCTAATGCGCCACGGCGAGACGATCTGGAATGCCGAACAGCGCCTGCAAGGCCGCCAGGATACGCCGCTAACGGCCAAGGGCGTTACCCAGGCGCAGGCGTTTGGCCAGCGCCTCAAAGAGATCGTGCCAAACCCAGATGACTGCCGCCTGATCGCCAGCCCGCTTGGCCGCGCTTGGCAAACGGCAGTGCTGGCCGTTACGGGAATGGGCCGAAGCCCTCACGACATCGAGCTAGAACCCCGCCTCGTTGAGCATGCTTTTGGCCAATGGGAAGGCCTCAACCAGGCAGACTTAAAGCGCAACCACGCCGAAGCCATCGCCGCCCGCCTCGCCGACAAATGGAATGTCCCGGCCACCGACGGCGAAAGCTACGCCCTCGTGGCAGACCGGGTCGGCGCTTGGCTGGCGGAGCAAGATGAGGATGAGATCAAAATCGTCTTCTGCCACGGCGTCATCGCCCGCGTGATGCGTGGATTGTATGCGGACATGCCAAAGGACGACCTGATGCAATTACCGGAGCCGCAGGACCGGATATTTAAGCTGAGCGGTGGGGCGATTGAGGAAATATTGGTTTAGGCGCCGCCTGCAATATCCCGCTTCAACGCCTCATTAATCCGCGTCTGCCACCCGGCGCCATCCGCCTTGAAGTGCTCGATAATCTCCTGATCTAAGCGGATCGTCACCTGTTTCTTTGTCGGCGCCTTTTGCGCGCCACGGCTGCGGACAATGCGGTCAACTAAGTCCGGAAACACCTCTCGGGCGGGCCGCATACGCCTAATATCCGCCTCAGTGAGCTCTGGAATTTCGTCCAGATCGTCAATGTCCTCCTGATGATCTGACATTCTTGTAGCTCCTCATCTCGCGCT
>JAYNYG010000004.1:23322-48850 GCA_038102935.1 Alphaproteobacteria bacterium | reverse complement strand
CGCGCTCATTTCGTAATGTGAAGGCGATCGCGTGTAGTCTGTCGTCCAAAAATCCAAGTGCTGTATAACGCGCCTCAGTGAAGCGTGAATCGTAGTTCACCTGAGCTGTTTCCCAAACAAACATCGGTGCATCAGCAAAATCTACGCCATGCTTTAGGAGGTTCGTTCGGCGCTTCACTTCATCCCATTCGAATATTCTATCATTTGCCATCAATTTGTCACTACATTTTGTGTATTCCGGTTTCTCGTCCTTCCCTCAATCCCGCGGGATCTTCTGCATGCTGCTGATGAGGCGGTAGAAGCCGATGGCGGGTTGTTCGCTGGCGCCCGCTGCACCGAATGCGCCAGGGAGAAGGTGCGTCGCAGCGGCCTCGCGCAGCGTGCGTTCGTCGAGCGCTTCCAGCACGAGCAAGCGGAGGCCTTCGACGCCTGCGTCTCCGGTCGCCTCAACGTCCGCGCGCCAGATGGAGCCGCCGACAGCGCGGGGCATGGCGGCCATCGCCGTCAGCACGTCCGTCAGCCAGGGATCGAGGCCAGGTCCGCCTTTCACGCGGACGGCGAGGCACACGCCGCCATGGCCGCGACCGACCCGCGCGATGCGTTCGCCACACATCCGCCCGAAACTCTGGAACTCGCCCATAACCTTCTTCGACCAATCGGACTGGTCCGCCAGGATCGCCTTATATGTGGGGTCCGTTAGCGCACCCAAATCCCGGGTCTCGTAGAAGGCGAAGTATTTTGGCTGCGCATCAATCGCCTGATAGCGGAACGCGGACCAGAAACCGGCTAAATCAACCCGCTCAGCCACATGTTCGTTCGTGTACCAGTCATTGAATTCGTCCTCCATGCCATCGGGGATATCCATGTAGGTTACGAGGGCGGCGTCAGTCATGGTTCATTTCCTCAAATGCGCTATGTGTCGGTATGGTACGCTCAACGAAATTATTACGCACTGATTGCGGGACGGTTCAAGAATGGATGCTCTAGCGCCAAGGACAGATGGTGTCGCTGATACCAGTGCGATCCGTGCCGCTGCGGCGGATGATCGTGCTGGAGTGCTTGCAGCCGCCAAGCAGGCGATTGCGGATGCCGAGACAGAGATCGAGGCTCGTTTCATGGACGGCGCTTCAGCCTTTGAGACAATGGGCGCGCGCTCCGCCGCCCAAGACGCGGTTATTCAGGCGCTGCTAGACCATGCCGCCGAGAAAGTGTTCCCAGCTGCAAACCCGTCCACTGGCGAGCGCTTTGCTGTGGTCGCTGTCGGCGGGTATGGCCGGGGATTGCAGGCGCCGCACAGTGATATCGATCTTTTGTTTTTGACGCCATATAAGCGCGCGTCACGGGTCGAGCAGATGGTGGAGCACACGCTCTATCTATTGTGGGATATGGGCTTGAAGGTCGGTCATGCGACGCGTTCGGCGGAGGAATGTATCCGGCTCGCCAAGTCCGACATGATGATCCGCACAAGCTTGCTGGAAGAGCGTTTGATCTGGGGCGAAGCGCCGCTCTGGGATGAGCTTCGCCAGCAGTTTTGGACCGATGTCGTGAATGATGGCGGCGCCTTCATGACTGCAAAACTGGAAGAGCGCCAGGACCGTCACGATAGCTTTGGCGACAGCCGCTACATGCTCGAGCCGAATGTGAAAGAAGGCAAAGGCGGGCTGCGGGATCTGCATGCGCTCTACTGGATCGCCAAGCATCACTACGCGGTGGAGGATGTAGAGGACCTCGTGAAGCTCGGCGTTTTGACCAAGGGCGAGCGGCGACGTTTCCGCAAGGCCGCCGATTTTCTCTACACGACGCGCTGTCATTTGCATTACTGGGCCGGGCGCGCTGAAGAACGTTTGACCTTCGATGCTCAAGTCCAGATCGCAGAACGCATGGGCTATGCCGACCGCCCGCATGTGCGTGGCGTCGAACGGTTCATGAAGCACTATTATCTAACCGCCAAAACAGTCGGCGACCTGACGCGGATCATCTGCGCGGCGCTGGAAGCTGAGCAGCAGAAGCCTGGCCGGTTCTCGTTCTCAAGACTGGTGGAATGGAAGCGGGAGCTTGAAGGCTTCACCCTCTCCGGCGGGCGTATTGCGCCGAATGAAGACAATGCCTTTCGCGAAAACCCGGTCGAGATGCTGCGGATTTTCGCGGTGGCTGAAGAACACGATCTGGATATCCATCCTGGCGCGCTCCGCCTGATCCGCCGCGATATCAAGCGTATTGATACGATCCGGGATGACCCAGAAGCGAACCGGCTTTTCGTCGAAATGCTGACATCTGACAAAACGCCGGCCAAGGCGCTTGGGCGGTTGAATGAGGCGGCTGTGCTCGGCCGGTTTGTGCCAGATTTTGGCCGGGTCGTGGCGCAGATGCAGTATGATATGTATCACACGTTCACGGTGGACGAGCACACGATCCGCGCCATCGGCATGCTGCGTCAGCTTGAGTCTGGCAAGTTGAAGGATGTCGCGCCGGTTGCCTCATCTGTCGTCGGGCAAGCGGCGTCGCGGCGGGCTTTATATGTGGCGCTATTCTTCCACGATATCGCCAAAGGCCGGGGCGGCGACCATTCTATTTTGGGCGCCGAAGTCGCGCAGGAAGTGTGCCCGCGCCTTGGGTTGGATGAAAGCGATACTGAAACCGTTGTGTGGCTCGTGCGCCAGCACCTAGTCATGAGCCATATCGCCTTCAAGCGCGACCTGGCGGACCCACAGACAGTCAAAGATTTCGTCGGCGTGGTGCAATCCTTGGAGCGTTTAAGGCTGCTGTTGGTGCTGACGGTATGCGATATCCGCGCTGTCGGCCCAAATACTTGGACTGAATGGAAAGCCTCGCTCTTGCGGGAATTATATTTCCGCACCCAACAGGAAATCGCTGGCGATGACAGCGACCGCAGCGTAGCGGGCCGCATCGCCTATGCGAAAGAAGCGACTGCGGAAGCGATGGCTGAATGGACCGCGGACATGCGCGATGCCGCCATCGCCAATGCGCCGCCTGGGTTCTGGCTGTCTGCTCCGCCGAATGAACTTGCGCGTTGGCTTGGCGTTTATCAGCAAGCGTTGGAAGCCGATCCCGCGCTTATCATCGAAGTCGGTCCGGCCCCGGAAGGCGACGCTAGTGAGGTCGTCGTTGCAACGCTTGATCATCCAGGCGTGTTTGCGCGCATCGCGGGCGGGCTCGCTGTTGCGGGCGCCGATATCGTTCAAGCCCAGGCGGCGACGCTGGCGGATGGCTACGTGCTCGACGTGTTTACAGTCCCGGATGAAGCGGGCGACGACGATACATCGCGGGAAAACCGGGCGGAGCGAATCAAGCAAGCTGTATCCGACGCGCTGCTGGGTGAGATCACGCTATCCGAAGAATTGACCAAGGCGCCCGCGTGGAAGCGCCGGTCGGACGCATTCTCCGTGCCGCCGCAGGTCGTGATTGATAACAAGGCCAGTGAAACCCATACGGTGATCGAGGTTGTCGGCAGAAACCGCACTGGCTTCCTGAACAAGATCGCCTGGACATTGAACCAGCAGGGCCTCCGCATCGCCCAATCCCGCATTTCGACATATGGCGAGCGCGCGGTGGACGTGTTCTATGTGAAAGACGTGTTCGGCCTGAAGATGGAGCAGGAAGCCAAGATCGCATCTGTCCGCAAGGCGCTTCTACAGGCCTTGGACGAACTGGCGGCGCTTGGCGGCTAAAGCTTGTTGCTTGAACGCCAAGCGCATATCGAGGATTGGCTTGACTTGGTCGATCCAAACAAACGCTCGTGGAGCCGGAGGACCGCTTGGGTAAAGAGAGGGTGCGATTATCACGACTGCGCGACATAGGCTGGGTCAATTGGGACCCTATCGGTCTTTTGGGGACAGGAGATACATGGAGTGGGAAATGTTTTGCTGATGAGTATGATTCGTATCTGATCTTTGCAGCAGGACAGCTACGCCGACATAAGTCGGACGAAGAAGTCATTGGGTATCTGATTGATATTGAGGCCAATCACATGGGGTTGGGATTTCGAGCCGACGCCGAGCGCCGAGCTCAGTTAGTTGTAGCGGCTATGAAGGCTGATGATGAGCTTTGGACTGGCAATAGCTAGAAAGCCGGTCAAAACCCGAATGCGAGTATGCAACACGGTCCTAAGTCAATGGCGCCACCGCGAATTAAAACTCGAAGGAATGCTCGGTACCTAGTAGAGAGAAACGTCTAAGAGGCATTTTACGCAAGGGAAGTTCAGCTCCATGCGGTGTCGTGCATTTTCGGTCTGCATGACCTAGCCTACGCAGGCTGATTACGTCGAAGAAGGGTGGCTCCGCGATGGCGGTTCTGGAAACAAGCATCAATCCCCGTTCCAAGGGTTTTCGCGCCAACGCTAAGGCGATGGCGGGGCTGGTAGAGGACTTGCGCGGCCAGGTCGCCAAAGTGGCGGGCGGCGGCGGTGAACGCTCCATGCAGCGGCACCTGGATAGGGGCAAGCTTGCGCCGCGTGAGCGTGTTCGGAGGGTGACTGACCCTGGATCGCCGTTCCTGGAATTCTCGCAGCTTGCGGCTTGGGGCATGTATGGCGACGAAGCGCCGGGGGCCGGGATCATCACTGGCATTGGCCGGGTTATGGGCCAGGAATGCGTGATCATTTGCAATGACGCGACAGTTAAAGGCGGCACCTATTACGCCATGACGGTTAAAAAGCATCTCCGCGCTCAGGAGATCGCCATCGAGAACCATTTGCCATGTGTGTATCTGGTCGATTCTGGCGGCGCGAATTTGCCGGAGCAGGATGAGGTCTTCCCGGACCGGTATCACTTTGGCCGGAGTTTCCGCAATCAGGCGAAGATGTCCTCTATGGGCATCCCACAGATTGCCTGCGTCATGGGTTCCTGCACGGCGGGCGGCGCTTATGTGCCAGCCATGTGCGATGAGAGCGTGATCGTTCGCAATCAGGGTACGATTTTCCTTGGCGGCCCACCGCTGGTTAAGGCCGCGACCGGCGAGGTCGTGTCTGCAGAAGATTTGGGCGGGGCGGATGTTCACGCCAGAAAGTCTGGCGTGGTCGATCACTATGCAGCGAACGATGACCATGCGCTGGACATCGTCCGCCGCATTGTCGCCAACCTGAACCGGGTGAAGCCGAAAGAACTGGATGTGGCGCCGTCCCGCGACCCGCTCTATCCAACGGCTGATCTGGGCGGTGTTGTGCCAGCAGACCTTCGAACACCTTATGACCCGCGTGAGGTGATTGCGCGGCTGGTGGACGGCAGCGAGTTTGACGAGTTCAAGCAGCTCTACGGCACGACGCTGGTGACGGGATTTGCACGGCTTTACGGTATGCCGGTCGGCATTATCGCCAATAACGGCATCCTGTTTTCTGAATCCGCGCAGAAAGGCGCGCACTTCATTGAGCTTTGCGGCCAGCGCAATATCCCGCTGATTTTCTTGCAGAATATTACGGGCTTTATGGTCGGCCAGAAATACGAAACCGGCGGCATCGCAAAAGACGGCGCGAAAATGGTGACAGCCGTTGCGACGGTCAATGTGCCGAAGCTGACATTGATTATGGGCGGGAGCTTCGGCGCCGGTAACTATGCGATGTGTGGGCGCTCCTATGACCCGCGCTTTCTGTTCATGTGGCCGAATGCGCGAATTTCCGTCATGGGCGGCGAGCAGGCGGCGAGCGTTCTGGCGACCGTCCGCCGCGACGGGATGGAACGGCGCGGCGAGGAATGGTCTGCGGAGGATGAGGAGGCGTTCAAAGCGCCCGTCCGTGATCAATACGAAGAGCAGGGCCATCCATACTATGCCAGTGCGCGGATGTGGGATGATGGTGTAATTGACCCCGCCGATAGCCGCAAAGTGCTCGGCCTGGCGCTCTCCGCCGCATTGAACGCGCCAATCGAAGAGACGCGCTTCGGCCTGTTCCGGATGTAAGGGCGGAAATCATGATCAAAAAACTGCTCATTGCGAACCGGGGCGAAATCGCCTGCCGCATCATCCGCTCCGCCCGTGCGCTCGGCATCCGGACGGTCGCCGTCTATTCGGAAGCAGACGCTGACGCGATGCATGTCAAAATGGCAGATTCCGCGCGTCTGCTCGGGCCAGCACCCGCCGCGCAAAGCTATCTGGTGATCGAGAAAATCATCGAAGCAGCGAAGGCGGAAGGTGCGGAAGCGATCCATCCAGGCTACGGCTTCCTATCGGAGCGCGCTGCGTTCGCGGATGCCTGCGCTGAAGCGGGCCTGATCTTCGTCGGCCCGTCTGCTGATGCAATCCGCGCCATGGGCGACAAAGCCCGAGCCAAGGCGTTGATGGGCAAGGCGGGCGTGCCGTTGACGCCTGGCTACCATGGCGAAGACCAATCGGATGATCTGATGACTGCCGAAGCCGCGAAGATTGGCTTCCCGGTGCTGGTGAAGGCCTCTGCCGGCGGCGGTGGGCGCGGCATGCGCATCGTCGAAGCGGCGGATGAGCTGCAAGGCGCTATGGATGCGGCGCGCAGGGAGGCAAAGGCGGCGTTTGGCGATGATACATTGCTGCTTGAACGCTATCTCGGCCGTCCGCGCCATGTGGAAGTGCAAGTGATGGCGGATAGTCATGGCAACGTCCTGCATCTGCATGAACGTGATTGCTCGATCCAGCGTCGACACCAGAAAGTGATCGAGGAAGCGCCTGCGCCCAACCTGTCTGACGCGACGCGCAAGCAATTGACGGACGCCGCCGTGGCTGCCGCCCGCGCTATCGACTATGTCGGCGCCGGGACATGTGAGTTCCTCGTGGACGAGGATGGCAGCCCCTATTTCATCGAAATGAACACCCGCATTCAGGTCGAACATCCAGTAACGGAGATGATCACCGGCCTTGATCTGATCGAACTGCAGCTTCGCGTTGCTGGCGGCGAAGCATTGCCGTTGACGCAGGACGAGGTCCAATGCCGGGGCTCCGCCATTGAAGCCAGGCTCTACGCCGAAGACCCGGCGCGCGGGTTCTTGCCGCAGACCGGCACGCTGACTGCGTTTGACGTGCCGGATAATGCGGGCCGGGTGCGCGTTGATACCGGCGTTCAGGCGGGTGATGCGATCTCGATGCATTATGATCCCATGATCGCCAAAGTCGTCGCCTGGGCCGAAACGCGGGATTTAGCGGCGCACGAATTGACATCGGCTTTGGCGGGAACGGCGATTGCCGGGGTGACCACAAATATTGGGTTCCTCGCGGATACGCTCCGCCACCCGGCCTTCCTGGCGGTCGAGCTTGATACGCATTTTATCGAACGCCATGAGGCGGATTTGCTGGGCGGGCCAGAGGCGCCGTCGATGGAGGCCATCGCCGCCGCCGTTGCGCTATTGCTGGAAGAGCAGGCGGCCACAGCCCGCGCGCTCTCCGCCGATGATCCTTCATCGCCTTGGGCGGAGAATGATGGCTTCCGCCTGAACCAGAACTTATCCGAACTCTTCCGCTTCCAAAGTGACGCTGAGCCGATCGATGTGACGCTCACCTGGGAACGGGGCGGGCGCAGCCTTGAATGTAACGGCCAATCCGCGCCGTTCGCCTATACGCCGCCTGAAACGGAAGATGGCATATGGACCATCAGCCTTGGCGACCGCACGGTCCAGGCGCGGATCGCGAGGGCGGGGCAAGACATCATCGCGGGCGCCGATGGTCGTCGCTGGCGCCTGACGCCGCTTTCGCTTGGCGCGGAGGCGGGGGCGGACGCCGGGCCTGGATCGCTTGCATCGCCCATGCCTGGGAAAATCATCCGCGTGGAGGTCGAGGCCGGCGCAAAGGTCAAGAAAGGCGATCCGTTGGTAGCGTTGGAAGCCATGAAGATGGAGCATGTCATCACGGCGCCTGCGGACGGCGTTGTCGAAAGCCTGAACTGCGCGCTTGGCGATCAGGTCGAAGAAGGCGTGGCGCTCGTCGTCATCGATGCGGCATGACGGACCGGCTGATCATCGGCATTTCGGGCGCATCCGGCGTTATCTACGGCGTACGTGCGCTTGAAGTCCTGGCTGATCTGCCTATCGAAACGCATCTGGTGATGACCAAGGCGGCTGAGATAACGCTTGCCTATGAAACATCGATGAAAGTGCAGCAGGTGAAAGACCTGGCGGACCATGTGCATGGCCCTGCCGATATCGCCGCCAGCATTTCATCCGGTTCGTTCAAAACGCGCGGCATGCTGGTGGCGCCCTGTTCGATCCGCAGCTTGTCCGAGATCGCTTACGGCAATACTAGCCACCTGCTGACGCGTGCGGCCGATGTGGTGCTGAAAGAACGGCGGCGCTTGGTGATGCTGCTTCGCGAAACGCCGCTGCATCTTGGCCATATGCGCGCGATGACGGCGGCGACGGAAGCTGGCGCCATCATCATGCCGCCGGTTCCAGCATTCTACGCCAAGCCAGAAACGCTTGATGACATGGTGAACCACACCATCGGCCGAGCGCTCGACCTGTTCGATATCGATACCGGCCATGTCCAGCGCTGGGGCGAGGATGTCGGACGGCGGAACTAGTTCGGCGCAATTAGTTCGGTGGAGCTCGTTCGCCTACTTCCGGATACGCTTCATCAACCAGGTCAACATCAGCCTGAGACCGATGCCAGAGCGGATTTCAAACTCTTCATAATGGAAACGGGATTTCGGCAGCCCGAGCGCCTGGAAATCACGCTGCAACGCTTCGCGCATGGGTTTTGGCCCGCAGAATGCCGCGGACGCTGACGCGATCGATCCATTAGCGACCTCTGCGACCCTGGCGGCAGTTAAACGTGCATCCTTGCCGGATTCTATCACCACCAAATTGAAGTTCGCATTCGCGGCGGCGACGGCTTCAAGCGTATCTAAATGAGCAGCACTCTCGCGGGATTTGATCCAGTAGAACAGCCATACCGGCGGCGCATCAGCTTCTAGAGCGTCCGCCCAGGCGACAAACGGCGTTATGCCGATCCCTGCGGCGATCCAGAATTCCGCGCCGCCGTCAGGCTTCCGCTGGAAGCGTCCATACGGCCCAGCAACCTTCGCTTTGACGCCGGGTCGGATCGTGCCGCCGAGGTTATCCGTAAAGTCGCCAAGCGGTTTGATTGTGAAGCGGAGACGCCCGTCGTCTGTTGGTCCCTGGCTGATCGTGAACGGGTGCGGTTCGGTATGGCCCGTCGCAGCAAAGCGCACAAAAGCGAACTGGCCGGGCGCTTTGCGCATGCCACGTCCAGAAGGTTTGAGCGTCACGGCTAGGGCGTCACCTGCGCGCTCGACTGCATCCACGGCATAGGCGTGTGCATTGGCGAGACGACCGGAAACCAGCAGCGTGTAGACGTATGAGAGAATGCCGATCACGCAGAACGCTAGGACATAAAGCCCAGATGGGTCTATCAGCGCGAACGGCTTCAAGATGAAGATGTAGTGGAAGGCGGATGCGGCGTAGAACGCGCCGAGGAAGCGGTGCGTCAACCGCCATAGGTGATAGGGCACGAAGGTCGCGATGGTGATGACCAGCAGGCCAAGAATGCCGTAGAGGCTTATCTCACCGAAGGTTTCTGCGATCTCTGTCAGAAGCGTTTCGGCGCCCAACCCGTCAATATCTGCATCAATGGTATCGTGCAGCAGAATGAACGCCAGCGCGCCGATGCCGAGCCATTTGTGCAGCACGTAAATCCGGTCGAGGCCGCCGAAGATAACTTCCAGGAACCGGAAGCGGGTCGCTAGAAGCTGTGAGAACGCCATGAGGATCAGCGCCGCAGAGCCGAAATACTGGCTCATCACCGCAATCGAGTCATGCTTGCCGGCAAGCGTTAGAAACCACGGGATCGGCGCGAGCTAAGCTGCTGCGACCAGTAAAAGACCTAATGGCCGCATCGCCATCTCCTAGCTTTTTGGGGCGCACGCAGCGCCTGGATTTATTCGTCCCAGACCTTTAGCGGCAATGGCAGCTTATCGAAAGCGTTATCTGGCAAGGGTTGGTCGGGGTAAACCCCTTCCATCTCTAACAGCGACATGACCTGGCGGACATGCTGCGTGGAATGCCACACAGTGCGTTCCAGTACCTCATGGGCAAGCTGTTCGCCGTAATAGGTCTGCATTTTGCCTTCGCAGATCGCATCGCCTTCTGATGCGGCCCAGGCTTTGAAATCCAGCCGGAGCGCCTCGCCAAAGTTCGCAATATCGTCCGATGTCTGCATATCGTCCGGCGGCGCAGCGACAAGCTGCTCGTATACCAACGCTTTGCCAGCCCGGCGCGCTTCCAGAAAAGCCGTCGGTATTTGGAAGATGTGGTGCATTAGCACGCGGTAGCTGCGGGGCCGGTTCGGCAGTTCTTTCGCGAGCGCGGATTCCGGCATTTGGCGGACATAGCGCACCGCAGCCTGCCAGATCATATCGCCGCGCGCGGCGAGTTCTGCCTGGGTCAGTTTCGGGCCAACGTCTTCATTGATGCCCAGAAACTCCACTACGTCGCGGACATTCTGCGCGAAGACAAATTTATCGCCTTTGGAAACGACAGGCACGGATCGGGCGCCAAGCGCCTGCAGAGCGTCCAGCCCGCCAGCGTCATTGGCGACATCTATCGATTTGAACTCAATCCCACGGATCGAGAGGAATTCTTTAATCCTTAAGCAGCTTGTTCAATGGGGCTGCCAAAAGACTGAAATCGCTTCAGCCATGTTTCCCTCCAGAAATTATCGGCTATCATGGCCACGAATATCATGATCTGTCGAGTGAGGAATTGGTAATGTCTGAATTGAAACGGAAGCTTATGGCGCGTGAGTTTGTGTCGGCGCCCGGCGTGTTTGACGGGATTTCCGTCCGCACCGCCGATCCAATGGGCTTCGATGCGCTGTATATGACGGGCTACGGCGCTGTCGCCTCGCATTTGGGCTTGCCGGATGCGGGCATGGCCAGCTATCGGGATATGGTCGAGCGGGTGAAGACCTTCTGTAGCATCGCCAAAACGCCGATCATAGCGGACGGCGACACGGGTTATGGCGGGTTGTTGAATGTTCACCACACCGTTGAAGGTTATGAGCAAGCGGGCGCCGCCGGTATTCAGCTTGAGGATCAGGAATTCCCGAAAAAATGCGGCCACACGCCCATGCGTCGGGTGATTCCGCTGGATGATATGCTGCGGAAACTTGAAGTCGCCGTTTCCGCGCGCCGCTCTGACGATTTTCTGATTATCGCCCGGACTGACGCCCGCACAGGTCTCGGGCTTGATGAAGCGATCAAGCGCGGCAAAGCGTTCAAGGACGCTGGGGCAGATGTTGTATTTGTCGAAAGCCCAGAGAGCGAGGCGGAGATGGAGCAGATTTGCGCTGAGATCGACGCGCCGCTGCTGGTGAATGTCGTTGAAGGCGGCAGCACGCCAGTGCTTTCGGTCGCAGAATACAAGCGTATGGGCTATGCGATGGCCATATACCCAGGCTCCGGGTTCCTGGCGATCGGCGCGGCGCTGCAAACGGTCTACAGCCAGATCCGGGATACGGGCTCCAGCATTGGCGCTGACACTCCGCTCGCCGATTTCATGGAATTTTCCAAGCGTATGGGCTTCCAGGATGTTTGGGACTTCGACAAGAAATGGGCAGACGATTAACCGCGTTCCGTCACGTGTCTGCAATCAGTTCTGATTAGAAAGCATGCAGCGTGAGCGCTGTCACATTGACCCAGCGTAAACTTAGGCAGAAACTATGCTTAACGCGTAGGGGGTGGCGTCAAAATCAACAATCGCCGTTAAGCGCGCTGACAACAATTTAAACCTGCTATTAGGGGGAAAACCTATGGCTTTTGCCGGAAACGATCTGAATGACTTTATGGAAGGCGTGAAAAAGCGCAGTCCTGGCGAAACTGAATTTCACCAAGCGGTGCAGGAGGTCGCAGCGACTATTCTGCCGTATATTGCTGATAAGCCTGAATACACGAACAACATGATCCTGGAGCGGATGACCGAGCCAGATCGCGTGATCTCCTTCCGCGTGACATGGCAGGATGATGACGGCAACGTCCGCGTGAACCGTGGCCATCGCGTGCAGTTCAACAACTCTATCGGCCCTTACAAAGGCGGCATCCGGTTCCATCCGTCCGTGACGCTATCCGTCCTGAAGTTCCTGGGCTTTGAGCAAACGTTCAAAAACTCGCTGACGCAGCTTCCGATGGGCGGCGGCAAGGGCGGTGCGGACTTCAACCCCAAAGGTAAGTCAGACGCTGAAATTATGCGCTTCTGCCAAGCGTTCATGACGGAGCTTTCCAAATATATCGGCCCGGACATCGACGTTCCGGCTGGCGATATTGGTGTTGGCGGTCGTGAAATCGGCTTCATGTTCGGCCAGTACAAGCGCATGACCAACCGCTTCAACGGCGTGCTGACAGGTAAAGGCCGTGAATTCGGCGGCTCCCTCATGCGTCCAGAAGCGACTGGCTACGGCGCCGTCTACATGCTGGAAGACATGCTGCACACGCGCGGGCTTGAGATTGAAGGCCATAAGGCCGTCATCTCTGGTTCAGGCAACGTGGCGACCCATGCGGCGGAAAAGATCATCCATCGCGGCGGCACTGTGCTGACGCTTTCCGACTCAGGCGGGTTCATCTACGACAAGGACGGCATCACGCTCGAACGCCTCCAGTGGATCAAAGACCTCAAAGAAAAGCGTCGCGGTCGTATTTCCGAATACGCGGACGAATTTAAAGGTACCGAATTCCACGAGGGTCGTCCCTGGAGTGTGGCTTGCGACATGGCGCTGCCTTGCGCCACCCAGAATGAAATCAACGCGGATGAAGCTGAAGCGCTCGTCAAGAATGGCTGCATTGCCGTTTCTGAGGGCGCCAATATGCCGACAACGATTGACGGCATTAACAAATACCAGGCTGCGAAGATCCTCTACGGACCGTCCAAAGCGGCAAACGCTGGCGGCGTGGCCACATCCGGCCTCGAGATGAGCCAGAATGCGGCTCACATCTCCTGGAAGGAAGACGAGCTTTCCAAGCTGCTCCGCGACATCATGAGCAACATTCATGCTGCTTGCGAAGAATACGGCAAAGAAAGCGACGGCTACATTGACTACATGAAGGGCGCAAACATCGCCGGCTTCCGCAAAGTCGCCGACGCTATGCTGGCCTTCGGGGCGGTCTAAGCGGCTGCGGATTTCTATCTAACCGCTGCCTTCCCCCTCTCCCCCTATGGGGGGTGAGGAGACCCGCACAGGCGGTTTCTCATTTAGAACCCTCGCCCCCCATAGGGGGGAGAGGGCAGGGAGAGGGGGGAGGCCCGCGGGTTAGATGTGTTGTAGCAATCGAACACATTGCCTTGTTCTGGCGGCGGCCAGGGTTCGAAAGAGCCCTGGCCGCTTGCTTTTTCACATCATTGCGCCACTTTTGTCGCCATGAAACAGCTTCTCAGAGTCTCTGGCGTCTTGCTGGCCGCAACGCTGGCAGCCCCCGCCCTCGCGCACGATACCTGCCCTGCGCCCGGCCAATGGCTGGCGCCTGGGGCCGAAGCGCCAACCCGCGCCAATACTGCGATCGCGACCTTGGCGAAGGCCGATGTGATCCTGCTTGGCGAACATCATGGCGACCCAGACATTCAGCTTTGGCAAGCCGCGACGGCGGCGGCGATTGCGGCCAGGCGCGGCAAGGCCCAATACGGCTATGAGATGTTCCCACGCTCATCCCAACCAGCGTTGATCGCATGGAGCCTTGGGGAGACGAGCCGCCATGATTTCCTGGCGGCTGCCGGATGGTCCAATGTCTGGGGCTTTGGGGCCGCATCCTATGACCCAATCCTCCGCCTGCCGCGCATTCAGCGTGCGCCCGCCATCGCGCTCAACGTAGACCGCGCTCTGATCCGCCGTGTGGGCAGGGAAGGCTGGGCGAGCATGCCAGAGGCTGACCGTCTTGGCATTGGTGACCCGGCGCCAGCGCTTCCGGCCTATAAGGCCAAACTGCAAGACGTCCTGCAGATGAAATCAGCCGGCGGTGCGCCTGCATTCAAGGAACGCCACGGCGATAGCCCCCATAAACCCGATGTGGCCAAGGCGACCGCCATGACGGAGCGCTTTATTGAAGCGCAGTTAGTATGGGATCGCGCGTTCGCCGAAGCCATTGCCGGCGCTTTGAAAGCTCATCCAAACCAACCGATGATCGCCTTCATGGGCCGGGGCCATGTGGATTACGGCCATGGCGTGAAGCACCAACTGGCGGATTTGGGCGTCACCAATGTGGCGATGGCGGTCCCTATTTCAGCAGGTGAAGGCTGCCATCTGGATGCTGATGCGGCGGGCCGCCCGCTCGCGGACTTGGTCTATGGCATGCCGACACAGCAGGAAGAACCGCGCCCAGCGCCACGGCCGAAAATCGGCGTGTTCATCGCGGATGCGGAGGACGGCGGGGCAAGCATCACACGGGTTTCGAAAGACTCGCCAGCAGAGGCGGCAGGATTCATGGCGGGCGATATCGTTAGTCTCGCGGCGGGCCAGCCTGTCACGCGAGCGGCAGAACTCGGCGCCGCCATCCGCCGCCATAGCTGGGGCGCATGGCTGCCGTTCAACATCACGCGGGATGGCAAGGCGATGGACCTGCTAGTGAAATTGCCCGCATCGCCGTCTGAATGAGGCAGCTCGTCCTATTTTTAAGGTTTTTGTGCATGGCTGGTTGGCTGGTTCTGCCTGGACCAGCGACGGCGGAGACGCGTGCGCCGATTGACCTAAAAGACTCGAAATTCGACGCATATTGGTTGTCTGTTTCTATTTCGGTAGACCCGATGGCTGGTACATTTGAGGGCCAATATGACGATGAGCTGGGTACTATGGGTTTCGCGCTTTCGCTTAATCCACTTACCGGCGCGAAAAACGCTCTGACTGGATATATAGACGCTTCAGGCGCTTTAGTGCCGCTGGATAAAGAATGGTTGCCGAAGCTTTCCGACCATCAGCTTGGCTGGCGGTTTGTGGTTCAAACCCCTCCAGGCTATTTGGCTGTGCCTTTCCCAGGTGGGAAAGTCGAGCTGACATCCGACGGGGGCATTTCGACTTTTTTCTTATCCTCGAATCTTGCACCTGCGCCCCTCGTTGTCGGCAAGTTCGAGCTAAAGGAACGACAGGCCAACGGCGTCACGCTCCGCACATTCTTCACCAAGCAGAACGCCCGTCTGGCCGACAGTTATCTCGATGCGTCCGGCGAAGCCATCGCAAGCTTCAGCGACCGCATCGGCGCCTATCCTTATGAAGCCTTCTCTGTCGTGGAAAGTCCGCTGCCAGTCGGCATTGGCTATCCGGGATATACGCTAGTATCGGGCCGCATTCTGCCGCTGCCGTTTATGCGGGGGCGCTCGCTTTGGCATGAGATTGCTCATGTCTGGTGGGGCAATGGCGTGTTTGTGGATTACGAAAACGGCAACTGGGCAGAGGGATTTGCGGCTTTCTTCGCTGATTACGCGTTGGCGGATGCCGCCGGCAAAGGCCGTGAGCACCGCTATGATTGGCTGCTGGAATACGATGCGCTGCCGAGCTCTGGCGACTACCCGCTTCGTCAGTTCGTTACCAAAAGCCACGGACAATCGCCGGCCATCGGTTATGGCAAAGCGGCGATGCTGCTGGTGATGCTGCGCGAAAAGATCGGCGCGACGGCGTTCGATGCTGGGATCAAGCGCTTCTGGCAGGCGAACCAGTTCAAAGCCGCAGGGTGGACGGATATTGAAGCTGCGTTCCAAGCGGAATCTGACCAGCCTCTAGCGCCGTTCTTTAAGCGCTGGCTGGATAAACACGGCGCGTTGCCGGCTAATGCCGCCGACAGAAATTTTCTGACATTCCGCAACCTCGCCGCTAACGAGCGCCTTCAGACCTTGCGCAGCCTTTCGAACGCCAAATCTATCGCGGTTGAAGCGCTTTCGGGCGCCGCGCCTATGCCGGACATCGGGAAACCGCAAGCCGCCAATGGCCTGCCCGTTCTAGTCGGCTCTCGCGCCGCTTTGAAAGCGCGTGTCGCACGCATGCCGCCTCCTGGCGCTGCCGCCATCTGGGCGACGCAGGATAGAGATGGCCGAGATGTGATCGCCGTGCATGCGCCCAACAGCGAAGCGATGCGCGGCCTCGTCACGCGCGCGCGCCATTATGGCAAGTGGTCCTGGTTGGTGGTGCAAGAATCCGGTCGCCCACAACGCGGACGTTGGCCGATTGGCGGTTAGCCTCTAGGGCTGGCGCTGTGGCGGCGTCGGCCTATGTTGACATCAAACACATCAGCCAATCGGGAGCATAATCAAATGATCCAAGGCCTGCACCACGCAGCCTACCGCTGCGAGAATTCTGAGGAAACGCGGAAATTCTATGAGGAATTTCTGGAGCTGCCGCTCGCGCGCGCGCTCAAGATAGACATCACGAAATCAGGCCGGGACGCTGCGGTTTTGCACACATTCTATCAAATGGGTGATGGCTCTTTTCTCGCGTTCTTCGAGGAGCCGGGCGAAGAATTCGATTTCAAAGCACAGCGCGACTTCGATCTGCATTTGGCGCTGGAGGTCGATTACGACACGCTGCAACGTATGCTCGCCAAAGGCAAAGCGGAAGGCATCGAAACGCGCGGCCCGTCTGATCATGAGTTCATTGATTCGATATATTTCCGGGATCCGAACGGCTACGTGATTGAACTGTCGGCTGTTAAAGGCGGCGGCCCAGGCAAAGCAGCTGAAGCGCGCGATATCCTCGCAGACTGGACGGCGGCGCAGCACGGCTGATAGTCCTGGCGGCGTTCTAACGCCAAAGGAAGTTCGCCCATGCGCGCCGTCGTCGCCGAAAAGGTCTCTAAGCCCGAAGATTTGACGATCATTGATTTGCCGGAACCTGAACCAGGGTCTGGCCAGATCAGGATTGACGTCAAGGCGACGGCGCTGAACTTCGCCGACACGCTGATCATCGGCCATAAATACCAGGTCCGCCCAGACTTTCCGTTCAGTCCCGGTTTCGAAGTGGCGGGCGATGTTTCGGCTGTCGGCAAAGGCGTCAAAGATTTTAAAGTCGGCGATCGGGTGATCGCGACCATGGACTATGGCGCCTATCGCGAGCAGGTCATCGTTGAGGATTACTTGGCGCACCCATTTCCAGACGCCATGGATTATGTGACAGCCGCGTCTTTCCCTGTGGCCTATGGCACAAGCTATGTCGGCTTGCTGCGCCGGAGCCACATCGACTTGGGTGAGACTGTGCTGGTGCATGGCGCTGCTGGCGGCGTCGGCCTAACGGCGGTGGAAATTGCTAAGGCCGCAGGCGCGCGCGTGATCGCGACTGCAGGATCAGACGAAAAATGCGCTATCGCCAAGGCCCATGGCGCAGACCATGTCATCAACTATGCCGACGAGCCAATCCGTGACCGCGTCAAAGACCTGACAGGCGGTGAGGGCGCCGGTGTGATTTATGATCCCGTGGGCGGCGATGTGTTCGATCAGTCGCTGCGCTGCATCAACTGGGGTGGACGCATTCTGATCATTGGCTTTGCTGCAGGTCGCATCCCGCAAATCCCGGCAAATATGCTGCTGGTCAAAAGCTGCTCGGCGATTGGTGTGTTCTGGTCCTCCCATCGTCGCCGGGAGCCAGAATCATTGCGCCAGGACTATGCACAGCTGTTCCAATGGTGGGGCGAGGGCAAGCTGAAGCCGCTCATCGGCGCGACATATCCCCTGGAGAAAGCGGGTGACGCGATGGCCGCATTGCTGTCCCGCAAAGTGGCAGGCAAGATTGTGCTTGAAGTTTAACATCGCAGGATTGGTTGGATGAAAATCGGCATTATTGGCGCGGGCGCAATGGGGTCCGTTTATGCAGGATTGATGGCGGATGCAGGCCATGAAGTCTGGATGTTCGACAATTGGGCTGAGCATGTCGCCGCCATCAATGCGCACGGCCTGAAGGTCGAAGGCGCTTCGGGGGATCGTGTCGCCAAACCGCATGCGACGTCTGACGCTGCAGACGCCGGTGTCGTCGAGCTCGCCATTGTCGCGACGAAGGCGATGCAGACGAAAGCGGCGGTCGAGGCTGCAGCGCCAATGCTCGGGGCCGATACAGCCGTGCTGACCTTGCAAAACGGTCTCGGCAATGTTGAGCGTATTCAGGAATTGGTGGATCCAAAGAACGTGCTTTGCGGCATCGCCGGCGGGTTCGGCGCGTCCATGGTCGGGCCGGGGCATGTGCACCATAACGGCATGGAAGCGATCAACATGGCCGAAGCCGCTGGAGGGCTGACAGACCGGGTCGAAGCCGTTGCGACAGCGTGGCGGGATAGCGGCTTCAAAGTTGGTGTTTATGAGGATATCTGGCCAGTCGTCTGGTCAAAGCTGATGGCCAATATCGCCGTATCCGCGACCTGCACGCTTACGGGTATGCGGGTTGGCCAGATCATTCAGAACGAATGGGCCTGGGGCCTCAGCCTGGATTGCGTGCGGGAAGCGGCGGCTTGTGCAGAGGCCAAAGGCATCAAGTTGCTTTATGATGATCCCATCGCCTGGGTGCATGACTTCACCACGAAAATTCCGAACGCCAGGCCGTCCATGTATTTGGATACGCAGGCGGGCCGGGTCTCCGAGATCAGCTCAATCCACGGCGGGGTTGTGGATGAGGGCGAACGGTTGGGCGTTCCAACGCCAACCTGCGCCTTCATGGTCCGCGCCGTAACTGCGCTGCAAGAAAAGAACCGCGTCCATGGGCCGGGAAGCGCGTATCAAGCGCTGTAGCTGAGTTGAGCGCCTTGTTAAGGGGCGATGTCAGATAGGAACCCGGCGCCAGCCACAAGGTCCCCTCTCCCCCCTGCGGGGGTGAGGGGATCCTCGGCGGCAGCGACCCTCCAGTCATGTTTGGCGTAGATGGGGAGGCTTCTGTTAGGTCACATCTCGTCGGGAAAACACGCTGTCACATAACTGCAATAAAGCTGTCATACGAGAGTCGTGGGGCGCGCTTAGAAAAGTGCTGACCCGCACAGACAAGTGCGCGCGTTGTCCACATTTAACGATTCTCAAAGGAGGGCCAAGCCCTTGTTGAAACAGGTACTTACAGCGTCCGCACTGGTCGCTCTCACAGCTACGGCCGGCGCGGCGCAAGCCCGTGATCAGATTCGCATCGTTGGCTCCTCCACGGTGTTCCCATTTTCTACGGCGGTTGCTGAAGCCTTTGGCCGCACCTCTGGCTTCAAAACGCCGGTTGTTGAAAGCACGGGTTCTGGCGGCGGCTTGAAGCTGTTCTGCTCTGGCGTTGGCATTGACCACCCGGACATGACCAATGCGTCCCGCCGCATTAAGAAATCCGAAGTTGAGAAATGCGCTGCCAACGGCATCACCGAAATCACCGAAGTCAAAATCGGTTATGACGGGATCGCTTTCGGTTCATCCAAAGCTGGTCCGGATATGGCGCTGACCAAGAAGCAGATGTTCACCGCGCTCGCCAAAATGGTTCCGGTTGACGGCGTTCTTGTGCCAAACCCTTACACCATGTGGAACCAGATCGACGCCAGCCTTCCGGCGATCAAGATCGAAGTGCTTGGGCCGCCGCCGACATCCGGCACTCGTGACGCGTTCGTGGAATTGGTGATGCGCAAAGGCGCTGAAGCTTATCCAGCGTTAAAGAAGATCAAGAAGCAGAAGAAACTCTTCCGCGGCTATGCCGATGCGATGCGTGAAGACGGTGCGTTCATTGAAGCTGGCGAAAACGACAACCTGATCGTTCAGAAGCTGGAAGCTAACCCGAACGCTTTCGGCATCTTCGGTTTCTCCTTCCTTGACCAGAACGCCGACAAGATCAAAGGCGCTACGGTTGAGGGCGCCCTGCCGACCTTCGAAAACATCGCAGACGGTTCTTACGGCGTCTCTCGCTCGCTGTACTTCTACGTCAAGAAAGCTCATGTCGGCGTTGTGCCGGGCATGGAGGAATTCGTGGCTGAGTTCGTGAGCGACAAAGCCTATGGCGAGGAAGGTTACCTGACGGACAAGGGGCTTATTCCTCTTCCGGAAGAAGCCCGTGAAGCCATGACCGAGCAAGCGACCGGCCTCGCGCCGCTCAGCATGTAATCGGGCTTGGTTTTAGAATAATACGCCCCAAGGATTGGTGAGTTCGCGACAATGCAAGTCTGGCTGATCCTTGGGGTAATTCTGCTGTTGGCCTCCTATGGCTATCAGCGGGGCAGGGGCGGGGCGCTGGCGTCTGTCAGCGGCGACGCCTCAAAGCTCCATTCTTTGCCTTCATACCATGGCGCTTATGTGGCGCTTTGGGCGGCCATTCCAGCGCTGATCGCCTGCGTGATTTGGCTGAGCGCGGAGCATCAAATTATTGAGATGCTCGTGATCAGCGGCCTTTCAGCGGATAGCCAAGCTTTGGAGCCGCAGCGGCTGGCGCTGCTGATGAGTGACATTCGAAACCTGGCTAGCGGCGACATCGTTCGCGCGGACCCATCGCCCGAAGTGCAGGCGGCGGCGGCGCGCTACGCCGAACTGGCCCAAGTTTCTCTCTATGCCAAGCTTGCTGCAATCGCTGCACTGTCGGCAATCTGCCTGTTTTTCGCCAAGAAGCGCATCGCCAGCCAATTCCGTGCGCGGAACCGTGTTGAGCGGATTGTCCGATACATCATGATCGCAGCCTCTGTGATCGCGATCCTCACGACCATCGGCCTGGTTCTGTCGCTGTTATTCGAGGCATGGCGGTTCTTCCTGCGCGTGCCGCTCAGCGAATTTCTGTTCGGCGTGCATTGGAGCCCCCAGACGGCGATCCGGTCGGACCAGGTGGGCGCGAGCGGCAGCTTCGGCGCCATCCCAATCTTTGCCGGTACGCTTTTGATCACATTGATCGCCATGGTGATTGCTGTGCCGCTTGGCCTCTTCTCGGCGATCTACATGTCCGAATATGCCAGCCCTCGCGCACGGGGTGCGATCAAGCCGCTGTTGGAGGTGCTGGCAGGCGTGCCGACAGTCGTCTACGGCCTATTCGCGGCATTGACTGTCGGGCCGTATATCCGAGGGTTCGGCGAAAGCTTCGGCATTGACGCCAGTTCTGAATCGGCACTTGCAGCGGGCCTCGTTATGGGCGTGATGATTATCCCATTCGTCTCCTCGCTTTCGGATGACGTGATCAACGCGGTGCCGCAAACACTGCGTGACGGCTCCTATGCGCTTGGCGCCACGCAGTCCGAAACGATCCGCCAAGTGGTGTTGCCAGCGGCACTGCCAGGCATTGTTGGCGCTGTGCTTTTGGCCGTCAGCCGGGCGATTGGCGAGACTATGATCGTTGTGATGGCGGCCGGGCTTGCCGCCAATCTGACGGCCAATCCATTCGAAGCGGTCACGACCGTTACTGTCCAGATCGTGACATTGCTGGTTGGCGATCAGGAATTTGACAGTTCCAAAACGCTTGCCGCATTTGCGCTTGGCTTGGTGCTGTTCTTTGTGACGTTGGCGCTAAACATCATCGCGCTCAAGGTGGTCCGGAAATATCGAGAAAAATATGACTGACCGCGAACAAAGCGCTGCCGCCGGTCCAGGCCTCGCCGTGGATGCGACAGAGGTCAAGAATGCGCGGAAGCGCGCGCGCGCCGAACGCCGGTTCCGCATGTATGGCCTCGCCGCGATTGCGGCTGCGGCAGGCATGCTGGCGCTGCTCGTTGTCTCCATCGTTGCGACCGGGTGGACAGCCTTCTACCAGCACAGCATCGCGCTTGAGGTGACGTTTGAAGAAAAGGTCATCGACAAGAAGGGCGGGCGCGATCCTAAAGTGTTGGCGCGGGCTGATTACCGCAAATTGGCGCGGGCATCCCTGCGTGAGCTATTCCCAGACGTCAAAAAGCGCCGGGACAAGCGGAAACTCTACGGCCTTTTGAGCGTTGGCGTTGATCAGCAACTGGCTGCGATGGTGCTGGCGGACTCCGGACTGATAGGCCAAACGCGGCGGGTAGAGGTTTATGCCTCCGATGATGTCGATAGCTTCCTCAAAGGCTTCATTGACCGAGAAGCGCCTGAATCGGACCGGCGCGTCAAAGATAAGGAAATTGCGTGGCTGGATAAGCTGGAAGCGGATGGCGCGATCACATCGCATCTGAACCTCCGTTTCTGGACCAAAGGCGATAGCCGGGAGCCAGAGCTGGCAGGCTTCTGGGGCGCGATGGTCGGCTCATTCTTCACGCTGCTTGTAACCTTGCTGCTGAGCTTTCCGGTTGGCGTATTGGCCGCCACATATCTGGAAGAATTTGCGCCCAAGAACCGCTGGACGGATCTGATCGAGGTCAACATCAACAACTTGGCCGCAGTGCCCTCCATCGTGTTCGGGCTATTGGGCTTGGCGGTATTCTTGAACTTCTTCGGCCTGCCGCGCTCAGCGCCGCTGGTTGGCGGCATGGTGCTGGCGCTCATGACATTGCCGACGATCATCATCGCGTCCCGCTCGGCCTTGAAAGCAGTCCCGCCGTCTATCCGAGAAGCCGCATTCGGCGTCGGCGCATCTGAATTACAGGTCGTAACCCATCATGTGGTGCCTTTGGCGATGCCGGGCATTCTAACCGGCGCCATCATCGGCATGGCGCGCGCGCTTGGCGAAACCGCGCCGTTGTTGATGATCGGCATGGTCGCCTTCATCGTTGATATTCCAGGCTCCGTCACCGATCCGGCGACGGTCATGCCCGTGCAGATTTATCTTTGGGCGGACAGCCCGGAACGCGCCTTCGTCGCGCGGACCAGCGCCGGCGTTATGGCGCTCCTCGGTTTCCTCGTGCTCATGAACGCGCTCGCCGTGATCCTACGGAAGCGGTTCGAGCGGCGGTGGTAAGGAAAAGCAGATGCGAAGGAATTTAGCAGGCGCCGGCCAAGTGTTTAGAACCCTCGCCCGGGCAGGCTGGGCAGCCAATCAGCAGGCGGCGCTCCCACCGGGTCCCCTCTCCCCCCGCGGGGGCGAGGGGACCCTCGGCGGCTCCTGTTCTCAAAACCTGAGCGATGCACTGAAAGGACACAGTAATGCTTGACGGCGCCTCTGAAAATTCCCGGCTTGATGACGCCAAAGTAGTCTGCAAAGACGTATCGGTCTCCTATAGCGGCAAGCAGGCGCTGTTCGATATCAATCTGGATATCGGCAGTCATCAAGTGACGTCGCTGATCGGGCCTTCTGGCTGCGGAAAATCCACGTTTCTGCGTTGCATGAACCGTATGAATGACGTGATTGACGGCTGCGTCGTGACCGGTTCGATCACGGTGGACGGTGTGGAAATTCTGGATGAAGAAATTGACGCGGTGCAGCTGCGCCGCCGGGTCGGCATGGTGTTTCAGAAGCCAAACCCGTTTCCAAAATCCATCTACGACAACATCGCCTATGGCCCGCGCATCCATGGCCTCGTCCATGGCAAGGATGAGTTGGACGAAGTCGTGCAGACCAGCCTGGAACGCGCAGGCCTTTGGGAAGAGGTCAAGGACCGCCTGGCGCAGCCCGGCACGGGCCTTTCTGGCGGTCAGCAGCAGCGGCTTTGCATCGCGCGGGCTATTGCGGTGCGCCCAGACGTCATTCTGATGGATGAGCCTTGCTCGGCGCTGGACCCGATTGCGACGGCGCGCGTCGAAGAATTGATCGACGAATTGAAACGCTCCTACAGCATCGTCATTGTTACGCACTCGATGCAGCAGGCGGCGCGGGTTTCGCAGCGCACGGCCTTCTTCCACTTGGGCATTCTGGTTGAAGTGGGCGAGACCGAACAAATCTTCACGAACCCGCGTGACGAACGAACCCAAGGCTACATCACTGGCCGTTACGGCTGAGCGATAGGAGCAAATCCATGCCGAATTCAGACGCCCATATCGTCCGCTCATTTGCGGAGGAACTACAGCTCATCTCGGCCACCGTCGCCAAAATGGGCGGCCACGCTGAAACCATCCTGGCCGACGCCATTACCGCATTGGTGCGCCGTGACCCGGACTTGGCGACCCAAGCGATCCAGGCAGATAAGCGTGTAGATGCGCTTGATGCTGATATTGAGCATCAGGTCGTGCGGATGCTGGCGCTTCGGCAGCCAATGGCGGTTGACCTCCGCTCGATCATCTCAGCGCTTAAGATTGCGCAGTCGCTGGAACGGATCGCTGATCATGCGAAGAATGGCGCTAAGCGGGCGCTTGTCATCAACCAGTCGCAGCCGATGGATGCAACGCGCGGCATCGTCCGTTTGTCTGATGTCGCGCGGGAGATGTTGCGCGGCGTGTTGGATGCCTATGTCAACGGTGACGCCGAAGCGGCTGTCAAAGTCCGCGACCGGGATGAAGACCTGGATGTGCTGTATGACGGCTATTTCCGTGAATGCCTGACCTACATGATGGAAGACAGCCGCAATATCACCGCGGCGACGCATCTCCTGTTCATCGCCAAAAACATTGAGCGCATTGGCGATCAATGCACCAATATCGCCGAAAACGTATACTTCATGCAGACAGGCGAGCGGTTGACCGCCAGTCGTTCGAAAGGCGAGGACCTCTCTGGCGGAGAGCAGGAGTAGCACGCCATGCAGCCCTACATCCTGATCGTCGAGGATGAACCGGATATCGTCGAGCTGTTGAAGTACAATCTGGAAGCGGCGCAGTTTGAAACAGGCGTCGCGCGTGACGGCGATGAGGCTGAGGTGAGCATCGCGGAGCGCCAGCCGGACGCGATCCTGCTGGACTGGATGCTGCCGGGCGTATCAGGTATCGAGCTTTGCCGCCGCATCCGCCGCCGCCCTGAAATGCAGGCGATGCCGATCATCATGTTGACGGCGCGCGGCGACGAGACGGACCGGCTGCGCGGCTTGGATTCTGGCGCGGATGATTACGTCACCAAGCCCTTCTCTCCAGCGGAAGTCGTCGCCCGGCTTCGCGCCGTGCTGCGCCGCAGTCGCCCGGCGACAGCGGTTGAGCAACTGGAATATGCAGACATCACTTTGGACCTCGCAGCCCACCGGGTGGATCGGGCGGGGCGGGACATCCACCTTGGCCCGACAGAATTCCGCCTGCTGCGCCACCTGATGGAGCATCCAGGCCGCGTCTATTCCCGCGAGCAATTGCTGGACGCCGTATGGGGCCGCAATATCTATGTCGAGGCGCGTACGGTTGATGTGCATATCCGGCGCCTCAGAAAGGCTTTGAATGTGGGCGATGCGGCTGATCTGATCCGCACCGTCCGGTCTGCCGGATATGCGCTCGACAAAGCTGGCTGACAGCGCCGGGCGCAACCGCTACAACGGGTCTCCAACCGCGTTATGGAGTCCGTCCGTGATGGCCGAAGCCGCTGCCGAAATTCCTGAAGATATCCGCGAAATGTCGTTCGAAGACGCGCTGGCGGAGCTTGAAGGCATCGTTCAGCGCCTGGAGCAAGGCAAAGGCGCGCTTGAAGACTCAATCCACGCCTACGAACGCGGCTCCGCCCTCCGCCGCCACTGCGACGCAAAGCTGGCGGACGCCAAGGCGCGGGTCGAACGGATCGCGCTGTCCGGCGGCCAGGCGACCACAGCGCCGTTTGACGTTGAGTAGGAATTTGGGCGTGGCGTGGTTTGATGTTCGGCCTGTGTATTGTGGCGGGGGCCGCGCCGGGGACAGGGCCGCTCCCCCCG
>JAYNYG010000004.1:0-23312 GCA_038102935.1 Alphaproteobacteria bacterium | reverse complement strand
CCCCCCAACGGGGGGAGAGGCGGGGTGAGGGGGGCGCCTGCCGCACAAAAAGGCTCGCACCATGACCGGCCCCCTTCAAGCTGCGCTCGCAGATATTGCCGACGACACGAACGATTTGCTCGCAACTCTGCTGCCGGACCCTGAACCACTGGGTGAGGAACGGAAGCTCGTTGAAGCCATGCGCTATGCCGCCCTCGGTCCTGGGAAACGCTTCCGTCCGTTTCTAACCGCCGCCGCCGCCGCCGCTACAGGCGGGGATCATGTGCGGGCGCTGCATGCGGGGGCTGCAATCGAATGCCTGCATGCCTATAGCCTGATCCATGATGACCTGCCTGCCATGGATAACGATGATCTCCGCCGTGGCCGTCCCACGGTCCACAAAGCCTATGACGAAGCGACGGCCATTCTGGCGGGCGACGCATTGCAGACAGAAGCTTTCCGTATTCTCGCCATGCCAGAGACGCATCCTGACGCGAATGTGCGCTTAGAACTGACCCGCGGCCTCGCCGTCGCCTCTGGCGCGCACGGCATGTGCGGCGGCCAGGCGCTCGATCTGGCGGCGGAAGGGGATGCCAAGGACATGGCGACGGATATGGGCTGGGCGATCAGAATGCAGCGCCTCAAAACGGGTGCGCTGATTTCATTCGCGTGTGAGGCTGGCGCCATCATTGCGCAAGCGAATGGCCAGGCGCGGGCAGCCCTTTATGGCTACGGCATGGATATCGGCCTTGCGTTCCAGATCGCTGACGACCTCCTGGATTTGGAAGGCGACGAAGAGCAAGTCGGTAAGCGCCTCGCTAAGGATGCGGACGCGGGCAAGGCCACATTGCCAGGCGCAATGGGCGTGCCGGAAGCCAAGCAATATGCCGAAACGCTTGTGCGGCAAGCGGTCGCGAAGCTTGATTGCTTAGGACCGCGGGCCAATTTCTTGCGTGACGCAGCGCGTTTCTCGCTGCAGCGTCAAAGTTAGAGAGGGCAAAGACATGACCCGCCGCCCAACCCCGCTGCTGGACCGTATCCGCGACCCTGCGGACCTTCGACAGATACCAGAATCTGATCTCACCCGCCTTGCTGACGAACTTCGTTGGGATGCGATTGAAAGCGTGGCCGAAACGGGCGGACATCTGGGCGCTTCGCTCGGCGTCGTCGAGCTTACCGTCGCGCTGCACTATGTATTCGACACGCCCCATGACCGGCTGATCTGGGATGTCGGGCACCAATGCTACCCACATAAAATCCTAACGGGCCGCAGGGACCGCATGTCCACGCTCCGCCAGGGCGGCGGTATATCCGGGTTCACAAAGCGCACAGAGAGCGAATACGATCCGTTTGGCGCAGCGCATTCCTCCACCTCGATCTCTGCCGCGCTCGGTATGGCGACGGCGGCGCACCTACAGGGCAAGGACAACAGGGCGGTCGCTGTGATCGGCGATGGGTCAATGACGGCGGGCATGGCTTATGAAGCCATGAATAATGCCGGCGCTTCTGGTCTGCCGCTCGTTGTGATCCTGAATGATAATGAGATGTCTATTGCGCCGCCGGTTGGCGCGCTATCCGGATACCTCTCGCGCCTCGCATCCTCCAGGCCATATTCCAGCCTGCGATCGGTCGCGAAGGATGTGGCGAAGCTCTTTCCGAAACCGTTTGAAGAAGCGGCCCGTCGGGCGGAGGAACTCGCGCGCGGGATCGTTGGCGGCGGCGAGTTATTCCAGGCGCTCGGCTTCTATTATGTCGGCCCGATTAATGGCCATTCCATCCAGGACCTGGTGCCGATCTTGCAGCTCCTGAAGCGGCAAACACATGGCGACCGGCCCGTGCTTCTGCATGTGATCACCGAGAAGGGCAAAGGATATCGCCCGGCTGAGACCTCTGCAGACAAATATCATGGTGTCGCGCAGTTCGATGTGGAGACCGGTAAGCAATCCAAGGGCGTCGCCAAAGCGCCGAGCTATACAGGCGTATTCGCAGATACGCTGATCAAGCTGAAGGAACGCGATCCGCGTGTTGTGTCCGTCACTGCTGCGATGCCATCCGGAACGGGCCTCGACAAAGTCGCCACGCGCTTTCCTGATCGCACGTTTGACGTCGGCATCGCCGAGCAACACGGTGTCACTTTTGCTGCGGGCATGGCGACAGAGGGGATGCGGCCGTTCGTTGCGATCTACTCGACATTCCTGCAGCGGGCCTATGACCAGATTGTCCATGACGTTGCGATTCAAAACTTGCCGGTGCGGTTTGCGCTAGACCGCGCGGGCTATGTCGGCGCCGATGGCTCGACCCATTGCGGGGCGTTCGATGTCGCTTATCTCGGCTGTCTGCCCAATTTCGTGCTGATGGCGGCCGCCGATGAAGGCGAGCTTGTGCGCATGGTTGCGACAGCGGCGGCGATTGATGACAGACCCTCCGCCATCCGCTTCCCTAGGGGCGAAGGCCAGGGCGTGGAGATGCCCGATGTCTCAGAGACCATAGAGATTGGGAAGGGCCGGATTGTTCGGGAAGGCGGGCCGATTGCAATTCTGAGCTATGGCGCGCCGTTGGCGAATGCTCTTGCCGCCGCCGATATTCTGGCGGAGCGCGGATTGCAGGCGACCGTTGCCGACGCACGGTTCGCCAAGCCGCTGGATATGGATTTGGTCCGGAAACTTGCGCAGAACCATAAGGCGCTGATCACCGTTGAAGAAGGCTCAACCGGCGGGTTCGGCGCGTTGGTACTGCATGGCCTCGCGGATGAAGGCCTGTTGGATCAAGGTCTTGCTGTCCGCACGTTGACGATGCCGGATGCATTTCTTGAGCAAGATAAACCAGCGGCCCAGGTCGCGCAGGCGGGGCTGGATGCGAAATCAATTGCAGATGCGGCGATGGGGGCCGTATCTGCAAAACCCTCGGGTGCGGCGGTTCGAGGGGCTTAGCAGCCCGGTTTACAGCGTTTCAAATGGTTTTTAAGGATGATCACGGAGTCTTAGCGCTCGTTCACAGACCTATGCTTTGCATCTTTCAATGGTGCGGGCCGCAGGGAGTTGAGATGCGCTCTATCACGCTGGACGCGGGAGAAGTGCTGTACCGCGAAGGCGAGGACAGTGATTCCGTATATTATGTTTAGACTGGCGAAGTCTCGATCAGCGTTTTTGCGAGCGGTAAATCAACCGTTCTGGCGAGCCGTGGGCCTGGCGATCTGATCGGCGAGATGGGCGTCATCCGGCATTCGCCGCGCTCCGCCACAATTACCGCGACAACCGAATCTACCTTCGTTCGCATTCCCGCGAAGGAGTTTCTGCGAGCGTTCGGCCATCGTGATGGTATGGGCATGAAGTTGCTGACACTGCTTTGTGATCGCATTGCGGAAAGTGACGCCCGCTACGCGGCCCTGACCAATGGCGGTGTTGGTATGGGCGCCGTCAAACGGCCCAAGGTTAAAGTGCCAAGGCCGCAGCGGATTGTGAAATCTACCCAGCCGATTACGCTCTTTGGCGATACGCCTGAAACCAAGGCGCAGATCGGCAAGCACGGTATCCCAATCCGCACCATGCCATTCACCATCGGCTTGGCTTGTAAGTTGGTTGATCGGACCAACCGGGACAGGCTTTCGCTTAAGCTCACGGGCGATAATGTGCAACTTAGCCGAACGCATTTCCGGATCGAGGTCAGCCGGAAGAAAACACTGGTGATCCGTGATCTGCAAAGCCTGTTTGGCTGCCGCGTCAATGGTAAGCTGATCATTCCGAATGAGAAATTTGACTACTTGCCTGTTATTCCTGTCCGCGCGGGCGATAACGAAATCGTTGCCGGCTCTCAGACATCGTCGGCGCGCTTCATCCTGCATTGGCGGCGCCCGAAGCCGAAACTAAAGTTCGTCGAAGATCAAATGTGGGGCCCGGACACAATTGCGATCTAGGACAGTCGCCGTCGCGAACGCCATGAGGCACAATAGGCGCTCCTGATCTAAATCTTGGAGCACGCCGCCATGAACGCCCCGCAAGCGCCAGCCGCATCAACGCCTATATCGACCGGACGGGATGCGCTTGGGTACCGTATGAAGTTCGGCGTCATCGCGCCCTCAACAAACACGATTGTACAGCCAGAGTTTGGGTGGATGGCGCCCCAGGGCGTCACCAATCATTTCAGCCGTATCCATATTTCTGACGACCCTCTCGGATCGGACGCGGATTTTGAAGAACTGATGGTCCGCATCCGGGCGGAACTTATGCAGGCCGTTGACCGGGTGATGACCGCCAGGCCCGGCGCTATCGTCATGGGCATGTCCTCTGAGACTTTTTGGGGCGGGCTTACGGGTTCCATGGAGCTTAAGGCGAAACTGGAAGCTAGGGCGGATGGCTTGCCGGTCGCCATGGGCTCTGACGCATCCCAGGCGGCGCTTCGCTGCTATGGCGATATCAAGCGGATATCGGTGGTGACGCCCTACATGCCCGTCGGCGATGGTGAGGTCAGGAAGTTCTTCACCGATTGCGGGTTTGAAGTGATTGCTGTTACCGGCCTCAAATGCCCAAGCCCAACAGCCATTGCTCATGTGGATGCCAAAACGCTCAAGGATGCTGTCAATGAAGTGAATGATCCGCAGGTGGAGGCGATCTTGCAGGTCGGCACCAACTTAGCCTTCGCCAAGATTGCGCCGATGGCGGAGTTTTGGCTCGATAAACCCGTACTCGCCATCAACACGGCGACGTATTGGCATGCGCTCCGCATGAACGGCATCCAGGACCGCGTTAGCGGCTTCGGTTCGCTCCTGGAGCACTATTAGACGGGCGCCTTACTTCTGACGTGGTCCCGCCCTATCGCTCATGCGGAACTTTGAACGCGGGTGGAAGCCGATGCGGAAGGGACTAAGGAAACGCGTACGTGGCCTCGTATTGAGCATTGCCGCGCTTGTTATGATTGGAGGTTGCTATGGGATTGCGGCTGTCACTTTGAGCCGTATTCCAATCAATACAGATTTTCTGGAAGACCCAGCTGGCATCCCGATTGCTGTCGTCGATAACGGCGTGCACGTGGATATTTTGACGCCTGTATTCGTCGCTGGGCATGACTGGCGGCGGGTGCTTCCGGAAGGTGGTGTTCCGCCCGTCGCAGTCTGGCTCGGGTTTGGCTGGGGGTCCCGGGATTTCTATTTGAACACGCCGACATGGGCGGATTTCAGCCTGTGGAGCGGCGCTAAGGCGCTTGCTGGCGTTGGCGGGACAACGGTTCGGGTGCATAGCCGCAAGGTCTTGCTCGAAGCGCCGAATGTGACGGTTCTCAGGCTTGCTCCAGATCAGTACATGCGCCTTGTTGCGGCGATTGAGGCGTCGATGGCATTGGATGTAGGCGGCAAGGCCATCGCTATTCCCGCACCCGGCTATGGCGATGATGTGTTTCTGGAAGGCGAGGGTCGCTACAGCCCATTTCTGACCTGCAATGAATGGGCTTCCCGCATGTTGGCGGCAGCGGGCATCAGGACAGCGTTCTGGTCGCCCTTCCCAAATGGTGTGACGCTTCAGAACGATTAGGTCTGCTGGCGTTAGATCTCCGCCGCGGATAGACTTCCGCATTCACCAGCAGTGGATTGCATGCCTATGGCCAATTCCCCTTCACGCACCGGATTCCAGGGCGTTTACCCCATTCTATACGCCTTCTTTGATGAGGCCGGAAAGCTGGACCGGGCTGCGATGCGCGCGCAGGTCAATGGCTGTATAGCGGCTGGCGCCCATGGGATCGCTGTGATGGGGCTCGCAACCGAAGTCAGCAAGCTGGATGTGCGCGAACGGCGCCAAATCCTGGAATGGGTGGGTGAGGATGTGGGCGGACGTGTGCCATTGGCCGTCACCGTCGGCGAGCCGAGTATCGAAGGGCAGATCGAGTTTGTGCGCGCGGCGGAAGAGGCGGGCGCCGATTGGTCGATTTTGCAGCCGCCCGCAATCATCGGCGCGCCGGAATCTGAGTATGTCCGCTTCTTCGGCAAAGTGGCGGATAAGGCGGGCATTCCGCTCGGCATCCAGAATGCGCCGGGGTTGATGGCGACAAGCCTCTCCAACGCAGCATTGCGGGAATTGAACGCCCAGCACGCGAATGTCTGCCTGCTCAAGGGTGAAGGCCCGGCGATCTATATCAAGCAGTTGATGGAGGATACGGCTGGCGCGTTTGATATTTTCGGCGGTATGGCGGGCATTCAGTTTCCGGATAGTTTGCGCGCGGGCGCGGTTGGCATGATCCCGGCCTCAGATCTTTTTGATCCGCAGATCAAAATCTTTGAGCTGTTCCAAAAGGGCGACGCCGCCAGCATTGCGGAAGCCGAACGCCTGCATCGCGAATTACTGCCGCTGATCGTGTTCATGATGACATCGGTTGAGAATTTCGTTTGCTACGGCAAGCGACTGTTGGCGGAGCGGTTGGGCCTAGGTATCGAAGCGGGCCGTGGCCGCTCGCCCGCCCAACAACCTACCGATTTTGGCATTGAGGTTATGCGGTATTGGGCGGAATATCTCGGGGCCCTACCCACAGGCGACTAATTCCTGGCAGATGATTTGGCTTTTGTGATTGATAGAGAGGAACACGCATATGTCTCATTCCCGTGTCGTGCAGCCGGACGGCGGCCAAAGCTTCTGGCAGCCTGTGCCAGCCAATGGCCATGTGGAGGTCAAAGTTGTTGGCGGGGCGGACAAAGGCATGGCGGAATTTGATTGCGGCGTTCAGGAAGTCGCACCCGGCAGCTATGTGCGCGAGCACGCCCATGACCAGAACGAGGAGCTGATCTTCGTCTATGAAGGCGAAGGGGAGGCCGAGGTGGACGGCGAAACCCACGCGATGCGCCCCGGAACGACCTTCTACCTCGCGAAAGACAGCCGCCACCTTTTCCGCAACACCGGCGACGCGCCCATGCGCTTTTTCTGGACGTTATTGCCCGGCGGCCTCTCGCCATTCTTCGAAGCCATCGGCCGCGCACGGACAGCAGGCGAGTCCGCCCCCGCACCCTTCCCAAGGCCAGAAGATATCGCTGCAATTGAGAAGAACAGCGTGTTTGGAAGACTGCCAAAATAAGGTTGCATCTGCCAGGCGCGCGCGTAAAATTTGTGGGCATATTGATTTTCAATCGCAATCGCCATTCTAAGGAATTAGCACATGTACATACGCATCTTGACCGTAGCCGCAACAGCGCTTCTCCTCAGCGCTTGCGCCACGTATTCGTCCAATTCTGTCGATAAGAAGGAAACGCCAGCCACAGAAGCGGCGAAGCCTACGAGCGAAGCAGACATTATCGTGACGGAAAGCGATATTACGGACCGGAAGTACACGGTGCTGGGCGACATTACGGCAACTGTCAACAAAACGACGATTTTCCACCCGGACCCGACCCCCGCGCTGGTCGCAAAGGAATTGCGTGAAGAGGCGGCGAAGCTCGGCGCCGATGCTGTGGTTCTCGTGCGCTACGGCGATGTTGGGGTGTCGCTTTTGAGTTGACGAGCGCCGAGGCCGCCGCCTCCTGTCAGGATGTTGGGCTAACGCTACGCACAATCGCGGATGACGCCAAAGGTTATGGGGCCAACATCCGCAATGATCGAAGCTCCAACCAGGTGGCTGGATATTTTGGCGCGCTCTTCATCATTCCGCTCATCGGTGTACAGCACAATACAGAAGAGAAACGGCAGCTTGATGTTCTGCAAACGCGTTGGGACCGCTGGATAGATGTCGCCAAGTCCAAACAATGTCCATTTGATCGCACATTGACGTTCAGAGGATATTGAAAAGCCATGCTTTCCCACATCACCGTTGGCATCGCAGACTTAGGCCGCGCGCTCGCCTTCTACGAGAAGGTGCTCGCGCCCTTGAAATATGTTCTGAAGTTTCACGAACCTGATCCCGGCTGGGCCGCGTGGAAACTGCCAGACCAGGACCGCCCGTTGTTCATCATCACAACCCCGGTTGACGAAAACCCGCCAACCGTCGGCAACGGCTCAATGACAGCCTTCCTCGCCGCCGATCATCAAACCGTATATGCCGTCCACGCCGCCGCAATGGCATTAGGCGGCAAAGACGAAGGCGCCCCCGGAATCCGCCCGGATTACCACGCCGATTACTACGGCGCTTATTTCCGGGATTTGGATGGGAATAAGCTGTGTGTTGTGTGTCACGATCCTACCTAGGCTCGCAGCCCTAGTCTTTGCTGGCCACCCGCTCCTGCCACACCGCCAGCATCGGCACCGCAACAAGTTCCAGGAACAATCCGACGAGGTGCGGCGTTGATGGCGTGCCGTCTTGGATAAGGGAGAATGCGCGCGCCAGGCCGCCGGTGAATACGAGCGCCGTTAGCAAGCGGAAGCGGGCCGTTTTGATCTGGATGTTCGGGACCGTCGTATAGAAGGCGATGCCGACGGCCAGGAAAATTCCGGATATGTAGCGGAAATGGCTGTTGAGATCGGTTATGTCCTCCGGCCCGCCAAATGCGGCGGGGCCGAAGATGACGCCTGCAAGGCCCGCGCTGATCGGCACGAGGCCAAGGATGGCGATGGTGAATTGCAATAGGCGCTTGCTCATGAGGCAGCGCCAACGGAGCGATATGTGCGGTTAAAACAAGCTGGCATGGCGATTATTTCCAATCTCAAAGCGAAGATGGCGACAGCGGCGGCGTCTCTGATGGTTCTGGCCGGATGTTCCGGGCCGGACGTAGTGAATGCGCTTGTGTCTGACGCCGGATATACAATCGTCAAAGACTTGGCCTATGGCGAGGGTTCCCGACGCACACTTGATCTATACGTGCCGAGCGGCGCTAAGGATGGCATGCCCACGGTGATATTCTTCTATGGCGGCAGTTGGAAGGATGGATCGAAGGACGATTACAACTTCGTCGGCCAAGCGCTGGCGTCGCGCGGATACCAGGTCGCAGTGCCAGATTATCGGCTCTATCCCGAGGTGCGCTTTCCAGCGTTTCTGGAAGATTCAGCCGCTGCCGTCGCCTGGGCTAGGACAAACCTTGGCGTGCATGGCGCAACGCCAGGACCAATCTATCTGGCGGGACATTCTGCCGGCGCATACAATGCCGTCATGCTGACCTTGGATGACCGCTGGCTTGGCGCCCACAATCTCCGCCCATGCGATGCTATCGCCGGGACGGCAGGGCTTGCTGGCCCTTATGATTTCCTGCCGCTTAAGTCCTCGAGCCTCAAATCCATCTTTGGGCCGAAAGATCAGCGCCAACGTACCCAGCCGATCAATTATGTTGATGGCAAAGCTCCGCCCATGTTGCTGGCGAGCGGATTGGATGACGGCACGGTCTATCCACGCAATTCCCGCCGCCTCGCCGCCAAAGTGCAGGCGAACGGCGGCAGCGCTGAAACTGCGTATTACGAGGATATCGGCCATATCTGGCTGGTCGGCTCGCTCGCCAGTCCGTTCCGGCATCTGGCGCCCGTGCTGGATGATATGGACGGGTTTTTCAAACGGCATCCAACGCCAAGGGGCTGTAATGGCTGACGCATTCGTTCGATCCTCGCCGCCCTTGCCAGCGCCCGTTCCTGTTACAGCTGGCCAAGTGATGCTCTCGACCGGCGTCAGCTTGTGGCGTTGGGATACGGGCGGGGCCGGCGATGTCGTCGTGCTGGCGCATCCTGCATCTGGCAACCATGCGTCCTGGGGCTACCAGCAGCCTGTGCTCGCGGCGGCTGGATATCGCGTTATCGGCTATTCCCGTCGCGGTTATTACGGCTCAGAGCGCGGCCCCGATGACGATCACGGCACGCAAGCGGGCGACCTTGCCGCATTGCTAGATGTCCTGGAGATTGACCGCGCCCACGTGCTGGGTTCAGCCGCAGGCGGATCAACTGCGCTCGATTTCGCGTTGATGCATCCAGCCCGAACCCGCTCCGCCATCATCGCCTCCAGCCTGATGAGCGTTCAAGAACCAGACTACAAAGCGGCCTCGGCGCGCGCCCGCGGGCCTTGGTTCGATGGTTTGCCAGTGGACGCCCGCGAACTTAGCCCTGGCTACCGGTCAACCTGCCCAGCGGGTGCGGCGGCATGGCAGGATATCCACGATCTGAACCCGCATGACGCGCTCCGCCAGCCTGTCGCCGCATCAATCACCTGGGATAGTTTGGCAGCCATGACAACGCCGTCGCTGCTGCTGACGGGCGATGCAGACCTCTACATGCCGCCTGCCGTCCTCAAGAGCATCGCCGCCCGGATGCCGCGTGCGGAATGCCTGATCGCTGAAGAGGCGGGCCATCCGGTGTTCTGGGAACAGCCGGATTGGTTCAACTCGGCCATGCTGGATTTCCTGGTGCGAAATCCGGGGTAGCGCCCGTCACGCAGGCGGCGCTACGGACAAGCGGCCGACAACGCCGTGCTTCTCAATCAGCGAGCCGACGAAGCCGGACGCCTTAGCTTCCTCCACAAATTCGCGCAGGAATGCAGCGGCTAGGCTGTTGCCCTTCGTCGTGCCGATGGCCTGTTGCACGGCGGAAAACTGGCCGTCCAAAATGCGTGCGCCCGGAATGCGCTCGACGTCATCGGTCAAGCGGGGACGAAGGCCTGCCAGCACATCCAGCTCCTGCTCTTCGAAGAGCGCGAAAGAGGCTTCAATGCCCTCGGCTCGGATCAACTCAGCCTGTTTGATGTTCCGGTCGAGCCAAAGGTCATAGGCGCTGCGAGCGGATACGGCGATGCGGATACCGGGTTTGTCGACATCCTCAATCCGCTGGATGGGGGAATCGCCCCGCACCATGTAGGTCGATTGGATTTCGGCATATGCGGCAGTGAAATCAATGGTTTCAGCGCGTTTCGGTTCAGCGCCAATATTGCCGATATCCCAGATGTTTTTGCCCGCCGCATCGGCGATCTCGCCCGGCGTCTTCATCGGCACATACCGCACCGGCACATCCAGGCGGCGGGCGACTTCTGCGGCCATATCGGGGGACACGCCAACGGGGTCGCCATTGTCAGCCTCACCAGTCACGAGGAGGAAATTGCTGAGGTTGATGCCTGCACGCAGCACGCCGGTTGGGGCGAGTTCGGCTACGAGATCTGCTTGGTTCATCGAATTCTATCCGGTTACCTGGGGAACATTGCGGCGGAGTTTACTTCGGATCGTCCGGTCGCGCGACATCCCGCAACCGGTCAATCGCGGCGATGCCGGGGAAAAGGCGCATCCAGAGCAACGTGATCCCGCAGGTGATGACCCCGCCCGCCAGCACAGCAGGCACAACGCCGATGGCGGCGGCCATCATCCCGGCGCGGAAATCGCCCAACTCGTTAGACGCGTTGATGGAGACGGAGTTAACGGCGCTCACCCGGCCGCGCATCGCGTCTGGCGTTGCGATCTGGGTCAGGGTTTGCCGCACATACACACTGACCATATCTGCACCGCCATAGACCGCGAGGGCAATCAGAGAGACCCAGAAAATCTCCGACAAGCTGAAGACGATGATCGAAAGCCCGAACACGCCGAGAGCAGCAAACATTGCAATGCCCATGTGCCGTGGGGCCGCCAATTGCGCCAGCGCCAAGCCGACAATAAGCGAGCCGACGCCGGGCATCGCTCGCATCAGCCCAAGCCCATCCGCGCCGACCTGCAGGATATCCTGCGCATAGATCGTCAAGATCGCCATGACGCCGCCGAACAGCACCGCCATCAGGTCAATCGAGATTGCGCCCAGCACGATTTTGGTGCGCCAAATATAGTCAAACCCAGCCATGATGGAGGTCATCGTCACCCGCTCAGGCGTCGGCATCGGATGCCGATTGCGGATCATGAAGGCTGTGAGGGCTGATAGGGCGAACACAGCGAGAATGACCCAGTAAACAGCATCCCCGGCATAGGCGATGACCACGCCCGCAATCGCCGGTCCGCCCAGTTGCGCCGCTTTGCTGGCGGAGCCTGACCATGCGATGGCGTTTGGGAATTGCGCCGCTGGCACTAACGCAGGCAGGATCGCCTGGGAGGCCGTGTGATAGAACGCTCGCGCGATGCCATGCACGACCAGAAGGCTCAAAATCGCCGCCATGCTCGCATTGCCGCCGGCCAAAAGCAACATCAGTGCGGCGGTGACGGCGCCATGGACGGCGTTGCCAGCGCCCAGGATAATTCGTCGATCAATCCGATCCGCAGCGATGCCAGCCGCCAGAAAAAGCAGCAGCGCGGGCGCAAACTGGGCCAGGCCAATATAGCCGATGTCCATCGGGTCGCCGGTCATCAGGTAGACGTGCCAAAGCACTGCCGTCGTCAAAGCTTGTAGACCGAACACATTGCCCGTCCGCGTCGCAACAAACAGCAGGAAATCCCGGTTTCGAAGCAGCGGTTGCTCTAGTGCTGCGCTGTCGTCAGGCATTAGGGGCGCTTGGTCAGCGGATTGCGGTGCATGTCGATGCCCATCCAGAGGCCCCGGCCGATCCGGCGCGCCAATGTGTTGAACACATCCGCTTTTTCAGCTTCAAGTTCCTGGCGTGCCGTGTCTTCGAACAGGTCTAGCCAGCGGGCGAAGTCGCTTTCCTGAATGTCCGGGATGCCCTGATGCACTTGCAGCGGATTACCATGATAGGCGCGCTCCCGCAGCATGACATTCGCCCAGAAGTCGCTGATGGTCGCCATATGCTTCGCCCACACATCATCGGATAGGCCAATGCGTCCTTCGAAGATCGGGCCAAGCCGCGCATCCTGGCGAACCCGCGGATAGAAGGCGCCGACAAGCCGAGCAATGTCATCGCGTGTCACGCCTGCCTTTGGGCTGTTGACCATGTTCATGGGCCGGATCTTTCATCGGAGCGATATGGAACTATTACCATGCGCGTTCGTATTGATGGATTGGAAGGGCGCCGTTGTCGCACGGCGCTTATTGGTATGGGCCGCATTGTAGCGGCGCTGGTTCCGTTGATAGTGTTCGGCGTCAGCTTCAAGGGATCAGCGAATGAGCATCAGGGTCGGCGTCGATATTGGCGGGACGTTTACGGATTTCTGCGTTTACGATGAGCAATCTGGTGCGATGCAAACGTTCAAGACGTTTTCGACCCCCGCGACCCCTGGCGCTGAGGTCATTAATGGCGTTGCGGAGTTGGAGCGGCGCTTTGGCTATCCGCCCTCAGACATCACGTATTTTACGCATGGAACGACGGTTGGCGTGAATACAGTTATTCAGCGGCGCGGCGCCAAGCTAGCGTTGTTCACGACCAAGGAATTCGAAGATGTTTTGGTGGTCGCACGCCTGAAAACGCCAGATCCTTATGATCTATTCTCCGAGCGCCCGGCGCCGCTAGCGCCACGGGAACGCGTCTATGGTCTGAATGAGCGGATGCTCAAGGATGGAACCATCGATGTGCCGGTCGATCTAGGCGATGTGGCCGACGCGGTGCGCAAAGCGAAAGCGGCGGGGGCGGATACAATCGTCGTCGCACTGCTGCATGCCTATTCAAATCCCCAGCACGAACGCGCCGTGCGCAGCTTGATCAACGCCGCTGCGCCGGAGATGACTGTCACGCTTTCCTCTGACGTTTGGCCCGTTATTCGTGAATATGAGCGCACTGTGACGGCGACGGTCGCCGGATATGTTCAGCGCCAGGTCGCGGACTACATCGCTTCTCTGCAGCAGGCGCTGCAACAGGCTGGTGTTGCGGCGGAGCCGATGATCACGAAGTCGAACGGCGGCGTCATGACGGCGGAGCTTGGCAAGACCGATCCGATTGCGACGCTGCTGTCCGGAACAGCTTCTGGCGTCATGGGCGCTGCGGACGTTGCGGCCAGGATTGGCGCAGAGGACGTTTTGAGTTTTGATGTTGGCGGCACATCCGCTGATGTCGCTGTCATCCATGGTGGGGCGCCTGCGTTTGGCGTCGGCGAGATGGTTGGCGAATTTCCCATATATGTGCCGACTGTATCCGTGACATCCATTGGCGAGGGCGGCGGGTCCATCGCTTGGGTGGATGACTTCGGCGTGCTGAAGGTCGGCCCTGAGAGCGCAGGCTCGACGCCCGGGCCAGCGTGCTATGCGCGCGGCGGCCTTCGCCCGACGATCACGGACGCCTTTGCCGTGCTCGGTTTGCTCGGCGCGGGTGAGCTTGGTTATGGCGCGGTCACGCTTGATACGTCAGCCGCCAGAACGGCCGTCCAAACGCTGGCGACGCCGCTCGGCCTTTCATTAGAGGAAACCGCGGAGAGCATTATCCGTGTTTCGATCTCCGGCATGTATCTGGAGATTTCGAAGCTCATGTCCCGGCACGGGGCGGACCCGCGCACGTTTTCGCTCCTGGCGTTTGGCGGCGCTGGGCCGATGACGGCCTGCCTGCTCGCCCGAGACCTTGGCTTTGCGCAGGTGATTGTGCCGCTAACGCCCGGCGTGCTTTCGGCCTATGGCGGCCTGATCTCCGATATCCGCAATGACTTTATCCGCACGGCCTTCGTCGATTTGGACGCGACAGGGCTCGAAATACTCGATGTATACGCGGCAGATATGGAAGCCCAGGCGCTGCGCTGGCTGCGCGAGGAGCAAGGTTTTGAGGGCGAAGCACGGCTCGTATGGACAGCGGACATGCGCTACCGCGGCCAATCCTATGAGATCGAAACGCTGATCAACCGGGCGGATGTCTCTGCCGCCGCACTGGCGCCCATCGGGTCCGCATTCCACCGTGAGCATGAACGGGTCTACGGCCATGCAGACCTGGAGGCGCCGGTGCAGATCGTCAACTTGCGCCTCGTCATCAGCGGCAGTGCGCCGAAGCCCGCGTTCATTGAAAGCCCAACGGTTGATACATCGCCGACGCCAACTGGCATGCCGGAGGTCTATCTGGATGGCGCTACACAGAACGCCGCGATCTTTGCGCGCGCTGACTTAGCGCCTGGCCATGCGTTCAGCGGCCCAGCGATCATCACGCAGGATGATTGTACAACCATTGTCCCGCCAGGGCAGCAAGTGGACGTAGATGTGTGGGGCAATCTCATCATCCAGGCGCGTTTCAACAAGGCGGAGGCTTGAGTCATGGCGATTGATAAAGTCACGCTGGAAATTCTGAAAAACCACACGCGCGCCGCCGCTGAAAGCATGGCTTTCACGCTCTACCGCACAGCCCATTCCACCTTCGTCAAAGAAACCGAGGACTTTACAACGGGCCTTACGACGCCTGAGGGCGAAACATTTGCGACGCCGACGGAGCTTGGCGCCACCTGGTTCGTTAATCTGAACTACGGCCGCGCAATCAAGATGATCGAGGACTATCAGCCCGGCGACATTTGCATGACGAATGATCCGTATTCCGGCTTCGTCTGCACGCATTCGCCGGATATGCATATCTGGAAGCCGATCTTCTACGAGGGCGAAATCGTGGCCTTCTCGGTTGGCCACATCCACAATACGGATGTTGGCGGCGCTGTGCCCGCCAGCCTCTCCCGCACGCTGACAGAGGTGTATCAGGAAGGCATCCGCATTCCGCCCGCCAAAATCATGCAAGCGGGGGAATTGAACAAGCAGGTGCTGGATATCTTCTTGGCGAATGTCCGCGCGCCAGACCAGAATTGGGGGGATTTGAAAGCCCAGATCGCGGCTTGCAATACAGGCGAGCGCAAAGTGTTGGAGATGATCGACCGTTTTGGCATCGAGACATTCCGCGAGGGCGTTGTGGACCTGCTCGATTACGCGGAGGCGCAGGCGCGCCGGATCGTCAGCGATCTGCCCGATGGCCGCTATCCCTTCGCCGACTATATGGATGAAGACGCACCCGGCGGTTGGCCTTGCCGATTGATGCTAACGCTGATCATTGATGGCGACAGCCTGATCTTCGATTTCACCGGTTCTGACCCACAGCTTGAATCATCGCTAAACATGCCGACAGGCGGCGATGAACGGCACACATTGTTGATGACGGGCCTCACATATGTCCTCTATTCGCTCGACCCATCGCTGTTTTTGAATGCCGGGATCGCGCGGGTGTGCCGCTGCATTCTGCCGTCTGGCACAATCATGAACCCGGTCTTTCCAGCGGCTGTCGGCATGCGCACGCTATCCTGCAGCCGCCTGCAAGGGCTGATCATCGGCGCATTTGCGCCAGCAGCGCCAGACCGGTTGGCGGGCGCACCTGCTTCCGGCGGGCCGATTATGAATGTGAATACGATTGATAACCGCACGGGCCGCAGGATCATGGCGGCCATCAACCCAATGACCGGTGGCGGCGGCGGTCGTGCTGCGGCGGATGGCATGGATGGCTCTGGCGCGAACCAGGGCTTTCTCAAGAACACGCCCGTCGAAGTGAATGAAGTTGAGGCGGGCATCAAGGTGCTGCGCTACGGCCTTGCGCAAGATTCAGCGGGGCCTGGCCAACATCGCGGCGGGTTGGGGACTGAAATGGTGTTTCAAGCGTTCTCGCCAAATACCAAGGTGACCGCCCGCAATCGTGACCGGACCCGCTTCACCGGCTGGGGCATCGCCGAAGGCCAGGCGGGCGGCGCATCCAAGTTCCTACTGAACCCCGACACGAACCGCGAAGTGAACCTGGGCAATACCGATATTCTGACGATGGGGCCGGGCGATATCCTGCATGTTTCCAGTGGCGGCGCCGGCGGGTGGGGCGATCCGCTGAAGCGCGATCCATCCGCTGTCCTGCTGGACGTTCAGCGTGGGTGGGCCACGCTCGACCATGCCCAGGATGTTTACGGCGTCATCATCACGGGCGATGCCGTGGATGCTGCGGCGACAAAGGCCGAGCGGGCAGGGCGCGTTGCAGCGCCCGGGGAGGGCTTCTTTGATCTTGGGCCAGAACGTACCGCGTTTGAGAGCGTATGGACGGAAGCGAATTATGATGCGCTGACAGAAGAGCTTGCCTCGTTGCCCGTGCATTGGCGCTATTACGCAAAGCATCGGATTTTTGCAGCGATTGAAGCGATGGCTGAGGGCGAACTCCAAGGCGATGGGTCTGAAGTGCGTTCAGCCTTTTTGGCGATCCTTGAGGAATTCCCAGAATTGCGGGCTGCCGCCGCCAGTTTGTAAATCCCAGCACCTCGTCGGATACTGGCCCTGCACAAGAAGGAGGGCCCAGATGGAGCCGATCAGATATGTGGACGCGCTGAACAACAAATACGGCGCGATGGGCTTCCCGGCCTACAAATGGAGCGTCAACGAAACCGCGCCCTGGACACCGCTCGAAAAGCCGCTTGAGGAATGCACCGTTGCGCTGCTGGTCAGCGGCGGCATCTCGCATTGCTCAGCGCCAGCCTTTGACCCTGACGCGCGCAACGATCATCGCGTTGATGCGGTTGACCCTGATGAGCCGACGGACGGTTATCAGATCCATGACATCTACTATGACCACACCGATGCGGGCCGTGACCTGAACTGCATTTTCCCAATTGACCGCCTGCGCGAGATTGCGGATGCGGGTGAAATTGGCGCCGTCGCCGCCCGTCACTGGAGCGGCTTCATGGGCCGTACCTATGACCGCAGTCGGCTAACGGCAGAATCAGCGCCTGCATTCTTTGAGAATTTGCAAGAAGACGGCGTTGATCTCCTCGTCGCCGTTCCTGCTTGACCGCTCGATCACCAGACCGTGGGTCTGGTCGCGCGCGTCGTCGAACATATGGGCATTCCGACCGTTAACGTATCTACTGGTCGGGATATTACGGCGCTGGTCCGCCCACCGCGCAGCTTGTTTATCAACCGGCCCATGGGCAATACCTTCGGGCGCCCAGGCGATGCTGGCGGTCAGCGGGAAATTCTACGCCAGGCGTTGAATTTTGCCGTAAGGGCGGATGAGCCCGGGGTGCTGGTTGATCTGCCGGCAGATTGGAACGAGCCGTTTGAGTATTTCACCGGCGAAGCGACCCCAGAGGCTATCGCTAAGCAGATGAAGACTTAGACGCGCGGGGATACCCCTTCCCACTTTAGGCTATCGCCAAGCCCGGAGAGACAGCACCGCCCCAAGGTCTCCTCTCCCCCCTGCGGGGGCGAGGGGACCTTGTGGCGCCGCCGCCTTCATCCGGCGAGCGCCGCCTTTTTGCGCTACGCCCTTATCCGCACCGGTAGCTTGCTGATGCCGCGGATGAAGTTGTTGCGGATGCGGGTTGGGGGCGCCAGGACCTCGATATCGAAATCACGTTTCAGGATTTCTTCCCAGAGGATGGCGAGTTGCAAGTCCGCCAGCCGGTCGCCGACGCATCGATGGATGCCGGCGCCATAGCTTAAGTGTTGGCGCGGCTTAGCGCGATCGACCAGGAAATCATCCGGGCGGTCAATCACCTCGCCGTCCCGATTGCCCGAGAGATACCACATGATCACTTTATCGCCCGCGCGGATTTGCTTGCCGCCAAGCTCGGCGTCCTGGGTCGCGGTGCGGCGCATGTGAATGATGGGGGATTGGAAGCGGATTGTTTCCGGCACTAGCTTCGGCACCAAGCCAGGGTCTGCCTTCAGCTTCGCCCATTCGTCCGGGTTCTGGTTCAGATACCAAAGCCCACCGCTCATAGAATTGCGGGTGGTGTCATTCCCGCCGACGATCAGGAGTGTGAGGTTGCCCATGAATTTTGAAAGCGTCATGTCCTGGGTGACGGGCGAATGCGCCATCATGGAGATCAAGTCCGGGCGCGGTTCGGCCTGGGCGCGCTCATCCCAGAGCACTTTGAAATATGCGGCCATCTCTTTTAGTTTTTCGAACTTCTCATACTCGTCGCGGACGATTGCGTCGGGGGCGGTATAGTCCGTGAAAGTGGAGAGGTCTGACCAGAAGGTCAGCTTCCGGCGCTCTTCCCAGGGGAAGTCAAAGAGTGTTGCCAGCATCATCGTCGTGAGTTCAATGGAGACGCGGTCGACCCAATCAAACGTCTCGCCGCGCGGCAGTTCATCCAGCACATAGGCCGTACGCTCGCGTATGGATTGCGTCATGTTCTTCAGGTTGGCGGGGGCGACGATGGGCGCGACGGTGCGGCGTTCGGCGGTATGCTGCGGCGGGTCCATGCGGATGAAGCTTTCGCGCTTCACATCCTCCGGCACATCCCGAATGGTGATGCCGCCAAGCTCTGACGAATATGTCTTGGCGTCCAGCTCGACCGTCATGATGTCCTTGTATTTGACGACGGACCAATAGGGGCCATCCGGGCTATCTGGCACATATTGCACCGGATCCTCGGCTCGGAGGCGCGCGAAAGTCTCCTGCCAAGCGTCCTGTTGGTAAAGGTCAGGGTCGCTGACATCGATTGGCGTTAAGCCTTCCTGGACCGCATCCATATTCATTCTCCCAAGCAGCGGCTTCGCTGGATATGCGCCGCGGCTACAGAATGCCCGTCTGAGCGTGACGGGTCGAGAGCCATACGGTCGGCGATGCTTGTTGCTGTAAAATAGCTATGCTACAAAGCTAAATATGCTAAGGGATTGCCAATGATCATTCGATTGGTAAGGCGAGGAGGCTGCGATGCCGCGCGATAATGAGAAGGCTGCTGATCCCATTCAGCCCTCTGTGACGCCCACCGTTAGCCATGACTCGTTCCTTGCGGGCGGCAATGATCGGCAGTTCCGCCAGATGGTGCATGACGCGTTGGCGTTTTCAGCAAGGCTTGAGGCGGCGCGGGATGGCTTTGCCCGACTGATCGGCCTGACCGGCGTGCAATACACGATCCTGATCGCAGTTAATCATCGCCAGCTCGTACAAAAGGTCAGCGTGTCGGGTGTGGCGGAGCACCTGCATCTCTCTGGCGCGTTCATCACGAATGAGACCAATAAGCTCGTCCGCCTTGGCTTGCTGCTGAAAGAACAGGACCCAGATGACGGTCGCCGCTTGATGCTGCGCACCACGCCGGAAGCGCATCGTCGCTTGGCTGAATTGGCGGAAGTGCAGTGCGAAGTGAACGATGAACTATTCGCGCCCCTGGCTGAGAGCGGAAATTTTGAGGCTTTCGCCGCCCTTATGGGCGCGTTGGTCGAAAGCTCTGACCGGTCCTTGGCGCTGCTGCACGGATTGACGCCGCGGGCATTGGCGAGCGGGCAGATGGGCGGCGAGACGCAGGCTGGGCCTCTGGCCAAGAAAGCCAAAAGGCGCGCGTCATAGAGTGAAGACGGAGGAAGAGACGATGCATATGTCAACCCAAGCTTGTACGCCTCCCACAGAGGCGTTGGAGCGCAGCACGCCGGTTGATGGATTGGCGCTCCGCCAGATTTTCGGCCAGTTCGCCAGCGGCGTCACTGTGATTACATCAGGCGCTGAAAGCGCCGTGCACGGTATGACGGCGAATACATTTATGTCCGTATCGCTAGAGCCAGCGCTGATCTTGATATCGCTGCAGAATGATAGCCGGATGCGACAGGTGATCGATGCCGAGGGCCGCTTCGGCGTTTCAATCCTGGCGGACGGTCAGCAGAGTGTTTCGGATCATTTCGCCGGGCGGACGGAAGATGCGGCGGCAGCGTCGTTTGAATATCGGGGCGGTACGCCTGTCGTCAAAGATGCATTGGCTTGGATCGCATGCTCGGTTGAGCAGCGGCACCTCGCCGGCGATCACACCCTATTCATCGCCCATGTGGACGATTTTCTCCAATCAGAAGGCGCGCCTCTGCTGTTCTTTGGCGGCCAGTACCGGACACTCAGTGAAGGAGCGCCCTGCTCATGACCCAGCCGATCAAGAACGCCCAAGAACATCTCGCCAGCCTGAAAGATGGCCGGTCTGTCTATCTGGATGGCAAGAAAGTGGATGACGTCACGACGCATCCGGCCTTCGCCAATGCCGTCCAATCTGCTGCAAACCTTTATGAGTTCCAGTCCAGGCCTGAAAACGTTGAGACCATGACGTTTGAATCGCCAAAGACGGGCCGCCGCGTCAACCGCGCTTGGCAGATGCCGACGACCTATCAGGAACTTGTCACCCGCCGGAAAGCGCTCGTTGCTTGGGCGGAACAGCATGGCGGCTTCATGGGGCGCTCGCCGGACCACCTGGCTTCTGCCGTGACGGGCCAATTGATGGGCTTGGAGATGTTCAAGCAGGACGACCCCAAACGCGCCGAAGCCTACTGGAACTATTACGAGCGGGCGCGGGATGAAGACCGTTACCTGACCTATGTCATCATCAATCCACAGATCGACCGCGCCAAAGCTGCGAGCGAGCTGGAACACGATCCGATGATGAAAATCGTGGATGAAGATGATGAAGGCGTCACGGTGCGCGGCGCGAAGATGCTCGGCACCAGCTCGATCATGGCGAATGATGTGTTTGTCGCGCACTTGCAGCCGCTCCGCCCGACGGAAGTCGACTACGCCATCAGCTTCTCTATCCCGATGGGGACGAAGGGGTTGAAAATCCTCTCGCGGAAGTCCTACGAGCAGCATGCTGTTTCAGAATTCGATAACCCGCTCGCCAACCGATATGATGAGAATGACGCGCTGGTTTATTTCGATGACGTCAAAGTCCCCTGGGACTTGATTTTCGTGCATCGCGATCCGGAAATGTGCCGCCGCCAGTTCCATGACACGCCAGGCCATATCTATCAAAACTACCAGGCGCAGATCCGGCTTTCCGTGAAGCTGAAATTCCTGGTGGGCTTGGCGCGCGAGATTTGTGAAACCATTGGCACCGCGAAAATGCCGCCGGTATCAGAGCAGCTTGGTCGCTTGGCCGCCGAAGCCGCCGTTATAGAAAACCTGCTCTATGGCATGGAAGCCAATGGCAGCATGCACGGCGACTATTACGTCCCGGATCGGCATGCGGTCTATGCGGCGCAGACCATGACGCAAGCCATGTATCCGCAATTCATTACGACGATGCGGGAGTTGGCGGGCGGCGCGCTGATTATGCTGCCGTCCTCTGCTGCAGATTATAATGACAAGGAGCTTTCAGCCCTGTTCTCCGCAGTACAGATCGCTGCGGATGGGCGCACGCCGGTTGAGCGCGTGAAGCTGATGAAGCTTGCCTGGGACGCCATCGGCTCCGAATTCGCGAGCCGTCATACACAGTATGAGATGTTTTATGCGGGCGCGCAGTTCGTGACGCGCGGCCATAGCTTCCGCACATATGATTGGGATAAGGCGAAGTCTCTCGTCACGACGATCACTGATCGCTATGACCTCGCGGGGTCCCTGCCGGGGGCTAAACAAGCGGCGGAATAGGCGCTTGATGCTCTGGCGCCTAACGAGGTAGCGAATTTCAGGCTAGGCTTCTGATCAGCATTGCTCAGAAGGGAGCTTGGACCCATGCAGTTCGGCGTCAGTTGCGGCTATATCAATGATATTGGCTTCGTCACCCATGCGGAGAAGCTAGGCTACGATTTCGCCTGGTTCCCGGACTCGTCCCTGATGCGCTCCAACATCTGGGCGATGATGGCGATTGCGGCGCAGCAGACTGGGCGTATCCGCTTGGGCACCGGCCTCGCGATCCCGGGCTTGCGGTTGGCGCCCGTCGCGGCGGGCGGCATCGCCACGATCAACCGCTTAGCGCCGGGGCGTGTATTTTTTGGAACCGGAACGGGCAACACGGCCATGCGCACCATGGGCCAACGCCCAGCGCGGGTTGCAGAATTCAAAGAGTATCTCCGTGTCGTCCGGGCGCTACTGGCGGGCGAGGAGACGGAATACACGCTGAACGGCGCGACCCATCCGGTGCGCTTTCAGAACACCCATCTCGATTATATCGATCTGGATCACAAGATCCCGATGCTGGTTGGCGGGTTTGGGCCTAAGGCACAGGCGCTTGCGGGCGAGCTTGGGGACGGCATCGTCACCGGAATTCCGCGCGGCGGGTCGATGGCGAATGTAAGGGCCAATGTCCAGCGCGGCGCTGATGCAGCGGGACGCACTCTGGACGGGTTCGAGACTGTTGCGCTTGCCAATCTCCTGATGCTGGAAGAGGGCGAAACATTAACCTCGCCGCGCGTAATCCAGGCCTGCGGTCCGGCTATCATGGCGAATGTCCATTATCTCGTGGATTTTGTGCGTGAAACGGGCGCCGCGCCGCCTGATTACGTTATGCCGATCTGGGATGATTACATGGCCTTCCACATGTCCTGAGATGAGGCCACGCGGCATATGAAGCTGCATGAAAGCCATTACAGCTACCTTGATCCCGACGAGGCCCGTTTTATCACGCCTGAGATTATCCGGAATTTCTGCATCGCCGGGCAGCCGGATGACATCGTTAGTCAGCTGCAGGCGCTGGAGGCTGATGGCCTCACCGGCATCGTCTTCAGCCTCCCTGCCGATACCGCCTTCCGGTTGACCGAGGACTTCGCGCGCAAGGTGATTGCGCGGATGTAATCCCGCTCAAGCGAGGGATTAATACGAAGGGCGGGTGCATTAACATTTGTACTAGTGTGAATGAGTGCGCTTGTCCGGCGTCAGGGCACATGGGACAGACTGAGGGTATGATTTAGAGGAGGATT
>JAYNYG010000124.1:0-2171 GCA_038102935.1 Alphaproteobacteria bacterium | reverse complement strand
ATCCTCCTCTAAATCATACCCTCAGTCTGTCCCATGTGCCCTGACGCCGGACAGCCAAATAACAGCGCGATATCAGTGGGTTAGAAATTTCTGTAGGGTGTTGTAGTAAAACAGAAAAATAGGTGGTGGGCCCGGCAGGATTCGAACCTGCGACAACGCCGTTATGAGCGGCGGGTTCTGACCGCTGAACTACAGGCCCTGGCGGGATGGTATCCCGGTTGGAGGGTTATAGCGCTGTCCCTCGCGGAGCGCTACGCCGACTTGGCGGCAAATTAGGGTCAGGGTTTCTTACGTGCGCCGAAGATGGCGCTGCCAACACGGACATGTGTCGCGCCGAGTTCAGTCGCCGCCGCGAAATCGGCGCTCATGCCCATTGAAACTTGGGGGAGGCCAAGCTTGTCCGCCATGTCTTTGAGGAACGCGAAGTGCGGGGCGGGGGCGTCCTCTGCTGGCGGAATGCACATCAAGCCGACGATATTCAGGCTGTGCTCATCCTGGCAGGCCTTCACGAAGGCTGGCGCATCCGCTGGCGCAATGCCGGCTTTCTGTGGCTCTTCACCAGTATTTACTTGCACGAAACAGGGTAGGGAGCGCCCGGCATCGGCCATAGCACGGGCGAGGGCGGCGGCGATGCGCGGGCGGTCCACGGTTTGAATGACATCGAAAAGCTTGACCGCGTCTTTGGCCTTATTGGTCTGTAGCGGGCCGATCAGGTGTAATTCCATGTCTGGATATTGCGGGCGGCGCGGCGTCCAGCGCGTCTCTGCTTCCTGCACGCGATTTTCGCCGAAGATGCGGAGGCCTGCGTTCAACGCTGCGTCGACGCGTTCATTTGGCTGTTGCTTCGACACGCCGATAAGCGTCACAGCGCCTTTAGTGCGACCGCCGTCAGCTTCCGCCTGGGCGATTGCTGCCCGGACATCCGCCAGATTGGCAGCCACTTCGGCGTCGATTGGGGATTGGGACATGAGCGAGCTGCTCTCTCTGGTCAAATAGGATTGCCGTCGGCGTCAAGATAGCCGAACTCAGCCATCACGTCGCGATGCTGATCGACCATGCGGGTGACAAGCTCTGGCGCCAGCTCCGTTCGCCATTGGCCGGCCTTGCCGGACCGGAAGAAGCGATTCTGATTGCGGGATTTCTCATTGAAGCCCTTCAACGCCTCCTGGCCTTGCAACGCCTCAAACGTGGAATGGCCGACGGCCTGGTTCAGCTTTGCCTGGTCTATCGGTTGGCGCAGCATTTCGAGCACCTGGGTGAGCGCCTTACCGGCATCCGCCTGCATGTCTTCATAGCGCAATACGGTGCGGGCCAATCCGGGCGCTTTGGTCCACCCGCGCACATGGGCGGACCAGTCTCCCAGATACTCTGGCGCCCGGTCGGCGCGCCCCATGGTGATCAGCTGGTTGCTCGATAATGCATCCACCGTGTCCGCATGAGAGAGGCCGTAGTGATCGGCATAGGAGAGCACGACGTCGAGCGGGTTTCTGAGGATGTAGACTGCGCCCGCCGTCACATCTGGTGTGATCGTCGGCTTGCCATGGAGAACACGAAGCGCGCTATGGGTTTTGGCGAACACTAGGTTCTCATGGACATTTGCCAAGATCGCATGCGCTTTCGCCTTCAGCGGCATGATGTCTTCTAACGACGCATCTGGCAGGGGGCGGCCTGCAGCGCGTTCATAGGCCCAGATGCCTGAATCAGCGAGCGCGAAGGCTGGCAGCTTGTTGATATCAACGCCTTCAGCGGCGCCCGCGATATAGTTCGCCAAAAGCGCCCGCGCCCAGGTGTTGCCAGATTTTGGGAATGAGGCGAGCCAAAGGATCGGCATAGGACAGTCCACAGATTGCTATGAGCGCATCAAAGTGCTCTGGGCAAACCTTATACCTCTGGGTCCCGCGAACCTCTAGCGGGTATGTCGTGCGAAATGCGGATGGTCTATGCCGTCACTTTCTTCCGACGCTCCACAGCGTAATCGCCGAGGCGCTTTCGGGTTTGCATGCGGCGAACGACCGTGCCGGCATAGACTCCCCGGTTCTCGGCAGATAGGCCTTCAAGGCCTTCTGATACATCCATTGGCGCGCTTGCAGCGTCGCGCAGCAGTTGGGACGGGATGTGGAGCAGCCCCCTGAAGTGGTCCACCCCTAGGGATAGTATTTATCCCGTCAGAG
>JAYNYG010000084.1:0-11302 GCA_038102935.1 Alphaproteobacteria bacterium | reverse complement strand
CCCTAAGCCTCCCTTGCTATGCCGACTGTCCGGTCGAAATGGGGGCCAGTTCAGGAAGAGGGTCTTGAGCGTGAGGCGCTGATGTTCGATCCGATAACAATCGAAGGTCCCGTGTGCGACCTCATCGGAGAAGCTGTAGCCAAAACAAAGGAGGTAATTGAGGGAATTAAGCGACTAACTGAAACCGGGCTAGAGGACATTAGCTACCCTGACGAGACTCTGCACGAAATAATCACAAATGCCGTATTGCACCGCGACTATAGTATAGCGACGGACGTACAAATCCGTGCCTATGACGATAGAGTGGAAATACATAACCCAGGTAGACTGCCCGGGCATGTCACAGTGGAAAATGTCCTGGATGAACAATTCGCTCGCAACCCTAAGCTCGTGCGCCTCACAAACAAGTTTCCCAATCCACCCAACAAAGATGTTGGTGAAGGTCTAAATACTGCATTCGCCGCCATGCGGAAGATCCGCCTCCGCGAACCTGAAATAAGTGAGCAGGAGAACTCGGTAGTCGTTCACATTCGACATCAGCGACTTTCTAGTCCTGCCCAAATAGTTATGGAATATCTCGAGGATCACGACGAAATAACTAACCAAATCAGTGGTGAAATCAAGGGGTTAAGGCGTGATGTCCAGATGAAAGACATTTTCGTTGCATTGAGGAAGCGCGATCTGATCGAGCAAGTTCCTGGAAAACGTGGGCGAGCGTCGTCGTGGCAAAAGACAGGTCGAGGAGTGGCACTCGAAGATGGCGGGGAGCCAAAGCTACCGCTTTGACCCTTGTGCGCCAGTTCATGATCTGCGGTTGCCACAAAACACCAAGAGTCCTGCAGTTCACCAGCTCCTTCGTCCAGGCACTTCGAGACGAACGTCAGCTTTCCGAATGTTCAAAGACAGCAAGAGGCACTGGACGAACTTCCGCTATGGGCCGAAAGTCTCGACACGCAGCCAACCGCCCCCTAACCCCGCCCCGCGCCGCTAAGCCGCGCTTGCTCCTCCAATCCGCCCGTGCGATCTATCGGGCAGTGAATTCTTGAGGCTGGAGCTTGCCCCCGATGAGTGATGATCTTCGCAACGATCCTGTGCGCCGTATGCTTGGCGGGCGGGCGCTGGCGGAAATGTTGAAGCTGGCAGGCGAATCGCCGATGTTCGGCATGGGCGGCTTTCAGTTGCTGCCGTTCTATGACGCCGTGCGCGAGCTTGGGCTAACCCATACGCTCATTAATGACGAACGCTGCGGCACATTCGCCGCCGACGCCTGGTCCCGCGTCACGCGCCGGGTCGGCGTGGTGGATGCAACGCTTGGGCCAGGGGCGACAAACCTGACGACGGCGCTGATCGAAAGCCTGAATGCTGGCGTGCCGCTGGTCGCCATCGTCGGCGATGCGAACCGCCAGCACGCCTGGAAAAACATGACCCAGGAGGCCAAGCAGCTCGAAATTCTGGCCCCCTGCGCCAAAGAAGTCATCCGGGTTGAGATCGGCGAGCGGGTGCCGGAACTGGTGCGCCGCGCCTTCGCCGTCGCAACGGCAGGTCGCCCCGGCCCTGTGATCCTGGATGTGCCGGAAGACATCGCCCACGGCGAATATGATTATGACGCGAGCGACTTCTGGATTGACGACGCGACGCTTTCCATCCCCTCCCGCGTTGGCCGCCCGGCGCGCGGCGCCACGGCTGAAGCGGTGAAACTGCTGCGCGACGCCAAGCGCCCGCTGATGATGGTCGGCGGCGGCATTCACTTATCCAACGCCTATGAGCCGCTGCTACGGCTGGCGGAGCAGGAAGGCATCCCCGTCGCCCACACCATGAGCGGCAAAGGCGGCATCGCCTGCACGCACCCGCTGAACGCTGGCCTGTTTGGCCGCTATGACCGCATCGCCAATGACCTGATCGGGGACGCGGATTGCCTGCTGGTCGTCGGCTGTAAGCTTGGCGAAATCGCGACGAAGCGCTTCTCGCTGCCGCTTGCCGAAAAGAACCTGATCCATCTGGAAGTGATGGCCGAAGAAGTTGGCCGCACGACGCCGCCAACCGTCGCCATGGTGGGCGACGCTGGCGAAGGCCTGGCCGATTTGGCCGATGCGCTAACAGATGGCGCATCTGGCCGCGCCGCCGCCCGCAAAGCCTATAACGAAGAAGTCGTCGAGAAGATGGCGAAATGGGTTGAGGGCGCTGAGCCGCGCTATGGCTCAGAAGAAACGCCGATCAACATGGGCCGCGTCATCCGCGAGTTGATGAACACCATGCCCGCAGACGGCGTTCTGGTGGCGGATGGCGGCTTCGCTGGCCATTGGACCGGGCTGCTGTATGACACCAAGCAAGCTGGCCGGACATATGTGCCGGATCGCGGCTTCGCCTCCATCGGCTATGGCCTGCCGGGCGCGATCGGCGCGCAACTGGCTTGCGGCAAAGACCGCCCTGTCGTGGCGCTGACCGGCGATGGGGGGTTCAACATGACCCTTGGCGAGTTGGAAACGGCGCGCCGCCTGAAACTCGGCCTCACCATGATCGTCGTAAACAACGCTGCATCCGGCTATGTGAAGGCGCTGCAGCACGCAATGTATGGCGGGCGCTACCAGTCCAGCGATCTGGAAGAGGTGAACTACGCAAATGCCGCCAATGCGCTTGGCTGCGAAGGCATTCGCGTTGAAGACCCCGGCCAGTTGGCGGATGCGCTGCGTCGCGGTATGGCGAACACAGACCAGCCGACGGTGCTGGATGTGGTCGTCACGCGGGACCCGGCGAAGATGCTGCCCGCCGTTGATAACCGCACGGCGCAGATCAAAAAAGGCGACAGGATCGCGTGATTTTATGAAAGCCATCATCCTGTCCGCCGGCCAGGGCTCACGCCTGCTGCCGCTCACCGAAGACCGTCCCAAATGCCTTCTCGCGATTGGCGACGACACTATCCTCGGCAATCAACTAAAGGCCCTGAAGGCTGGCGGCGTCGATGATGTCGCCATCGTTACCGGCTTTCGGACAGCCGCTGTTGAGAAAGCGGCGGAAGCAGCATCCGCGCCCGGTTTTACCGTCCGCACCATCTTCAATCCGTTCTATAATGTGGCGGATAATCTGGCCTCCTGTTGGATGGCCAGAGACGAGATGCGCGGGCCATTTCTGCTGCTGAACGGCGACACCCTCTTCCGCCCCTCAATCCTGGAAACGCTGCTTGCGGCGCCGCCCGCCGACATAACGCTCAGCATCGATAAGAAGTCCGGATACGATTCCGACGATATGAAAGTAACGTTGGACGGCAGCAACATCATCAATGTCGGCAAGGACCTGACGCCGGATGAAACCCATGGCGAAAGCATCGGCTTCAGCCGCTATTCCGCCATTGGAGCCGATGTGTTCCGGGAGACGCTGGAACAGATCATGCGCACGCCAAACGGCCTCCGCTGGTGGTACCTGAAAGCCATCGCGGTGCTCGGCGAACGCGGCCTTGTCCAAGCCTGTTCAATAGAAGGCCAGACTTGGGGAGAGGTCGATTTCCACGCCGACCTTGAAGTCGCGGCGGAATTGTTCGGGTAGCGCAATCCGCCAAATCTGGGCAATCTACTGGAAATCCGGCCTGCAAAGGAGATTTCCATGCCCGATAGCGCCAGCCCAAACCCGCGCCCGCAATCCATCGCCGACCTGCCAGCGCAGATTCCAGCAGCCCCTGGCTCCGATGCTGAAAGCCGCGCGCGGTACTTTAATACTGGCAACGCGTTCAATGTGATCTTGCCGCCGGTCCCGGACACCGCATTCAGCGCTGAACCGGACCAAGCATTGGCGCCCGATGCGCAGACCGGCCTGGTCGCTTGCGATGCGTCCGACGTCATGCAATGTGACTTCCCGGCGACGTCGCCGTTTGTGCTGGCGCGCTATGCCCGCATCAATGCTGGCGAAACGCTGGATGTGAACTTCGTCGCGAGCGGCGTAGTGCATTACGTCATCCAGGGCGCTGGGACCACAACATCTGGCAAAGAGACGATTTCCTGGAGCCCGGGCGATATTTTCGTGACCCCGGGCGACAGCGGCCAGTCCCATACGGCGCATGACACGGACGCCGTACTATGGGTCGTGACCAACGAACCGCAGCTTGCCTTCGAGAGCCTGCAAGGCCCAGCACCCGGCCAAGCGCCAACCGGCGTCGTCCATTACCCGGCGGCTGAAATCGAAAAGCAGGTGTCTCTGCTATACGAAGTTGGGCGCGGCGACGACATTGCCGGAACGGCGCTCATTCTGTCTTCCGACACGCAGGAAGCCAGCCGCAACATGCTGCCGACGCTGACCGTCGCCATGAATTCCTTGCCCCCAGGCGTTACACAACGCCCGCACCGGCATAATTCCGTCGCCGTATCGCTCGTGATCAAGGGCGAGAACTGTTACTCGACGATTGACGGACGGAAGAAGCATTGGTCGCCCTGGGCAACGACAATTACGCCGCCCGTATCCGTGCATTCCCACACCAATGCGGGCGACGAGCAGGCTTGGTTCCTGATCGTCCAGGATGGCGGCCTGTTCTATCATGCCCGGGCTATGGGCTTTGAGTTCGTTGAAGAAAACAAAGAAGGAGCTTGACTGATGGGGCTGACAATCACGCCGCTTGGCCCAGCGCTTGGCGCATCCGTCACCGGGCTCGATTTCCGCGATCCGATTTCGCCTGAAATGAAGGCGGAACTGAACGACGCCTGGATGCAAAACCTAATCCTGGTTTTCCCAGACCAGCCCCTGACGGACGAAGAGCATGTCGTTGCGACGCGGAATTTTGGCGAACCCGAGGTTTTCCACCAGGACATCATCAAGTCCAAGCAGGTGCCCGAAATCTTCCGGGTCGGGAATGTCGACGACAATGGCGAAATCATGCCGCCGAAGCATCCAACCATGCAGCAGCTCGGCAGCGCCAGAAAATGGCATACGGATTCGAGCTACCGCGAGAACCCGGCCATGGGTTCGCTCCTGCACGGGATTGAGATTAGCAAAACTGGCGGCCAGACCTGCTTCATCAACATGTATGCGGTATATGACGCCCTGCCGGACAGCCTAAAATCCCAAGTTGAAGGCAAACGCGCCCGCCATGACTTTGAGATGCTGAGCCGCATCGCCGCGGCGCGCAAACCAACGGATGAAGAGCGCGATTCCATGCCGGCCGTCTGGCAGCCGATGGTGCGCGTCCATCCCATCACTGGCCGCAAATCTCTCTATATCAGCCCGATCTACAATGATGGAATTGAGGGCATGGATGATGACGCCGCCATGGCGTTGTTCGATGAATTGACGGCGTTCGCAGAGCAGGATCAGTTCGTCTACCGGCACCATTGGGCGCCGCATGATATGCTGCTTTGGGATAACCGTTGCACCATGCATCTGGTAACGCCGCACGACCCGACGGAGCGCCGGGTGATGCATCGCACAACCATCGTCGGCGATGGCCCGCCGATTGCGGCTTAGGCTTTTGCGAGAGCGGTGAGACGCTCATAAACGAGGTCTGGCACCTCAACCACATCCCGAGCGCGGGCTTGGCGGCGGACTTCGGCTGAGCGGTCAAACGGCATACGGACGGGCGCACCGCCCGCGACAGGGCGAGCAGCACGCACAGCGTCGGCATATTCCGTGGCGCGGTCGCGGTATTCTGCGTCCGGCATCATCAGATCAGCGCGCATGGCGATGATCAGAAAGCCGAACTCGGCCAAATCAGGCGGCTGCGACGGCGATCCGGCCATCATCCCTAGAAGCTGCACAACATGCGCCAGGCCAGAGCCCTTATGGCCGCCCCAGGGCGTGAACGCGCCGCCAAGCGCTGCGTCAGGGTCTCGCGTCGGCTGACCATCCGCGTTAAACGCAATGCCTTCCGGCAGCGCCTCCCCCATGCGTTTCGCAAGCACGACCTCGGCATGCATGATGGAGGAAGTGCCGATGTCCCAGATCACAGGGTCGCTATTGGTCGGGAAGCCGAAGCAGATTGGGTTGGTGCCAAACCGGCCATCGACCGCACCATGCGGCGCCACCCAGGGCGAAGCATTGGAGGCGATCATCGTGACCATGCCTTCGGCCGCCGTCATTTCGGCGAAGTATGAAAGCATGCCCGTGTACCAAGTGTCATCCGCCCCGACCATGGCGAGGCCGACCTCACGGCATTTCTGGATCGCAATTTCCGTCGCTTTATGCGCGACCACATAGCCAAGATTATCGTTGCCGTTCAGTTTGGCCGATACTGGCGTTTCATGCGCCAACTCTACCGGCGTCGAGGGCGCGCCCGTACGCTGTAACCGCTCAACGATGCTGACAAGCCTTGGCAAGCCGCCATATTGCAATCCGCGCAATTCGCAGTCGATCAGATGGTCAGCAATCAGCCCGGCATATTCAGCGCTATGGCTATTCGCCTGCATAACCTTCACGGCAAGATCATGCGCCCCGCTAACGGATATCTGCATCGCCTAATCCTCCCCATCACTAACTGAATGATGGCGAGGCTGGGCGCAGCAGGCAACAGATGGGCTATTTCCGGCTATCCCGCCAATTTTCGACCCAGAGCGTCGTTGAATATTGGTGGCCGGTCGGCTCGATGCCTGTTAGCCATAGCGGAATAACGAAGGGCTGAGCGCGGAAATAGAACGGCAGCGCCGGGAGATCGCGCGCGTAGATGTGCTGTAAGCGCGCCCAGAATGCATGGCGCTTTTCTCGGTCAAGCTCGACTTCGATCTTGTCTAGCAGAGCATCAATCTCTGGGTTGCGATAGCCCGGATAATTCTGGCCAGACCAACCATTATCCTCCGTCGGGATCATGCTGGAATGCAGGCTAGTGCGCGGCGGATTCTCAGGCGATGAAAGCCATGCATACATCGCGAGGCCATTGAATTTCCGCTTCGTCACCGTCTCGCCGAAGAACACGCGGGCCGGTTGGTTGCGCAGATTAACCGTTATCCCAAGCTTCGCCCAATCGCTTTGCAGCGCTTGTTGCGCCAGCTCACGCAGCCGATTGCCGGCAGTGGTCATAAAATCGAAGCTCAAAAGATCGCCCGATGCATTGCGGCGTTGGCCCTTGGGATCGAGCGGCCACCCGGCTTCATTAAGCAATGCTGCGGCGCGCGCCGGATCATAGGGGTATTGCGGAATATCCTTCGCCGCCGCCGGATCGCCCGGCGCCACAGATGCATCGGCGACAGGTTGGCGACCGCCGAACAGCGCCTGGGACACCGCTTCGCGGTTGGCGCCAAAGAGCAACGCCTGACGGACACGAACATCCTTCAACGCAGGATGCTCCAGGTTCACATCAATATGCTCGTAGATCAGGCCCGGTCGATATGTGAAGCGGTAGCGGCTCCGCATCCGTCGCTCTAACGCGGTCGCCTGGTCAATGGAAAGGCCTAGCTCGCCCGCGATGTAATCAATACCGCCTGAGCGGAGATTGGCTTCAAGCGCCGCCGTATTGCCAATGGCGCGGATGACGATGCGCTCAAATGCAGGCGCTTCGCCCGGCCAATGCGGATTGCGCTCCAGCGTCAGCGACGCTCCCGCAGTGACGCCAGTGATTCGGTATGGGCCATTGTAGAGACCAGGCGTGGTTGGCGCCGTCACATACAAAGTTTCATTCTTGTAACGCTCAGGATCGGCTTCGAAGGGGGCACGCTCGACATGAGCCGGAAGCGGCGTAAGCGCCAGGAGATTGTAGCGATACTCCACACGATCATTGATAAGCGTAAAGGTGCGATCATCAATGCGACGGATTTCCAGGATGCGCCGATAGCTTTCCTGCTCCGTTACGCCGGACTTTGGGTGCTTGCCGACCTCCCAAGCCAGGATCACATCGTCCACAGTTACAGGAACGCCATCCGCCCAAGTCATGCCCTCGCGTATGCGGAAAGTGACGGCGACGCCCTCCCCCGATCCATCGCCGACATCTTTCGACAGCGGCACTTTTACAGCGCCGCCATTTTCAAACGTCGGCAATTCCTCGCAAAGGATGCAGGCCGGTTTCCAATCCTTGTCGAACACGACAAACGGCCGCTGTGAGAGGCCGAGCACGTAGCTTTTCGCCAGCATCGCATCAATCGCAGGATGCAGCGTTGACGGGTATTGCGTGATGCCGATGGTCAGCGGCTTAGCATATGCGCCGCTGCCAATCATGATTGCAGCAACAAGCCCGAAGCTTACGAGGAGGCGCCGCATCAGGCGTGCCGCTCGGCCCAGCCGTCTGGATCGCCAAGGAAGGAGCGGACTTCATCGGCGACATTCGGAGCGAAATACCCTTCATTTTCTGCAACGCGCAGCACATCGGCCCAGGTCGCGAGCTCATGCAAATCAACGCCAAGCTCTTTCAAGCTGGTGCGACTGGCAGGGAAAATGCCGTAGTGGAATACGACGAAACAATGCTCGACGATTGCGCCGTCGCCCTTGAGCGCATTGATGAAATTCAGCTTTGAGCCGCCATCTGTCGCCAGATCTTCCACCAGTACAACACGCTGGCCCTCATGCAACTCACCCTCAATCTGCGCGCCCCGCCCAAAGCCTTTCGGCTGCTTGCGCACGTAGAGCATCGGCAGGCCCATGCGCTCAGCGATCAGTGCTGCGAAGGGGATTCCAGCTGTCTCACCGCCAGCAATAGCGTCAATCGATTCGTATCCGGCAGCGCGCTCAATCGTCTCCACCGCCATGTCCATCAGCTTAGAGCGCGCGCGCGGGAAGCTAATGAGTTTACGGATGTCCACATAAACAGGGCTTTTCCGCCCAGACGTGAACACAAACGGCTCTTTGCCGTCATAGGCATAGGCCGCCTTGATCTCAAGGAGGATGCGGGCGGCGTCGTCGGCAGATATGGTCATGGGAGCGGGGCCTGGATGTAGTGGTGCGGATTCACGTATATCCTACCTGGATTAGCAGCCGCATTTCGCTGGCGCCAGTGTTTGAGCACCCATAAGCCATGGACGCCCTGATTCCGGATTTCACGACTGGCCAGTTTATCTACATCGGCGCCTGCGCCTTCCTGACGGCCGTGTTCCACAGCGTCAGCGGATATGCGGGCGGATTGATCCTGGCGATTTGCCTGGCGCCTATCCTGGGCGTGAAGGCCGTCGTACCAGTTTTGGCGATGTCGCTCCTGATCTCACATACCAGCCGCGCCTGGGCGTTCCGCAAGGGGTTTCAGTGGCCGATATACCGGGACGTGATGATCACGGCGCTGCCGGGCATTGTATTCGGCGCTGGAATTTATTCTTTGCTTCCAGTTGCTTGGATAGCGATTGTGCTCGGCGTATTTCTATTGTCCTCCGCCCCGCTGCGCCGCTTGATGGAGCGGGCGAACGTACAGGTTGGGCGGAAATCGCTGATGGGGGCGGGCCTGCCGTTTGGCGTCTTGTCCGGCGCCGCCATCGGGGCCGGGTTGATATTGGCGCCGTTCTTCCTTGCGGCAGGTCTCGCGGGTGAAGCGCTCCTCGGCACAATGGCAGTTGTCGCATTCACCGTGAATGTCGTCAAAACGGCAGTATTCACCGGATTTTCCGTGCTGACGATGGATCTGGCGATCATCGGCGCAGCTATTGGCGCATGCACGGTTCCGGGCAACCTTTTGGGCAGGTGGATCGTGCGGAGCACCCCGATCCGCGTGCATATCGCGCTGATTGAAGCCGTTGTGGCGACAGGCGGCATTTACTTCCTGTGGATAGCGGCCGTTAATTTTGGCTGGATCACAGGGGCGTGAGCGCGGTATAAGGTTGCGTCGGAATGACGCATCCGAATGTGGATGCGGCTTCGGGACAGACGCAACGGAGGCTCACCCATGATTGTCGCATCACTGCTGAATACCAAAGGCCGGGACGTCTTCTCTGTCGGGCCAGACGCAACCGTGACAGACGCAGCCCGCTATCTTCGCGACAAAGGCATTGGCGCAGCGCTGGTGCTGGACCAGGCTGGCGCAGCCGCTGGCGTGTTCTCAGAACGTGATCTGGTGAACGCCGTCGCGGATCAAGGCAATACCGCTTTGACCCTGACCGTTGGCGAGCTGATGACCCGTGACGTCATCTCCTGCACGCCGCGCGATCCTATTCCGAGCGTCATGGCGACGATGACGGAACGCCGGGTACGTCATCTGCCCGTGGTGGACGGAGGCAAGGTCGTCGGCGTGGTGTCCATCGGCGACGTGGTGAAGTCTCGGATTGCTGAGGCGGAAACAGAAGCTGAGGCGCTGAAGGCCTATATCGCTTCAGGCTAATGCGCTGTCCGCCGGGCGTTTCGGGATAATGTTGATGAAGCGCGCGCTCAATACGTCCTCATCGGACTGATTGAACGCCGTTGCATCAACAACAACCTGCCCTGTCGTTCGTGCGGGAATACAGTCCGCCACTTTGACCTCAACACGGATCGTGTCGCCGGGCCTGACAGGTCTTGGCCAGCGCAGGTTTTCAATCCCGCGCCCGCCTCGGTTCTTGCCAAACATCCCTGCCTGAAACATCAGGCGAAACGTTACGCCGAGTGTTTGAAAACCACTGGCGATCAGGCCGCCATATACAGAGTCTTCGGCGTACTGCTTATCCAGGTGGAACGGCTGCGGGTCCCAGGTGAACGCATAATCGATGATCGACGATTCACTGAAGCTATATTGCGCCGTATGAAACGTCTCTCCCGGCTCGAATTCTTCGAAGAAACGGGGGGCGTAGCGGGTCATTCATTCGGCTCCTGCAGGAATTGCGCTATTCGCAGCGCGTCCATTGCTTAGCGTTGCTCCAATCCGTTTTGGCGCCAGAAGCATCTTTCCCTGCGAGTAGAAAACGGTCGCCATCAATCCATTCGGCCACCAGTGTCTGAACAATATCGTCATCCCGCCAAAGCGGATTGCGCTTTCCGAAGGACTTAACCGCCCAGTTTCCTGCATCGCCCTTGGGCGTTCGGATGGAAATCATACCGTCCGGGCCCGCGCTGATAACTGCCAGATCGTCACATGAAATGATCGGTTTGTTGACGATATTGCCAGCGCTTTCAGGGAAAGCCATCATCCATTCGCCAAGAAATGGTTTCGGATCGCCCGGCTTCACGCCAGCGGACGTAGCGCCTAATCCCAACATGAGAAGCGCGCCTGCGGTCAAGGCTGCCAAACCGGCGCGATTCAATCCTGCAACTAACCTAAAACTCGGCATTTTCTATCTCCTTTGCCAAGGGAATGTTCGTATTGGGTACATGGCGATTGCGCGCCCTGTCAAAGCCTGAAACAATCGTCCGTGGAGGGGAATGTCGTCCGGTGGCGGCCCCGGTCTTCAAAATCGGTGAGGGGGCGTTAGGCGTTTCCTGGCGGGTTCGACTCCCACTCTCCTCCGCC
>JAYNYG010000083.1:0-11457 GCA_038102935.1 Alphaproteobacteria bacterium | reverse complement strand
CCTCCTCTAAATCATACCCTCAGTCTGTCCCATGTGCCCTGACGCCGGACAGGCCTTGCAGTTCCCGCTGTGCAAACGGTCGCGACGAGCGTGCTGTTTCGCAATGGCGTTCTGGTGAAAGACGGATCGGCATTGGAGCGCCTCGCCCAAATCGACTACGCAGCCTTTGATAAAACCGGCACGCTGACATCAGGCGACCTGACGATGATCGACGAACCGCCTGAGGCAGAAACTCTCAATCTGGCAAGTCACCTCGCCCGCCAAAGCCGCCATCCCTTGGCGCAGGCGTTGGCGAAGCAGGCGGGCGACACATTACCGCTCGATGTCTCAGACGTCACCGAGACGCCTAGCAGCGGTATCGCTGGCTGTGTCGATGGCCACAACACCCTAATTGGATCGGCCAATTTTGTAGCTGGCGACGCCGCATTCAGCGCTCCAACGGATCAACCATTCTCGGAGGCTTGGATTAAAATCGATGCGGCAGCACCTCAGCGTGTGCTGTTCAAGGACCGGCTGCGGCCCGGAGCAGCAAATGCCGTCGCCAATTTCCGCCGCTTGGCATTTCCGACCCTTCTGCTGTCAGGCGACCGCCAAGCGCCCGTCGCCACATTAGCTCATGCGCTTGGTTTCGATGCACTTGAAGCGGAACTTTCACCGGCACAGAAGATCGAAGCGCTGAACGCGTTGCGGGAAGCGGGGCACAAGCCGCTGATGGTCGGCGATGGCGTAAACGATGGCCCGGCGCTCGCCGCAGCCCATGTTGCTATGGCGCCCGCAAGCGCGTCTGACGTTGGGCGCGCTGCAGCGGATTTCGTCATCGTCAGCGAAAGCCTGGACGCCATTCCACTCACCCATGATGTCGCCCGCCGCGCACGACGCCTTATCTTGCAAAACTTCGCGCTGGCGGCTGGGTACAACATCATCGCTGTGCCGATCGCTATCGCAGGCTTTGCTTCGCCGCTGACTGCAGCCATCGCTATGTCGACTTCATCGCTGCTTGTCACAGCGAACGCGCTCCGGCTGAACTGGACGCGGCGCCGAGCCAAAGACCCAGCACAATCCGCTGCCATGGAGGCGAATGCATGAACGTTCTGATTTACCTCATTCCGGCCGCACTTGGCCTTGGCGCGCTTGGCCTTGGGGCATTCCTTTGGTCGCTGAAGACCGGCCAATTCGATGATCCGGAAGGTGCTGCCGAACGGATACTGCTGGATGATTGATCTGGCCGCACGTCGCTGATCCATGCGAGACTTTGGGAACAGTCCCGCCCAGGAGAACGGTTCCCTAGCATGAGCTATCATATCGCCCCAGCGACAGAGGCTGGCGCTCGCGTCATCGATATAGCTGAAAACCTTATTCCCACCCTTCGCGAACGGGCCGATACGGCTGATCGTGCAAACGAGATTTGCGCTGAGAATTACCAGGACATGCAGCAAACCGGCCTTGCCGCCGCATTCGTGCCGGAGGAGCTGGGCGGCCTCGGCCTCCGCTCCATGCATGACTGGATATTGTTAATGGCGACGCTCGCACGGGGGGACGGGTCCGCCGCGATCGCGATTAGCATGCATCTTTCAGCGACGCGTGGACTGGCCGGAATTTTCCGCGCCAACGAACCCGGAACCCAGCCGCATCAACGCGCGCGCCGCTTCCTGGAAGCTGTAGCCAAAGGCGAAATGCTGATCTGCTCCACCACAACGGAGCGGGGAACGGACAATCTGCATCCTTTGACCGAGGCGCACAGAACAGAAGCCGGGTGGCGCATCAAAGGCCAGAAGAATTTCGTCACGATGTCCCCAATCGCGACCCATATCGCCATGAATGTGCGGATGCGGGACGATGCGGGCGATCATATCGCCAACGTGCTGATGCCGATGGCGACAGAGGGCGTGAACCCGCTTGGCGATTGGGATGCGCTCGGCATGCGCGCGTCCGGCAGTCAATCCATCGCTTTTGACGACTGCATTGCGCCCGAGGATGCGCTTCGGGTGATTGGGCCATGGGGTGGGTGGAGCATTCCAGTTCTGGTCAACCGCACGCTCGCGAATACGCCGCTCGTCGGCGCGTTCCTTGGGCTTGCGGAACGGGCGATGGAATTGGCTATAGCCGGGCAGCCGGACGACGCCCGGCCCGGCGCGCATCATGTTTTGGGCGAGATGGAGATATTGCTGGCGACGTCGCAAAGCATTCTGGCGCAGCTTGGACAGAAGCTCGATGCATTCATGGCCGAGTCCAGTGGCGGCGCCAACGCTGCCTACGAACAAGGCCATGAGCTGATGCGGGATTATCAGACGGCGAAATGGGTGGTGAACCGGAACGCCATTGAAATCGTCAGCCAAGCCATGGATTTAAGCGGCGGCGGCGGATATATGAGCCGCAACCCGCTCTCCCGCATCTACCGTGATGTCCGTGCAGGCCCATTTATGCAGCCGCATTCACCCGTCGATGCGCGTGAGTATCTGGGTAAAGTGGTGCTCGGCGCCTATCCGGAGCGTTAGATTGTTCAGCCTTGCTGTGCGGCAGACGCGCCACGCGCAGATTGGGGCGCGTGAAAGATCTGGCCTGGATAGATCAAATCCGGATCGCGAATTTGGCCTGAATTTGCAGCATAGATCACTGTGTAGCGAATGCCGTCGCCATAGGTCCGGCGCGCAATCCGCCAGAGGCTGTTGCCGGGTTGGACGACAACCAGTCGACCACGCGGAAATTCTTTCACAAGCCCCATAGGCGCAAACGGCAGACTGACCCGCAGCAGCGGCGGGCCTGGGTTCTGGCCCGTGACTGGTCCGGCCGCCAGCTTGTCGCCATCGGCCAAATTCGTTGTGGCATTGATGCGCGCGCCGCCAGTTGCAGCGCCTGGCGGTGTGTTGAGCTTCCAGTCGCCTGCACTATCCGCCTTGGCAGTGCCGACTGCTTTACCATCCACATCCACATCAACGTCGGCGCCCGGTGGGGCTTTACCCTGCACTGTCAAACGCCCCTCGCTATCATAATCAACGGTGCCGACATTGAGCGGGCCATCGACTGTGCGGACGGGCTCATTGGGTGCTTTTGCAAGAGCCTTAGCATTCGCCTTAGCCGGGGCAGCGCCTTTGTCATCCGCCTTCGCTAGCAGCGTCGCCGCCGGCTGCTCAGGTTCTGGGTCGGGTTGTTGCAAAACACGGGTGGCTGTCTGAACAGCATCAGACTGAGCGACAACAAGCGGTGACAAACCCGGTTTCTTGGAGACGATGAGTGTTTGCGGCGCAGCGGTCGTCACGCCGTTCTTGTCCGTTGATTCCAGCCGAAGCGCAGACTCGCCATCAGGCAGCGGCTTCTCCGAAAGTACGACCCAGGAGCCATCCTTTTCAGCTGTAGTAGCGCCAACGACGTCATTGTTCTGGGCGCGCAAAACAACCCGTGCGCCGGGTTCAGCCTTGCCCGCGAATACCCCAGACCCATCTTTCTCTACCTGCGCCACATCAAAGGACACTTCAGGCTTCTGCGGAATTTCCGTCTGCTTTTTGTCTTCAGCAGGCGCTTTTTTGTTCATGTCCGGCTTGAGCGGCGTCTCCGGCTGTACAATCCGTCGCGACGGCGCATCCTTGCCATCGTCCGGCCCGCGCTGAAGCGACTGGGCCTTTGCTAGGAGATTATCCACTTTTTCAGGCTGAGTATCAGGCTTTCCAGCCAGTGCAGCTTGATTGCTATCCTTCACAGCGTCTTTCGGGGCAAGTGTGGCCCCCTTGTTAGACTTTGGTTTCGCACCTGCTCCATTGCCTTCCGGCTGAACAGCGCGCTTAGCGGCGTCTTTGGCCCGCTCATCGGCGCTCTTTGCAGCATCGCCAGCGGCCTTAGCGCCTTGTTCAACGTCTTTGATGACGGCGCCGCCTGCCTTCTCCGCCTCTGTCGCCGCTTTGCTGGCCGCCTCACTGACTTTCACTGCAGGCTCCGGCTTTTTGCCATCAAATGCACCGAGAGCAGCCGCCAGGCCAACGCCCAGCAGCAGCAAAATAATGATAATTATCCATCGCTTATTCACAAATACGCTCCTTCGGCCCGCAAGCGGCTAGCGCGCGCGGCTGATTTCCTGGCGCATTCATACTGTATTTGCGGCCCGGCTGGTATAGGTAAGCGTTTTATGTCCGCTCAGTGCGGGCATTTGGCCCGCTTATGGAGTTTATACGATGGCGATGATGCCTTCTGTTTGTGTGTTTTGCGGATCCCGGATGGGCGTGGAGCCCCGGTACAAGGAATCCGCAATCGCGACCGGCGCCGGAATAGCCGAGCGCGGATGGCGGCTGGTCTATGGCGGCGGCGGCGTTGGGTTGATGAATGAAACAGCGGACGCAGCCCTCGCAGGCGGCGCGCAAGTGATCGGCGTAATCCCGCAATTCCTCATGGACTTTGAAGCCGGTCATGGCGGACTGACAGACTTAATCATCACCGACGGCATGCATGACCGTAAGCAGATCATGTTCAATCTAGCGGGCGCATTCGTCATTCTGCCCGGCGGCGTTGGCACGCTTGATGAAACAATGGAAATTCTGACGTGGAAACAGCTTCAACGGCATGACAAGCCCATCATCGTCGTCAATGAGGGCGGATACTGGACGCCGATGCTGGATATGTTGGCCAAGATCGTTGAAGGCGGATTTATGGGCCAAAACACCATCGACCTGCTGCAAATCGTCGATAGCGTGCCTGAAGCCTTCGATTTGCTTGAAAAGACCTTCGAATAGGCCCAGTTCGAATTGCTTCCGCACCAGCCCGGCGTTAGGGTCCGCCCGCATATCCCAAAGCCGGAGCGGCCCTTATGGCGAAGATCAAAGTCAAAGACCCCATCGTTGAGTTAGACGGGGATGAGATGACTCGCATCATGTGGGATTTCATCAAGAAGCAGTTGATTCTGCCCTATCTGGATGTTGATCTGAAGTACTATGATCTCGGCATCGAAAGCCGCGACAAGACGGACGATCAGATCACCATCGATAGCGCCAACGCCATCAAGGAATACGGGGTCGGTGTGAAATGCGCGACCATCACGCCAGACGAAGCGCGAGTTGAAGAATTTGGCCTGAAGAAGATGTGGCGATCCCCAAATGGCACGATCCGCAACATCCTGGGCGGCACCGTATTTCGCGAGCCGATCATCTGCCGCAACGTGCCACGGATGGTGCCCGGCTGGACGAAACCCATCGTAATCGGCCGCCACGCCTTTGGCGATCAATACCGCGCCACGGACTTCTTGATCCCTGGCGCTGGCGAATTGACGATGACCTTCACGCCGGCGGACGGCTCCGCCCCCATCGAACGCAAGGTTTTCGACTTCGATACGGCCGGCGTCGCCATGTCGATGTATAATCTTGACGAGTCCATCATTGGCTTCGCCCGCGCCTGCTTCAACTACGGCCTGCAGCGGAAGTATCCGGTATTCCTATCGACAAAGAACACGATCCTGAAAAGCTATGATGGTCGCTTCAAGGACTTGTTCCAGGAAATCTATGACACTGAATTCAAGGACCGCTTCGACAAACTCGGCCTCTACTATCAACACCGCCTGATCGACGACATGGTGGCCTCCTGCATGAAATGGGAGGGCGATTACGTTTGGGCTTGTAAGAATTATGATGGCGATGTGCAGTCTGACACTGTCGCCCAGGGTTTTGGCTCGCTTGGGCTGATGACGTCCGTTCTTCTGACGCCGGAAGGAGATTGCGTGGAGGCTGAGGCGGCGCATGGCACGGTCACCCGGCATTACCGCGAGCACCAGAATGGCCGGGCCACATCAACCAACCCCATCGCGTCCATTTTCGCGTGGAGCCAAGCGATCAAATATCGCGGCAAATTCGACGACACGCCAGATGTCGAGCAATTCGGCGAAGCGCTGGAAGAAGTCTGCGTCGACACAGTTGAGGGCGGGCAGATGACCAAAGATCTCGCTATCTTGATTGGTCCGGAACAAGGCTGGCTGACGACGCAGCAATTTCTTGAAGCCCTGGATAAGAACCTACAGAAGAAGCTGGCCTAGAGCCGAGAGATGACCATCGAAACGCCCGTCCTGATTGTCGGCGGCGGCCCAATCGGCCTAACGCTGGCGCTGGATTTAGCCTGGCGTGGGATAGACGTTACGGTCGCGGAAACCCGCGCTGAAGCGGAGCCGCCGCCGCCGAAATGCAACCATGTCGCTGCACGGTCTATGGAAATTTTCCGGAGGCTGGGCGTCGCGGAAAGCCTGCGGAGCGCCGGGCTGCCGGAAGACTATGCCAATGATGTGTCCTACCGCACATCATTCAGCGGCAAGGAGCTAACGCGCATCCCGATCCCCTGTCGCCGTGATCGCTATACAGCGACAGAGGGCCCGGACGCCAATTGGCCGACGCCTGAGCCGCCACACCGGATCAACCAAACATTTCTTGAACCAATCCTGTTTGAGCATGCGAAGGCGTCGCCCAGGATCAGGCTGTTAAATGAAACTGCGATTATGGTGGTTTCACAGGATGATATAGGCGCCGCAGCGACGGCGCGCCATGTCCGATCCGGCGCGGAGCAGGATATCCACTGCCAGTTCATCATCGGCTGTGACGGCGGCGGGTCCATGGTGCGGAAAAGCATCGGCGCAGAATTCGCCGGCGATGCTGTCATCCAGCGGGTGCAATCAACCTATATCCGTGCGGCGGACTTGATTGAGCGCCAAGATACAGCGCCCGCATGGGCCACATTTTCCCTGAACCCAACCCGCTCCGGCAACGTCTATGCCATCGATGGCAAGGAGCGCTGGGTTGTCCACAACTACTTGAAACCTGATGAGCCAGACTTCGATTCCGTGGACAGGGACTGGGCGATCCGCGTGATTTTGGGCGTCGGCGCGGACTTCGAATATGACGTTATCGCGCCGATGGACTGGTATGGCCGCCGCCTTGTCGCCGATAAGTTCCGGGACCGGCGTATCTATATTTGTGGCGATGCGGCCCATATCTGGGTGCCCTATGCCGGATACGGCATGAATGCCGGCATCGCTGACGCCATGAACCTCTCCTGGACGCTCGCGGCGCATCTGAAAGGCTGGGGCGCGCCGGGCATTTTGGACGCCTACGAGCAAGAACGCCTGCCGATCACACAGCAGGTCTCCCACTTCGTTATGGACCACGCGCACGCAATGGCCGGGCAGCGTGGCGGCGTTCCAGCGAATATTGAAGATGATGACGCAGAAGGCGAAGCCGCACGCCAGGCGCTCGGGCAAAAGGCCTATGACTTGAACGTTCAGCAATACTGTGCGGCTGGGTTGAATTTCGGCTATTTCTACGAGAACTCGCCGATCATTGTAGGCGATGGCGCTAAGGCGCCTGGGTATTCCATGGCGACATTCACTGCTTCGACCGTTCCCGGCTGCCGCACACCGCATTTCTGGCTTCCGGACGGCGCTAGCCTCTACGACGCTATGGGACCAGAATTCACGTTGCTCCGCTTTGATCCATCCATAGATGTTGATGCTTTATTGAGCGCTGGCGAAGCCGCAGGCGTTCCGCTCAGCCTGCTTGATGTACCAGCGGCAAGCGTGGAACCAGCCTATACGCACCAGCTCATCCTCTCCCGGCCAGATCAACATATCGCCTGGCGTGGAAACACAACCCCAGATGATCCGGCAGCATTGATAAACTGCATCCGAGGCGCTGGCTGATGCTCTCATACCTCCACAGCTTTCACGCCGGCAACCGCGCCGATCTGCATAAGCACGCAGGCCTCTTGGCGCTGTTAGCTGCGATGCGCAAAGATCCGGCGCCGATCACCTATGTCGAGACGCATTCCGGGCGTGGGCGCTATGACTTGAACGCCGCCCAAGCCAAGAAAACGGGAGAGTTTCGGGATGGCGTGGCGGCCCTTTGGCGCGCAAAACCGCCGCCGCGCGGCATGGCGCCGCTTGCTCAAGCCGTTGTCGCGGAGAACGAAGATCGGGATGAGCTTCGGTATTATCCGGGCTCTCCCCTGCTCGCGGCTAACGCCCTGCGCCAGCGGGACCGGTTGGAACTCTGTGAGCTGCATCCGCGCGAGGCGCCGGCGCTCCGCCAGGCGCTTGCCCGCTTCCGCCGCGCCAAAATCCGGCAGACTGATGGGCTTGCATGGGTAAAAACCGCTGCAGCGCTGCAAAACCGCCGCTCGCTAATCATGGTCGATCCAAGCTATGAACGGGCGGAAGAATATACTGAGCTGGCCGAATGGTTGCCGGAGATGGCTTCGCGCCTGCCAGCCACATCATTCTGCATCTGGCTACCGCTGCTGCCAGATGCGCGGCATCAGCCGATGCTGGACGCCTTTCGCCAAAACCTAAAAACACCAGCAATGCTGGCGCCTACCGTTTGGTCTGAGAATTCGAAAGCGGATCGCGGGCTGATCGGCTCTGCGCTGGTTGTCGTCCGCGCGCCGGATGGATTGGCTGGCGGATTAGCGCGAGTGCAGCGGGATTTGCTGAAGTTGCTGAAAGCGCCAGAAAAAGGCGCTCGTGTCGAACGACTGACCGGCTGAAAAGAAATGGGGCGCAGCCTCAATCGGCTGCGCCCCTCGCCTCGCTATCGCCGGTCACTCTAGCGAGGGATCGGTATGCGGATATCCTTAGACGCGTTTCTTAGCGCCGTTGTTGAAGATCTTATCGCCGTGTTTCAGGTAGGCGTCGCAGGTTCCAGCAGGCACCTGGTAGAGTTCACGCGCCATTTCATACACGCCGCGCTCAATAACCGAGCGGACTGCGAGCTGGATTGGCTCAAGGGACCGTTCGCCGATGCCGATGTCGAGCAGCTTGTTGTTGAAGAACTCGAACAGACCAGCGCGCACTTCACGGCCAAGGATCTGCTTCTGGTATTAGACAACCCGGCGAACCTGCAGGGTGCGGGTATCAACGAGGCGAAGATCTAGGCCGACATTCAGCACATAGAGCTGACCGGAGAAGCTGACCAGGTCAAACAACCCATCCGCAGCATTGGAGCGGATGTTGTAGTTGATCTCGGTGATGCCGCCGATGACATGGTGCGTCGAGCCTGGCACGGAACCGGACATGATCTTGCGGTACGGGCCATTGCCGCCGCGATCGCTGATCAGCTTGTTGTTTGCGTATTTCAGCTCAAGCTCAGCGACAGAGGTGTCGAACCGCTCGACCATGGGCACGCCAGCTTTGGAAAGCGCAGACATCACCATCAACGCAGCGCCTTGGGTCAACCGCTTGCCGGTTTCCAGATCGTCCTTGCCGGTATAGTCAGCGACCTTGCCGACAGCCAGCACGTGCGGGGAAGGCTGCTGTGTGACCTGATGGCCAATGCAATAGAGCGCCTGGGTGTAGGGCGTCGGGTTCTCGATAACGGGCGCGGTGCCGATTGGCTCTGCATATTTGCCGTTAATCGCGACAGGGGATGTGCAAGCGCCGAGAACCAGCGTTGCGCCGATGAGTGCATGGCTGAAGATGCGACCGGAAAGCGCCATGTCTATGCTCCTTGTTTGGGGAATATTGAACTCTTGATCTATAAGCATTGTACGCAAAACTCGGAAAAAATCTATATAAATCAATGACTAAGACTAGTTACGCAATTGATGTTCAAAAGGCGCAAGGGCGTAAAAGGTAGTAATACGAAATATGGGCAGGCCCCTATCGGACCTGCCCATTCCCGCAGATTAGCGCCATTTCTGGCGTCGGCGTCGTGTTAGAAACTACTGCGCAGAGGGTGCGTAGGTGGAAATGGAGATGTTGTTGCCGATTGCGACAGAGGCCGCTGGATCAGCGGAATCGCGCACGGGGCGGAATATCACGTGGTTCATTGCCGCCACATTCCCATTATTGATCTGCTCAACACCGCCCATGACTGAGCCGCCATCGGTCTGAATGGAGAAGTTGTTTGCGATCGCGACAGCAGTCGTGGTCACCTCACCGGTATGGCCGTGAAATTCTCCGTGCACGCGGGCGGCGATATCGCCCTTGTTTGATTGTTTTGAACCCACGACCGCACCACTATTATCTTCAACAGTGAATGAGAAATTATTGCCGATAGCAACGGCAGTCAGCTCAGTAGCGCCCGTCCCATTCATAACCCTGGCATCCACGGATGCCCGGACATTGCCGCTGTTTCGCTGCCAGTTGCCGCCCGCAGCAGCACCCTGCACATCGACTGACGCGTTGTTCGCTATGCCGATGGCCGAAGCGGTGTAGCCGTCAACCTTGGCGGCTACCGCATTGTTATGCGCATAAATCGCGCCATTGTTCGACTGGACAATTTCGAACTTGGTGACAATGCTCTCGATCGTTTCGACCGTGATCGTGTCAGTCGCTTCTTCAAGGAACAGTTCATCCAGCGAGTTGGAAACCTGCAGGACCTTTTCGTTCGCCATGGCGGTCGACGAGATCAACGCTGCGACGCTGGCCAAAAGGATTGTTCTATAACCACGCATCATTTTCGCTCCTTGCGAGTCCAATAGCGGCGCATCCTGCATCCGCCAGCAGCCTTGAAGTCCGGCGTCCGATTCTGGCCGCCTTCGCGTTCTGCTCCGCCCTGTCCGGCAGTGAAAACGCATTTGTTTTCCGGATCAAGACATCAACCCCACAAGCAGCATCCTGCACGACTTGAGTAGGCGAAGATGGCGCCTCGATCTTTGGATATTGTAGAGAAAGCGCCGAAAATATCCATTCAATTCATACACTAAGACATATTACGCCATTGGATCGGCTACTGAGCCAAAGCAGATTCCGGCGTAGTACAGAAAATGGGCGAGACCACCTGGTCCCGCCCATTCCTGTAGCAATCGCCATCTCTGGCGCCGGCGCTTATTGAATGCGCCGGCTAAGCGTCAGGTCTTACTGGACCTTCGGCACATAGTTGGAGATGGAGGCGTTGTTGCCGATAGCGACAGCAACAGCCGGATCAACAGCGCGCTGCATCGGGCGCAGTGTCGTGTCGTTCCAAGCGGACACGTTGCCGTTGTTGACCTGTTCAACGCCAGCCAGGATCGAGCCGTGGTTGGTCTGTAGGGAGAAGTTGTTAGCGATCGCAACAGCAGTCGTCGTCACGTCGTCAACAGCGCCCGTGAAGTTGGCTGTCAGGCTGGCGGAGATGTCGCCGTCGTTAACCTGCTTAGAACCAACAACCGCACCGCCATATTCTTCAACGTTGAAGGAGAAGTTGTTGCCGATAGCAACAGCCGTCAGCTCAGTGGCGCCAGTAGCGTTCATGAGGTTGGCGTCCATGGAAGCGCTAACGTTGCCCCAGTTGCCCTGCCAGTTGCTGCCAGCTGCGTTGCCTTTCACGTCAACAGACGCGTTGTTGGCGATAGCGACTGCGGAAGCGGTATAACCGTCAACATTGGTTGCCGTCACTTTGGTGTGGGCTTCGATGTTGCCTTTGTTGATCTGATCGATTTCAAACTTGGTCACGATGTTTTCAATCATGTCGACAGTGATGGTGTCAGTCGTTTCTTCGAGGAAGATTTCGTCCAGCGTGTTGG
>JAYNYG010000123.1:0-2274 GCA_038102935.1 Alphaproteobacteria bacterium | reverse complement strand
CAATCCTCCGTTAAAACGATCCCAATCTGATCCCAAATGATTTGATGATGGACAAAGCCAGATAGACGGAGCCGATGATCGAGAGCGTCAACTCCGCATGCGGGATCTCCTGGAAAAGCAAGCCGAGACCAAACCCGCAGAGCGCCAGCAGCGTGATCAGCCCGCCGGCGAAGCCCATGATGTGCGGCACAGTGCGCCGGACACCGAAATTCATGCCCGACGCGGCCAGCATCGCGTTGTTCGGGCCAGGCGTCACCGCCATCACCAGGATGTACCAGGCGACGGGGCCTAAGAGCGCCGCCTGCTCGATCACCAGCTGCCCGCCATACGCCGCCGCCGCAAATGCTTCGCGACACGGGAAGGACGCGGCAGGCCGCCGCCGAATTTCTGCAACATGCCCTTGGCTTTCATCGGCAGGCGCATCGCATCCGCCAACCGCCTATCCAGAAACGCCCAAGTATCCGCAAAGCCTTCCGACTTATCATCCAGCCAGAAATTGACCGTCGCCATATAGACCGCGGCCAGCAGCCCGCGCTTGGTGTACCAATTAAAATCGGCGGACCTATCCCCAGCCGAGCGCCAGACAGCATCGACAGTGCGGCCAAGCGCCTTCAGGCCCTGCGGCGCATGTTGCGGGCGGGCGAGCAATCCGAGGCCGAGACGCACGGCGTCGCGATCAGGCGCCGCTGCTTCTAGTCGCAACCGAATCGCCATAGCGACTTTGGCGGCTGTTCGCTGAGGCTGCGGATCAAGCGCCGCCATGGCTTCGACCATCGCCTTATCGGCGAGCGTGGCATGTAGCACTACGGCCTCCACAGGCCCGCCGGGGAAAGCGCGCGCAGCGTCTGCCGCTGGACAACCAGCGTCTTGGGCGCCCGCCTCTAACGCCTTCATCGTCCAGCCATCGAACGCGACGTGCTTTAGCGCAGCGCCGAGGATCGCCTCTTGTAAATCGCTATTCGGCATTTCTGTTCTCCTCTGCGGCGCGCGCTTCGGCCTCAAGACGGTTCAGTTCTTCGTCAAAGCCGAAATAGCGGAAATCTTTCATCCGCATTGGATAAAGCACGCCATCAAGGTGATCGACCTCGTGCTGGAGAACGCGGGCGAAGAAGCCTTCAGCCTCACCGGATACAGCGTTGCCTAACCGGTCGAACCCATGAAAACGCAGGGACGGACTGCGCGGAACGGCGCCGCGGAGGTCAGGTATTGAAAGACAGCCTTCCCAGCCGAGTTGATCCGGCGCGGCTGTCAGCTCCAGTTCTGGATTGATCAGAATGTGCAGCGGCTCGCCCTCGCCTTCGCTGCGGCCTTCCGGCGCCATCGCCAGAATGATGCGCTTGCCCTCATATATCTGGGGTGCGGCCAAGCCGACGCCGCCTGCATCCGCCAATGTCTCGATCATGTTATCAATCAAGCTCTGCAACCCTGCATCGCCTGCAATGGATGCAGGATCAATCGCAGCAGCCTGTTGCAGCAGAACCGGGTGGCCCATGCGGGCGATCTTTAGTATCGACATCGGGCGTGTCAGCTTTCTATTAGCGCGGCCAAAGAAGTCCGTGCAGGGACACGGAATATGTTGGCGTTCTCTGTTCATCATGTTATATACCCGCTAACTGAAATTGACACTGCGCTGCGATGTTTAGTCATTGCGGCGCGTAACCCTATGAGAAGGATACGCTTTGCTAGTTAGCGTCCGTGACAATAACGTTGATCAGGCTCTCCGCGCTCTGAAGAAGAAAATGCAGCGCGAAGGCATTTTCCGTGAGATGAAGCTGCGCCGCTCTTTTGAAAAGCCGAGCGAGAAGCGCGCCCGTGAACGCGCAGAAGCCGTTCGCCGCCACCGCAAGATGCTGCGTAAGCGGTTGGAGCGTGAAGGCTACTAGCATCGCTGCCGCCGGGGCATAGATCACGGCGGAATAGCGTTCAGACGATTGAAAACGGCGTTGCAGCGAGCCTGCGACGCCGTTTTTGCGTTTGGAGCGTATTGGCGGCGCCTGTACCCGGCAGGAATTGCAATAATCTCAGCCTGCCCGGCGCCAGTGGGCGGCAATTCCTGCCGATTGCTGGTCATTAGGACCATTGGCGCCTATCCGGAATCGCATCAAAATCAATAAATATATCGTATTTTCAATATGATACCCATCTGGTGCCAATTCTGGCCCAGGTCTTGCTCATATCGTCCCGAGCGTTCCGGCTCCTTTCCAGCGGCAAGTCCGCCGTTGGAGCAGCCCCCCTGAAGTGGTCCACCCCTAGGGATAGTATTTATCCCGTCAG
>JAYNYG010000082.1:0-11859 GCA_038102935.1 Alphaproteobacteria bacterium | reverse complement strand
AGCGCCGGCTAGCCGGAGATACGGCGCGGGCGGCGACGACGGATGAGGTCAAGGAGCATTGACACGTTAACTAGCAGCTAAGCGGTGCGGGCAGTAAACTTGGCCCATGCAACCACTCTCATTCAAGCGCCATCGCTTTCCGCCGCCAATCATCGTGCATGCGGTCTGGCTCTATGCCCGCTTTACGCTGTCCTTCCGTGATGTCGAGGAGATGCTCGCCGAACGCGGCGTTGATGCGTCTAACGAAACAGTCCGACGGTGGTTCCTGGAGTTTGGCCGCTTGATTGCCCGTAACCTGCGCCGATCACGCCCGCAGCCCAGTCCGAGATGGCATCTCGACGAGATGGTGATCAAGGTCCAGGGTCGGAAACATTGGCTCTGGCGCGCGGTCGATGACGAAGGTGAAGTTCTGGATTTCCTGGTGCAGCCCAGGCGCTGTGCTAAGTCGGCTAGGCGCTTGCTGCGAAAGTTACTGAAGAAGCAGGGCTTCACACCGAAGCGGATCACGACTGATAAGCTGCGTTCCTATGGTGCCGCTATCCGAACCGCGCGGCTATTGGCCGTTCATGATCAAGGCCTCCGAGCAAACAATCGGGCGGAGAATTCACATCAGCCGGTACGACGACGAGAACGAAAAATGCAGAGGTTCAAATCACCAGGATCTGCTCAACGCTTTCTCTCGATCCACGCCGCTGTCCAGAACGTCTTCATCGTCCAACGCCACCTCATCCCACGCCGCATCTTCAAGCAGTTTCGCGCGGGGGCGCTTTCTGTCTGGAAGCAGAGCTGCCTTCCTGCCTGACTGAAGTTACCTTGGAGTTCGGCTGAATGAGGCAGTTAACGTGTCAATGCCCCTCAGTGTAATGGAATGACAAAGTAAAACAGGCATAGACCCAGTCAGCATGAATGATGACCGATCGCGGAAAGCGGTGGCGCTTGAAGGATATTGGCTGCATCGTCTAAACCTAACGCCCGAGCGGTCCAGCTGCAGTTAACCTGCCAATGCCTCGACAACTCCATACGCCAGTCTAGTGTCCAAAGGCGTGTTCCCTCTGATGGCCGTTCGAATGCCGATATTGTCAAAAAAGTCAAGTTGGCGGCGCATCCAGGATGAAGAAACCATGCCTCTTTGAGAGACGCGATGCAGAGGATTTTGAACTTGCTACCGGCTACTTGGGTAGGCCGCAGTCTACGAATGCGCGCGCCGAACTCCCTGTTCGACCGTCGCCTTTTCCCTGTTGCGGCGAGAAGAATTCCCTGTTTATCGCTTTAGGGAATTGGGCTACAAGCCATTGGTCTAGGGTGTAAATTCGTCAAAATTCCGGCGTAATTAGCCGCCAAAACGGCAAATTTCCCTGTAAATTCCCTGTTATTCAGGCCCAAGTCGCCAGAGACGGGTTAGCAGAAGACTGCGTCGCCCACCAACGCCTTTTCCGCAGGAAAAGGCGGACGCGCCCAAGATTGAGCAGTAGGTTGGCAGGGTTTTCCGTAGGAAAAGCCCGAGAAACCGTTCGAACATTCTCCCCTCAGGTCCACCAACATCGTTTCCAAAGGAAACGATGGACGCGCCCCTTCTGTCGCATTCGATTGGCAGGCGATTGCGTCAGCAAACGCCGAGAGATCGTTCGAACTCTCCCCTCAGTTCCACCACCTATTTTCCAAATTTTGAGCAGCGGGTTATTTAAACCTCCAACCCACTGATATTGCGCACTTATTGGGCAATAGTGGCTTAGACTTGCACTTTCAGAGACCGTGAATTGGGCCAGTACTGCAGGCGTTCTTGAACGAAATTTAACAAAACGCGCGTTGTCGCGCACTTCGGATGTCGGTAGCTTCATTGCTTACGTCTTATCGGAGCCAATAAATGTCCCAGTCTGAAATCATCATAAATCGCCCAGACGATATGCATCTGCATCTCAGAGATGGGGATATGCTTACCGCAGTTGTGGACCATTCGGCGCGGGATTTTGAGCGCGCGATCATTATGCCGAACTTGGTGCCGCCAGTGGCCAAAGTCGAGCAGGCGTTGGCCTATCGCTCGCGTATTTTGGACGCTGTCAGTTCGGAGTATTCCTTTAACCCGCTTATGACTTTGTACCTGACAGAAGCAACGACGGTCACTGATATTGAGCAAGCGGTCGCATCGCCTGAAGTCCATGCGATTAAACTGTACCCGGCAGGCGCTACGACAAATTCTGCCAGCGGTGTGCGTAATCTCGAGACCTCATACCCAGTACTGGAGCGGATGGCGGAGCTCGGTCTGCCGCTTCTGGTGCATGGGGAGGTGACGGATGCAGACATCGATATTTTTGACCGCGAAGCCGTCTTCATTGAGCGCGTGTTGGAACCCGTGCGCGCCCAGTTCCCAAGCCTGAAGGTCGTGATGGAGCATGTCACGACCAAGGATGCTGTCGACTATGTTTCGGCAGCTGACGCGAACTTGTATGCTACGATCACAACACATCATTTGATGCTGAACCGGAATGCGCTACTGGTTGGCGGCATTCGCCCGCACTACTACTGCCTGCCGATCCTCAAGCGCGAGAAGCATCGCCAGGCGCTGCGGAAGGCGGCGACTTCTGGCGATAAGCGCTTCTTCCTAGGCACAGATTCCGCACCCCACGCCACCCACACCAAAGAAAACGATTGCGGTTGCGCCGGCGTATTCTGCGCAGCCAATACGCTTGGCTGCTTAGCGACGGTGTTTGAGCAGGAGGACGCGTTAGCCAATCTAAATGCGTTCACATCTCTGAATGGCGCTGCGTTCTATGGATTAGCGCCAAACGCCGCCAAAGTCCGTCTTGTTCGGAAGGCAGAACCAGCGCAGTTCCCCGGCGCTATCGCCGTCGGAGACGAGACAGTCACAATCTTCGATCCAGGCTTGCCGATCCATTGGCACGTTGATCACACAGGCGGTGCATAGGCTGGCAGGCGTTTGCGTAAGCAAATGCCGAGAAGCCGTGGAACTTTCTGCCGTTTTCTCCATCAAGATCGTTTGTGCAGCACACGCCGAGAGATCGATTAGCCCGTCGCTATGACCGTCAGGGGCGCTGAAGCGTCAGTTCGTGGTCAACCCGGCGGAACAGGCGGCGGAGCAGGATCAATGAGGCGATGGCGAGGCCGGCCGCTGGGCCGATCCATACGCCGGCGGGCGCATTCAGCAGGGTATGCCCCAACGCGGCTGCTAGAGGCAGGCCGATTAGCCATAGGCAGAAAGTAGTGATCAGCGCGGGCTTCACAACGTCATGCAGGCCGCGCAGCGCCCCGATTGCAACGCTTTGGACGCCGTCGAATAGCTGCATCGCAGCGAACACCAAAAACAGGCTGAGCGCCGTTGAGATCACGGCTGGGTCACTTGAGAATAGCGAGGCGATGACGTCGCCGAGCGTTGCGAAGACGAGGGCGGCAACGGCCATAACGGCTGTCACTAGCGCCAGTGCGGTGCGGATGATCGGCTTCAGCATTTCTGGCTGACCTTGAGCGGTGTACCGGGCGACCAAAAGGCCAGCGGCGACAGAGATGCCAAGCGGCAGCATGTAGATCATGATTGCGACGGACGCCACGCTCTGGTTCGCCGCCAGCGCCGCCGCGCCGAACAATCCAATCAGCAACATAGCGACAGTGCTGGCGCCGGTTTCAAGGAGATATTGCAGTCCCGCAGCCCAACCGTCGTAAATTTGCGCGGTGATTGTAGAGACGCTGCATCGGAGACCGGACGCAAGCGTCGAAGTTGATCTACGGAGGCGGGTCGCAATGACAGCCGCCGCGAGCGTAGCGCAATTGGCCAGAAGCGTCGCCAAACCTGCGCCGGTCAGCCCAAGCGCTGGCGCGCCTGAGAGTCCATAGATGAGGATGACCCCAAACACCGCGTTCAAGACGACCGTCGCAACAGCAAGCGCCGTTCCAAGCCATGCCTCGCCGATGGCTTCTAGCGCTAAGCGGTAGCCCATAATCAAAGCCGCTGGCGCAATGCTGATGGAGGAAAGTACCCAGAAGGGCCGCATACCGCTTAGAACTTCCTGTGGCTGACCGGCCGGCGCCAGCAGGAACCATGAAAGCCCCATTACTGTAGCGCCCAGCCCGCCAGCAATCGCCGACAACATGAGGCCAGACCCGAATTCTCGTTGCATGTCCTCAAGCTTGCCAGCGGCGTCGGCTTCAGCGACGCGGATTCCGTACATTGTCAAGAAACCGCAGAGCGTTGCGATAATCAGCAAGGTCAAGCTGCCGCTCAGCGCGATGGCCGCCAGCGCCGATGCGCCAAGGTCCGCCACCAGAAAGGAATCCACCAAGCTGATCGAAGCGCTGACGCCCAAGCTCAAAGAGATTGGCAGCGCTAGGCCCAGTAGCTGTTTTATTAGGTTGAGGTTGATTTTGCGCATCGCTGGTCTCGCCATATACATACAGCCTGTATGTATGTATTGCAGATGCTCTGGTCAAGGCTTTGCTTTGACGCCCTGGCCGCCAGAGATGATGGAAGCCCTTGAAACCTTGTTTTGCTTACCGCACTCTTGCCCCCGGTTCAGGGCTGCTTAGATGGAGAAGAAAGATGGCGAAGTTCAAGGATTTCAGGCCGTCGGGCGTGATTCCCGCGACATTGCTGGCCTTTGACGACGACTATGCCATCAACTGGGCCGAAACAACGCGGCACCTGCTAGACGTCGCAGCGACACCCGGCCTGGCCGCCATCACCGTGAACGGCCATGCGTCGGAAGTGCATGCCTGCTCCTTCGATGAACAACGGGAAATTCTGGACCGGACGTTGGATGATGTCGGCGACCGTATACCGATCATCGCGGGCGTCTTCGCGGATGCCAGCCACGAGGCCGCGCGTCTGGCCAAAATGTCGGCAGAGGCCGGAGCTTCCGCCTTGCTCGTATTCCCATCAGGCGTTCTATCAATGGGCGGGGAGCAGCGCCCGGAGATGGCGGAAGCGCATTTCCAAGCTGTCGCAGACGCGACGGATTTGCCGCTGATCTGCTTCAACTATGCCCGCTGGACAAACCTGGCCTATCCGCTCGATACAATCATACGGCTGGCGGAGAAAATTCCCGCGCTCGCCGCCATCAAGGACTGGACGGCGGAGCCGATGGAGCATGAGCGCAATATTCGCACGCTCCAATCCCTGTCGCGCCCCGTGAACGTGCTGTCGACGAACAGCGCCTGGCTGATGGCTTCGCTGTCTATGGGCGCCAGTGGCCTGCTGTCCGGCGCTGGCAGCATCATTCCGGACCTGCAGGTCGCGATGTTCCGGGCCATGCAGCGGGGCGATCTGACCACAGCTCGCGCCATCAATGACCGGATGCAGCCAATCACCCAAGCCTTCTACGCGCCGCCATTTCTGGACATGCATAACCGCATGAAGGAAGCGGCTGTCCTGCTCGGTCGCCAGGATCGCGCTGTCGTGCGGCCGCCGCTGATGAAGATCCCGCAAGCTGAGATCAATCGACTTGGGGCGGCGCTGAAGGCCGGCGGCATTGGCGAAGGCGGCGCAGACGGTCTTGATCTCTCGACTGCGATGAGCGTCGCTGCAGAATAACGGCCTGGCGCAGCCACACACGCACTTTTTTATCGACCTGTAATTCCGGCGCCTATAGTCTCCCGCCGCTGCACGGACGGAGACCGGCGATGATGACAGAGCCCGCCCAATCGAAACTCACAGATAAGCCCGACTGGCGGTATCTGCTGCGGGAGTATTACGAGTTCTATCGGTATCTTTCGTCCGGCGGCAGCCCGAAAATCCGCAGTCATCAGCGGGCCGTGCGCGAAGCGATCAGCCGGGTTATGGCGACCAACGCGCCTATCGTTGAGCTTGCTCCCGCAGAGAAGCCTGTCACGGCGCATTTCCGGCGGGCGTTGGATGAAGGACTGCTTGAGCGGCACTCCTCCGTCATTCGCGCAATCCAAGGCGTCATGCATGAACTAAGTTGGCAATACGGCTATGACAAGGTGCCGCGCGGGCTGGAGCAGAAATTCGCTTATGCGGAATTCACGGGCCCCAGCGGCCCCGTTGTAACGGATAAAGTGATTCTGGGCCTCGTCTTGTTCGCGCCGGGATGCACGTATCCCGCCCATGCCCATGACGATATTTCGGAAAGCTATATCTGTTTATCCGGCGCTGTCTCAGAGAACCACCAGGGCGTCTTTGGGCCGGGGTCGCTGATCTTCAATCCACCTGGCCATACCCACAGAATAACAACATCAGACTTGGAGCCCTCGCTCTTGGCCTATGCCTGGAGCGGGCCGCAGGAAGCTTTGGCCAATCAGAAAATGAAGTTCAGCCGACCGGGCGCAAAGACGAAGCCAAGCAGCTAGAGCAAATCAGTACTTCCGCGCACCTGCTTCAGACGCCGCGCGCGGCACCAGCGCTTTGACCAGGTTGGTCATCTCCAGCGTGCCGACCGCAGCGCCGTCGCGCGTGACGATATAGGCATGCGAGGTATCCCCGCCTGATACGCTGATCATGCTCTCCAGCGTATCGTCATAATCCACCTCGCCATGGGCGTCAGGCGGTGGCGCGCCCCCGTTCAGGGGCGTCATGATCGAGCGCACACGCAGCACCCTGGCGCGATTGATGTCGCTGACGAAGTCCTCAATATAGGGATCGTTCGGGTTCAGCAGAATGTGCTGCGGCTCACCCTGCTGCACGATTTCACCGTCTTTCAGGATAACCAGATGATCGGCGAGCTTCAGAGCCTCATCCAGATCATGGGTGATGAATACGATTGTTTTCTGCAGTTCCGTCTGTAGTTCCAGCAGCAAGTCTTGCATGTCCGTTCGGATGAGTGGATCAAGCGCCGAGAACGCCTCATCCATCAACATGATCGGCGCGTTCGACGTGAGCGCGCGGGCGATGCCGACGCGCTGTTGCATGCCGCCTGATAGCTGGTGCGGATAATGCTTGTCGTAGCCTTGCAAGCCCACCCGGTCCAACCATTTGTGGGCCTCAACGAGATATTCACGCTGCGGGACGCCTCGGACATTCAGCGTGGTGCCAGCATTCTCGGCCACTGTGCGGTGCGGGAGGAGCGCGAACTTCTGGAACACCATCGACATGACTTTGCGGCGCATTTTGCGCAACTGCTCTTCGTCATAGTCCAACACGTTATCGCCATCGACCTCGACCCGCCCATGGGTTGGTTCGATCAAGCGGTTCAGGTGGCGGATCAGCGTTGATTTGCCGGAGCCAGAGAGGCCCATAATCACCGTGATCTCGCTTTCACGCATATCAACGTTGATGTTGTTTAGGCCAAGCACATGGCCATGCTCTTCAAGCAGTTCCGCCTTGCCGACGCCTTTCATCACATGGTCAAGCGCGGATTGAGGGTCCAGGCCGAAGACCTTATAGAGGTCGCGGATCGAGATTTTTACGGTTTCAGTCACCCTGCGCCCCCTAGTGTTTCTGCGCGGCGTTGATGCGGTTCAACGCGGCCTTGGTGACGCGGTCAAGAATGATCGCCAGGAGCACGATGCCAAGGCCTGAAATCAAGCCAACGCCAAGCTCAAGATTTCGAATGCCGCGCAACACAAGCACGCCAAGACCCGGTGCGGAAACGAGCGATGCAATGACCACCATCGCCAGGCTCATCATGATCGTTTGGTTGACGCCCGCCATGATATTCGGCAGTGCCAGCGGGATTTGAACGCCGAACAGCTTCTGCCGATCCGTCATGCCAAAGGAGTCCGACGCCTCAATCACTTCCTTATCGACCAACCTAATGCCGAGGTCCGTTAGCCGGATCACGGGGACGATGGCATAGAGAATGATCGCGATGCCATAGAGCTTTGGCTCCGTCACCGAGAACAGGAAGATCAGTGGGATCAGGTAAACGAACGCCGGCAACGTTTGCAGCATGTCCAATATGGGGATCGTCATGCGCTGCAACAGGTTGCTGCGCGACATGGCGATGCCTATCGGGACGCCAATCAGCACGCATAGGAACGCGCAAACAAATATAATCGCCAGCGTTTGCATCGCGTAGTCATAGTGATCGATCAGCGCCAAGAAGCCGAGACAGGCCACGACCAACCCGACCATGCGGTAAGAATTCGACGCCAGATATACAATCAGCATCAGGATTGTGAACATTAGCCACCAGGGCGCCGCCTCAAATCCGTAGAGAGCAAAATCCAGAAGCCAACTCAGCGGCTGAGTAATGGGGTCCAGGACGACGCGAAGCGGGTCTTTCACCGCCAAAAATGCGTTCTCGACGCCCTTGGTTACATCACGGGACTGCACAATGCGCCCGCATGCGTCATTCAATGCGTCCAGGGATGGGAATGGCAAATCCCAAATCGATGTTTCCTTGCCGCCATTGGCCTTGGCCAACAGATCGGCCATGGACAACGGCGCGTCGCCCGTCTTGCCGGCGTCACACCAGGCGCGCAGGCCAAGGCCATCAAATAGAAAATCATAGGTCGCCATGTGATTTCCGCTTGCTATTCAAGGCGGACGGAAGAACCCGTCAGGCGGCAATCTTTGGCCTGCCTAAGCACGGAAAAGCGCCGGGCAGGCGCGCAGGCCCACCCGGCATTTCCGTTACGCAATCCGCATTATTTGATGAATGCGGCGAGCTTTGCCTTTGCGTCGTCATTGACCCACTTGGACCAAACGCCAGACTCGGTCGTCAGGAAGTACACGGCGGCCTCTTCAGCGGAAGCGCTGTTGTTCTTCTGCCAAGCCAGCAGCTCGCTGAGCAAGCTGACGTCAAAGCTGACTTTGCCCATCAGTTCAGCGACTTCAGGCTCGCGCTCGGCCAACGCCTTGGTCGCAACCGTCAGCACTGGCGCCGGCGGGAAGTCGGACACGCCTGGATTAGCGTTGTCTTTGTTGGAGTTCGCCGCATGGGCCTTCTTGTCGATATCGCCGATGGAGACCTTCGTCATTTTGTACTTGCCGAGAACCGCCGTTGGGCCCCAGTAATAGCCGAACCAAGGCTTCTTATCTTCGTAGGCGGCGGCAATAGACGTCGCCAGGGTTTCGCCAGAACCGTGATCGAAGATCTCGACGCCGTCCCGCATGCCAAGCGCTTTGATCAAGTTGTCATTGACGATCCGGCAGCCCCAACCGTCTGGGCAGTTATTGAAGCGGCCGCCCACAAGCTCTGGATTGGCCATGATGCCTTTAACCGTGGTCAATTCCGGGTGCGCTTTGGCGAGGTATTCAGGAATCCACCAGCCCTCAACGCCGCCTGGATTGAATACGTCCGCGAGGCGCGTGACTTTGCCTTCAGCTTCAAGCTTGGCATAAACGTCGCCGGTCGAGTTCAGCCAAAGCTCCGTCACGATATCCGGCTCGCCATTTTCCGCGAGGGAGGCTACGGATGTGGTCGTCGCTGACGGCACTTTCTCGACAGAGCAGCCATAGCCTTGCTCCATCAAAAATTTGGAAACTTCGGTGATAATCTGAGACGAGGCCCAGTTCATTTCAGTAATTGATACTTTGCCGCAAGCAGCATGTGCAGCGCCCGGCATGCTCAATGCAATCGCTGAGGCGACGCCGACCATTCCGGCAAAAAGGCTCTTCCGCATATCTCTCTCCGTATTTTTCCGCACGTCAAAGCAACGCCAGCCGCTTGCCAGCGTCACGCATGCAGTTTTTGTGATCGAGACTACACCCTAAGGCGCGGGTGGGCTTGAAACAAGGCCAGGGGCCGGAAAATCTACGATCTACCCTGTTTTCATCCAGCGACGAGCGCTTTCACCGACGCCCAAAGCGCTGGGTCAAGCGTGACCGGGTCTCTGTCTTTGCCCTGTGCGCCTGGAATTCGGACGGGTGGATCGTCCGCCACCGCGCTCGCGACACGAGCGACGCTCGCAGCAAGTGTTCCGCCAAAGGCCGATGGGTCAATCAGGATGTAGAACTGCCCTAGATCATGCGGCGGCCCATCCGGGCTTTTCAGCCCCTTTACATCAAGAGAGCTCACTGAACCTGTCAGGCCAGAGGCGAGGAATTCAACCAGCAGCCCGAGCGCCCAGCCTTTGTGGCCAGCCGCGCTCGCCAGCGATCCTTGCAAAGCGGCGTCAGGGCTGGCCGTCTGTTGGCCTTCACGGTCAACCGCCCAGCCCAATGGGATGTCCTCGCCCGCCGCTTTCGCCATCGTGATTTTTCCAAGCGCCACGGCGGAGGTCGCAAAATCCGCATGCATCGCTGGACCGTCCGGGCCAGGGATCGTGAAGGCGATGGGGTTCGTGCCAAGGACAGGCTTCTTGCCGCCAAGCCCGGCGACAATCGCGGAGGCATTAGTGAAGCCAATGCCGATCAAGCCAGCCGCCGCAATCTGCTCCGTAAAGAAACCAAGCGACGTGCAGGTATGCGAATGCCCGATCGCCAATGTCGCAACGCCGCATGTTTTCGCCGCATCTATAGCTGCGGGCAGCCCCCGCTCGAAGGCCGGTTGCGCGAAGCCTAGTCCCGCATCAACGCTCACGACGCCAGGGCGCGGCGTCGTTACCACCGGCTCTACCGTGCCATTGACCCTGCCCGATGCAAGCTGCACGCAATAGCTCTCAAGATAATAGAGCCCGCAAATCACATTGCCTGTCTCTTCCGCCCGGGCCACCGCGCGGGCGACTGTGCGCGCCTGCCAGGGCGCCGCTCCATAGGCGGTTAACGCCTCAAAGCTTGCGCTTTCAATATCAGCCAATGAAACCTGCATGACCCATCCCCTGTCGCCGTAGCGCGCTATATCTCTGCCTATGTGCTTGCGCCTATCGTTGTCGCCTTCCATCCTGCAACAGTCAACGCGCTGTTTGCCTCCTGGAGCAGGCGCCGCATATTCAGGCTTGGATAACAAAGGAATTCGCCATGAAACCCGTATGTCTCATCGTTGGAGCGGGCGCCGGTATCGGCGGCACTGTCGGCAAACGCTTTGCGCGCGCTGGATATCATGCTGTCCTTTGCCGACGCAGCGACGAAGATGGGCTGCAAAAACTGGTCCAAGATATTGAGAATGAAGGCGGATCGGCATCAGGTCATCTCATGAACGCCGTCGAGCCAGATGTGATCGAAGACCGGATCGCTGCAATTGAAGCCGACATTGGCCCAATCGAAGTCGTCGTGTTCAATTTGGGCGCCCAGATTGGCAACCGCAGCCTTGGCGAAACAACTCTGAAGGCCTTCGAGCTTGGCTGGCGCATGGCGACGCTCGCGCTTTTCCGCACAGCCGCCGCCGTTTGTCCGTTGATGGCGGAGCGCGGCAAAGGCGTATTGCTCGTAACCTCGGCCACAGCCGCCATGCGCGGCAATGCGGGACAGCACTCCCATGCCGCCGCGATGGGCGGCCGCCGTATGCTGTGCCAATCCCTCAACGCTGAGTTTGCTTCACAGGGCGTCCACATCGCGCATATCGTCGTCGATGGATCCGTGGATGCGCCTGATACGCTTGGCAAGATGCTTGGACCGGAACGGTTCGCGGCTTTGCGTGAGAGCAAGGGCATGGAACATGATGGGCTGATGCTGCCCGAAGAAATGGCCGAAACCTATTTCCATGTGTCCCAACAACATCGATCCGCATGGACTCACGAGCTTGATCTCAGGGCCTATTCTGACCTGGCGTGGTGGAATCATTAGCGCCCATCACACGGATAGTTTGAAGATCGGCCGATTACCTGCCATTCATGCAGGACTAAATCACCAAGGGTATGACCTGGGCCAATGCTAGACAAAACCGCAAAGCCATCAGGCCCCGTGTCTAAATCGACCGCTGACACGGTCATGGACGCGTTGAAGCTTGGCTACAAGAAAGACCTTGTAGAGGACAACGTCGAGGCGCTTTTGGCGGAAGCCGAACACTCCGTACTCGCGTGTCCATCATCAAATCATTTGGGATCAGATTGGGATCGTTTTAACGGAGGATT